>NZ_JAVHWR010000086.1:0-38639 GCF_032159565.1 Mycobacterium sp.
CTCCGCCCGCTTCCCGGCGATGCACGGCGGCCCGGTCCATGCAGGCGACCCCGCCGAACTCGGCATCTCGGACTTGGACGCCCCCGATTTCGGCGACCCGGTTACGATCGGACAGGGCGAGGTGCCGGTGTTCTGGGCGTGCGGCGTGACACCGCAGGCGGTCGCGCTCAAAGCCAAGCCGTCGTTGGCCATCTTTCACGCGCCAGGCCACATGTTCATCACCGACAGACCGCACGCGCAGTTCGACACAGAGGGAGGAGCGCCATGACCGTGCATGACGAGCACGTTTCACATCGGCCCGACCGCGCAGCCGTGCGCAAAGCTGTGGCCGGCGCGGCGATCGGCAATACTGTCGAGTGGTTCGATTTCGCGGTGTACAGCGTTCTGGCCACCTACATCGCCGACAAGTTCTTCCCGTCCGGCGACGACACGGTGGCGCTACTCAACACCTTCGCGATCTTCGCGGCCGCCTTCTTCATGCGACCACTCGGCGGGTTCTTCTTCGGCCCCTTGGCGGACCGGATCGGCCGCCAGCGCGTGCTGGCGATCGTGATCCTGTTGATGTCGGCGTCGACGTTCGCGATCGGTTTGGTACCGAGCTACGACTCGATCGGCGTTGGCGCCCCGATACTGCTGCTTCTTCTCCGTTGCTTGCAGGGCTTTTCGGCAGGCGGTGAATACGGCAGTGGCGCTTGCTTCCTCGCTGAGTACGCGCCGGACAAGCATCGCGGGTTCGTCGTCTCGTTCCTGGTGTGGTCGGTCGTCCTCGGCTTCCTGCTGGGATCGATCACGGTCACCGTGCTTCAGGCGGTGCTTCCCGAAGCGGCCATGGAGTCCTACGGATGGCGCATTCCATTCCTGCTGGCGGGCGTGCTCGGCAGCGTCGGGCTCTACATCCGGCTGCGGCTGCGCGACACCCCTGAGTTCGAAGAGCTGCAGGAAGAAGGCGAGCTCTCGGAGTCGCCGCTCAAGGAGGCCCTGACGACGTCGTGGCGGCCGATCCTTCAGATCTTCGGGCTGGTCGTCATCCACAACGTCGGCTTCTACACGGTGTTCACGTTCCTGCCGAGCTACTTCACCAAGACGCTCGAATTCACCAAGATGGACGCGTTCATCTCAATCACCGTTGCCAGCCTCACCGCTTTGATTCTGATTCCGCCGCTCGGTGCCCTGTCCGACCGGATCGGACGCAAGCCGCTGCTGATCGCGGGCGCGGTCGGATTCATCGTTTTCGCGTATCCCCTTTTCCTGCTTCTCAATACGGGATCATTGGTGGGGGCGATCGCCGCGCACGCCGGCTTGGCCGCCATCGAGGCGGTGTTCGCGTCGACGGCATTGGCCGCCGCCGCCGAATTGTTCGCAACCCGGGTGCGATCGAGCGCGTACTCGATCGGCTACAACATTTCGGTCGCGATCTTCGGCGGCACAGCGCCGTACGTGGCGACCTGGCTCACCGACCGCACCGGTAACCCGCTGGCGCCCGCGTACTACGTGATCCTCGCAGCCGTCGTATCCCTCGCAACGGTTCTGACGATGCGAGAGACAGCAGCGCGACCGTTGCGCAAATTCGTCACGGCCTGAACGAACTCAAGCCCACATCAAACCGCGCATGGTTGCAGACAGCGGCACGTCTTCGACCGAGATCAACCCTTCCGGGGCGTCGCAGACCCAATCGATCGCGTTGACGACCCGGCCCGCGGTGGAGATGCAGCCGGCATCCGTTGAGTCGAGCACCGGATGCGAAACGTGCGTGTTCATCTCGACCCGCGGTTTGCCCTCGACGATGACGCGGTGTACGCCGGTGTGGCCGTCGGGCGGGTACTCCCATTCGGGCGCAGCCGCATTGGTCAGCCGCGTCACGTGCTCGAGCGTGATCACGGGCACGCCATCGCGAACGCCCTCGGTGGCGAAGCGGACCGCGGCCATGCCGCCGGGCTGCACCGTCATCATGGTGCAGTCGATGCGTTGCGGGGTGAACCAGCGCTCGGACCGCTCGCGCACTTCGTCCAGCCCGATACCGAGATTGCTTGCAAGGCTGAGCACCTGACCGCCCCACATCGACATGATGACCCCGGGCAGGAAAGCCAACGGTGTGTCGTCGTCCGGCTTCATCCCGAATCCCATCGCGGCACCGGTGAACTCGGCGTCGTCGTAGTTCGCGTAGTCGAAGATCTCCTGAACAGTGATGGAGTCGACACGAGTGGTCAGGCTGACCGCCGAGTGAACCAGCGTGTCGCCCGAGAAGCCGGGATCGATCCCGTTGACGTAGAGCGATGAGTTGCCCGCATCGCACGCACTCTGCAACGGACCCCGCAGCCAGTCGTCGGCATAACGCGGTGCGACCAGCCAGACCATAGACGTGGCAACGACATTCGTGCCGGCCGACAGGAATCGAGCCATCTGGCCGATGGTCTCCATCGGCCGCGTCTCACCCCGGGATGTATAGACCACGCAATCGGCCCCAAGGTCAACCAAGGCACCCACGTCGTCGGTGGCGATGACTCCGGTCGGTTTCTCCAGCCCGCAGAGCTCGGCTGCGTCCCGGCCGATCTTGTCGGGGCTGGAGGCGTGCACGCCGACCAGTTCGAGGTCCGGACGTCCGATGATCGCCTGCAACGAATGACGTCCGACGTTGCCGGTGGAGAACTGAATGACTCTGCGCATAATTGTGTCATCTAACGTGGAATACTGACTCAAATCAATAAGTCAGCAGAAAGACGGGCGATGGCGGCGGAGAAACTCTCGGCGCGGGAAGCCAAACGCCTGCAGACCAGAGAACGTCTTCTCGGCGCTGCGATCGCTGAGTTCAAGCGGTCGGGCATGGCAACCGCCGATGTCGGCGCAATCGTCGCCGCGGCCGGGGTTGCGCATGGCACGTTCTTCTTCCACTTCCCCACCAAGGAATACGTGCTGCTGGAGCTGGAGCGACGCGAAGAGCAGCGCATTGCCAACCAGTTCAACCGATTCTTGCAATCCAAACATGATCTGAAAGCATCCCTGCACGAGGCGATGCGGCTGGTGGTGATCCTGGAGCGACGGCTAGGAGCACTGCTTTTCAAGGATTTTCTTGCGCTGCACTTCTCGCAGACTCGCCCGCCTGCCGAGGACGGTAGGGACCACGCCCTCATCGTCCAGGTCGCCCAGGAGATCGAGAAGGCTCAGGCTGATGGCCGCGTGGCGCGCGACGTCAATCCCATGAACAGCGCGGTTTTCTTCCTGCTCGGGCTCTATGCGCTGCTGACCACCACGACCACTTGGCCGACGCGGGGGGCCATGCTCGACGACTACGTGGCCAGAACGCTGCGCAGCATTCAGCCGTAGAACGCCTCACGCCGAGGCCGCGCAGTTCCCTTACTTGAGTCATTGACTTCAGTCAGTCTTTGAACTACAACAAGGGGGTCTAGCCGCGGGAGGGAAGCATGAATCTGCCTACGCTGAACCTGCGCGGCCGCGGCGGCGACGCCAAATCGGAGGCTGGCGGGCTGTCGCTCGACGACCACGACGAGCAGTCTCAGCTCGCCCAGCGCCAAGCCGACAAATGGCTCATCTCAGGCAGCGTCCTGATCGGCACAGCGGCGCTCGGGGTCTTCGGCCTCCCGCTCTTCTTGCGAGGAGTGTGGCTCTTGCGGCGGGCGCAGCGGGACGGGCTGTCGGTCCGGCCGATGCTCGTCACCCTGCTCGGATATCTGGTCATCATCGACGCCGCCATCAACACCGTGGGATGGGCGCTCGACATGGTGGCCAACCACACGCTTCTGGCCCGCGTGCTATTGACCGGGTGGGGCAACATGTTCGACGCCGGCTACTTCTGGCACTTCAACGAGCTGTGGATCGGCGGCGCCGCGGGACCCGGTGAGAAGGGCTGGGAGATCGGCCTCATCTTCACCGTCTTCACCATGCGGATCGCGGCGGCCATCGGCTTCCTGCAGATGAAGCGCTGGGGTCACCAGTGGATGATCATCACCTGCTGGATGGGCGTGGTCATCTGGTGCGGCTACGTGTTCAACATGACGATGTTCGCCGACGTGCGCTTCGCAGGCGTCGTGCTGCCGGTCATCGGTTGGTGGCTCTACGACATCTTCTACATCACACCGTTTCTCGCGATCCCCTATCTCCACTCGGTCAACCGCGAAATCTTCTCGGACTGAGAGCCTCACGCCATGACAACGTCGGTCAAAGCCACCACGCGGGAAACCCGCAGGCTGCAGACGCGCCACCGGATCCTGCGTGCCGCCATAGCGGAGTTCAAACGCACCGGTATGGCCGCCGCCGACGTCGGCGCGATCGTCACCTCCGCGGGCGTCGCCCACGGCACCTTCTTCTTCCATTTCCCCACCAAGGAGCATGTGGTGCTGGAAATGGAATCCCTTGAGGAATCACGAATCGCCGCTGACCTGAGCCGATTCCTCAAAGAGCCCCGCGATGTGGCCACGACGCTGTTGAAAGCCGTGGAGTTGGTGATCTCCGTTGAGGACCGGCTCGGCAGTTTGTTGTTCAAAGACGTTCTTGCGATGCACTTCTCACCGTCCCGCCCGCGTCAGGACGAGGTATGGACCGACCATCCGGTGATCGTGCTGCTGGTCGAGGAGATCGATCGTGCGCGCGAGCAGGGCGAGACACACCCGGATGTGGACCCGTTCTGCAGCGCGGTGTTCTTCCTGCTCGGCGTGTACGGCGTGCTCAGCACGACGTCGGGCGAGTTGGCGCGCGACAGCATGCTCCGCGAGTTGGTCGCCACCGCCGTCCGAAGCCTGGAGGTCCGATGACCTCGTCGTACGTCAAGTCCAAGGAGGTCTGAACATGGCATATCTGTGGGAGATCCTGCGCTACGTCGGCGCGTGGGGCGGCACCATCCTGATCATCTGGTTCTGGTACTGGATGTTCTCCAACATCGGGACGTTCTGAGTTCGCGATGACCGATCTGTCGGATGGCCACGCGATGGCGCTGGAACGCAGCTGTGCCGTGACGGCCGTTGCGTTGAGCGAACAGCGCCGTGAGGGCGTCCGGCTGGTCACGGGAACGCACCGCACATTCGGTTTGAACGCCACACTCACGCACGTACACGTGCCGTATCCGGTTGCGCCGGAATGCACACGCAGAACCCTGACATGCGGTGTCGCGCTGCAATGTTCACCGTCGAAGGATCGCCTCACCAACTATCGGTTGAATGAGTTGTCGGTCCGCGAACTGCGTGCCCTATTACTCGTCGAAGCCGGAGTTGCCGTCGGATGGATCGCATCGCGTTGGCCCGGATTGCTGTCGGAGCTGCACCGGGTGCTGCCCGATATCGGCAAGGCCGCCGCGGACACCGACGCCCAGAAGATGCTCACCGAGGCGATCGCGCTGGCACAGACGAGTCAGCCGCTGGACGTGCATCCGCTGTTGGGCACACTGCCGTTGGCTTACACGATGCCGCAGGGACTGGCCGACAAGTTGCGGCGCAGCTTCGGCAGAATGCCGTGGACCACGACGCAGAAGCGTCTTCCTCGACCGTATTCCGTCCCGGTGGGCGGCGACGGCGGCGTCCGCAATCCGAATCTGCCGCCGCCGAACCGGCCGCAGGACAACGACCTCGACATCACTCCGGAGCACCGGCCCGGGATCCCGTACCCCGAGTGGAATATGTGGACCAAGCGCTTCCTGCCGGACCACGTGGCGGTTCTGGAGCGCGCGGACACCCACAGGTCGCGCGAACCGGTGCCAGTTGCCACGGACCTGCGGAGGTGGTTCACCGAGCACACCCACCGTGCGATGACCGGCGGCCTCGAGGACGGCGCCGACCTCGACGTCGAGCAGTACGTCAGCCACTACATCGACCTGACCGCCGGCGAGGCCACCGAGCCGCGCATCTTCCGGGAGCTGCTGCCCAGCAGTCGCGATGTCAGCACCGCGCTGCTGCTCGACGGCAGCTCGTCGCTGGGCGTGTACGGCGGACGAATCTTCCGACTCGAGTTGTCCTGCGCCGACGCGCTTTCCCGCGCGATGACGCTGGCCCGCGAACGGCACGGCGTGTTCGTGTTCACAGGTAACACCCGGCACCGGGTCGAAGTCCGGTGCCTCAAGGATTTCGAGGACCGCCGGTTCGTGCCACCCAGCAAGCTCGGCCTGGCCACCGGCGGATACACCAGGCTCGGTGCGCCACTTCGGCACTTGACCAGCCGGTTGCTCGCGCAGCCGTCCGAACGGCGTCTGCTGATCGTCATCGGCGACGGCCTGATCTCCGACGAGGGTTACGAGGGCCGCTACGCGTGGGCCGACGCCGCGCATGCGGTCGAGGAAGCCAACGACGCCGGAGTCTCGGTGTACTACGTCGGCGTCGGACCGACGCGCGTCGATCCACTTCCAGAAGTGTTCGGGCCGAGGCGTTCCCAGCGCATCCGGCGCATCGAGGAGCTACCGCGCGTACTCGCCCATGTCCACCGCGAGCTGGTTGCTGCATGACCAATCCACGATTGAGGACGAAATGACGTCAGACACCTATTTCGCCAACGGCAACGAAGTGCAGCTGTTCGAGCAGGCCTTCCAGCGCCACATCCCGGTGATGCTCACCGGTCCGACGGGCTGCGGCAAGACCCGGTTCGTCGAACACATGGGGGTGCTGCTGCAGCGACCCGTGGTGACGATCAGCTGCCACGACGACCTCACCAGTTCCGATCTCGTCGGCCGATTCATGGTCACCGGCGGGGACGTGGTGTGGACCGACGGACCGCTCACCAGAGCGGTCAAGGCCGGGGCGATCTGCTACCTCGACGAGGTGGTGGAAGCCCGCCACGACTCGTTGGCGATCCTGCACTCGCTGACCGACCACCGCCGCGCCCTCTATCTGGACCGGGCCGACGAAGTCGTGCGCGCGCCAGCCGGATTCATGCTTGTGTGCTCGTACAACCCCGCCTATCGCAGCTCACTCAAGGAGCTCAAGCCGTCCTTCCGTCAACGGTTCGTCACACTTCCGATGCGGTATCTGCCTCCCGACCGAGAGGCCGAGGTGATCGTCGCCGAAGCCGGCATTCCACTGACTTCGGCACAGCGGCTGGTGCAGTGTGCGGTGGCGATCCGGTCGGCCGACGACGCCTTCCACTTCGAGCCCCCGTCCACCAGGGTGCTTGTCACGGCCGCGCTGCTGATCGCCGCAGGAGCAAGCGAATTCGACGCCGCCGAAGCAGCCATCCTCGCGCCGCTGAGCACCGACGGCGCCATCACCGACGGACTGCGCGAAATCGCCGCGGCAAGCCTGCTCTAGAAGGGAGTAATCGAATGGATCAGAAGGAACAGAAGCGCAAGCGGGCGCTCATCGTCCTGCAGATCGTCATCTACGGCTATCTGCTCATCATGTTCGGAATACAGCTGTACATGTCGTTCGCCAGGGGCTGGTGGGAGTTGTGAACCTGCCCTTGCTGAACCGTCTTTCGGGTGTGAAGACACCCGCGACGCAGGAGGGCCTGGTCAGCCTCGACACGCACCACAACGAGTCCCGGAAGGCGCAGCGCCGCGCGGACAAATGGATGATCGTCGGCGCCGCGTTGATGGGCATGTGGGCACCCGGCCTGATCGGCTTTCCCATCTTCATGAGAGGGGTGTGGCTACAGCGGCAAGCCCTGCGAGCCGGCCTCTCCGTCCGGCCCATGATCGTCACGCTGATCGGGTACCTGGTCCTGATCGACGGCATGCTCAACAGCCTCGGCTGGGCACTCGACCTCGTCGCCAACCACACCTTGATCAACCGGGTGCTCATGGTCGGGTGGGGCAACATGTTCGACGCAGGTTACTTCTGGCACTACAACGAGCTGTGGGTAGGCGGGGCCGCCGGGCCAGGCGAGAAGGCGTATGTCGCCGGGCTGATCTTCACCGTGTTCTCGATGCGGGTCGCCGCGGCGATCGGATTCCTTCAGATGAAGCACTGGGGTCACCAGTGGATGATCGTCACCTGCTGGATGGGCGTCGTGATCTGGTGTGCCTACGTCTTCAACATGACGATGTTCGCCGACGTGCGCTACGCCGGGGTCGTCTTCCCGGTGATCGGCTGGTGGCTCTACGACATCTTCTATATCACCCCCTTCCTTGCGATCCCCTACCTCCACACCGTCAACCGCGAAATCTTCTCCGACTGAACAGGTTTAAGGAACAACAATGACCACACCTGCTTCCACCGAAGAACAGACGCCCGCCGAGGACCTACCGCCGGGCACCACTCCCTACTACGCACGCATGCACAAATGGATCAAGCGCGCGGTGTTGGTGTGCCTGGTCGCCCTCGTCATCGAAGGCGCCTTCACCCTGCCCTTCATGGCGGTGTACTACGGCTACCCGACCTTGAGCCTCACCCAAATCTGCAGCGAGCTGCTCAAGATCCGCTACTCCGACGACGCGCTCGAGTGCAAGTACCCCTATCCGCCGCTCGGTCCCCCCGAGGGCGCGGAAGGCAAGGACACCGCGCAGGACCAGTGGGGTATTCAGCCGACGCCCAAGTACCACCGCCTCGGTTTCCGCGAACTCGTCAAGATCCACGAAGAACGGCTGGCACGCCAGGCCGCCGGACAGCAGGGCGGCTAGTGCCGAAGCCACCGGAAGAGCACGCGGAGAACTGGGATCTCCGCCACGAGGATTTCAACGACAACGACTTTCTCTACGACGTATATTCCGTCATGCGGGACCGAGCCTCGTTCGCCCACACCGACGTTCCGTTTCTGTCCGCCACACCCGGTGGCGCATGGGTGGCGGTGCGGTATGCCGACTGCTACAGGATCCTTCAGGACTGGGAGCACTTCTCCAGCAATCCCACCCCGGAGGCGTCCGAACAACTCGCAGGCGACCTCGTCATCACGCTTGACCCGCCGCGACAGCAGAAGTTCCGCAAGGTGCTCAACCCCTACTTCTCGCCTGCGCGAATGAAGGCGTTGACACCGCAGATCCGTGACGAGACAGATCGATTGATCGACGACTTCATCGAGCTCGGTGAGGGCGATCTGGCCGACGTTGCGTGGCGGCAGCCAGGCATCGTCTTCTTCAAATATCTCCTCGGCATGCCGATCGACGATGTACCGCTGTGTATCGAGCTGACCGATACAGCGCTGAACGGGCAGACCGAGGAAGCCCGCATGGCCGCCTGGGGTGGGCTGTATCAGCACATCCACGACGCGGTGTCGGTGCGAACCGACTCGCCACCGCAGGACGACATGATCGACGTCCTTCTCGCGGCCGAGATCGACGGTGAGGGGCTGTCTTTCGCTGATGTCGTCTCAAACGCCATGCTCCTGGTTCAAGCGGGCCTCGAAACGACGGCGAGTGCGATGTCGTTCGCGTTCCATTACCTCGGGACACATCCCGAGGAGCGCGACCGCCTCATCCGCGAGCCCGACATCATGCCCCGGGCCGTCGAAGAGCTGATCCGCTTCGGCGGGTCCATCCACGGCATCCCGCGAACCATCGCCAAGGAAGTCGAGCTGAACGGCCACACGTTCTGCCCCGGTGAATCGGTCTTGGTCAACTACGCCTCGGCCAATCGTGACGCCGTCGAGTTTCCCGATCCGGATCGCTGCATTCTCGACCGCCAGGCCAACAGGCACCTCGGATTCGGGGCAGGCGTCCATCGCTGCCTCGGTTCCAACCTTGCACGCCTGGAATTCCGCATCGGTATCGAGCAGGTGTTGACGAGAATGCCAGACTACGAGTTGGCACCCGGCAGCGACGCGGTGTTCCACGGCAACTCCGTCACCCGTGGATACCGTCGACTTTCCGTAGTGTTCGGTCCCGGCGAGCGGTCGGGCGCATGACCTAGCGAATCATTCAACGGAGGACAGGCGACGTAGGCCAGGTCGGTGTTCGGCACTTCGCCGACAGCCCGCTTTTCGATCTGTCTTGTAGCCATCTTTATAAAGATAGTAAAATAGACCGCATGGATCGCGAACTGCTCGTCGACCTGACCGGTCGCGCGCTCAAACTGGCCCGCGACAAGACGACCGACCTGGCCGCGGCTGAATACACCGTACGGGCCGACACCTATACGTCGGCCGAGCGGCACGCGCGGGACGTCGAGATGATGCTCGCCAGCCCCCAACTGGTCGGCTACGTCTCCGAACTGCCGAAGCCCGGCTCCTATTGCACGAAGACCGTGATGGGCAGGTCGATCCTGCTGACCCGCACATCGGACGGGTCGGTGAAGGCATTCGAGAACGTCTGTCTGCACCGGCAGTCACAGATCACCGACGGATGCGGTTCGGCGCGTCGTCTTGTTTGTCCGTACCACGCCTGGAACTACGACCTCGACGGCAACCTCGTCGGCGTTCCGGGTAAGGAGGGCTTTCCGGAAAGTTCAACGGGTAAACCGAAGTTGGCCCAACTTCCGGCCACTGAATGCGCCGGGTTCCTCTGGATCGCGCTGGACCCCGACGCCACGCTCGACATCCCCGAATTCCTGGGGCCGCTGGCCGACGAACTCGACGCCTGGGGCATCGGACGCTGGTCGCCCCTGGGCGAGAAGGTGCTGGACAAGCCGATCAACTGGAAGCTCGCGATCGACACCTTCGCGGAGAATTACCATTTCGCGACCGTGCACAAGACCACCTTTGCGACCATCGCACGAAGCAACTGCACGGTGTTCGACTCGTTCGGCCAACATCACCGGTTGGTGTTCCCACTCAACGGAATCCTCGAACTCGACAACGTCAACGTAGAACAGTGGGACCCGTTGCAGAACATGGTCGTCATCTACGCCCTGTTCCCCAATATCGTGCTGTCGGCGACAATCGCCAACGGCGAGCTGTTCCGAATCTACCCGAGTGACGTCGCCGGCCAGTCGATCACCGTGCACCAGAACTCGACGCCGCTGGACATTTCGGACGAGTCGACCGCCGCGGGCGCGCAGGCGGTCTTCGACTACGCGCACGGCACCGTCCGCGACGAGGATTACGCGTTGGTCGAGAAGCTACAGGCCAACCTCGCGTCCGGAGTGAGGGAACATCTGGTGTTCGGCCGCAACGAGCCGGGGCTGCAGCATCGGCACGAGATATGGGCGGACGCTGTCAGCGCTGCTCTTCGATGAGCCGAGCGACCTCGTCTCGCTCCCCCGGCTCAGCGGCCTCGAGCACGTCCGCCAGTTCCCAGTCCCGGTACAGCGCCAGCGACCGTTCGTAGAATGCGAAGCCGCTGACCGGCTCGCCGCGAAATGTGCCCTGGTACCGATACGGGCCCTCCATGTACTCCAGCGGCAGGCCGTGTGCGGGGGCAGGCACCAGCGGCTCCCCCGTCAGGTCCAGGTCGAGCTTTCGCGACGTCAGGCGATGGCGATCAGGCATGTACCGTGCCGCGGCGGGCGGCGGAACCAGCGTGCGGATCGTCTCGGGCCAGCGTACGTAGCTGATTACGGTGACCTCGATGTCGTCCGCATACTCGGGGTCCGCGTTCGGCGAGCTCGTCGTGGCGCCCGAAAATGGCTGCAGGGCATTGTGATTCGTCCGGTCGAACTGGCGCCAGATGCTCATGTCGACGCCGTTGTCCAGGTTGATCGTCCGCCATTCGTGGGCGCGGGAGCGGATGTCGCCGGTCCCCCCACCGTCGTTGGCCACCAACGGAAACCACTGCCGGTCGACGTGCCCGGTGGTTCCGGTGACCTTCTCCTGCACCGAACCCCACGACAGCGTTCCGGTCATCGCCATACCGGTCTGGAAGTAGGAGTACGTGTTGGCTTGGCCGAAGCATTCGATGACCCCGTCGTAGGTTGCCGCGCCCAGCGGCACGGGTGCGCGCGACGGCGTCACGTGCAGGTCCAACCGCATCTCGCTGCCGTGCTGGTCGGTGCCGCAGAAGGTGACGTCGTATGTGTAGGGCAACAGGTCGCCGGCCCCGTCCCGGCAGGTACGCCAGAGCGCAGTCCCCGCGCGACTGTCGTATGTCAAGTCCAGGTGGTCGTCGGCGACCGTCAGCTTGGGTGCGACATCGGCCTTCTTGTTCGTCGACGGCATGTCGTAGTCGGTGTAGGTGCCATAGGTGCCGTTGTCGAGGTCGAAGAGCGCGAGCGTGTAGAAGTCGGCGACCACCGCCTGCCCGGGCCGGTTCTTGTTGACGATCGTCAGGAAAGCGAAATTCCGATTGGATTCGGCGGTCAGTTCGCCTGCGAGAAACCAGGTGTCAGATTCACAGGTGGGGTGGTTCGCCTCTGCGGCGGGAAAGACGAAATGCGGATCACCCGGAACCAGATCGAACGGATATCGACGCCAGTCATCGCCCACGGGCACTCCAAACTCCTTTTTTGCTATGTTAGCAGTAATAGCAACTTTAGAGCGACGGGCGGGTGACGCGCGTGAGATCCCTTTCCTACGACGAGCTCTACATCGGCGGCCGCTGGAGACCGCCCGCCACCAATCGGCGGATCACGGTGATCTCCCCGCACACCGAGGAACCCATCGGCGAAACCCCTGAGGCTTCGCCGCAGGACGTCGATAGGGCGGTGCTGGCCGCGCGCAAGGCTTTTGACGAAGGACCATGGCCGCGGCTTCCGGTCTCCCAGCGGATGGCGAAGATCGAGAAGCTCATAGGCATCTATGCCGCGCACGCCGAAGAGATGGCCGATCTCATCACCGCCGAGATGGGTTCGCCGCGCACCTTCAGCAGGCTGGGCCAGGCTAACGGCGCGCTGTCACAGATGTATCTGACGCTGGCCACCGCCAAGGATTTCGGATGGGTCGAGCGCAGGCAGGGCCTGTTCGGCCAGGTTCAGGTGCGGCGTGCCCCGGTCGGCGTCGTCGGCGCGATCGTGCCGTGGAATGTGCCCCAGGTGCTGATCATGCCGAAGATGATTCCCGCGCTGATCGCGGGTTGCACCGTTGTCGTCAAGCCGGCGCCGGAGACTCCGCTGGATGCGATGTGGCTGGCCGAGATGCTGGAGGAACTCGACCTGCCGGAGGGTGTGGTGTCGATCGTGCCCGGCGGCCGGGAAACTGGCGATGCGCTTGTCCGCCACCCCGGTGTGGACAAGATCGCGTTCACCGGCTCCTCGGCGACCGGCAGACACATCGCCGCCGCGTGCGGCGAGCAACTCAAACGGGTCAGCCTCGAACTCGGCGGCAAGTCGGCGGCCATCGTGCTCGACGACGCCGACCTCGACCACACGGTCAAACACCTCAAGATGGCCGGCCTGATGAACAACGGGCAGGCATGTGTGGCACAGACTCGGATCCTGGTCAGCGAACGCCGACATGACGAAGTCGTCGATGCGCTCGCCGAGATGGTGTCCGGTCTGACCGTCGGCGACCCGGCCGACGAGTCGACCGACATCGGCCCACTCGTCGCCCAGCGTCAGCAGCAGCGCGTCCAGGGCTTCATACAGTCCGGCATCGACGAAGGCGCCAAAGTCGTTGTGGGCGGGCCCGATAAGCCCTATGACCGTGGCTGGTACGTCCGGCCCACCTTGTTCGCCGACGCGAGTAACGACATGAAGATCGCCCGCGAGGAGATCTTCGGCCCCGTGCTGACGGTGCTGCGCTACCACGACGAAGCCGATGCGATCAGGATCGCCAACGACAGTGACTACGGACTGGCAGGGTCGGTCTGGACGGCGGATGTCGCACACGGTCTGCGAATCGCGGCCGAAATCCGTACCGGCACCTACGGGATCAACATGTATCAGCTCGACACCAGTGCGCCGTTCCGCGGGTTCAAGCAATCCGGCATCGGCAGGGAATTCGGCCCGGAAGGCCTCTCGCAGTACACCGAGGTGCAGTCGACGGTGACGGCAGGCGAGCTGCCGCCGAGCTAGTCCGCCAATTCCAGGGTCACCTCGGCGGGGCAGCACAGTTCGTCGCGCTGGTTGAAGATGGCAATCTCGAGGTCGACCAGGTGGCGCAGTGTGTCACCGGTGGTATCGCGGCGCTTGTCGACCACACGGCCGCGGCCGACCATGGAGTCGCCGGCGTATACGGATCCGACCATCGACACCTTGCGCCGCACCACGCGGCTGTACGGACCCGCCCAGTCGGTCGCGATCCGGTCGATGAAGCCCGCGAGATGCATTGTGTTGACGAAGATCGAGGGATGTCCGTGACTTTCGGCGTACCGCGGGTCGAAATGGCCGGGGAAGTAGTCCCACGTCGCACCGGGGTTCATCACCACGCGCTGGTAGCTGATTTCGTCGACGACCTCTGCGAGCTCGGTCGGCACTGTGACGTCGCTCCACGCCAGTCTGCGGTATGAACTCACGGCGTCTCCGGAGGAGTGAAGCGGAACAACGTGTTTCGGTTGGTGGCGACCAGTGGCCCCCGCTCACGGTAGTAGCTGTCGCAGGTTTCGACGAAATGACCGACCCCGACCTTGGTGCGCTTCTCGGGAGACACCGAAACCACTTCTTCGACCACGTTGAGGCGGTCGCCCTCAAGGATCGGTGTCACGAGCTCGACGTCGTTGGATGCGTTGATGAACGTGGTGCCCGGTAGCGGCACGCGGATTGCGATCGAGGGAACGGGCCGCTCGCCGTTGGGCAGCCACGGCGGCGGGATGAGCCAGCCCATCAGCATCGCGGGCGGCGCGACCAGCCCGCCCCACACCTCCGTAGCGAACTCGATGTCCCAGTACGCCGGATTTCCGTCCTGAACCATCGCCGCGAAATGCTGGATGCGCGCCGCGCTCACCGCGGTGCCGGCGAACCTGGGCTCAGTGCGCACGCCGACCATGCGCAGGGCCTCCTCGTAGGTGCCGAACGCGAACTCGTAGCGAATGGCCCTTGTCACCGTCGGGTCACCGGCTCATACCGGTAATGCGTCTTCGCTTGGCACGACATCCCATTCGAGCTCGCGCGACGTGTAGAACCACCCGCCGCGCTCGTAGATGAGCCGGTCACGGTAGACGCCGGTGGTGCGGAGTTCGGCTCCGACGAACGACAGCGCCACACATGCCTGGGTTGCCTCGACACCGTCCACGACGATCTCGTGGTCGACGGTGACGAGTCGCTGGCCGTTTCCGCCGTCAAAGGCGTCCCGCAGGTTGGTGAACGTCTTCGTCCCCCGCACGTAGGTGGCGCCCGCGTGCCGGAATGTCGCGACCCAGCCGCCGAAGTCGCCTGCGGAGAACAATCGATTGTGCCGGGCGTTCAGATTCAGGATGGCCGCGCGCCCGGCCACCGCGGCGAGCACGAACTCCTGCTGGTAGGTCATCGTCATATGTTTCTCCCGTCCTAGCGACTCAGTATGTAGCCGTGGCCCTCGCGGTCCCATGTCTCGTCGCCGAGACCCCTTGTGCGCAGCAGGTCTTTGCGCACTCGCCCGATGACGTTCTTCGGTATCTCGTCGAGCACTTCCAGATACCGCGGAACGCAGAAGTACGGCATCCGTGCCGAACAGAAGTCGAGCAGCTCGGCGTGGTCGAGCTCAGTGCCCGGACGAAGTGTGACGACGACCAGGATGTCGTCTTCGCCCAGATCGCTGGGCACCGCGACGGCGGCCGCCTCGAGCACGGCGCGATGGCGCATCACCGTCGTCTCGACCTCGACCGAGGACACGTTCTCGCCACGCCTCCGCAACGAATCCTTCACCCGGTCGACATAGGTCAGGTTGCCGCCGGAATCCAGCGAACCGAGATCCCCTGTGCGGAACCACTCCTCGTGCGGCGCGACGACCAACCGTGAGTCGACCGCGTCGGCGTCGATGTAGCCAAGGCTCATCACCTGGCGAGACCTCGGCCTGCATGCGATCTCTCCCACCGAGCCGGCCGGCATTGATCGTCCGTCGCCGTCGACGATACGCACGTCGAACGCCGCGTTCAGCTGTCCGGACGTGCCGGGTACGCCCTGCTCGGAGACGGTCTTGAACGCGATCGGGAAGGCCTCTGTCATGCCGTACATCGTCACGACCCTCGCGCCGTAGCGCTGCTCGACGCTGCGGTACATGTCGGCCGAAATGGGGGCCGCGGAGATGAACCGCAGCGGCAGCTGCGCGTCACGCGGATCGGGCGGCTGGTTCCACAGCATGGAGACCATTGCGCCTGCACCGGCGAAACCCGCCGCGCCGCAGTCGCGTACGCGGTCCCACACCTCGCTCGGCCGGAAGGTCGGCGACAGCACCGTGGCCGACCCGACGAGCAGCGGCGCCAACACCGATGGCGCGGCGCTCAGATGGAAAAGCGGCATGGCGCTCCACACGACGTCGCCTGCTTGCAGCTCCCACGCCGTCACCACCCCGGCTGCCGCCGCGAACAGGTAATGCCAGGTCGTGGCGACGGCCTTCGACGGCCCGGTCGTGCCCGAGGTGAAGAAGAGCGCCGCCAACTCTTCTGGCCCCAACGGGTCATCTGGTGTCTTCGTCGATGCGGACGCCAGCGCGTCGGTCAAGGAATGGCCGATGACCAGTGTGGTTTTCACGGTCTCCACCCGTGCGACGACCTCGCTGAGACGGGGACGCCGCTCGGCGTCGGTGATGACCACCTTGGCGCGGGACAGCCGCAGCGCGTGGATCAGGTATTCGTCTTTGTTGGCGACGTTCACCGCGGCCGTCACCGCCCCGATCCGCGCTGCGCCGAGCCAGAAATAGACCCACTCGGGGCAGGTCGCCGTGAACAACGCGACGGTGTCACCCCTCGCGACACCGTTGTCGGACAACAGGTTCGCTGCCGCACATGAGCGATCGCGCATCTCGGCGAAGGTCACGGGCGTTCCACCGATGGACATCATTGTGCGGTCACCGAACTGCTCAGCGCGTTGGTCCAATACGTCCGGGATCGTGAAGCGCTCGACACCGAACTGCGACGGGCCGATCGGCCCGTCCGGCCTACCGCCTTCAGGCACCCGCCGCCGCCGGGTCCGGTTCACCGGTGGCGGTGTACCCGAAGTCGATCGGCGAGGGCTCTTCGGCCGGATAGAACCGATGCGCCCATCGCCGCAGAGCGGCGTAGTCACGGGCCTCCTCCGGGGCCAGATTCGGCTTCTCCAAGTACTTCATGTTCTCCCAGGTGAAGAAATCCTGCTTGATGACTTCCTGTTGCAGCGCAAGGAACTTCGCAGCGCGACCTGCCGGCTTGTCGCCGGTGTCACCGGGTTCGCGAACCGAAGCCTGGGTGTAGAAGTAGTCGGTGTAGTCCTCGTCCACCGGAGTCTGACCGGTCACCTCGATGGTCGCGACGAGTTCCTTGGGGAACCGCACGATGCCGAGCCCCAACGAGTAGTTGTCGTAGATGATGTTGGCGTCGACGGGCCCGTCGGGCGTGAGCCATGTCGACGCGCGGCCGCCGCCGAAGTTCGCGGTCACCGTCGCGTGCAGGTGATAGCCGTCGGCGTTGAACGACGTGGTGTTGGCGGCACTATCGGCCTTGTGGACGAACTGAACGTGATACGGGTCGGCCGCGTTCTCGATGATCATCTGCGCATGCACCTTGACCCGGTTGAGCATCCGTGAATGCGGGTGCAGCGGGTAGAAGTCATCGCCTTCGAGCTCGGGCAGCACCGGCGGCTGCCAGTACGGGGCCCGGCCGTGGCGCTCGTGCCACACCACGATGAACCCGTACCACTCCTGCGCGGGATAGGTCTTGATCCTCACGTTCTGCTTGCAGCCGATCTTGCTGTACGGGATCAGCGCGTTGGTGCCGTCACCCCGCCACTGCCAGCCGTGCCAAGGGCAAACGATGTGCTCTCCCTCGACGGTGCCGCCGACGCCCATGTTCGCCCCGAGGTGAAGGCAGTAGGCATCGAGCACGTTGACCTTGCCGGAGGCGGTCCGGAAGATGACCAACTCCTCACCGAAGTAGTGCGCCCGCTTGACCTGGCCTGGCGCCAACTCAGAGGCGAAGCCGACGATGAACCAGCCGGTCGGGAACCGGTACTTCGAAAGGCTGATACCGCTCGGGCCGAACTCACGTTCCGACGGATCGATGGTGTGATCGTCGATCGTGTCCGTCATGCCGTCTCCGTCCGCGCAATATTTGGGCAGGTCAGACCCTGTCCGTCGACTATTGTTACTATTTTAAGCATTCTAGGTCAAGGACAGCCGAACCAGGAGCCTGCATGCCCACGACCACACCAGTCGACTTGTCGGATTCCGCTTTGTGGCGGAACGGTTTTCCCGACGAGCTGTTCGTCGAGCTGCGCCGCGAGCGCCCCCTGTTCCACCACGCGCTGACCGACGGCGTGGCCAAGACCGTCAAACGGGACTTCTGGATGGCCACCAAGCACCGGCATGCCCAGCGCATCCACCGCGACACCGACTCCTTCACCGCAACCGACGGTCCGCTGATTCAAGGTGTGGGCATTGTCGGTTCCGCGCCGACCATTATCAACATGGATCCGCCCGAACTGCTCAAGCGCCGTCGGGTCATGTCCCACGCCTTCACACCGAAGGCGATCGGCAAACTGGAGGAGGGCATCCGCAGGCGCGCGGCGGCGATGGTCGACGGGCTCCTGAGCGCGAGCGGAGGCGACTGGATCTCCGACGTCGCCGACGTGTTGCCCATGTCGGTGATCGGCGACATCATCGGCATTCCCGAGCAGGATCGACCCGACATCTTCGACACGCTCGATCGCATCCTCAAGGTCGCGTCGGCGGAGGACCCGGTCGCCGAGCAGAACGCGATGGAGTTGTTCGGCAAGATCTTCACGTATGCGCTCGAGCTCACCGCGGAGAAGCGGCGCAACCCCACCGACGACATCTGGAGCACTCTGACGTCCGCGGTCGTCACCGACGAGAACGGCGAGACGCTGTCGATCCCGGCCAACGAGTTGGAGATCTTCTTCTTCGTCATCGCCTTCGCAGGCAGCGACACCACCAAGAACGCGTTGGCCTCCGGGCTTGAAGCCTTCGTCGCCAACCCACACCAGATCGAGCGGTATCGAGAGGACGAAGCGATCCGGCCGAGCGCGGTGGAAGAGGTCCTGCGTTGGGCGTCGCCCGTCACGTTCTGGACCCGCAGCACGAAGGTCGACGTGGAGATGGACGGCGTCACGATTCCGAAGGGCGAGCGGGTAGTGGCGATGTTGCGCTCGGCCAACCGCGACGAGGAGGTCTTCGACAACCCGTTCGCGTTCGACATCGGCCGCGCTGAGAATCCGCACGTGACGTTCGGTGGCGGTGGACCGCACCACTGCCTCGGCGCGATGCTGGCCCGCGCCGAGATCCGCGCGGTCCTCGACGAATTGCTCTGCCGCGCAGACGACATCAGCCTCGGTCTGCCGAAGGTGGCTTATCCCAACCTCACCAACAACATGACGATCTTCGACGAGTTGCCGATCTCGCTGACACGACGCTGACTCTCGATCACACGCCCAAACCAACAAATGGGCGCGATCTCGGGCTGATTTTGCGCCCAAACCAACAAATGGGCGGCTGGTTACGCGCCCTTTGGCCGCGTGCCGATGACACCGTCGGCCGCCAGCCGCGCAAGATCGGCCGCCGCGAGCCCACACAGTTCCGTCAGCACCTCCTCGTTGTGCTGGCCCAGCGTCGGCGGTGTACGGAGCAGCCACCGCTTGGCGCCGTCTAGACGGGCGAACGGGGGGCTCGGATAGAGGCCCTCGCCAGTGCGTGGATGTTCGAGCCGTTCGAAGAAGCCGCGGTGCACCAGTTGAGGGTTCTCGGTCACCAACGACGGCGAGATGACGACGGCGGCGGGAATCCCCGCTCCAGCGAGAGTTTCCACGGCCGCGCCTGCGTTCTGCGTTGCCAGCCACTCCTCGATACCGATCTCGCCGATAAGTGCGGCCAAGGCGGTGCGGTCGTCGCCGGGACGCACGCTGACGGCGATCCAGCTGTCCTCACCCGCACACCGATAGACGTCCTGCACCGCCGCAGTGTGCCCCCGGTTGCCCCTGCGCTCCATGACCGAGCCGAAAACCTCGAATTCCATTGTCTGAACGGCGGTTACGTTGAGCACGATCTCGATCATGGGAACCTCGACGAGCTGACCGCTGCCTGTTCGATCGGCGAACTCCAGCGCAGCAAGGGTGGCGAACGCCGCGTGTGCTCCTGCGAGCGGATCGCATGCACCACGCGGCGCAACGGGAGGGCCGTCAGGCAGGCCGGTCACCCAGGCCAAACCGGCGATCTGCTCCATCGTCGGCGCGAATCCGACCCGGTCGCGCCATGGGCCGGTCAATCCGAATGCGGGCATTCGCACCACGACGAGCTTCGGGTTCAGTTCGAGCAGGGCGTCGGCGCCGAGCCCGAACTGCTCCATCACCCGCGGGGAGAAGTTCTCGATCACGACATCGGCCTGGCGCACCAGGTCCCTGACGAGCTTCCGTCCATCCTCGGATTGCAGGTCAAGCGTGACCGACCGCTTGTTGGTGTTCATGGCATGAAACACCCAGCCGTACTCCCACCAGTCGTCGACGTCGGTGCGCATCCCGCCGGAGTAGCGGATGCCGTCGGGACGCTGGATCGACTCGATCTTGATGACGTCGGCGCCGAACGCCCCCAGCGAATGCGACGCGGCGGGCCCGGCCCAGAACGCCGTGAAATCCACCACCCGCACGCCGGCGAGCGGTGCTTCCGCCGGCCGCGCGCATGGCATCGATTGCCTTGCCTCCCAGACCGATACGCCGTCGGCCTCCCCGACCGCAGGCGCGGCCCGCACCGGCGCGGGACCGGCAATCGACATCAGCCACGGTGCGCGGGGCTGACGGAAGCCCGCGGGGTTGTCGATGTACACCCCGCGTGTGCGCAGGTGATCCATGTCGGGAATGGTCGACCCGTTTCCGAGCGGAGCCAGCGGTAACCGGAAGAGCTGTCCGAGCTCGACGATCTCCTCGACGGTGCGCTCGCGCATCCAGGGGTCGATCCGTTCGCGGATCCAGTCCCGGTACTCCCACCGGCCGATCTGGAACCGCAATTGCGGAACCTCGGTGAACTCGGGGCAGTCCACCATCGCGGCGAAGTCCAGCCACTGTTGACCGGTCACCATGCTGATGCCGACGTAGCCGTCCTTGGCCGGCTCGATCGACGGCACCTCGACCGAGCGTTTGACGGGCGGCCGCACCAACAACTGCGAGTGCAGCCATTCGCTGCTCTGCATCAACGTGATCGCCTCGAGCATCGACATGTCGAGATGCCCGCCGGGTCCGCCGCGGAGGACCCGACGACGAAGGGCGATCGCGCCGTAGGCGGCCCATGCGCCGCCCATGTACTCCCCCAGCTCGCCGCCGACGGAGATGGGCGGGCCCGCCGGGTCGCCGCGAAAGCCGGTCAGCCCGGAGTCGGACTGCAGGGTGAACTCTGTTGCGGGCCGGTCCGACCATGGCCCGGTCCAGCCGAAATCGGAGATGGTCACGACGACGCGATCCGGCCTGGCCTCGAGCAACCGCCCTAAATCGATGCCCTGCTCGGCGGCCGCAGATCGGGTCGCGGTCACGATCACGACGTCGGCGCAGGCCAACAGTTCATCGGAAATGGTTGTCACGCTGCGCTTTCCGGCGGAGAGATAACTGAACAACGGCGCATCCGCACCTGGGGCCGGCACTCCACCGGTTGCGGTGAAGCGGCGCAATGGATCGCCTGCGGCGGGCTCGACCTTCACCACGTCGGCGCCCGCATCCACCAGCAGCTTGCCGCAGTAGCTTCCTGCGATACGGTCGCTGACCTCAACGACGCGCAGATCAGAGAGCGGAGTGGATGCTCCGTCACTCACGCGCAGAACCTCCCAGGGCCGTTTCTTGTCATCTTAGTTACTTTTGTCGGATAGCGACCCCGTAGGCCGCAGGTAGCACGCCTATCGCTGTTAACATTGCCATTGCAATGACAACACTCGGAATCGGCCCCGAGGCCCGTCGCCGGCTCGGAGCCCGCAGAACGGCCGAGATCGTCGCCGACGAACTCCGCCGTCAGATCATCGACGGCGAGCTCACCGACGGGGACCTGTTGCCGCGCCAGGAGATCCTGGTGGAGCAGTTCAACGTCAGCCTGGTGTCACTGCGGGAAGCCTTGCGAATTCTCGAAACCGAGGGCTTGGTCTCGGTGCGCCGAGGCAACCGAGGTGGCGCGGTGGTACACGCGCCTGCCAAAGCGAGCGCGGCTTACATGCTGGGCCTGCTGTTGCAGAGCGACACCGTGCCGCTGGCGGATCTCGGCACCGCACTTCAGGAACTCGAGCCGATGTGCGCGACGCTGGCGGCGCGGCGTCCCGATCGTGGTGAAACCCTCATCCCGAAGCTCAGAGAGATCAACGACTCGATGGCCGAGCACATCGAGGACGGCGCCAAGTTCACCGAGATCGGCGGCCAGTTCCACGACGAGGTCGTGCGCGGCTGCGGCAACCACACGATGATCGCGGTGGTCGGCAGCCTGGAAACGCTGTGGACAGGTCACCTCAACATCTGGGCGAAGGAGACCGCGGCGCGCGGCGAGTACCCATCGATGAGCAAGCGGCGGATCGCTCTGACCGTGCACACCAAGTTGACCGACGCGATCGAAGCCGGTGACGGGGAGCGTGCCCGTAAGCTCGCTGCCCGCCATATCGCCGACACGCAGTCGTACTTCAGCGCGGGTGATCCCGAACAGCGAATCGTGGCCCTCTCGCCGCAGGCGCTGGCCCGACGCCAGCGCTGAAAGGTGCTGTGTGCGTACGGCGTTGATCACCGGCGGCAGCGGCGGCATCGGCCGGGCGTGCGGCCGCAAGCTCGCTGACCTCGGCTACGACGTCGTGCTGACCGCGCGGCGGGAGGGGCCGCTTCGCGCAGCCGCCGACGAGATGGGTGCGAGGTACGTGGTCGCCGACGCCAGCGATCCGGCGGAGTTCGCCCCCGCGGTGGAGGCGGCAGGCGATATCGACCTGCTCGTCCACGCATCCGGCGTTCTCGGCGGAACTTACGCCCGCAAGCAGACTTTCGATCAGTGGCGCGCGACGATGTCGGCCAATCTCGACTCGTGCTTCGTCGTCACCTCGGCCGCCCTGCCACGAATGAAGCCGGGCTCACGTTTCGTGTTCATCTCGTCGTCTGCCGCGCATGAACCGATGATGGCAAGGACGGCGTATTCCGCATCCAAGGCGGGCATGAACGCGTTCGCGGGCGCGCTGGCCCAAGAGGTCGACCGCGACGGCATCAACGTCCACATCGTGACCCCCGGTCCGGTCGAAACCGAGATGCTCCAGGACGTCCCCTTCGAGATGTGGGCGATACGGGCCGCCGACGTGGCCGACGCCGTCGCCTGGCTGGACACCCTTGACCCGTCGGTCGACCTGCCGGAGATCAGGCTGCACGCGATCACACGGGGTCCATCGGCGCGGGCGCCCATCGTGCCACTGGAGGCTGGGCGGCGCGCCACCCGGACGAAGTGATCTCGCTATTCGCCGGGCAGCGACTTGACGCTCGACGGCAGCCCGTACAGCGCGGTCGCGTTGCCGCGCATGATCCGCTCGCGCTGATCGGCCGGGAACCGCCTGATCGCCCAGTCCGGTGCGTCGTAGCTCCAGTGCGGGTAATCCGTTGAGAACATGATGTTGTCGCCGAGGTCCATCATCTCGATGTACTCGCGATAGACGGTGACGTCGACTTCCTCGAGCGGCTGGGTGGTGAACCGGACGTGCTCGCGGACGTAATCCGACGGCTTACGTCGCACGTGCGGCAGATCGGCCTTGCGGTGCTCCCAGATCCGGTCCATCCGCGACATCACCGGCATCGCCCAGGTGAAGCCGCCCTCGACGAAGAGCACTTGCAGATCGGGATGGCGGTCGAAGGCACCGTCGAACACCAGGCTCATCAGGTGTGACACGTAGAGCAGCGGCCAGGACGCGAAGAAGTCGTGCCAGTGCGCGGGGTTGCCGACAGGAAAGATCGGGATCAGCTCGTACGGTGTCTGACCCATCAGATGGGTGGCGACGGGCAGGTTGTTGCGCGCGGCGGCCTCGTACATCGGGTCGAAATGTGGGCTGCCGAAAGGTATTCCGCGGGTCTGCGGCGTCATCAGCACCTCGGCCATGTACGGGTGGCCTGCCCACCGCTCGACCTCTCGCGCGGCCTGAGCGGGGTCCTGCGCGGTCACGCTGATCGCGCCGCGCCAGCGGCCGTGCCAGTTGTTCTCGCCGAGCCACACGTCGGCCAACCAGTCGTTGTAGGTGGACTTGAGGACGTGTTCGGCCTGCGGCAGCTGCGCATCGCACATCGGCTCCAACACCGCGATGCTCACCCCGGCGTCGACCAGCAGTTGTTTGGCGGCGAACTCCGGATCGCTTCCGGCCGGGCCGCCGACGGGCGGGCTCGCGTCCATGCGCAGTGAGCTTGTCTTGTAGGCGTCGGGAGTGTCATAGAAGTACGACATGGGCGAGACGGCGTTGCCGGTCGGCCACAGCGTGTCCTTCCACTCCGACGGGGCGTAGGACTTGAGCACGTCACCAGATACCGGCAACGGGTGCACGTCGGTGTCGACGATTGTCACCGCGATGTCCCGGCCGACGGCTTCTTCGGTGCGCTCGGTTATGGTCACGTCAGACTTCCTTCTACTGCCGCTATCCCGTAGACGTCACTTGCGTTGCGCCACAACACGTTTTGACGCTGTTCGCTGGACAGCCCGACGACGGCGGCGTCCGGCGTCGAGGCCGACCAGTGCGGATAACCCGACCCGTACATGAGCAGATCCGCCTTGCCGGTGAAATCCAGCCACCGCTCGGCCTGGTCCTCGTCCGTCGGCCCGTCCAACGCCGACGTGCAATAGCGCACGTGGTCGATCAGGTACTCGCTCGGATACCGGTCGACCCACGGGGTTTGGTCGCGCATCGACATCCAGAACGTGTCCAGCCGCCACATCAGCGGCGTGAGTAGGTCGTAACCGCCGTCGGCGAAGACGAACCGCAGATCCGGATGCCTGCTGAAAGTTCCCTCGATGATCAGCGTCGCCAGGTGGACGAACGAGTTCAGCGGCATGAACGCCGCATAGCCCGGATAGGTGGAGGCGTGGCCCGCGAAGGTCGGTGCGTAGTCGACGCCGTTGCCACCGTTGATGTGCACCGACACGGGCAGTCCGTGTGCGGCGGCCGCCTCCCAGATCGGCTCGAACACCGGCTTGCCGTAGGGCTCCCTCGACTGCAGCGGAACACCGACCTGCACCATCTTCGGATGGTCGGCCAGCCGTTCGATCTCGGCGACCGCACCCCTGACGTCTTCCGGGTTGACCCGGATCGTGCCGCGGAAGCGTGCGGTCGCGTCGGGTTCCAGCCAGCGGTCGAGCAGCCAGTCGTTGACCGCCGCGCAAATCCGGCTGTTCAGCAGATAGTCGGCGATGTTGCCGCGCGTCAGCGGATTGAGTATCGCGTAGTCGGCCCCGCCCTCCTCGAACAGGTGGTGGGCCACGGTGTCGGGGTCGGAACCCGGATAACCGTCGCCGTACAGGTCGTCGCGGTAGTCGCCGCCGGGCGCCTGATACCACTGCTGCTCGACGTCGGGGATCGCGCGCAGCTTGTGCGCGGGCGAGAGATAGCGCCGGATCTCCGAGTTGTACCGGAAATGCGGCTGCACATTGGCGTCGATGACTGTCATGTGCCAACCCCGCAGGCTCCGCCGGCGCATTCTGTGCTGATGATTCGCTCGCAAGCTTCGCTCATGCCGTCAGATACACCTGCCCGTCGGCCACATCCACCTCGTAGGTGCGCACCCGCTTGCTCGGGTCGGCCAGGTTCAGGCCCGTGGTGATGTCGAACTCCCAGTTGTGCCACGGGCACCGTGCGACCTGCCCTTCGCGCACATACCGCACCCGGCCCGGCGCATCGGGCGCGAACTCGGTCGTTCCGCCGACGTAGCCCGCGCACAGCGGAGCGCCCTCGTGCGAGCAGTAGTTGGCGATCGCGTACAGCGAACCGTGGATGTTGTAGACGCCCACGCCGAACTTGCCGGCCTGCACGAGTTTCATGCTCCCTGGCGGCAGGTCCTCGATCGCACACACCGGACGGCGTTGCATCCACGTCCCTTCAGGTTTCCTTGACCTAGAATACTAAAATAGTAAAGATAGAGCGACCGACTCGCTAGACGCTGCTGTCCGGGAGGCACTGTGACGCTCAGCACGGATTCACACGACAAGCCGACCGCTCCCGACATAGAGACCGACCCATACGGTTTCTTCGAGCACATGCGCAATACGGCGCCGGTGTGGCGCGGCACGCTCATGGAGAGCGATCTGATGCCCGACGAGCTCAAAGTCTCCGAGAACTGGACTCTGTTCGACTTCGAGAGCGTCTTCGCCGCTTTCCGGGAGGACACCGTGTTCGCCTCGGAGATGTACAACAACACGATCGGTCTCGTCTTCGGGCCGACGATCCTCGGCATGCACGGCAAACAGCATCACGACCATCGCAGCCTGGTGAGCAAGGCCTTCAAGCAGAGTGCGCTCACCAAGTGGGAACCCGAGGTGATCGACCCGATCTGCGACCAGCTCGTCGACGAGTTCAAGAACGACGGCGGTGCCGATCTGGTCAAGGCGGTGACATTCGAGTTCCCGACGCGCGTAACGGCTGCACTTCTTGGCCTGCCGGAGCAGGACCTGGAGATGTTCCGGCGGCTGTCGCTGGACCTCATCTCGATCACCGACGACATCGAAGCCGGCCTGACGGCATCGGTCGAACTGGGCACCTACTTCCAGGAGCAGGTTGATCAGCGGCGCAGCGCCATGACCGACGACGTCATCGGCGACCTCGTCGCCGCGGAGATCGAGGGCGAGAAACTCACCGACGAAGCGATCATCTCGTTCCTGCGCCTGCTACTGCCCGCGGGTCTCGAGACCACATACCGGTCCTCGGGCAATCTGCTGCAGCTGCTCCTCACACATCCGGACCAACTCGATGCGTTGCAGCAGGATCGGAGCCTCATTCCGGCCGCCATCGAAGAAGGGATTCGGTACGAGACCCCGTTGGTGCTGGTGATGCGCAACACCACCCGCGATGTCGAGTTGCACGGCATGACGATTCCAGAAGGCGCTCAAGTCAACCTGTGCATGGGTTCGGCCAATCGCGACGACAAGCGGTGGGAGAACCCCGACGTCTTCGACATTCAGCGACCCCGTCGCGCGCACATCTCGTTTGCGGGCGGGATTCACAGCTGCCTCGGAATGCATCTCGCGCGGGTCGAGACCAAAGCCATGCTCACCAGCCTCTTCGATCGTGTGACGGATCTACAGCTGCTGGAAGACGACGACACCAAGATCGTCGGCATGCCGTTCCGCTCCCCCAAGCACCTCCCCGTGACCTTCCGGCCGGTCGCATGAAGAGCCGGGCGGCGATCCTGCATGACATGGGTCAGCAGTGGTCAGTCGAAGACTTCGAGCTCGACCCCCCTCGGGCGGCCGAGGTGCTCGTCGAGATGGCCGCTGCCGGTCTGTGCCACTCGGATGAGCACATCCGCAACGGCGACATGTCTGCGCCGAACGAGGTGATGGAGGCCGTCGGCCTGCCCTCCATGTTCCCGATGATCGGCGGTCACGAAGGCTCGGGTGTGGTGCTCGAAGTGGGCGAGGGCGTGACCGAGTTCGAGCCGGGCGATCACGTCGTGACATCGTTCGTCGCGGTGTGCGGCCAGTGTCGATGGTGCAACTCCGGAATGGAATACATCTGTGACATGGGTGCACAGGTGATGATTCCCGGTATGCCGACGGACGGCACCTTCCGCCATCACACCGCGGACGGCCGTGACCTCGGCCACTTGTCCAAGGTCGGTGCGTTCTCGAAACACACTGTGGTTTCGCCGGATTCGATCGTCAAGATCGATCGCCACCTCCCGTTGCTGCCAATGGCGCTGTTGTCGTGTGGAATTCCGACCGGGTACGGCTCCGCGGAGAACCGCGCGAAGGTGAGAACCGGTGACACCGTCGTCGTCATCGGTGTCGGGGGCATCGGTACCGGCGCCGTTCAGGGAGCACGCATCAACGGTGCCGCGCAGATCATCGCGGTCGACCCTGTGGAGTTCAAACAGAAGTCGGCTCTGGGATTCGGTGCCACGCACAGCGTCTCCAACATCGAGGAGGCCACCGACCTGGTCCGCGATTTGACGCACGGCGTGATGGCGGACAGTGTCGTCGTCTCCCCCTCGTTGATCACGGAGCCAGACGTCCAGGCGGCGCTGAGCCTGACGCGCAAGGGCGGAACCTGTGTGCTGACCGGCATGACCGCCACCACGACGAGTTCCATCGCAATCAACCTGCAGGAGTTCATCCTGTGGAACAAGAGCCTGGTGGGCACGGTGCTGGGGTCGTGCAATCCGCGGGTGGACGTCGCTCGTTTCGCGAAGCTCTATGAGGCGGGACTCCTGCAACTCGACGAGATGATCACCCGGCGTTACCGGCTCGACGACATCAACGAGGGCTATCGCGACCAGCTCAATGGCGAGATCGTTCGCGGCGTCATCGATTTCAGCCTCGACTAGCTGCCGAATTCGACGAATTGGCGCGATTTACTCGCACTTTCGCGCCCAAACGTGAGTTTCGGCGTGGGTGGGTCAGACGATTCGTGACGTCCGGTCCTGCCAGTAGCGGTCCCGGATCCGCCGCTTGTACAGCTTGCCGTTCGGGTCGCGCGGCAGCTCCGCGTCGAACTCGATGGTGCGCGGGCACTTGTACGTGGCGAGATTCGCCCGGCAGTAGTCGATGAGCTCCGCCTCCAACTCCGGCCCCACATGCACTCCCTCGACCGATTGCACGACGGCCTTGACCTCTTCGCCGTACTCGTCGTTGGGCACACCGAACACCGCGGCATCGACCAGCTTCGGGTGCATGACCAGAAGGTTCTCCGCCTCCTGCGGATAGATGTTCACCCCGCCCGACACGATCATGAACGTCGAACGGTCGGTGAGATACATGTAGCCGTCCTCGTCGACATAGCCCATATCACCCAGCGAGCGCCAGCCGCGATCGTTGGACACCGACGCCGTCTTCCCGGGGTCTTTGAAGTACTCGAATGCCGGTCCACCCTCGAAGTAGAGCTCGCCGGATTCACCGACAGGCAGCTCGGCGCCGTCCTCGCCGACGACGTGCACGGGACTGAACGGCTTGCCGACCGAGCCGGGGTGGGCGAGCCACTCCTCCGGGTCGATGATCGTGCCCGCGAATCCCTCTGTGCCCCCGTAGTACTCGTGGATGACCGGCCCGAACCAGTCCATCATCCGATGTTTGACGTCGACCGGGCACGGCGCTGCGGCGTGAATGACGCATTGGAGGCTGGAGACGTCGTAGCGCTCCCGGGTCGCCTCCGGCAGCTTGAGCATCCGCACGAACATGGTCGGCACGAACTGGGCATGCGTGACGCGATGTTCCTCGATCAAGCGCAGCACCGTTTCGGCGTCGAACCTGGCCATCAGGATCGACGCGGCGCCCACTCGGTGCACAGCCATCGTGTAGTTGATCCCCGCGGCGTGATAGAGCGGCGCGGGCGAGAGGTAGACGCTCGACGGGGTCATGTCGTATCGCTGAGCGAGCGAGTACTCCAGCACCTTCTGTGCCCACGATCCCTGGCCGTCTTCTGGCAGAGGCCGCCGCACGGCTTTGGGCCGCCCGGTGGTGCCCGACGAGTAGAGCATCTCGGACCCGTCCGAAATCGGTGGTGCAGGACCACTTTCGGCCAGGGCGTCTTCATATGACTGCCATCCAGGTAGCGCCCCGCCGACGATGATGTGGACATCGACGCCGTCATTGACCTGGAGGATCCGTGCCCCGAGTTCCGCCATCGAGGTATCGATGAACACGGCTCTGGCGTCGGAGTCGCCGATGACGTAGGCCACCTCGTCGGACGTGAAGTGGGTGTTCACCGCGCTGTAGTACAGCCCGGAAAGCTGGCAGCCCCAGGTGATCTCGAAGAACTCGGGCCGATTCGGCAGCACCAGGGCCACGCCGTCGCCGCGCCGCAGCCCCGCGTCATGCAGCAGGGCCGCGACGCGTTGGCTCCGTTCGAACAGCTCGCCGTAGGTGATCGTGCGGCCCTCGGCGACGATCAGGGCCGGCGAGTCGGGATCACCGTTCGCGTGATCGGCGAGATTCACAGGCGGTCCTACGTGGCGGCGCCGTCAGACGCGGCCGCAGCCTGGCGGCGCGCATGTTCGGACGGCAGCACCTTGTCCTTGAACACCTGCTGGATCAACTGCTGCACGTCCTTGCTGATCGACGCGAGCGCGACCAGGTCGTTGGAGCTCTGCCAGTGCACCCGCATGCCCATCAGCTCCCAGGCCCGCTTGAGATTGGCCTTGGTGAGCATGAGCGTCGTCAACGGGGCCTGGGCGATGTGGCGGGCGATCGCGTCGACGCGCGCGTCGAGGTCCTCTCGCTTGACCACCTCGTTGACGAGGCCGACTTCCAGCGCCTTCTTGGCGTCGATCACCTCGGCGGTGAACAGGTAGTAGGCGGCTCGGCGCCAGTTCATGAAAACCCATGGCTCGATGGAACATTCGCCCGACGGCATGCCGAAGCCCTGCAGCGGTGGGTAGGAGAAGTACGCATCCTCGGATGCGATCACGATGTCGGTGGTCAGCCCCATGTGCGTGCCCCCGCCCACGCAGTAGCCGTGCACCTGCGCGATCGTCGGTTTGGAGAACTCCCATAGGTTCAGCGTCGGCTTGACGAAGAGGTCGGACTGCGCCTTCCATGGGTGACCCGTGATCATGGCGTTTTCCACGAACGCCGGATAGTCGGTGGCGTTGTCGCCGATGGCATGTCCCGAGCAGAAGCCCTTGCCGTTGGCCTTGAGTACCAGCACCTTGATGTCGTAGTCGCGGTCGGCGTCCAGCAGCGCGGCGTCGACCTCCTCGGCGAGCTTCTGATCCTGCGCGTTGGCCTTCTCGGGCCAGTTCAACGTGATTTTCGCGATGGGCCCATCTTTTTGGTAGATGATTCTCTCGCGAGTCTCGTTCATATCCATGTGTCCTCCTGGCGTTTCGTTATGACGTGATGACGCCGATTTCGGCGCCGATGTCGTAGGTGGTGCCGACCGTGCCCGTCCACTGCACGGTGCCCGATGCACCCGCTTCGATTTCCTGTTCCACCTTCTCGGTGGCGATCGTGTAGATGGGCGTTCCCTCCGCCACGCGCTCGCCCGCAGCGACCAGCAGCTCGGTCAGCTCGGCCTCCGACACGGCGACCGACACCCGCGGGATGCGAATGATGAAGTCAGCCACCGGCATCCGCTTTCGCAAGGGTTCGCTGCACGGCCTCGACGACGCGGGCCGCCGACGGATAGATCTGCGATTCCAGGGCCGGTGCGGCTGGCGTCGGTATGAACCTCGCCGCCACCCGTTCGATCGGCGCTGCAAGCTCACCGAAGCATTCCGCCTGAAGGACGGCGACGATCTCCGCGCCAGGCCCCGCGAACCGAACCGCATCGTGCGCGACGACCGCACGCCCAGTACGTCGCACCGACTCGACCATCGCGTCGACGTCGAGCGGCACCAGCGTTCGCAGGTCGATGACCTCAGCGCTAATGCCCTGCTCCTCCAGCGTCTGCGCCGCAGCCAGGCATTCGAGCACACTCCTGCCGTAGCTGATCAGCGTGACATCCGAACCCGGTCGCTTGATGTCAGCTTGCCCGAGGGGGATTCGGAAGCCGGGATCGGTTGGCACCAAACCCTTCTGGCCCTGCAATCGGATCGTCTCGATGAACAGGCACGGGTCCTCGTCGAAGATCGCGGATGCCAGCAGACCCTTACCGTCACGCGGAGTCGATGGCACGATGACCTTCATCCCTGGAATATGCATGAACCAGGCTTCCAGCGTCTGAGAGTGCGTCGCCCCGGTGGCGAGGCCGCCGTACACCTGCGTGCGAACGGTGATCGGCGCGGTCGTTCGGCCCGCGGTCATGAACCGCAGCTTGGCGGCGTTGTTGATCAGCTGGTCCGCCGCTATGCCGATGAAGTCCATGATCATGATCTCCGCGACCGGCAGCAGCCCGTCGATCGCGGCACCGATGGCCGCACCGACGATCGCGGCCTCGGAGATGGGCGTGTCGAGCACCCGGTCGTGGCCATACTTCGTCGACAGCCCGGCGGTCGGCCCTGATGCGCCGGGATCGGCGATGTCCTCGCCGAGCAGGAAGACCCGGTCGTCGGCGGCCATCGCCTGGTCGAGCGCGAGATTCAGCGCCTCGCGCATCGACATCTCTTTTTCGTCCATGGCCTTCCTCAGACGGGATACTTGATCGGGGTCGCGTACACATCTCTGTCGAGCTCGTCCATCGACGGCGACGGCGCGGCCAGTACCGTCTTCAACGCATCCTCGACCGCTGTCAACGCACCTTCGTCGATGCCGCTGAGCTCGTCCTCGGAGCAGACTCCGCGCTCGATGAGCCGGCGTCGAAAAGCGGGCACCGGATCGGCGGCCATCGCCGCTTCCAGCTGCTCCTTGGGGATGTAGGGCATCCGGTCACCGAAGTAGTGGCCACGGAAGCGGAACGTCACGCACTCGATGAAGGTCGGGCCGTCACCGTTGCGGGCCTTGCCGATCGCGGTGGCGAGCGCGTCCGCGACCACCAGTGGATCGTTGCCGTCGACGCGCACGCCGGGCATGCCGTAGCCCGCCGCGCGGTCGGCGACATGCTCGAGCTTCATCGTGTCGGTGGTCGGGGTCATCTCGGCATACATGTTGTTCTGGCAGAGGAAGACCATCGGCAGATCCCACAACGCAGCCATGTTGGCCGCCTCGTGGAACGAGCCGGTGTTCGTCGCGCCGTCACCGAAGCTGACGACAGTGACCCGGTCGAGTCCCTTACGCTTGGCGGCCATCGCCAGCCCGACGCCGACCGGCGGCCCCGCGCCGACGATTCCCGTCGACAGCATCACGCCCTTATCGGGTTTGGCGATGTGCATCGTGCCACCCTTGCCGCGGCTGGCCCCCACGGTGCGGCCCATCATCTCGCCGTAGATCTCCTCCAGCGGAACGCCTTTACCGATCAGGTCGTGCAGCCCGCGGTAGGTCGTCACCAACTGGTCGTCGTCACGCAGGGTCACACCCATAGCGGCGGCAATGGCCTCCTGCCCGCGCGACGGCCAGTACACGCACATGAACTCGCCGGTGCCGATGCCCTTGGACAGCCGGTCGTCGGCGGCCTTCATCAACACCATCAACGCGTAGATGCGCCGTTGAATCTCCGTTGATGGCGTCATTTCTGGTATGCCCCGATCTCGCGATAGACCTTCGGGATCGGCGGCGTATCCATGTCGAGCAGTTCCAGCGAGGACATCTTCCCGCTCCTGCCCAGCTCACCGAGCCGGTCCACGACCGCGTCGAGGTCGTCGCACTCGAGTTCGTAGATGGCGATGAACGGACCATCACCGTCGGTCGGGGCGAAGCGGCGCGCGGAGACGATACCGTCGACCGAGCAGATCTCAGCAAGGTGAGTGTCGTTGTACCACTTGTGGTATTCCTCTTCGCGGTCCGGTGACACCGGCCTCGTTTCCAGGTAGATGATCCCTCTGGCCATCCTCGCTACCCCTTTACGCCGACCACGGTTTCACTTTGAGGAACCCACCGGCGTCGACCCGAAGCTGCTGGCCCGTGATGTACCGCGCTGCATCGCTCGCGAAGAACACCACCGCCTCGCTGATGTCCTCGGGTTCGACGTAGGGAACCGGCATCGCCTGCACAACAGGGAAGACCAGTTCGGCCTCCTCGCGGGTCGGCTCCTTCAGGTCGGGCCGAAACGCCCGGTACATCGGCGGACTGTGCAGCATATCGGTGTTGACGTTGGTCGGGTGGATCGCGTTCATTCGGATGGAGAACGGCGCAAGAGCAAGTGCGAAGTCGTTGACATAGTGCGCACCAGCCAATTTGGCGAAGGCGTAGCCCGCACCACCCGGACCGCCGTCGATACCGGTTGTGTTCATCGACGACATGAATGCGGCATTCGATCCGGTCACCACGATCGACGCGCCTGCCTTGAGATGCTTCAGGCTGGCGTGTACGAGATTGAGCACGCCGAGCAGGTCCACGTCGACGGCGTCGGCGAACGCCTGCGGCGGTAGACCCGCGGTCAGCGGACAGATACCCGCGTTGGCGACGACGATGTCGAGCCTTCCGAACTCGGCGACTCCGCGGTCGATCGCGGCCGACAGGGCGGCGCGGTCGCGCACGTCGGCGATTTCGGCGTGCACCCGCTTGCCTTCCTTTTCGACCAGCCGTGCGGTCTCGTCGAGGTCCTCAGGCCGGGCGAGCGGATACTCGTTGGTCTCGATGTCCTCGCAGATGTCGACCGCGATGATGTCGGCCCCCTCGGCGGCGAGCAACTGCGCGTGTGACCTGCCCTGACCCCGCGCGGCTCCGCTTATCAGCGCAACCTTGCCCTCGACCCTGCCCATCGCGCCCTCCTTCTGACTGTCACACACGAGCCGGATTGGCAACCTTCGAGTCTCCTCGCAGAAGTAGCTATACTACCTAAAATTATAAAGATGCCAATCGGCCAGATTCCGAACAGGACACCGTGGACTTCTCATATCCGACGGAGGTGGAGCAGTTCCGCAAGGAGCTGCGCACGTGGCTGACGGCGAACCTGTCCGACGAGGTCAAAAACGCCGACCGGCGCCGCGGGCGCGACCCGGATGCCTTCGAGACGCTTCGTTTGTGGGATGCGGCGGTGGCCGACGCGGGCTGGGGTGCGGTGTCCTGGCCGCAGGAATACGGTGGCCGCGGCGCGACGGTTTTGGAGCAACTGGTCTACGCTGAGGAGACGACGCGGGCCCGAGCCCCGGTGCCGCTCAACGTGATCGGAATGAACAACATCGCCCCGGCGATCATGCAATACGGGACGGATTCGCAGAGGCGAACACTGCTCCCCCGCATGGCGCGCGCCGAAGACATCTGGTGTCAGGGCATGTCAGAGCCCGAGGCCGGCTCTGATCTGGCGTCGCTGCGCACCCGCGCCCTCCGCGACGGCGACGACTTCGTGGTCAACGGCCAGAAGATCTGGACGTCGCTGGGTCACCGGGCCGACTGGTGCCAGCTGTATGTGCGCACCGACGCCGAGGCGCCCAAGCACAAGGGCATCTCCTGTCTCATCGTCGACATGAAGCTGCCGGGTATCGAAGCCCGCCCGCTGGTCACGCTGAACGGCTCGGCAGATTTCGCGGAGGTGTTCTTCAACGACGTCCGGGTGCCGACGGACGCCCTGCTCGGTCCGCTCAACGCCGGTTGGCAGGTCGCCACCACGACGCTGAGCCATGAACGCGCAGGCGCCGCCCGGTTGTACGCGCAAATGGAAGTCCAGTTGGCCGACCTCGTCGCGGACCTGGCCGGGCACACAGTGGACGGCAAGCCGGTACTCACCGACCGCGCGACGCTGGTCAGACTCGGTGAAGTCGCGGTGCGGATCAACTACCTCGAGTTGCTGTGCAAGCGGTCGATCTCGGCGACGCTGCACGGCGGCGACGCGCTGGGGTCGGCCAGCCTGGCCAAGAGTGTGTGGGCGGAGTCGGGCCAGGATCTCGCCGAGCTCGCCTTCGACGTCCTCGGGCCGGGGCATGCGAACCAACGGTGGGTGGACCGCCGGTTGTCGTCCCGGTCGCTGACCATCGCGGGCGGAACGACCCAGATCAACAAAGGCATAACGGCCACGCGTGTCCTGGGGCTGCCGCGACGATGAGCGCTTCCGCGAAGAGTAGAAGGCAGCGATGAACCTGGAACTCACCGAAGAGCAGATCGCGCTCCGCGATACGGTGCGGCAGTTCCTCGCCGAAAAGGCGAGCGTGGCAGCACATGTCCGGCCACTTCTCGACGATCCGACGGGTACCACCGACGTGATCTGGCGTGGTCTGGCGGATCTCGGCGCAACGGGCGTGCTCGTTCCCGCCGAACACGACGGCGCAGGCATGACGATGGTCGAGGCAGGCGTCGTCGCCGAGGAGCTTGGGGCCGCGCTCAATCCCGGCCCGTGGCTGTCGACTGCGGTCGCCGCGACACGTGCTATCACACGAACCGGCGCTGACGACGGATTGCTGGCTCAAATCGCCGGCGGGACAGCGATAGCCACGGTCGCTCCGCTGAGTGGTCCGCGGCCTGTCGTCGATGGTGCGGCGATACGAGGTGAGCTGGCCTCGGTGCCCGACTTCGCCGCCGCGAATGTGTTGTTGGTGCTCGCCGACGAGCCGACCGGCACCGCGCTGTACGCCGTTGACCCCACGTCCGACGGCGTCACGGTGACGGCACGGTCCCACGTCGATCCGACGCGCAAGCTCTTCGACGTCGTCCTCGACGGTGTGCAGTCGCGGCGGCTGGCCGACGCTTCGGCAGGCGCGATCGAGGGACTCGCCGACGATGTACTGATCGCGAACGCCGCCGACGCTCTCGGCGCCGCCACCGCGGTGATGAACCTCGCCGTCGAATACGCGAAGGTGCGTAAGCAGTTTGGTCAGCCGATCGGCAGTTTTCAGGCCGTCCAGCACTTGTGCGTAGACATGTACGAGGCCGTCGAGCTCGCCCGCAGCGGAGTCATTCACGCGTTGTGGGCGGCCGATGCGGCAGAACCTGCGGAGCGGCACCGTGCCGCATTGCGCGCCAAGGCGTTCGCGGGCCGGCTCACCTCCGTCGGCGACACGGCGATCCAGGTGTTCGGCGGCATCGGCTTCACCTGGGAGCACGACGCCCACCTCTACCTCAAGCGCCTCCTGGGCTGGAGCGCATACCTCGGCGCACCCGACCGCTACCTAGAGCTCATCGGTGCGCAACTCGTCAGCGAACTCGACCGAAAGGCGTTGCAATGACACAGGTCCTGAGCGGAGTGCGGGTCATCGAGCTGGCCTCCTGGACGTACGTGCCCTCAGCAGGCGCGGCGCTGGCGGACTGGGGCGCCGACGTCATCAAGGTGGAAGACGTGAAGGCGGGCGACCCGGGGCGGGCGCTGGTCATCGGTGGCTTCACCCGGCAGAACGCCAGGGCCGACGTCGACTTCATTCTCGAGATCGGCAACCGCGGCAAGCGCAGCGTCGCGATCGACATCAAATCCGACACGGGCCGTGAGTATTTCGGTCGCCTGCTCGCCACCGCAGACGTGTTCCTGACCAATTGGCTGCCTGCCCCACTGGAACGAGCACTGCTGACGGTCGAGGACATCCGCTCGTTCAACCCGAACATCATCATCGCCCGCGGCACGGGTACCGGAGTCCGAGGACCCGACCGGAACAAGGGCGGGTTCGACGCGGCGACCTACCTGTCGCGCGGCGGGGTGTCCTACACGCTGACGCCGTTTGGCACCGAGCCGCCCGCCGTGCAGGGCCCGGCGTTCGGCGATCTGCAGGGCGGAATCACGCTTGCCGGCGGCGTGTGTGCGGCGCTCTTCCACCGGGAGCGCACCGGCGAGCCGTCCATCGTCGACTCATCCCTACTGGCGCAGGCGATGTGGACGATCGCCCCGTCGATCTCGGCCGCCGACCTCTTCGGCATCGACGGAATACCCGGCGCACCGCCGGGACTGGCGATCAACCCTTTGGTGAACCGCTACAAGACGCGCGACGGCAGGTGGCTGCAGATGGTCTTTTTGCAGCCGGACCGATTCTGGGCAGGCTTCTGCGAGCGGATCGGACTGCCCGAGCTTGCGACCGACGAGCGCTTCGTCCCGTCGAGCAACCTGATTGCCAACGCCGAGGAGGCGTGCAAGCTCGTCGGAGAGAGGCTCGCCAGCGAGGATCTCGAGTACTGGCGTGCAGCACTCGCCGACGAGCCGGGTGTGTGGGCGGCGCTGGCCACGCCGAAGGAGACCCTCAACGATCCGCAGGTGATACCGAACAGCTACGTCATCCCGAACGTCGACGACAACGGTGTCGAGTACCAGGTCGTCGCCGCACCAGTGCAATTCGACGAAACGCCACCGACCGCCGCGCGGGCTCCCGAACATGGGCAGCACACCGAGGAAATCCTGTTGGAGCTCGATCTCGACTGGGACGACATCTCGGCGGCCAAGGACAGCGGCGCGATTCTCTAGGGAGGCCAATGATGGAGCGGCGCGAGCTCGAATCGGTGATCTACGAACGTGAACCGCCGATCGCCCGGATCATCCTGAACCGGCCCGACAAGGCGAACACGAAGGACGCCAGCCTCGTGCAGGAAGTCGACGCGTGCCTCCACGAGGCCGACCGCGACAAAGAGATCAAGGTGGTGATCCTGAAAGCCAACGGAAAAGGGTTCTGCGGCGGCCACGTTGCCAGGTGGGGGCCCGACGAGAACCCCTATCCGGATTTCGGGGATACGTTCGAGGATCTGTACAAGGGCACCGCCGACCTCTTTCTATGGCCGACGCTGTACCTGTGGGAGTTTCCCAAGCCGACGATCTCCCAGATTCACGGCTACTGCATGGGCGGCGGGATCTATCTCGGGCTGTTGACCGACTTCTCCGTCGCCTCCGACGATGCGTACTTCCAGATGCCGCTCGCGCAGAGCCTCGGCGAACCCGGCGGGCACACGATGATCGAGCCGTGGCTCATGATGAACTGGCACCGCACGATGGACTGGCTGTTGCTGGCGCCGACGCTGTCCGCGCAGGAGGCCCTCGAGTGGGGGTTGCTCAACAAGGTGGTGCCGCGCGAGCAGCTCGAGGACACCGTCGAGGAGATGGCCCGCAAGATCTCGCAGATCCCGTTGACCACGTTGATGGCAGTCAAGAACAACGTGAAGCGGGCATGGGAATTGATGGGTATGCGCGTGCATCTGCAGATGAGCCACGTCATGACGAACATGGTCGGCGCGGCGTCCGACGTGCAGGCACGCCGGGCGGAGCTCATCCAGTCGGGCTTGAAGCC
>NZ_JAVHWR010000166.1:0-5617 GCF_032159565.1 Mycobacterium sp.
GCTGCGATCACCGCGGTGCCTTGCCCCTGCTGCCGTCTTCAGCAGGGCCGTGCGCTGCCGCAACACCTTGTCGTAGTCGGCGCGCACACCCGCTATCCGCGGCCTGCGTGTAGTGGCGAGTTCATCGAGGTAGCGGCGACGTTCGGCGGGATCACCGCGGACCAGGGCCAGGTCTTCGGGCGCGAACATCACCGCGCGTAGGGCACCGAGCACTTCGCGCGCGCTGCGGACGGGGGAGCGGTTCAGCCGCGCCTTGTTGGCCCGCCCCGCCATCACCTCGAGATCGACGGCGAGCTCGCGGCCCTCGTTCACGACGATGGTCGAGATGATGGCCCGTTCGGCACCGGCCCGCAGCAGAGGCGCGTCCGAAGCCACCCGGTGCGACCCCAAAGTCGCTGAATACCACAGGGCCTCAACAAGGTTGGTTTTGCCGTATCCGTTCGGGCCGACGAACACGGTGCGGCCGGGCTCGAGGTCCAGGTCGACCCGAGCCCATGACCGGAAATCCTGTAGCCCCAGGTGGCGGACGTACACCTTGCTATCCCCGAGTCGCTTCGCTCCTGGCCGCCGGCGCTATCCGGACTCGCTGATCCGTTTCACTGCGTGGCCGCCGAACTGGTTGCGCAACGCCGCGACGGCCTTCATGGTCGGGGAGTCGTCCTGCCGGGACAGGAACCGCGCGAACAGGGCCGCCGCGATGGCGGGAACAGGGACCCGCAACCGGATCGCTTCTTCCACGGTCCACCGGCCTTCACCGGAATCGTCGGCGTAGCCGGTGATCTGCTCCAGGTCGGGATCTTCCTTGAGGGCCCTGGCCAACAGCTGCTGCAGCCAGGAACGCACCACGGTGCCGTTGGTCCATGCTTGGTAGACCGCCTGCGGATCCTTGATCAGGTCTTCGGCGGCGAGTACCTCATATCCCTCGGCGTAGGCCGTCATCAGCGCATATTCGATTCCGTTGTGAACCATCTTGGCAAAGTGCCCCGCGCCGACGGGACCCGCGTGCACGAAGCCGTCCTCGCGCGGACCGGGCGGGCGCAGAGTGTCGAAGATCGGCATCGAGCGCTCGACGTCGGCATCGCTGCCGCCGACCATCAGCCCGTAGCCTTCCGTCAGACCCCAGATTCCGCCCGACACACCCGCGTCGATGTAGGCAACGCCCTTCTCGGCCAACATCTTCGCGTGCGGACCGTCGTCGGTATAACGGGAGTTGCCGCCATCGATGACCAGGTCGCCCTCGGACAGTTCCTTGGCAAGATCGGTGATCGTGGCGTCGGTGATGGGTCCGGACGGCACCATCACCCACACCACGCGGGGAGCTTCGAGTGCTTCGGCGAGCGCCGCGAGCGTAGGCACGTCGCTGACTTCGGGCCGGGGGTCGTAGCCGACCACCTCGTGCCCGCCCTTGCGCAGACGCTCACGCATGTTGAAGCCCATTTTGCCCAGGCCGATCAAACCCAATTGCATGTAAAGCCTCTTTCGTCGCGGGTGGGAGCCCTAGCCCGGGAGCCGCACCGGCATCAACAGGTAGACATAGTCAGTCTCCGCCGCGGGGAACGGTCCCGAACCTGCGCCGGCCGTGCCGTCGTCATCGTCGTGCGCGGGCCTCAACACAGCGGGCCGGCTGGGTGTCGTGAAGCCGAACGTCACGCGACCCGAATGCAACGAGCCCAAGCCGTCGGTCAGGTATGTCGGATTGAACGCGATGGTCAACGGATCGCCCGCGAACGAAACGGGCAGATCCTCCTCGGCGCGGCCGACGTCATCGGCACCCGCCGACAACTTGAGCACATCGTCGGCGAACTCCATGCGCACCTGCGCCCCGCGGTCGGCGACCAACGCGACGCGCTTGATCGCCTCGGTCAGTTCGGCGACACCGACGGTGGCGACGGCCGTGTGTTCCGTCGGCAGCAGCTGGCGAAACTTCGGGAACTCGGCGTCGAGCAGGCGGGTGGTGCTGCGCTTGCCGTCGCTGCGGATTCCGAGCAGACCCTCCTTGCCCACCGCCGATCCGGCGCCGAGCGACAGATGCACATCGCCCGCACCCGTACCCGCCTTCGCGGCCTCGGCCAGAGTCTTGGCCGGCACCAGCACCGCCGCCTCGATATCTGCCGCTTCCGTCGACCAGGTCAGCTCACGGACAGCGAGGCGGAAGCGGTCGGTGGCCGCCAAAACCACCGATTCGCCGGAAATCTCGACCCGAATGCCCGTCAGCATCGGAAGCGTGTCGTCCCGCCCGGCGGCGACGGCCACCTGGCCGATCGCTTCGGCGAACAGGTCGGCGGAGATGACACCCGTCTCGTCGGGCAGTGTGGGCAGCGTCGGGTAGTCCTCCACCGCCATGGTCGGCAGGGAGAACCTGGCGCTTCCGCAGTTGAGCAACACCCGGGTGCCCTCGACGCTGACATCCACCGGCTTGGCCGGAAGAGCGCGCGTGATGTCAGACAACAACCGACCCGAAACGAGAACACTTCCAGGAGAAGCGATCTCGGCACCGACTCGTACTTCGGCCGACACCTCGTAGTCGAAACCCGAGATTGTCAGACCTTCATCCGATCCGGTCAGCAGTACGCCGGCGAGCACCGGAACCGTCGGCCTGGTGGGCAGGTTGCGGGCAACCCAGGCCACCGCGTCGGCGAAGTCCTCGCGCACCAACCGGAACTTCAAATCGGAGAGACCAACCGTCGTCGTCGCCACGTCCATAGTGTCCCTTCGATCAACTCACAACCAGGCTCTAACCAGCAATTTCGGGACGCTTGCGCTTCGATCCCCCATTGTCGCTGCGACGACCGTAACGGCTATCGAAGAACAACCGTAGATCTTTCGGGCCCATCTTGAAAGCTAATCGATCGGGGCGACAACGAAGGTCAGCGGCGTGCGGCGAACGGGCCGAGACGCGGTGTCCCCAAGGCATCTCTTCTAAGAGAAAACTATGGAGATAAATGAGTAACAGTAATAGGTCCTGTGGAACCTGTGGATGAACCATGGTCGGTGCAGGAGGGAGCTTGTATCGGGTTGTGAGTTACTTGTGGACGAGTGTCGACGCTCGGCTGGATCCCTGGGGATCCAGCCGGCGTTGTGGAGGATTCGCCGCCGGCACGTGCGGGTTTTCGGCGATTGTCCACAGGGTGTGCACAGGCGATTAGATGTGACAGCTGGTGCGACGGGGACAGAAGTTTTTCAAAGAATTTTCAGATCAGCTCAGCGCTTGGCGCGCTGACGGATCCGCGTGGTGAGTTCTTTGACTTGATCGAAGATCTCGCGTCGCTGTGCCATCTCGCCGCGGATCTTCTTCTCCGCGTACATGACGGTGGTGTGGTCGCGGCCGAAGGCCTGGCCGATCTTGGGTAGCGACAGGTCGGTCAGTTCGCGGCACAGATACATGGCGATCTGTCGTGACTGGGCCAGGGCCCTGGTCTTAGCGGGGCCGCGAAGTTCTTCGACGGTCGTTTCGAAGTACTCGGCGGTGGCAGCCATGATGCCGGCGGTGCCGATCTGGATGCTGTTCACGTCCGCGATCAGATCCCGCAGGACGATCTCGGCGAGTGACTTGTCGATGGGTGTCTTGTTCAGCGAAGCGAAGGCGGTCACGCGGATCAGCGCACCCTCGAGTTCGCGGATGTTGCGCTCGATGCTGCTGGCGATCAGTTCGAGGACATCGTCGGGAACATCGAGCCGGTCCATTTGAGCCTTCTTGCGAAGGATCGCGATCCGGGTCTCCAGCTCGGGCGGCTGGACGTCGGTGATCAGTCCCCACTCGAATCGCGTGCGCAGTCGGTCTTCCAGGGTGGCCAGTTGCTTGGGCGGCCGGTCCGAGGAGATGACGATCTGCTTGTTCGCGTTGTGCAACGTGTTGAACGTGTGGAAGAACTCCTCCTGGATGCCTTCCTTGCCCTCGATGAACTGGATGTCGTCGACGAGTAGCACATCGATGTCCCGGTAGCTGCGTTTGAACGAGGCTTTGCGGTCGTCGCGAAGCGAGTTGATGAAGTCGTTGGTGAATTCCTCGGTCGAGACGTACTTGACGCGCATGCCGGGAAACAACCGCTGCGCGTAGTTGCCCGCCGCGTGCAAAAGGTGAGTTTTACCGAGGCCGGATTCACCCCAGATGAAGAGCGGGTTGTACGCGCGTGCCGGCGCCTCAGCAATCGCGAGGGTGGCGGCGTGAGCGAACCTGTTCGACGCTCCGATGACGAAGGTGTCGAAGGTGTAGCGGCGGTTGAGACTGACCGAATTGTCGTCGCTCGCGGCGATCCTGCGTGGTCCGCTGGAGAAGTACGTCGGCCAACTCTCCTCGGCGCTGGCAAGCGCCTCGCTCACTTCGTCGATCTCGTCGGCTTCGGTTTCGCCGTAGATGTCCGCGGCGGTGGTGAACCCCTCGTCGGGGTTCTCTGGGGTGGGGCTGGCGATACGCACACCCAGTTCGACGCGCTGGCCGAGCTGTCGGCTCAATGCCGAGATGATCGGTTCGCGCAGGTGCCGCTCGATCTCGTTCTGGACAAAGCTGGTCGGAACGGACAGCAGGGCAAACCCCTCGGTGATAACGAGTGGTTTGACCAGCTTCAACCAGGCCCTTTGCTGTGGGGTAAGGGTGGGTGGCGCAGGCTCGCCGTTGAGTGGCTCGCCGGTTCGGGTATCGCCGTTGAGTTCGGCGAGCACCATATTCCAGACGGCGACGAACGGTGGGTCGGGGTCAGCTGTCAATGACGGGAACCCCCTCAGGCTGGTCCAAGGGACCACCAAGAGAACGAAGACGAACTGTCCACATAGTTATCCACAGGCTGTGGACAAGGACAGCTGCCGTCGATCTGTTATCTACCGGCGAGGACGCCGCGTGCCTGGGCTCGTCACAGTGGTTCCGCACTCTGTGGGCTCGCGACCTTTCGGGCTTCCTCGCTTCGTTGTCTGTCGCCGCTCCGATGGCGGAACGGCATTGGCAGAAGCTAACAGTTTTCAGCCTTAGTGCCAACCGTTCTGCAACATTGCCCGGGGGATACTTCTGGGCGGCGCCGAGGCGGTGACTGCTGTGAGTGAAGTCAACGCTTCGGGGGCGGGTGACAGTGGTTTGACCTAGTGAAATCTCGTCAGTACCCTCGAACAGTCGCCCGAACGTGGTGACACGGCTGCGATCCGGAGTTGTACGGAGACCGCGCCGGCTAGCGAGCAAGACGACGAGCTTACCAACGGCGATCGCGTTCAGACCTGTGCGTCAGAAGCGGTTGCCACACGCAACGAGGAGTGACAGCCGTGGCCAAGGGCAAGCGGACCTTTCAGCCCAACAACCGGCGCCGCGCGCGGGTGCATGGGTTTCGGCTTCGGATGCGGACCCGGGCCGGCCGGTCGATCGTGTCCAGCCGGCGTCGTAAGGGCCGCCGCGCGCTGACTGCGTAAATCGACGCAGGGTCTAGCGCGGTGCTTCCGGCGCGGAACCGGATGACGCGGTCGACGGAATTCGGTACCACAGTCAATCGAGGGGTGCGGACGGCGCAGCCCGACATTGTGGTGCACGCACGCCGGTCCAGCGACGCCGACGGTGTCGGCCCGAAGGTGGGTCTGGTGGTCGCCAAGACCGTGGGCAACTCGGTGCAACGGCATCGGGTGGCGCGGCGGCTGCGGC
>NZ_JAVHWR010000151.1:0-2799 GCF_032159565.1 Mycobacterium sp.
GCACCAAGGGCAAGCGCTACGCCCTGCCACACGCCCGCATCCTGATGCACCAGCCCCTCGGTGGCGTCACGGGCAGCGCGGCCGACATCGCCATCCAGGCCGAGCAGTTCTCCGTGATCAAGAAGGAGATGTTCCGGCTGAACGCGGAGTTCACCGGCCAGAGCATCGAGCGCATCGAAGCCGACTCCGATCGCGACCGCTGGTTCACCGCGCAGGAAGCACTCGAGTACGGCTTCGTCGACCACATCATCACCAGCGCCAGCATCAACGGCTCAGGACCGACGGCAGGACTAGACAAATGACCGACCACACCAACCCCCGTCTTCAGCCGCAGGCGCGATACATCCTCCCGTCGTTCATCGAGCATTCGAGTTTCGGGGTCAAGGAGTCCAACCCGTACAACAAGCTGTTCGAGGAGCGCATCATCTTCCTCGGTGTGCAGGTGGACGACGCGTCGGCCAACGACATCATGGCGCAATTGCTGGTGCTGGAGTCGCTCGACCCCGACCGCGACATCACCATGTACATCAACTCGCCCGGCGGCTCGTTCACATCGCTGATGGCGATCTACGACACCATGCAGTACGTGCGCGCCGACATCCAGACCGTGTGCCTGGGCCAGGCCGCATCGGCGGCCGCTGTGCTGCTCGCCGCGGGCACGCCAGGAAAGCGCCTTGCGTTGCCCAACGCCCGGATCCTGATCCACCAGCCCGCGCTCTCCGGCGTCATCCAGGGCCAGTTCTCCGACCTGGAGATCCAGGCGAAGGAGATCGAGCGGATGCGCACGCTGATGGAGACGACGCTGGCGCACCACACCGGCAAGGACGCGGCGCAGATCCGCAAGGACACCGATCGCGACAAAATTCTGACGGCCGAGGAGGCCAAGGAGTACGGCGTGATCGATACCGTGCTGGAGTACCGCAAGCTCTCGGCGCAGAACGCCTAGCTTCTCCACAACCGCGAGACTGCGGGGAGATCGCGATATCGCAGATTTTCGCGATCTGTCCGCAGTTTCGGCGTCTAGGGGGAATTAACAGTCGCGGCCAGCTCCGCGATGTCGCCGGGCATCACCCGGCAGCAGCCGCCGACGATGCGTGCGCCCGCGGCCACCCACTGCGCAGGCAGGTCCGACGACCACCGCCCCTCACCGCTCGATCTTCGACGGGCGCCGTCCCACTTTTCGCCGCTGTTCGGGTAGACGATGACGGGCTTTCCGGTCACCTGCCGCGCGACCTCGATCGCGGGCAACACATCGCCCGGCGCGCAGCAGTTCACCCCGACCGCCACGATCTCCGGCACATCCGCCGCAACAGCGAACGCCTCCGTTAACGGCTGGCCCGCACGCGTCTGCAAGCCGTCGATCGTGTAGCTCAACCACGCCGGCACACCCAGCCGTCGCGCCAGGCCCACCAACGCCTCAGCCTCGTCGACATCGGGCACCGTTTCTATCGCCAGCACATCGGCTCCCGCGTCGGCCAGGACCTCCAACCGCGGCAGATGCCACTCTGCCAGCTGCGCGACCGTCAGCCCGTACCGCCCGACGTACTCTTCGCCGTTGGCCAGCGCCGCGCCATACGGCCCGACCGACGCCGCCACCCACCGGCCTTCGCGGCCGACCTCGTCACGGGCCTCAGCGGCAAGCGAAACGCTAAGCCTCATCAGCCGTTCGGAGTCGCTCCGAGAGATTCCGCCTGCCGCGAAACCGTCGAACGACGCTTGGTAGCTGGCCGTCGTCGCGATCGCCGCCCCGGCCTGAAAGAATGCTCGGTGAGCAGCGATGATCTCCTCCGGCGCGTCGAACAAAAGCCGCGCCGACCACAGGTCGTCGGAGAGGTCGTGCCCACGTGCTTCCAGTTCGGTAGCAAGGCCACCATCGCTGATCAGCACGGTATCGTTGGGGGCTGCGAACGCCACTTCGCAACTCTACGATCTGCTCGGGGACGCCCTCTCAGTCCGGTAACGGCGGCGACACGCCAAGGACACGGCGGTGCGTCGTGGGGGTCGTGGGACGCGTGAGGCGATATGTTCTGCGAACACAGCTAAATACCACCGACGCGATTCGCCTTTATCGGTCGCACCGCGCCGGAAATAACGGGTAGCGTCGGGTCTTACACCCGAGGCGGCTCAAGACTTGGCAATGACCGACTGCGACAGGAAGTAGGGACTCCAGCACCATGGCGCGTATTGGAGACGGCGGTGACCTGCTGAAGTGCTCGTTCTGCGGGAAGAGTCAAAAGCAGGTCAAAAAGCTCATTGCCGGCCCCGGCGTATATATCTGCGACGAGTGCATTGATCTCTGCAACGAGATCATCGAAGAGGAACTCGCCGACGCCGACGACGTAAAGCTCGACGAATTGCCGAAGCCTGTGGAAATACGCGACTTCCTCGAGGGCTATGTCATCGGGCAGGACACCGCCAAGCGCACGCTGGCCGTCGCCGTCTACAACCACTACAAACGCATCCAGGCCGGCGAAAAGATGCGCGACTCGCGCTCCGAGCCCGTCGAGTTGGCCAAGTCCAACATCCTGATGCTCGGCCCGACCGGCTGCGGCAAGACCTACCTCGCGCAGACGCTGGCCAAGATGCTCAACGTTCCGTTCGCGATCGCCGACGCCACCGCGCTGACCGAGGCCGGCTATGTCGGTGAGGACGTCGAGAACATTCTGCTCAAGCTGATCCAGGCCGCCGACTACGACGTCAAGCGCGCCGAGACCGGCATCATCTACATCGACGAGGTCGACAAGATCGCCCGCAAGAGCGAGAACCCGTCGATCACCCGCGACGTCTCCGGCGAGGGCG
>NZ_JAVHWR010000168.1:0-20999 GCF_032159565.1 Mycobacterium sp.
TCGACGGCTCCAACATCCTGATGGCGATGATGTGGGGGATGCGCGCAGGCGGGCTCTGGTCCGACGAACGCGGCACCAACATGCTCGACAGCGGCGCCCCCTACTACGACACCTACGAGTGCGCCGACGGCCGCTACATGGCAATCGGCTCGATCGAGCCGCAGTTCTACGCGGAGTTGCTCAAGGGTCTGGGCCTCGACGGTGAGGATCTGCCCGCGCAGCAGGACGTCAGCCGGTGGCCTGAGCTGCGCGCCCGGTTCGCCGAAGTGTTCGCGTCGAAAGACCGTGACCACTGGGCCAACGTGTTCGCCGACAGCGACGCCTGCGCCACCCCGGTGCTGTCCTTCGCCGAGGTGCAGAACGAACCGCACATCACCGAACGCGACACGTTCTATCTCGACGGCGATGTGCTGCTGCCGTCACCCGCGCCGCGGTTCTCCCGCAGCGCGCCGTCCACCCCGAAGCCGCTGGGCGAGCCGGGCACGGACATCGAGACCGTTCTGCGCGACTGGAAATAAACGCCACGCGACGATGCGGGCCGCAAAGGCCCGAGGAGAAGCACGGCACAAAGGAAGGAACGCACTAAGTGGAGATCAAGGATGCCGTAGCCGTCGTCACCGGAGGAGCCTCAGGTCTCGGCCTGGCGACCACCAAGCGGCTGCTTGACAGGGGTGCGTCGGTGGTCGTCGTCGACCTCAGAGGTGAGGACGCGGTGGCCGAACTCGGCGATCGCGCCCAGTTCGTCGAGACCAACGTCACCGATCCCGACGCCGTCACCGCAGCGCTCGACGCCGCCGACAAGATCGGCCCGCTGCGCATCAACGTGAACTGCGCGGGCATCGGCAACGCGATCAAGACGCTTGGCAAGGACGGCCCGTTCCCGCTCGACGGGTTCAAGAAGGTCATCGAGGTCAACCTGATCGGCACCTTCAACGTGCTGCGGTTGGCCGCCGAGCGGATCGCCAAGACCGAACCGATCAACGGCGAGCGCGGGGTCATCATCAACACCGCGTCGGTGGCGGCGTTCGAAGGCCAGATCGGGCAGGCGGCGTATTCGGCGTCCAAGGGTGGCGTCGTCGGCATGACGTTGCCGATCGCCCGGGATCTGTCGCGCGATCTGATCCGCGTGGTGACGATTGCGCCGGGTCTGTTCAAGACCCCGCTGCTGGGCTCGCTGCCCGAGGAGGCGCAGGCCTCACTCGGCAAGCAGGTGCCCCACCCCGCGCGCCTCGGCGACCCCGACGAGTACGGCGCGCTGGCCGTGCACATCGTGGAGAACCCGATGCTGAACGGGGAGGTCATCCGCCTCGACGGCGCGATCAGGATGGCTCCCCGATGAGCGCTTGCGCGAAGAGGAGACAGCACCGATGAGAGCTTGCGTGAAGTGGGGCCACGGCCGAAGGACAGGGGAGAGACAATACCGATGAGCATCAGGACGAAGTTCACCGAGACTTTCGGGGTCGAGCACCCTGTTGTGCAGGGTGGAATGCAGTGGGTGGGCCGCGCGGAACTCGTTGCGGCAGTGGCGAATGCGGGGGCGCTGGGTTTCATTACCGCGTTGACGCAGCCGACGCCTGCGGATCTGGCGAAGGAGATTGCCAAGTGCCGCGATCTGACCGACGAGCCGTTCGGCGTGAACCTGACGATCCTGCCGACGATCAACCCGCCGCCCTATGACGAGTATCGGCAGGTGATGGTCGACGCCGGCATCAAGATCGTCGAGACCGCAGGCTCGAATCCGGCGCCGCACCTGCCGATGTTTCATGAGAACGGGATCAAGGTGCTGCACAAGTGCACCTCGGTGCGCCATGCGGTGAAGGCGCAGAGCCTCGGCGTCGACGGCATCAGCATTGACGGCTTCGAATGCGCAGGCCATCCGGGCGAGGACGACATCCCGGGCTTGGTGTTGATTCCCGCGGCGGCCGCCAAGATCGACATTCCGATGATCGCCTCCGGCGGCTTCGCCGACGGCCGCGGACTGGTCGCTGCGCTGGCCCTTGGCGCCGACGGCATCAACATGGGCTCGCGGTTCATGTGCACCGCCGAGTCGGCCATCCACCAAAAGGTCAAGGAAGCGATCGTGGCGGGCACCGAACTCGACACCGAGATGATCTTCCGGCCGCTGCGCAACACCGCGCGGGTCGCAAGCAACGCGGTGTCGCGCGAGGTGGTGGAGATTCTCAACAACGGCGGTCAGTTCGAGGACGTCAAGGACCTCGTCGCGGGCTCGCGTGGCGTCAAGGTCTATGAGATCGGCGATCTGGACGCCGGGATTTGGTCGGTCGGCACGGCGATGGGATTGATCAACGATATCCCGACGTGCGATGAGCTGATTTCACGCATCGTGGCAGACGCCGAAGAGCTGATCATCGAACGACTGGCCGACATGGTCGATACGACGGCGAAAGAGAACGTCGCGTAAGCCATCGGTTTCGGAAGCAAAGAAGAATCAACGAGGGCCCTGTGAGGGGCAAACTGTCTGACGGGTCAAACGCGCTCGGTGCGAGCGCGTTGCCTCAGACCGCGTAGGGGAGCTGCTGGCTGTCGTCGAGCTGCTCTGAGGTGTCGCCCTCGACGAGAACATCGCCGTGGTAGAGCGCCTCGAAGTCAACCTTGATGACATCAGCACTGGTGTCGTCGATCCACATGTCACTCAGCGTATGGGTGACTTCTAAGGATTCTTTGAGTCACGATTCGGAAAATCCTGGCAATATTACTGCCGAGTAGGGCCTGCGGTTACTGGCGAGTAGCTGACCTGGGATTACGCCGGTCAGCTGAAATGAATCGGATTTGTGCCGTTCAGCAGAATCCAGGTCAGAATCGCCACGGCGAACGCCAGAGCGAGCAACCCGGCCGCGATTCTGGGCGACCAACGCACCCTCCCGAGCACCTTGGCGTCGACGGAGTACACCCCCGCTCCGGTGAACAGCAGCGTCGCAGCGCCGATGAATAGCAGGAACGGCACGTTGAACGGCTCCGACCAGAAGGCGCCCTGCGAGACGTTGACGGCCCATGCGCAGATCATCGCGCCGACCACCGCGCACGCGGCCAACGGCGTCAGGACGCCGAGGATCAATCCGATACCGCCCGCCGTCTCGGCGGCGGTCACCATGAGCGCGGCCAGCGTCGGCAGGTTCCACCCGGCGGATTCCATGAAGCCTGCGGTGGTGCCGAAGTCGAAAACTTTGATCAGGCCGGCCTGGATCATCGCCGCTCCGACGCCGATGCGCAGGATAAGCAAGCCGAGATCGGCCGGTGAGGTGGTCGCGGGGATGTCGGTGGTCGCCATGCTGCCGAGCTTAAGGGCCTGTGAGGTCCCTGTGGATGCGTTGGTCATGCACTTTTGACCGTCGTTCGAGCTCTAACTCATCGCGGCCCTTTCGCGGGTGAACGATTTGGCGGCATGGGAACTGGCTATCAGCGGACAACCGCGTTGACGAGGCTAGGTTATCGTTGTTAGGTTATCGCGGATAGCTTCCCCCGATTTCCTTCGAGGAGACACCACGTGCTGCAACACATCGCTCGGATGGCCATCAAGGCCCCCAAGCGGATCATCGCCATCGCGCTGCTGGTGATGGTGGCCACGGGCATCTTCGGCATTCCCGTCACCAAGAGCCTGTCCGCAGGTGGGTTCCAGGATCCGACATCCGAATCCGCGAAGGCCAGCAAGGTGTTGGTCGACAGATTCGGTCAGGGTGACATGGAGCTCATCATCAGCCTGACGTCGGACGGCGGGGCGCAGAGCCCCGAGTCGCGAGCGGTCGGCACCGACATCGTCGCGCAGCTGGAGGCGTCACCGCACGTGGGCGACGTGACCTCGGCGTGGACCGCGCCCGCGGCCGCTGTTCCGGCACTGGTCAGCAAGGACGACAAGACCGGCCTGATCATCGCCGGCATCGCCGGCGGCGAAAGCGATGCGCAGAAGTACACCAAGGCACTCACCGAAAGGCTCGTACACGACCGCGACGGCGTCACGGTGCGCGCAGGCGGTGAAGCGATGATCTACGTGCAGATCAACGGCCAGACCGAGAAAGACCTGCTGCTGATGGAATCCATCGCGATTCCGCTCAGCTTCGTCGTCTTGGTGTGGGTGTTCGGTGGCCTGCTGACCGCGGCCCTGCCGTTGGCGGTCGGCGCGTTCGCGATCCTGGGGTCGATGGCGGTGCTGCACGCGATCACCTTCGTCACCGACGTATCCATATTCGCGCTCAATCTGAGCGTCGCAATGGGGCTTGCGCTGGCCATCGACTACACGTTGCTGATCGTCAGCCGCTATCGCGACGAGCTGGCAGCAGGATCGTTGCGGGATGAGGCGCTGACACGCACCATAGCCACCGCCGGGCGCACCGTGCTGTTCTCGGCCTTGACGGTCGCGCTGTCGATGGTCGCGATGGTGCTGTTCCCGATGTACTTCCTCAAGTCGTTCGCGTATGCGGGAATCGCCGTGGTGACATTCGCGGCAGTCGCCGCCGTCGTGGTGGCCCCCGCCGCCATCGTCCTTCTGGGCGATCGGCTGGATGCGCTGGACGTGCGGCGCCTGATCCGGCGGATACTCGCGCGTCCCGAGCCGACGCCGAAGCCCCTCGAAGAGAACTTCTGGTACCGGTCCACGAAATTCGTCATGCGCCGGTCGATTCCGATCGGTCTTGCGATTGTCGCTCTGCTCCTCGTTCTCGGCGCACCGTTCCTCGGCGCCAGATGGGGTTTCCCCGACGACCGCGTCCTGCCCGGCTCGTTGTCGGCGCGTCAGGTCGGCGATCAGATGCGCAACGACTTCGCCGTCGACTCGGCCCGCAACGTGACGGTCGTCATTCCCGACGCGACCGGCGTGACGCCGCAAGACCTCGGCCGCTACGCCGCCGAGCTTTCCCGGGTATCCGACGTGTCATCGGTCTCGTCGCCGACAGGTACGTTCGTCGACGGCGCATCAGCCGGGCCGCCCTCGGCGGCAACGGGATTGAAGAACGGTAGTGCGTTCCTGACCGTCGGCAGCGACGCTCCGCTGTTCTCCGACGCCTCCGATTCGCAACTCGATCAGCTGCGAGAGGTGAGCACGCCCGCAGGTAAGCCGGTGGCGCTGACCGGTGTCGCGCAGATCAACGAGGACAGCACGACGGGCATCACCGACCGACTCCCGGTGGTACTTGCCGTGATCGCCGTGATCACGTTCGTGCTGTTGTTCCTCCTGACGGGCAGCGTGGTTCTGCCGCTGAAAGCGTTGGTGCTCAACGTGTTGTCGCTGACGGCGGCGTTCGGGGCGTTGGTGTGGATCTTCCAGGAGGGCCACCTCGGCGCGCTGGGCACGACATCAACCGGAACACTGGTCACCAACATGCCGGTGCTGTTGTTCTGCATCGCATTCGGATTGGCGATGGATTACGAGGTGTTCCTCGTCAGCCGAATCCGGGAGAACTGGCTGTCTTCACCTGGGCGGACGCGGGCCGACAACGACGAAGCCGTTGCCCGCGGCCTGGCCCGAACCGGCCGGGTGGTCACCGCCGCGGCGCTGGTGATGTCGATTTCGTTCGCCGCCTTGATGGCTGCCCAGGTCGCGTTCATGCGGATGTTCGGTGTCGGCCTGACGCTGGCGATCCTCGTCGATGCGACGCTGGTGCGCACGCTGCTTGTGCCCGCGTTCATGCACGTGCTGGGCCGCTGGAACTGGTGGGCGCCCAAACCGTTGGCCCGGCTGCACGATCGCATTGGCATCAGCGAATCGTCCGACGCCCCGATTCCCGCGGCGGAGAAACAGGTGCGGGCCGCGGTCTCGGTGACGGACACTGGTTGACGATGTCCCTACAGCCCCTCAAGCGACGGCGTGCGCCGCGTGGCTCCGGCGAGCAGCTGAGGAACGAAATCCTGGACGCCACCACCCAGTTGCTGCTGGAGACCGGGCACGCCAAGGCGGTGTCCATCCGGTCGGTCGCGCAACGCGTCGGCGTCACACCGCCATCGATCTACCTGCACTTCGCCGACAAGGACACGCTGCTGGACGCGGTCTGTGCGCGGTACTTCGAGAAGCTCGACGAGGAAATGCAGCGGGCTGCCCTTGACGAGCCGTCGACGGTCGAGGTGCTGCGGGCGCAGGGCCTGGCGTATGTCCGGTTCGCGATGCAGACGCCCGAGTTGTACCGCATCGCCACGATGGGTGAGGGCAGGCCCGGCAGCGACATCGACATGACACTGAACAGCTCGGCGTTTCAGCACCTGCGTAGCTCGGTCGAGAAGTTGATCGAGGAGGGTGTCTACCAGCCCGGTGATTCGACGATGGCCGCGTTACAGCTGCTGACAGCCGCTCACGGCGTTGCCTCACTGCTGATTTCGAAGCCGTATCTGCCGTGGGGCGACGTGGAGGAATTCGCCGACCAGACGTTGTCGGCGGCGTGTTTGGGCCGGATTGTGCTCGGGCTCGTCGAGGACGACGATGCGACAGCACAGCAGACCGTCGACTGGTTGCTGAATCGTGAACCGCGGAAGGGGAAGTCGTGACCGACGCCGGCGATACCACAGACAATCCGTTCTTCGCCCGACTGTGGACCTTCCTGTCGAATCACGAAACCGAGGAGATCCAGCGGCTACGGACGGAGAACCTGGCCGGTCTGACCGGCCGCGTGCTGGAAGTGGGCGCAGGTACCGGCACGAACTTCGCGTACTACCCGGCGACCGTGACCGAAGTCGTCGCCGTCGAACCCGAACGACGGCTGGCGCCGCAGGCACGAGAAGCGGCGGCGAAAGCGCCCGTCCCCGTCACGGTGAGCACCGGCACCGTCGAGAAGTTCCTCAGCGATGGCGACGGGAAGGCGTTCGACGCCGTCGTGTGCTCTCTGGTGCTCTGCTCGATCGACGACCCGGACAGTGTTCTGCGACAACTTTTCTCGCTCGTCCGGCCCGGCGGCGAGCTGCGCTTCCTCGAGCATGTCGGAAGCACCGGGTTGCGCGGACGGCTACAGAAGGTCGCCGACGCAACGGTGTGGCCGCGCCTGATGGGCAATTGCCACACCCATCGCGACACCGAAGCGTCGATCGTCGGAGCGGGCTTCGCGGTGCAGGACGCGCGTCGCGCGCCGGCCATGCCGGCGTGGTTCCCGACGCCGGTCGCGGAGTACACCATCGGCCGCGGGGTCAGGCCCGTCGTCTAGCGATTTCGGCGCGCTGTCGTGCGCTCAGCGTCGATGAGCGCGCCGAAATCGCAATTAGCCGAGAAGCAAGGGGAGGCGCTGCAGCAGCGTCGGCAGAGCGGTCGCAGCAAGCTCCCGAACCGTCGCCGTCGCGGCGTCAGACAGCGGTGTGCGCTCGGGATTGACCTCGATCACCGGAATGCCCTTGGCCAGCGCCAGTTCGGGAAGGCCCGCGGCGGGGTAGACGATCGACGACGTGCCAACCACGATGACCGCGTCGGCACTGCTGACCGCATCCACCGACTTCTGCCAGGCGTCATCGGGCAACGCTTCGCCGAACCACACCACATTGGGCCTGATCAGGCCGCCGCACTGGCATTCCGGCGGCGCCACCGCCTCGACGGGTTCGGGCATCTCGGGCAGGGCCCCGGTGTATTCGCGTTGACAACGGTCGCAATGGAATTCGAAAAGGCTGCCGTGCAGGTGGTAGACCCGCTGACTGCCGGCGCGTTCATGCAGGTTATCGACATTCTGGGTGACGACGTGCACGGTGGCGTGATCCTGCCACGCCGCAACCGCCCGGTGACCGTTGTTCGGTTCGACGGACTGCATCATGTAGTGCCGCCACAGGTACCACGCCCAGACCTTCTCCGGATGCCGCTGCCAGCCCTGTGCACTCGAGATCTCGTACGGGTCGACCTTGGCCCACAGACCCGTCTCGACGTCGCGAAACGTCGGGACCCCGCTCTCGGCGGAGATACCTGCTCCGCTGAGCACCGTCAATTGCACCTCACCAAAGTAACGCCATGCGCGATACTGAGCACGTGACCGATTTGGGGGAATGGGTTCAGGCTGATCCGCGGGCCGGCAGGCCGTTGTTCGACCAGCTCAGGAGTCAGATCATCGACGGGATCCGAAATGGCCGGCTGCCACCGGGCACGCGGCTGCCGACGGTGCGCGAGCTCGCGGCGGAACTGAGCATGGCGGTGAACACCGTGGCCCGTGCGTATCGCGAGCTGGAATCGGCGGGAATCCTCGAAACGCGCGGTCGCTTCGGCACATTCGTCGCCCGCACTGATCCGGCCGATGCGGCGATGGCTACTGCCGCACACACCTACGCGACGGCCGCCAAGGCGCTCGGCATCCAGAAGGGTGAGGCGCTCAAGTACGTGGAGGCGGCGTTCGGCTAGTGCTAGCCGAACTCCAGCAGGGCGACGATCGGCCGGACCGAGTCGAGCAGCGCAACCCGCTGCAATGTCCACATCAACGAATTGAGCACTTTGCCGCGGCCCGGCACCATCGGCAGATCATGCACGGCCCGGATGCCGGGCACGGTGTTGACCAGGTTTGCGACCTCGGACGGCGACAGCGTGAACGGCATCGGCGGCACTCGGTAGCGCAGCGATGTGCGTGAACCGCGCCTTATCCACGAAGCGAAAAGCATCGGCGGCAAGTCGAACATCAGCTGCCCGCCGGGGAATCGCGCGGCGCATTCGGCGATCAGGCCCAGTGCCTCTTCGGGCTGCAGATACATCAGCAGGCCCTCGGTGGTGATGAATACGCCATCGGCGGCATCCACGGTATCCATCCAGCTGAAGTCCAGAGCGGACTGCGCGACCATCGAGACCCGGTCCGAGTGCGGCAACAGCCGGTCGCGTAGCTCGATGATCGGCGGCAAATCGACGGTCAACCAACGGAACTGGTCGCCGATACCCGATGCGTCCAGCCGATAGAAGCTGGTCTGCAGCCCTTCGGCCAGCGCCACGACGGTCGCCGACGGATGGTCGAGCAGGTAGCGACGGGTGTACTTGTCGAAGGTGAGCGCCCGCAGAGCCATGTCCTGGCGGCGGGTGAAGCCGAACTTCGCTCCGTCGAAGGCGATCTCGTCGACGAGCTTGATCGCCATCGGGTCGTCGATCAACGAGTCCGGCCTGCGCGCTTCGGTGGCCCGCACCAGTAGCGTGAGCAGCGCCGTCTCGGAGACCCCGGTCAGCGCGGAGCCGTCTGCCTTGCTCATTTCAGAACCTTGTCGATTGTGCGCAGGTTGCGGGTGGTGGTCGACGACTTGTAGCGCTTTTTGCCCATCGTCTTGCCGATCGTGGTGTCCAGGGTGCCCTTGTTGGGGACCTGCCAGTAGATGACGCCCTTGCCGCGCTTGATCTTCTCGTCCGCACCGGCGTCCTTGGCGAGTGCGGCCAGTTCGTCGAGGACGTCGGGGTCGGTGACGAAGGTGACGTAGCTGTGGCGCCCCTCGACTTCGCGTTCGAACGGGTACTTGTCGGATATCGCCTTCACGGTGTCAATGTCGTAGGCAAGCACCCAGGCGTCGTAGCCGAACCCGTCGCGCAACGCCTTCTCCGCGTTCTTGCGAACGGTGTCGACACCAGATTTGCTGTCCAGCAACACATTACCGCTCGCCAGGATGGTCTTGACGTTCGTGAAGCCGGCATTCTCCAGCGCGGCGGCCACCTCGGCCATCTTCAGGTTGACCCCGCCGACGTTCACTCCGCGCAGGAACGCGGCGTATCGGGTCACCGGTCGAACTCCAGCAGCGTGATGCTGGGCCGGACGCGGCGCATTAGGCCGATCCGGTCCAGCGGCGGCCACGCGGCCACCTTCCACAGTCCGCGACCGGGCGGCAGCATGATGTCGCGCGCAGTGCGGACGCCGGGAACGGTGTCGGCCAGCGCAAGGGCGTCGTCGGGTGACATCCCGAACGGCATTCGCGGCGCCGTATAGCGGTCAGAGAGCTTGACGCCTCTCAGCGTTCGGCGGCTGAAGAACGGCGGGATGCTGTCGAACATCATCCGGCCGCCGGGGAAGCGAGCGGCGCATTCGCGGATCAGCGCGATGGCGTCGTGGGGTTGCAGATACATCAGCAGACCCTCGGCGGTGATGAAGACCCCATGCGAGTCGTCCACCCGGTCCATCCAGCTGTGATCGAGCGCCGACTGGCCGAGTGGGACGATGCGGTCGTCGTGCGGAAGCAATTGCGCGCGCAGGGTCATCATCGGCGGCAGATCGATGGAATACCAGGTCAATTCGTCGGTGCAGCCTGCGGCGTGCAGACGCCAGAAACTGGTCTGCAACCCTTCGGCCAGGGCCACCACCGCCGCCCTCGGATGTGCGGTCAGATAGTCGCGCATCACCCCGTCGAACGCCGCCGCCCGCAGGCCGTGCGACTGGTTGGGCTTGCCGAACTTCAGGTAGTCGTAGGCGATCGAGTCCAGCAACGCGACGGCCCACGGGTCGCGGATCACCCCGTCGGACCGCTTCGCCTCGGTGCCGCGGTTGTGCAGGGTCCACAGCGTGGTCGCCGAGACGCCTTCCAGGGTGTCACCGCTGATTACCGCCATTCGCTCATAGTAGGTTCGAACAGCGGTGGCCCCGGCTCTGGCCGACGTAGGCTCAAGGTATGGCACGCCAGGTCTTCGACGACAAGCTGCTCGCGGTGATCAGCAACAACACGCTCGGCGTGCTGGCCACCATCAAGCGGGATGGCAGGCCGCAGCTGTCCAACATCTCCTACCACTTCGACCCGCGGAACCTCGCCATCCAGGCGTCGATCACCGAACCGCGGGCCAAGACCCGTAACCTGCGCCGTGACCCGCGGGCGTCGCTGCATGTCAGCAGTGACGACGGCTGGTCGTATGCGGTGGCCGAGGGAAACGCGATCCTGACTCCGCCCGCCGCATCCCCGCACGACGACACCGTCGAGGCGCTGATTGCCCTGTACCGCAACATCGCCGGTGAGCATCCCGACTGGGACGACTACCGGCGGGCCATGGTCGACGACCGCAGGGTCGTGATGACGCTGCCGATCTCGCACCTGTACGGCATGCCGCCCGGCATGCGCTGAGGCCGGGCAAGAGGCAGCGACGGGGCCGGACGGGTCGCGCTAAGCTGCGGCTATGGCTGAAGCACCGGAAGACGACAACAAGAAGAAGTTCCGGGAAGCGCTGGAGCGCAAGAACGCGAAGTCGGCGGGCGGTGCCGCTCACAAAGACGGCGGGAACAAGCAACCGAAGGCGCACGGACCGCTCGAGAGCCGGCGGGAGTTCCGTCGCAAGAGCGGTTAGCGAACTGCCGCGAGGAGCGGCGCAGCTTCGGCGCCACCTACCTCGTGCTGGCTGGCAGGCTGGCCGCGCAGACCCGCTGAGTGGTGACGGGCCGGTCACCGGCCAACGATCTGGCCGCGATCAGCGCCGCCAGCATCACCGCGACGCAGTAGAGCCCCTGGTCCTTCAGGCCCCAACCGACCGACGCCAGCGTCGCCGCGCCCGCCACGCACAGCAGGGCACCCACCGCCGCACCGCGTGAACCGGGGGCGGACACGAAGCCGCCGTCCCACAGCGGCAGCGGATTGTTCTCCAACGGCCGCAGCGCGACGAACACCGTCGCCACGAGCCAGGCCATGATCACCAGTTGCAGGATGCTGAGCGCGGTGAAGCCGGCAGCGCTCGGGTCGTAGCGCGGATGGCCCAGGTAGTCGAAGACCAGGTGCATGGCTAGCAGCGCGGGGATGTGCCACAGGTAGAGCGTCATCGCCCCGGAGTTGCCGATGGCGACCAGCCACCACACCCGTGGCCGCTTCGCCCACCGCGCGATCGCGGGCGCGGCTGCAATAGCCAACGTGCACAGAATGATCGCGTGACCCGCCAACAGCAGCGACGGCGGTGTCATGTTCTTCAGCTGTTGGGTCTCGATACCGACGAGGCTGAGTTCGTAGGGCCCCACCCACATCAGCGACAGGTTGACGACGAACATGACCGCGGCGAGCATCAGGGCCGCGCGGCCTGCGAGAAGATGCCGACGGTAGGCGACGCCCAGCATGCCGGGGATCAACCAGGCGACCAGGTTTAGATAGCCCAAGGCGGGCAGCCCGTCGACGTTGATGCGAACCGCGTCGACGACCGCAATGAGCGCATACGTTCCCGCGACGGCGCCGAACAGACGTGCGGTGGTGGTGATGCGGGTCAGCAGCGGAACAGCCGCCAGCACAAGCACATACGCGCCGAGGAACCACAGCAGCTGGATTGAGATCCCGGCGACCGGTTCGTAGACGTGCTCCGGCAGGAAGTAGCGCAGTATCGCCAGTGCAGAGATCCAGAACGCGAGGTAGTAGAACACCGGCCGGTACAGCCGGGTGCAGCGGCGCATCAGCCAGTTGCCCCAGCTGTCGCCGGTGTGCCTGGGGGCACTCCCCTCGCAAGCTGGGGGCCCACCCGCTTGTGGGGGAGGGTCGACGCACGCCGCGACACCCGCGAAGAAGAACAGCGGCATGATCTGGAACACCCAGGTCAGCGCCTGGAAGACGACGGAGGCGGTGAGCAGGTTGCTCCAGAAAAGCACGTCGTCGCGGATGATGCTCGTCGCCATGATCGTGTGTCCGACGACCACGCCGACCAATGAAACGATCCGGATGACGTCGATGGCACGGTCCCGCGATGCGGGCGTGTTCGCCTCGACCTCAGCCGGGCTGGGAAACAGTACGGCAACGGCCGTGCCTCGGCGCCCAGTCGCTGCGGTCCTCGCTCGTGGTCGCCTGAGGGTGGGCATGCCGCAAATCTAGGCGCGACCCGCGCGTGAGTGTGTGAGTAGAAGCACTCAGATCTCGGTCGTGGTCAGCCTGCGTTCGCGGACCATGATCGCCACGAGGCAGACGATCGCCAGTACCGCGACGGCAACCGCGAAGCTGACCCCGGCGGTGCGCAGACCCCACACCCGCGCCGCCAGACCTTCGCCGATCACCGGCAGCGAGATCGCCACGTAGGCCACGACGAAGTACGCGGAGCTGATTTCGGCCCGTCGGCCCGGCGGGGTGAGCTCGGAGACTGCCGCCAGGCCGCGGCTGAAGCAGACGCCTTGGCCGACACCGCCGACGACTGCGGCAGCGATCAGCCCCCATAGTGACGAAAGCTGCAGTGCGACAGTGAGTATCACCATGGCGACAATGAGGATCGCGCTGCCGAGAACCAACGCGCGCTTCGGTGCGATCCGGCCCGCGAACAACTGGGTCACCGCCGAGGCGATGAACACGGCGGACGCGACGGCGCCTGCCACCGCATGGTTGGTGATGCCGACGACGCCGGACAAAAACGCCGGTGCAATCGAGGCGAACAGTCCCGTTACCGCGAAGCCTGCGAATGCGGCGATGGCCGCAAGTGTGAACGTGGCACGAACCTCTGGCGGTACGGCAAGCCGTTGCAACCCAAGGCTGCCCGTGCGCTCCGATGTTTCCGGTACGACGAGGACCGCCACCGCGGCCAGCAGAACCAGCCCGATGTGCACGATGAATGTCAGATGAAGCGGCTGAGGCGCATATTGGACCAGCAGCCCTGCCAGCAGCGGGCCACCGCCGAGACCGCCGACGTTGGCGGCCGTCGCCACCGCGGCAGCGCGGTTGCGCCAGTGCGGTGGCGCCGCTTCGATGACGGCAGCGGTGGCCGTGCCGGTGAAGATGCCTGCCGACAACCCCGACAGCACTCGGCCGACCAGCAGCAGCGGCACGGAATCGGCGGCCAGGAACACTGCGGCGCTGACGAGCGCGAAGAAGGTGCCCGCCAGCAGCACCGGTCGGCGGCCGATGGCGTCCGACCACCGCCCGAAGGCCAGCAGTGCGAACAGCACGCCGAACGCATACGTCGCGTAAATGACCGTGGTGGTCAGCACGCCGAAATGCATGCGATCGGCGTACAGCGCGTACATCGGCGTCGGCAGTGTCGTGCCGACCATAATCGCCGCAAAAGCGTATGCAAGCAGGACGAAGGCATAGCGAATCCTGAGCGAGGTTTCGAGCATGTGGGACTTCAGCGGTTCGGCCACCTGCTCTATTCCACCAGATCAGTCTGCTGTGACCGCCTTCTCGGCGCCGACGCCGGTGAGTGCCCGCACCTCGAACTCCGCATTGATCTCGGGGTCGCCACGATCGGACGATGTGAGCGTGCCGACGATGCCCAGCAGGAAAGCGAGCGGGATCGCCACGATGCCCGGGTTGGCCAGCGGGAACCAGGCGAAGTCCACGTTCGGCATCATCGCGGTCTTCGCGCCCGAAACCGCGGGCGAGAAGATGATCAGCACGATCGTCGAGATCAGCCCGCCGTACATGCTCCACAGCGCGCCGCGGGTGTTGAAGCGCGGCCAGTACAGCGAGTAGAGGATGGTCGGCAGGTTGGCGGCGGCCGCCACTGCGAATGCCAACGCCACCAGGAAGGCGATGTTCTGCTCGGCGGCCAGGATGCCCAGCAGGATCGCGAGGATGCCGATCACTACAACCGTGAGGCGGGATACCCGCACCTGCTCGCTCTCGGTCACGTCGTGGTTCTTCAGCACGCTGGCGTAGATGTCGTGCGCGAATGACGTCGCCGCGGTGATGGTCAGACCGGCGACCACCGCGAGAATGGTCGCGAACGCCACCGCCGAAATGATGCCGAGCAGCACCACGCCGCCGAGTTCGAAAGCCAGCAGTGGCGCCGCGGAGTTCTGGGCGCCGGGAGCCGCGAGGATCTTATCGGGTCCGACGAGGGCCGCCGCACCGTATCCGAGCGCCAAGGTGAACAGATAAAAGGCGCCGATCAGGACGATCGCCCAGACCACCGATCGACGGGCCTCCTTGGCGGTGGGCACGGTGTAGAAGCGCATCAGCACGTGCGGAAGACCCGCGGTACCGAGCACCAGCGCCAGCGCCAGCGAGACGAAGTTGATCTGCGACGTCAGGTTCGCGCCGTACTGAGCGCCGGGGGCGAGGACGTCGCGCTTGGCGACGGCTTCGGTGGTCGAACTCGAAACGGCCGACTGGGCCGCGCCGAGCATTTCGGAGAAGTTGAGGCCGAACTTGGCCAGCACCCACACCGTCATCAGGGCGGCACCGCCAATCAGCAGGACGGCCTTGATGATCTGCACCCACGTCGTGCCCTTCATACCGCCGATGAGGACGTAAACGATCATCAGCAATCCGACCACCGCGATCACGAGAGCTTGGCCGATATCGCTGGTGATGTTGAGCAGCAAGGCCACCAGCCCACCGGCGCCGGCCATCTGGGCCAGCAGGTAGAACAGGCACACGGCAAGTGTTGTGAGGGCTGCGGCGAGCCGCACCGGACGCTGCTTGAGCCGGAAACTCAGCACATCGGCCATGGTGAATTTGCCTGCGTTGCGCAGTAACTCGGCGACCAAGAGCAGCGCGACCAGCCAGGCGACCAGGAAGCCGATGGAGTACAGGAAGCCGTCATATCCATAGACGGCGATCGCACCGGCGATGCCGAGGAAGCTGGCTGCCGACAGGTAGTCACCCGAGATCGCGATGCCGTTCTGCGGTCCGGTGAAAGACCGCCCGGCAGTGAAGAACTCGGCTGCGGTTGCATTCTTCTTGCTGGCCCGGATCACGATGAACAGCGTCACCGCGACGAACAGCAAAAAGATCCCGATGTTGGCGACGGGGTTTCCTACGATCTCGCCTTCGGCGGCGAGGATTTCGATTCTCATGCTGCGTGGCCTTCCAGCTCGGCCCGGATGGCTGCTGCGCGCGGGTCGAGTTCGCGGTTCGCGAACCGGACGTAGATGAAGGTGATCAGGAAGGTGGTCACGAACTGTCCCAAACCGATCAGGATGCCGATGTTGATGTTGCCCCAGACCTTGGTGGCCATGAAGTCATGGGCGAACGCGCCGAGCATCACGTAGGCGAAGTACCAGAGGAGAAACACTGCAGTCATTGGAAAGACGAAGCGGCGCAGCCTGTCCCGCAGTTCCTGGAACTCCGGACTCGCATGCACAGCGACGAAATCAATACCACTCGCTGACGATTCGGCCGTCGCGGGCGGAAGGTCGGTATCGGACAACGCGGACTCCTGACCTCGATGTTTAATTGTGCAGCTCACAGCATACTGAGACCTAGCTCACAGGAGTGAGTTCCCGGCGGTTCGCGCCACCAAACCGCCGATCTACACTGTCGCCGTGGCGAAACTGCAGCTTGTTCAGGATCCGGCCGCTGATGCCCTGCTGGAGTCCAACCCATTCGCGTTGCTCGTCGGCATGGTGCTCGACCAGCAGATTCCGCTCGAGGTGGCGTTCGCAGGCCCGAAGAAGATCGCGGACCGCATGGGCGGCGTCGACGCCCGTGAAATCGCCGACTACGACCCGGACAAGTTCGCTGCGCTGTGTTCGGAACGGCCTGCCGTCCACCGGTTTCCGGGATCGATGGCAAAACGAATCCAGGCGCTGGCGCAGATCATCGTCGACCGTTACGACGGCGACGCGCCTGCGGTGTGGGCGGCGGGCGAACCCGACGGGGCCGAAGTGCTGCGGCGGCTGAAGGAGTTGCCCGGTTTCGGCGATCAGAAGGCGCGAATCTTCCTGGCGCTGCTGGGCAAACAGTACGGCGTGACGCCGAAGGGCTGGCGCGAGGCAGCGGGCGACTACGGAAAGTCCGGCACCCATCTCTCGGTCGCCGACATCGTCGACGCCGGATCGCTGCAGAAGGTGCGGTCGCACAAGAAGCAGATGAAGGCCGCCCAGGGGCAGGAGCGCAGCGACCGGGGGAAGGGGCCCGCCAAGGCGGCCAAGGCGGCCAAGAAATAGGCGCTAGAGAGGCGCGCCGTCGAAACGCTCCTTGGTGACGAAGTCGGCGACGGGTTTGCGCGTCAGCCTGCGGACCTGCTTGACGGGTTTGCCGATCGGCAGCAGAGCGGCGACCGCGTAGTCATCCGGTATTCCGAGCAGTTGTCTCACGCGCGGCTCCTCGGCCACCGCGGCGGTGGTGAGCACGCCGCCGAAGCCCTCGTTGCGCGCGGCCAGCAGGATGTTCCATGCGAACGGGTACACCGAGGCGCCGGCGATCAGGCCGACGCGGTCCAGGTGTTGGTCGAAGGCCGCGACGACGTTGAGGTCGACGCACACCACCAGCACCACCTCGGCGTTGCGCAGCGGCGATTGGCGCGGAACTTCCACGGCGTCGATCGTCTCGGCGTCGACTCCGCACGGCCGCAACGGGTTCCACGGCCCCTCCCCGTTGCGCAGCTGAGCGATATAGCGCTTGGCTCCGGGGATCGTGCAGTCGATGAGATCCTCGCGTGTCTTCGGGTCCCGGACGACGATGACGTGGTTGCCCTGCCGGTTGCCACCGCTCGGCGCGAACCGCGCGTTGTCGAGGATGCGTTCAAGGACCTGGTCGGACAAAGGGTCGCCGGTGTACTCGCGAACCGCACCCGTGGTGCGCATGACGTCGTATATCTCCATGCCGTCCATCTTGACTGTGGGATCGTAGAGAGATGAAGACCCACTTGAACTGTCCCTGCGGGGAGTCCATCACCGGTTCGGACGAGGACGATCTCGTCGAGAAGGCGCAAAAGCATCTTTCCGAGCAGCATCCCGGCCGCGAATACGACCGGGACGCCATCCTCTTCATGGCCTACTGAGGTAACTCAGGGCACCACCGTCGAGCCGATGGTGGGCATGAACTGGCACTGCTTCTCGGTGGTGGTCACCTGGCCGAAGATCGTCGACATGATGCTGCCCGAGCCCGTGTCGGCGATGACCGAGAGCGTTGTGGGTCCCTCGGGATTGATGTCGGAGCGCGGCTTGAGGGTGGCGCTACCTGACTTGCCGGTGGTGAGGTTGACCCACGTGACGTTCAGCGGCAATTTCTGCTCGGCCGCCGGGCCCGGGGTGCCGATCGCGGTGAATACGTACGCCGTTTGACCCGCTGCGGGTCCTGGCGCCGGAATCTTGGCGGGCCCGGCCACCGAGATCGCGGTCGCCAGAACATTTCCACCGTCCTTCAGGCAACTGTTGCTGATCGACGGGTACAGGAAGTCCTGCGTCGTCGGCGCGTCGGGACCGAACTGCGGATTCGCGGCGGCCTCGGGGGCCGGCGCGCCGTCCGGACCCGGCGCGGGTGCGGGTGCCGCCTCCGGTGCCGGAGCCGCATCGGCAACCATTGCGGCCTCCGGAGCGGGGGCAGCAAGGGCGTCTGGCGCCGGCCCGACGGCATGGGCGGGATCCACGCCGGCAGGCAGATGCGCCTCCGCGCCCGGCGCCGCACCCGGCGCGGGCACATGCGCGGCAGCGGGCTGGGCGACGAAGCTGTTGACAGCCGACGCCATGTTCTTTGAGTCCGTGGGAGCCGCCGAGTTACCGGTGAACGCCGCCGCCGCCGCCATCAGCGTCGACACGGCGTTGTACGGATCGGCGGCCGCCTTCTGAATCGCCGGGCTGAGGTCCTGCATCGCTGACATGCCCGGTGCCTGCGTGGCATCGATCGGCAGCGGTGCGACCGGCTCGGCGTTGGCGGTACCCGTCATTCCCAACAGCAGTGCCGTTGACGCGCCGACTGCGACGGCGGCGTTGGCGAGCAGCTTCCTGGTGGCTGACATGGTTCTCCCAAAACGCTCGAAGGGGTGGGCTGGCTTTTCAGATCACGGCAAGGCGCTGAGCACCGACGCGGACGGGAAGGCCGGAAGGGCCGCCGCCGCCGCAGGTGCCGCAGCCGCGGGCGCCGCTGCGACGGGTGCTGCCACGGGTGCGGCCAACGCGGGCGCCGTAGCGAGGGGTGCGGTGGCTGCCGTGACAGGTGCCGCAGGCGCGGTCAGACCCGGCAGCGAAAGTCCGCTCGGAAGCAACTGGGCCAGTCCTCCGGTGTTGGATAGCGGTGCCGGAAGCGCCGAGGTCAGCGACGAAAGCGCGTTCGCCGGAGCGGCGGCCGCAGGTGCGGCGGCGGGAACGGCAGCGGGAGCGGCCTGCGCAGCGGAGGCCGGAAGCGTGGGCACCTCGGGCAGCGTCAGCGATGCGGTGGCGCTGCCAGGAGGAGGCACTGCAGGCGTCGCAGGAGCAGCGGCCGGTGCCGCGGTGCCGGACATGGCCTTCGCGAGGGTCTGCATCAACATCGGCGCGGCGGAACCGACGGTCCCGAGCTGGGTGAGTAGTTGGGAGCCGGGGTCCACCGGGGCCGGCGGAACCGGATCTGCGGCCGCGGTCGCGCTGAGCGACAGCGCAGAGACCGCGCCCGCGGCGGCGATTATGGACGAGACAAACAGTTTCCGAGTGCGGTTCATGGTTCTCCCAATCGTTGGACGGCGAAGGCCTGAACCCGAAACTAGTTTGTTACTGCTGTGACTCAAGTGACACGTGTGGCATTTATGCAACCGTTATTGAGACGAGGGCAATCGGTTACCGATCGCTAGAGTCGGTCGAATAGAAGCCACACCCGCGAAGACAGTCGCGCGGCTGCCAGCGCGATTGGCGGCTGCCGCGCCATGGCTGCTGTTGATCAGCATCGCCGTGCGGCTGGCGTGGACGTATCTGGTGCCCAACGGCGCGAACTTCGTCGACCTGCACGTGTACGTCGGCGGTGCAGCCACCTTGGACGACCCGGGAACGCTGTACGACTACGTGTACGCCGATCAGACGCCGGACTTCCCGCTGCCGTTCACCTATCCGCCGTTCGCCGCCGTCGTGTTCTATCCGCTGCATCTGTTGCCGTTCGGGCTCGTCGCCTTCGCGTGGCAGCTGGGCATCGTCGCGGCGCTTTACGGCGTGGTGCGCATCAGCCAGCGGTTGCTGCCCGTCACCGACGAGTTCGCGACGAGCCGGCGCGTCGCGATCCTGTGGACCGCCGTCGGTATCTGGCTCGAACCGCTGCGCAGCACGTTCGACTACGGCCAGATCAATGTGCTGTTGGTATTGGCTGTGCTGTACGCCGTCTACAACACGAGGTGGTGGATCTCCGGGTTGCTGGTCGGGCTCGCGGCGGGAGTGAAGCTGACGCCGGCGGTCAGCGGGCTCTACTTTCTCGGGGCGCGGCGCTGGGGAACGGTGGTGTTCTCCGCAGTCGTGTTTTTGGCGACGATCGGAGTGTCAGCCTTGGTGGTCGGGGACCAAGCCCGTCACTACTTCACCGAACTGCTCGGTGATGCCAGCAGGGTGGGGCCGATCGGAACGTCGTTCAATCAGTCGTGGCGCGGCGGCATCTCGCGGATCCTCGGTCACGACGCCGGCTACGGGCCGATCGTGGTGGCGGCGCTCGTCGTCACCGCAGTGCTGGCGTTTCTGGCGTGGCGGGCGACGACCGGGGATGACCGGCTGGGCCGGATCGTGGTGGTACAGCTGTTCGGACTGCTGCTGTCTCCGATTTCGTGGACACACCACTGGGTCTGGGTGCTGCCGCTGATGATCTGGTTACTGCACGGGCCGCTGCGACGCCTGCGTGGTGCGCGCATCCTGGGCTGGGGCTGGCTGGCGCTGACGATCGTCGGCGTGCCGTGGTTGCTCAGCTTCGCCCAACCCACGATCTGGGAGATCAGCAGGCCCTGGTATCTGGCCTGGGCAGGATTGATCTACATTGTGGCGACGTTGGTGACGCTGGCGTGGGTTGCGTCTACTGGGCCTACCCTTCTAACATCCCGTCAATCTCCCGAGCCATCTCCACATCCTTGTCCGTGATGCCGCCCTCGGAATGCGTGACGAGCGCGAAAGTCACTGTCCGCCAGCGGATATCGATATCGGGATGATGATCCTTCTGCTCGGCGTGTTCGCCCACGCGGCGCACGGCGTCAATGCCGTCGAGGAACGCGGGGAACTTGATCGACCGGCGTAACGCGCCGTCCTTGCGTTCCCAGCCGTTGAGGTCGGGCAGTGCCGCGTCCACTTGTTCGTCCGATAACACAGCCATATCTCGACGGTATACCGTCAGCCGCGATGCCAAACCAGATCGTCGTCGCGGGCGCGCTCATCGCGGGTTCGGCGCTGCTGGTGGCGCAGCGCGAACGCCCACCGGAGCTCGCGGGCCTGTGGGAACTGCCGGGCGGCAAGGTTGCGCCGGGGGAGAGCGACGCCGACGGTTTGGCGCGCGAACTCCACGAGGAACTCGGCGTCCTGGTGACCGTCGGT
>NZ_JAVHWR010000055.1:0-9553 GCF_032159565.1 Mycobacterium sp.
CATGGCCGCAAACCGAAATGGCCTGCCACGTCGGTGCCACCGGTCCCGCCCGTATGGCGGTTCGGCGGCCGCACTCGGCTCCTGAGCTGCAGTTGTCGACTCTCCCTCTTGGGGATTGCATACCAGAATCGATTGAGCGCCAGGCTCATTGAAGCCATGTTCGGAAACTTTTTTCAAGAGGTCTTCTACGTCACCGGAGTCAACAACGACATTTTCCGAAACCAGTTAGTGCGTATGCGGTGATCGAGTGGAATTCGGACGGACGAGAACCGCACGTTTGATGATGCAAGAAAGCATTTACCGCGATTTGCCCTCCGGCGACCGACCGGCCCGTAATCCGCACTGCCGCTGGACCTTCGAGGTAAGTGAATTTTGCGACCTGCTTAGGTGGCGGTGCCGTGGGAATTTGTTGCCTGCTGTTGAGGCCCAGGGCGCTGCGTTGCTCATGAGCGGCGACAGTAGCGACGAGCACCGACACCTTGGAGCTTTCGGTTGCGGGCAAACGTCGCGTCATCGAGTGAACCTGGGTTCGCTGCGGCGGGGCTACCGACAGTGCATAATCCGTATCCGTGGGGATGGCAGAAGACGCGCAGCGGCGGCTCAGCGAGCAACGGCAACACGCGCAACAGCGACAAACGACACAACAAGACGTGCAGGCGCACACCGTCGCCCTCATCGAACCCCTCGTCAAGGAATTCATTGAGGCCGCGCGAAAACTTGGGCTCAAACCACGACAGCAGCATCTAGGCGCCAATCGATTCTCGCCCAAATATTACGTAGTCTTTCTCACCGACGGGCTGGCCATCACCATCCGCGCGAATGGCAAGTGGGAATGGTCGGCTAGAAGCAGCATGATTGGCGGCCCGCAGCCCTTTCCGGGCTACGTCAACCCGGCGGTCGTGGTCCCACAGTGGCGGAAGACCTTCGAGGCCACGCTGACTCGCCTTCTGGAACGCTCTTAGAAGTCACTCCGGCCCGTCTACCCGTGGGAGTTGGGTGGCGGCTCTGGGCAGCGAGCCGCACGACGCAGCCTCATCAAGCAGGGGGAGGGAAGTCCTGGGCGTACCTGTCCGGGCCTCCCGTGTCCTGTCGCGTCAACCGACCTTGGTCAACTGATAAGCCCAGAAGCCGGTCGATCCAGCAAGAGTATTGTTGTCGACCGTCATAGGGCCGTCCGGCGACGGAGCGGTCCAGGTGTCTCCCTGTAAGTGATACTCCACAGCCGTATATGGCCCGTTCATTTGCCAGTGTTTGCAGCCGGCGCCACACGAAGTGATCACGATAGTGTCTGGTGGCCCCGGGTCAACTAAGTACGTCATCTGGTAGGTGCCGTCAGTTAGTTCGGCCGACGCCGGGCTGGCCAATCCGATTGCACAGCCTGCAAGGACAGCGCCGACGGCAAGTCCGCGAATAGTAGTAGTCATAGCGCCCATTGTTTGCTTCCCTCCCCTGGATCACGGCCTCTTGGCGGCCAGTGTTGTTCGAAGACTAGCCGCTGACCTTCAAGATCAGTTTGATGAATGCAAATTGACGCCCCGTTGTTTGCGTCGGCAAATAGTTAGCTGCCGCGATCTGCCGCCATACGTCAGGTCAACGCCCAGCTAACTGACAGAGTTGTACTCCGGCGTACAGCCAAATTCCAGGCAATCTGGTGCGCAGCCTCAGGCGGCACTCAGGGGAATGCACTCCCTGGCGCTGCGGTGCCCGTTCAGGCAGCGGGGGGCTTCGTCATTCACAGACTCGGCCCGCCACCTGTGGGTGTCGGGTGGCGGGCCGAGGGGGAGCCGATAAGTCAGACGGCGCCGACCGTCATCCTGTTCCCTCCACTTCCTTCGCACTCGCCAGCAGCGACTCGGCGAGCAGCCGCGCCTGCGTCACGGTGAGATACCCGTCGACATCGACGTCTCGGACGCAGACGTTGACACACACATTGGGGGTTGCGTCGATGCCGTGACGGTGTGCCATGACCGCTAAATGGTCGTGTTCGTTGTGGCCTGTTGGGGTGAGGTGCTGTTCTCCGTAGCAGGTTTGGTCCGAGGCGAAGTAGTGGCCGGGGTGGCCGTCCCCGTAGCGGCACCACGGCGTGCACGCGATGGGCGGAAGGGGCTGCCGTTCGGTTGTGGTCATTCGCCGCTCACTTTCACTCGGTCCAGCTCGTCGGCCGCCTCAAGCAGTGACCGCCCGATAATGCGGGCGGTTTCACTGCACAACTCGTCGTCCCAGTGCACACCGCCCAATCGGATGCACCGGCCTTCAATGGTGCCGTCGGCGAGCTGGGTGCCGAAGATCGTGATGAAGGCGTCGACCTCTTGGTCGGCGTAACCAAAGCGCAGCCCGGGCACCGTCCATCGCGGCCCGTCAAAGACGCGGAACTGATCGGGTGTGCCGACGTCGGCCCAATCGCTGACGTCTGTGGCGCCCACTGGAGGGGGAACGTTCGAGAAGTCCTTTAGGGCGCTCATCGGGTCACCCACTGATCAATCTCACGGGCTGTTTCGATGAGAGCAGAGGCCAGTTCGCGGGCCTGGTCGCTGTTCAACGGGCTACCTTCGCCGAGGTCGTACACAAAGATCTGCGGCGGCTCGATGCGGCCGCCGTCGATCGTGCCGTCGGCCCACTGAATTGCGCTGGGCGACAAGGTCAGTGCGTGGTCGGTGATCTTCCGGTCGGCGGCGAGGATCACACGGTACGCCAGCGGATCATCTGACTGCCATGTATCGAGGGTGCGGGCACCGGCAGGTAAGGCGACATCGGGGTACGGGTTGGTTGCAGTAGTCATGGCTAGCTACCTCTCGGTTGGGTTGCTAGCGCCCTGCGTGACGAGTTCACATGCAGTTCATGCGGTCCGATTCCGGTCTACAAAACTACCTTTGACCTGCGTCGAACTTGGTGCGCGATACTGGGATTGAACCAGTGCTACACAATTTCTTCGGAAAGATTATTCCTTGTTAGTAGTATTCCATGCGGGTAGTATTGATGCGTGATTGAACTAGCGAACCTTCGACGAGCCGCCGGTATGACGCAGGTCCAGGTTGCAGCCAATCTAGGCGTCGGACAAGCGCATGTCAGCAAGATGGAGCGTCAGAGCGACATGCTTCTCAGCACTCTTGCGTCGTATCTATCGGGGCTGGGGGCGCGCGCCCAGATCGTCGTCGAAATTGCAGATCAGACGTATACGTATGACCTTGCGCCGAAAAGGAGGTGAAGGTGACGAGTGCTCCCGCGTCGACGCAGACAACTCATCAGAGGGCGGTCAGGTTCTTCTGGGCGCTGTTGATTGCTGCCACCACGGTCAGCCTTGTCGGCAATGTCGCGCATGCGATCTTGCCTTACCTCCCGAGATGCCGGTGGCGTATGCGCCGCGCCCCTAATCAAAATCGCAACGGAGACGGCCAAAGCGTCGGAATAGCTAGCTCTGCCAGTCGCTGGAGCCGTCGTGTCTGGTGTAGGTACCGGTGGAGTTCTTCACGATGATGGGATCACCGGCGCCGAAGTTGTCGAAGAACCACCTTGCGTTCGCGGGACTGATGTTGATGCAGCCATGACTGACGTCGCGCTTGCCCTGGTCACCCACCGACCACGGAGCGCTGTGTACGAAGTTGCCGCTGTCGTCGAACCGAACGGCGAGGTCGACCGTCACCTTGTACCCGTTCGGCGAGTTGACCGGGACCCCGTAGGTCGAGGAATCCATCACCACCGAGGGCATCTTCTCTTGCACGTAGTAGGTGCCGTTGGCGGTTTGGTGGCCGCCGGCTGACATACCCATCGACATCGGGATGGTTTTCTCCACGGTCCCGTTGCGGGTGACGGTGAGCTGGTGTGTGGCATCGTCGGCTGTGGCCACCAGCGTGTCGCCGGTATGGAAGCTGGACACCGTGCCGCCCGCATCGACGGTCACCGAGGTGTGGGCCGGCCAGAAGCTCAGCGGCCGCCAGCGCAGCTGCGTGGGGCTCATCCAGTAGAACTTGCCGGGAACCGGCGGGACTGACGAGACGTGGACGGCAGCTTCAGCCGCGCCGGAGTCATCGACGAGCCCGGGCAAGTTGATGATGATCGGCTGGCCCACGCCCACCGTCGAGCCGTTGGCAGGGGCGATCTTCGGCGGCGCGAATGGCGCCGTACCGGTGAACGGTGTCGGGTCCTGCCCAGCGGCGGGACCAGCGACAACGCCTGGGTCGCCGGGAGCCGCGTCCGGATCCGCCACCGCGGGACCCGAACTCAGCACCAGCACCCAGCCCAATATCGAAGCCACTCCGGCCGCCTTCACAGCGGTGGAGAGGCTTCCCTTCGTCCAGCCCGACATATACATCCCTCCAGTCACTTTCTGGAACCAGTCTCGCATAGCGCCCAGGCCAGCTATCTCTGCCGCCGCCTGGCCCCTCGCCAAGCCCTAGCTAACATCTCCGTGTACGCGGCGTGTACGCGACCGGCGGCGATTTGTAGCCGCACCGGAGCCCTGCCGCGCCCGTACTGGCAACGCGCAAATGTGGTGTCTTGCAAGCGGTATGCTCCGTTTCGGCTACCTGTTTCTGCCGGTAGTAGGATCCCGCGTTTCCGTTCTTAAAATCCGCACAGTCTGGGTTCGAGTCCCGGTGGGGGCACTGCATTTTCAGAGGTCAGCGGTCTAGGAGTCATGCTGCCGCCGTGCCGGGGTGAGTTCCCTTACGCACTTGTTACGTAACATTGCGGGTGTCGGCGGCACTAGTCAGCGTGGCATCTGCTTAGCGGCGCTGTGCGATGAGCGTGCCCATCTGAGAGGCCCGCACAGCGCCACTCTTCATACGCCCGTGGGTCACCGCAGCCCTCACCGGACGGGTACCGCCGACTCTCCACGCCGCCGCGCCAAGTACCGTCGCAAACCGGTGTAGAACGCGCGCTGTGTTCGGCGCACCACCGGTATCTGGGTGGCTAGGTGCATCTGGTAGCGCCACGGAGGCTGGGCACTATTGCGGCCCGCCATCGAATAAGCGAAGTCCACCGCGCCGCGGTCCAGGTAGCGATCGATCCGCTGGAACCAGGCCATGCTGGTGCGCGCCGCGGCCTGGACCGGCCGCAGTGCGTCGCGGCCTCGCTCGTCGTATTCGCGCAGTGCGACGGGGAGCTCCGCGTGCTTGTACAGGCTGTGCGCGAGCACGGTCGCGTCGATCATCGCCAACCTGGTGCCCGACCCGAGGGTGAAATGGGTGGTATGCGCGGCATCGCCGACGAGGGCGATGTTGTTGTGCCGCCAACTTTGGTTGCTCACCTCTGCGAAGCGCAGCCAACGGGCGGGCTCGCCGCGGGCTCGGCTGATCAGCGAGCGACCGTCGAGGGCGGTGGCGAAGATCTTCTCCAGCAATTGCACGCTGTCCTCACTGTTGAGCTCGCCGAACCCCAGCGCCTGCCACGTTTCGGGCGTGCACTCGACGATGCAGGTGCTCACCTCGGGGCTGGAGGGATAGGCGTGGAACCAAATCCATCCCCCTGGAGTCTGTTCGAAGGCGAAGACGAAAGTGTCGAACACCTTGTCGGTGGCCAGCCAGATGTAGGGGTTGCCCCCGACGTCGATCGTCGTACCGAAATGATCCGCATACTGCGTTCGTATCTGGCTGTTCGCGCCGTCGGACACCACAACGAGATCGGCATTAGCGACCGCAGCAACGTCCTCGACCTCACGTGGGCGCTGGATATCGACGCCAAGATCGGCCGCCCGCGACGCCAGAATGTCGAGCATGGCCGCCCGACCCAGGCTGTATCCGTAGCCGGGCAGGTATGCCGTGGCCGCGCCGGGCAACCGGATCTGCTGCTCCTGCCACAGCATGGAGGCCGCCCGCAGCTGCCGGGCACTCTCCGGGTCGTTGCCGTACAGCATGTCCAGCAGGTTGTCCCAGTACACGACACCCCAGCCGTAGGTGGTCCCCAGGGGATCGCGCTCGATGACAGTGATGTCGTGGCCGGCGTCGCGCAGCTTCGCCGAGATGGCGAAGTACAGCCCGGCCGGCCCGCCACCGACGCATATGATCTTCATTGGCGATGCTTCCATTTTCCCGACCGCTTTTCCCGGGGGTTTTGTGCTGCCTTCTATTTCGGGCTGTCGGTGCATCCCGTTACCGCGACGAATCACCCCGGGCGGTACCGCGCTGAGGCCGAGAGCCCTGCCTGCTTCATCACGTCTGTCGAACGACCAAAACGGCGGTAACGATGGTGCGCAGCGGTGCGTATCGATGACGTGGGCAGCTGTTCGTATCGGGTGCGATTCCACCGCCGGTGCTCGGCCCGAATTGCGTTCGCCGACAAAGGCAGTCACCAACTAAAGGACGTCCCGGACACGTGGCCGCTCCGACCAGCCCCTGACGCCGTCGAGGTGTGAGGGGGTTACCGCTCAGCGACCTCGAACTCCGTGGGTAGCGCTCGAGCTTCCGGCGGCACCGTTATCGCTTCGGGTGTTCGTGAGGTTACCGTCAGCGACGTGGATACCATTGCTCGCATCGCCGAGGGTGTAGGGCGATGGTTGCATGCAGATCGGCGGCGGGCCATACAGCGTCGTAAGCGAGAGCCCTGTCTGCTCCCGCAGCACCAGCCCGCGGATGCTAGCGGAAGCAGTAGAGCACACATTTACACTGGATGAATCCTACTGTTCCGCAGGCATTTTCGTTCGTTCCCAGGTGCAACAGGTCACACCGGACGCGGCTTCGTCGGTGAATTCCTCGAATGACAGCCACCCCAACCCACCACGATGTCTGGCATTCTGCAATCGCCGACCGCCACATGTGCGCTCCACCGTGTCGTTCGCTCTTGGTATCGACGGGCGTGGCTTGTCGAAGGAGTTCCTGTGGCGAGCAGACAACAAGGGCTGGGGCCTGGCCACCAGCGCGCGCCACCGCCACGATGGTCGCGGGGTACCGGGCGGCCGCGACCAAGCGCGATCAACCGTTGATCGGCGATCCCTTCGCCGATCAGGTGGTCCGCGCGGTTAGGACGACTTTTTTACCCGGTTGGCCGGCGGAGAACTGGGATGCCGTCTTGCACCATATGACCGATGTACGCCTTGCGCAGAGGGTTTTTCGACGACTTCTTCGACGACTTCTTCGCCGACGCCGGGCGCGCTGGTATCTACCAAGCGGTGATCCGGCATCGCGGCTCGACGGCCGTCCCTACCGGCTGTCCTGGCTGGCGGCGCACAACGCGCGTCGGGACCTAACCTGCATGAGTCGCTGTTCGGGTCCTCAAAGTAGATGTCGAAGATGCGCTCGAGTTGGGCTGGTCAGTGCCCCCAGCCGTGACCCCAGCCACCCCAGCCCCAGTTGCCCCAGTTGCCGCCGCCGCCCCAGCCCCAGCCGCCCCAGTTGCCCCAGTTGCCGCCCCAGCCCCAGCCGCCCCAGCCCCAGCCGCCCCATCCGTCTTGCGGCCACGTTGTTGCGGGCAAGTCTTGGGTGGGCGGGGCGGCGTGGCCCACACCCCCGCCCAATCCCAACGCCGCGACGCCCAGCGCTGCGGTGAACGATGCTTCTGCAAGCTTTTTCTTGAGATTCATGGACGGCCTACCTCGCTCATCCCCAACCCTGAGGCGACCCACGTCGGTTAACAGCAATGCGCGTCGGCCGCTTCGCCTGACAATACTCTTGCCCGTGCCAAACTGACATAGCCGAAAATTCCCAAAATCCCCGTGATATTCGTGATCGTCGACGCTCGAGAACCGTCTTGGCGCGGTGTGGTGGACGGCTCGGTGGGAGACGGCGTTCACTGCGCGAGCAGATGCGGCTCCTAGCTCACGATCCTGACGCGCCACTTGTCGAGTGAGTCACGCCAACGGTGATTCGGAGCTGTCGCGCATCTGACGTATCAACCTGCTGCCGGGAACTCGCCTGCACGAGCTAACCAAAATGGTCCGATCAATGCATGCCTGCGCGGCGTGCACCGACCATCCCGGCGTAGGCAGCGGCGCAGACTCCAGTGTCGGGCACCACGATGGTGTCGTGCCGCAGGTTCGAGGCATCGGCCCGCAGACCCCGTCGCGCCAGGGCCGCTTCACATTCTTCTGGTCGACCATTCTCCGAGCACAGGGCCGGCGACACGCCGGAAGTGGTGTTCGGCTATGGGCAGGGTGGACGGCATGATAGGAGGCTCATGAGCTCGGTTGTGGTGGGTTGTCCGAGGTAGCTCCCGGACAGAGCGAAGACACGCACTTCGGGAGGCCGAAGTCGCGTGGCGCGCAGCACTTCCCCGTGTTGAGCTCGGGTCAGGGATCGTTGCCGCCATCGCTGAATGACTGGCTGCCAGCCAAGCACCCGGCCCGGTTGATCGCCGAATTGGTAGACGCGCATGTGGATCTCGTTCCCATCCGGGCCGCGTCCGACGCTGGGCGCGCCACGCCAGACCTTGATCCGCGGCTGATGATGCGAATCTTGTTGTACGCCTACATCACCGGGGTGTGCTCGTCGCGGGTGATCGAACGCAGATGTGTCGATGATGTGCCCTTTCGGTGGTTGGCTGATGGGGCGGCGCCGGACTATCGGGCGATCGCAGGATTTCGTAAACGGCACGCGTTTGCGCTCGGGAAACTGTTCGTGGAAGCGTTAGCCTTGTGCCGTGCGGCGGGCATAGCGCGGCTGGGACGGGTCGTGCTGGACCCGACGAGGGTGCGAGCCGGCGCGTCGACACGCCAGGTGATGCGCTACATGCGGTGTGAGACGGAAAGGGTTCTGGCCGAGGAGGTCCGGGCCCTACTGACAGAGGCCGAATCGATCGATGAGGCCGAGGATGCGACGTCGGGCAAATACAGTCGCGGTGACGAGTCGCCAGAGCGCTTGCGGCGACGCGAAAGTCGGCGGGCCAAGGTCCGCAAGGGTAAAGGTCGCCCGGAGGCTGCGGCCGCCCAGCGGGCTGCTCCGAAATCGAAGGCGCAGCGCGCGTTGGTCGGCGCGTTCTTGTTGGCGTTGATCTGCGCGGGCGGCTACGCCGTCGCAGCGCACAAGATCGTCACGCTCGTCGTCGACGGCTCACCGATGACGGTGTCGACGATGACGTCGCGTGTGATCGACGCGGTGCGGGACAACGGCTTCGCCGTCGGTGACCACGACGATCTCTATCCGGCCGCTAATCAGCCAATCCACCAGTCCGACACCATCGTGCTGCGACGCGCCCGGCCGCTGCAGGTGTCGGTGGACGGCCAACAGAGCAGGCAGGTGTGGACAACGGCTTTGACTGTCGGCGACGCTCTCAAGCAGCTGTCTATGAGCGACGCCGCGCCGGCTGCGGCGTCTCGCGCGAGCCGATTGCCGTTGGCCGGCATGGCGCTGCCAGTGGTCAGTGCGAAGAACGTGCACATCATCGACGGTGGTGTCGCCAGCGAGCGGCGCCTGGCGGCGCTCAACGTAGGAATGCTGCTGGCCGCCGCCGAAGCGCCGTTGGAACAGGACGACATGGTGGTGCCGCCGGCGTCGACGGCGGTCACCGAGGGCGTGCAGATCGCGGTCACCCGCATCCGGACGCAGAAGGTCACCGCGCGCATGCCGCTGCCGCCATCGACACGACGCATCGCGGACCCCGCGATGAACATGAGCCGCTACGTTGT
>NZ_JAVHWR010000197.1:0-31359 GCF_032159565.1 Mycobacterium sp.
GCCAAATGTGTTTATTGGGAACGTTTTCGGAGTACACCGTCGTGCCGACGGCGTCGGTCGTCAAGGTCGACCGCAGTGTCCCGCTGGACAAGGCGGCGCTCGTCGGTTGCGGCGTGACGACCGGATACGGCAGCATGGTCAACACCGGGGAGGCCACCGCAGGCAGCACCGTGGTGGTGATGGGGGTCGGCGGTGTCGGCGTCAACGCGGTTCAGGCGGCCCGGATCGTCAGGGCGCGGCACATCGTCGCCCTGGATCCTGTCGAGTACAAGCGCACGCGGGCAACGGAATTCGGCGCCACGCACACCGCGGCGACGCTCGAGGAGGCCGCGAAGCTGATGACCGGGCTGACCCACGGGCAGAAGGCGGACGTGTGCGTCGTCACCACCGACGTCGCCGAGGGCGCCTACGTCGCGCAGGCGCTGAGCCTGGTCGGCAAGCGAGGACGCGTGGTGATGACCGCGATGGCACACCCCGACGAGAAGCAGGTGAACCTGTCTCTGGTCGATCTGACGCTCTTCGAGAAGCAGCTCCGCGGTTCGCTTTTCGGCTCATCCAACCCGCGCATCGACATCTTCCGGATGCTCGACCTGTACGACTCCGGTCAACTCATGCTGGACGAGCTCATCACACGCGAGTACACACTGTCCGACATCAACTCCGGCTACGACGACTTGCGCAGCGGCCTCAACCTGCGCGGGTTGATCCGGTTCTGATGATCGCGCGCATCGCGGCTGCACTGGCCGCCGCATTCATCGGCTTCGCCCCGATGGCGGCCGCCGAACCGCCTGCCCCACCGGCCCCGATCGTCCCGCCGCCGGTTCAACCGGCCAACATCGGCGACCTGAAAACCGAGGCGACGCACTACTACGACAGCGGCGCATATCTCACCGACCTGCAGCAGGCCGCGTGGCCGGCCATTGCGTGGCTCAATGAAGAAGCCCCGCGGGTGAACCGCCCAGCCGTCGTCTTCGACATCGACGAGACTGCGTTGTCGAACTGGGAAGCCATCAAAGCCGACGACTTCGGCCGCGTCATCGGTGGATCATGTGTCCACCTGTCGCAAGGCCCGTGCGGCTGGCAGGAATGGGATCTGCGTGCGCAGTCGACGGTGATCCCGCCGACGATGGATGTCTACGACACCGCGAAGGACCTGGGCGTGGCAATCTTCTTCATCACCGGACGCCCCGAGTCGCAGCGCGCGGCGACCGAACGCAATCTGGCCGCCGTCGGATACACCGGCTATACCCTTTTGATCATGGAACCTGCTGACGCACATTATCTTTCGGCAGCCGACTTCAAGGCGCCGCAACGGCAGACGATCGAGTCCGAGGGCTACACGATCGTCGCCAACATGGGCGACCAGCCGTCGGACCTCGATGGCGGGTTCGCCGAGCGCACGTACCTGCTGCCGAACCCGTTCTATCGCATCCCGTGACGGGTCAACCCACGAGCTGCCTGGACAACTCCTCCAGCGACTGGCGGGCGTAGCCCTTCCACAGCTTGCCGAACACCGGCAGCAGGAACGCGGTGAGCCCACTGCGCGGGTAGATGGTCCACCGCCACGTCACGTTGGTGCCCGCGCCGATCGGCTCGAAGATCCACTCGCCGTCGACGTGGTCGACCAACGGTGACAGGGGACCCTTGACCTCGGACAGCGTGTACCCGAACGAATGGGGTGCATCGAACCTGGTCAACTGTTCCTGCATGCTGCCGCCGCCGACCAGCACGACGGTGCGCGACTGGCCGACCGCATCCCAGTCGCCGGTCTGGTTGCGCGTCTCCTTGATCGGCGGGATCGGGCCGTACCAACGCCGGAACAGCTCGGGCAGCGGCATCGGGACCATGTCGCCGAACACGCTCTCCTGGCCCATCGCTATGGTGCGGGACTGATCGACCACCAACGGCTTCGTCATGACCCGAGATTAGCCGAGCCCGGGAGCCGCCTTGCCGCTGATCAGCGGGAGGTCGAGCATGGTCAGGATGCCCGGCTCGGCCGCGCACACCGCGGGCACCGAGTTCACACAGTGCGCCGCTGTGCCGACGATGCCGTATTCCGGGCCCTCACCGCCGATCTCGGAGTGGAAGCCGTGGACGGCGATGGTGATGTCCGGATTGCCACGGACCTCCATCTCGTACCGCTGGCCACCGGGCCCGAATGTCCATGCGGGATCAAGGTTTTCCTCACCCATCAGCCAGTTCACCGTCACGCGCACGACGGGCTCCCCGTCGACGAGTGCCTCCCAGTGGAACTTGCGGCCCGCGACCTGGCCGGGCTCGAGGACGCCCAGCGGCGAGTCGATCGGCGCGGTGGCCAGCGCAACCTCCTGCGTCGCCCGCACTTTCGGGTCGGCGTTGAACCCCATCTTGGCGACGACCATCTTCACGGCCTGGATGAAACCGCTGTCGAGCATCTTCTGCATCGGCCCGGTCAGCGCCTTCTCGGGGACCTCTCCGAAGCCCATGACGTGCCGGAGTACATCGGGTGCGTCGTAGCTTCGCAGATCGGAAAACTCCTCTGCGCGAACGAAAGTCACGCCCGTCGAGAATGCGGAGAACAGCAGCGGAAACTTCTCGCTGATGCCGCCGGGCGCCATGCCTGTGCCGTGCAGGGTGGCGTTTCCTTCCAGTGCCGCTTCACGCATCGGCGCGGCGCTGCGCTCGCTGGGGTAGAGCCAGCCGACCGGGGTGACGACGTTCTTGCCCGACCGCAGCAGCGCGGCGACCTCGTCGGGATCGGCCATCAGCGGTGCATAGATCACCGCGTCGGCGTCAAGGGCGACGATGTCGTCGATGATGTCCGTGGCGATGACGCCGAGCGGCTCGGTCCCGATCAGGTCGCCGATGTCGCGGCCCGCCTTGTCCGCCGAATGCACCCAGCAGCCGACAAGCTCGAGTTCCGGGTGCTCCAGCACGCCCTTGATCGCCGCGACACCGACGCCGCCGGTGGCCCATTGCACGACCCGAAGGCCCATGTCGTTCCTCCCAGGAAAGCCGCAAAACTAGAACACGTTCTACTCAGGTGTACACCACTTCCCGCCGAGGCACGTCACAATTGCGGTGATGGCCGAGAAGGGTGCCGAGTTCGGCGTGCTGGGACCGCTGCAGGTCTGGGTGGACGGTGCGCCGGTGCCGCTTGGTACGCCCAAACAGCGGGCGGTGCTCGCCATGCTGCTGATCAATCGCAACCGGCCCGTCGCAACCGATGCGTTGATCGAGGCGGCGTGGGAGCAGTTCCCGCCCCCGGAGCCACACGCCAGCCTGCATTCCTACGTGTCCAACATCCGCAAGCTGCTGGGCCGTATCGGTGTCGACTCCCGTACTGCGCTGGCGAGCGCTCCGCCGGGATACCGGTTGAGCGTGCCCGAAAATGGCTGTGACATAGGTCGATTCGCACTCGGTAAGTGCGACGGAGACCGCATCCGGATCTGCGACCACCAGTTCGTCCTCGAAGTTCAGCCCCCAGAGGTGTAGTTGTTTGCGGTGTGACGCACGATCCGGGGCATTAGGGTGTATTCGCCGGCAAATGCGACAAGGAGCGACCGATGAGCGGCACCGAAGGCGACTCGCGTGTGGGCACCGAGTTCGGCCGCTACCGGCTGCGTCGACTGCTCGGCAAGGGCGGCATGGGTGAGGTCTATGAGGCGGAGGACACCGAAAAGGACCGCATCGTCGCGCTGAAGCTGTTGCCGCAGGCGGTGTCCCACGATCCCGTGTTCCGCAAGCGGCTGCAGCGGGAAGCGCACTCGGCGGGCCGACTGCTGGAACCCCACGTCGTTCCGATCCACGACTACGGCGAGATCGACGGCGTGATGTTCGTCGACATGCGCATGATCGACGGCACAGACCTGCGCAAGGTCCTGAAGAACTACGGTCCGATGACGCCTGCCCGGGCCGTGGCGATCGTGCGCCAGATCGCGTCGGCGCTCGACGCCGCCCACGAATCCGGCATCATGCACCGCGACGTCAAGCCCGAGAACATCCTGCTTACCCGCGACGACTTCGCGTACCTGGTCGACTTCGGCATCGCCAATGCCGCAACCGACGAGAAGCTGACCGAATTGGGCACTGCCGTAGGGACATACGCCTACATGGCACCGGAGCGGTTCACCAATGACGAGGTGACCTACCGGGCGGACATCTACGCGCTGGCGTGCGTGCTGCACGAATGCCTGACCGGGGCGCAGCCTTACCCCGCCGACAGCGTCAGCGTGGTGATCACGTCGCACCTGATGCAGCCGATACCGCGGCCGAGCGTGATGCGGCCCGGCATTCCGGCCGCCTTCGATCAGGTGATCGCACGCGGCATGGCCAAGAGGCCCGCCGACCGCTATGCCAGCGCAGGCGATCTCGCGGCGGCCGCCAACGACGCACTGACAAAACGCGATCAGGATCAGGCCGCGAACATCCTGCAGCGCAGTCAGGAGGCGACGATGCCGGGCATCGCCGGTGCCATCGGGACCGCGTTGGCCACCCCGGCCGGCGTCACGCCGTCTCCGTATCAGACCCCTCCGCCGGTGCCGCCAGAGCACACACCGCCACCGCCGCCCACTCCACCGCCGTTCCCCGCCGCCGCCCCGTCCGCGGCGCACGGGCAGTGGAACACTCCGCCACCGGCTCCAACCCGGCAGAAGAGTACGGCCTGGATCCCGTTGGCCGCCGCCGGTGCGGTGTTCATTGTGGTCCTCGGCGCCTTCGGCGTGTGGTGGGTCCTCAAGAAGGACGACTCGTCTGGCAGAAGCGTCGCCACCAGCACCTCGACGACGCGCGCGACCACCAAGACGAGGGCTCCGAGCACGACGCCGCCGGTGAACACCGCCAACTTCGACGCCAAGCTGCTCGCCGTGTTGCCCGCCAGCTACGACGACGGCGTCTGCGAACCCGCCCACCCCCCGGCCACCGGCGCCCTGGCCACGGCGGACTGCGGCCAAGCCAATGTGCCCACCGGTCCGAAGGTGGCGCGGTATTCGATCTTCGCGGACCAGACGACGCTGGACCAGCATTTCAAGGACGCCGTCGCGCAGAACACCGAGCTGGTGAAGTGCCCCGGCAGCGACCTCGACTCGCCAACGGCATGGAACTACAACGCGAACCCCGACGAGGTGGCGGGCCAGGTCGCGTGCGGCACCTACGACGGCAACCCCGACGTCACGTGGACCAAGGACGCCGACCTTCTGTTGGCCGACGCGCAGGGCAACAACCTCGAGGAGCTGCATCAATGGTGGAACGACTTCGGCTGAGCAATCGCTGCTGACGGCTCCAAGAATCTTCCAAGAATCCATCAAGGGCGCCATCCGACGCTGATGTCACACCGGCACAGAGCCGGGGAACGAGATCCTCGCCAACACCGACCTCACCACCAACCAGGCCGCCGTCTTCGTTGTCGAGTCCGTCTTCAACTACTGCCCCGAGCACACGTCGCTGCTCCCCTGACCTCTCTCACCCGGCCTCATCGATAGGGCATCTAGACAGTTCGCTTGCTTTGTGTTTCTGTCGATCGCAGGACAGCGAAGGGACGCAGGAGATGTCAAACAAGGTTTTCGTCGTCGGAGTCGGGATGACGAAGTTCGAGAAGCCCGGCCGCCGCGAGGGCTGGGACTACCCGGATATGGCGCGCGAATCGGGCACGAAAGCACTCGAGGACGCCGGCATTCACTACTCGGAGGTCGAGCAGGGCTTCGTCGGCTACTGTTCGGGTGATTCGACGTCCGGCAACCGGGCGCTCTACGAACTCGGGATGACCGGCATCCCGATCGTCAACGTGAACAACAACTGTTCGACGGGTTCGACGGCGCTTTTCCTTGCGGCGCAGACGGTTCGCGGCGGACTGGTCGACTGCGCGATCGCACTCGGCTTCGAGAAAATGGCGTCCGGCCCGCTGCAGGGCGGCGCCGAAGACCGTGAGTCACCCCTCGGTCGTCACGTCAAGGCGCTGGCCGAGATCGACGAGTTCGCCTTGCCGGTCGCACCGTGGATGTTCGCCGCCGCGGGCCGTGAGCACATGCGCAAGTACGGCACCACCGCAGAACATTTCGCCAAGATCGGCTACAAAAACCACAAGCATTCGGTGAACAACCCGTACGCGCAGTTTCAGGAGGAGTACACCCTCGACGACATCTTGGCCGCCCGGATGATCTCGGATCCGGTGACCAAGCTGCAGTGCTCACCCACCTCCGACGGGTCAGGCGCAGCGATCGTCGCCAGCGAGGCGTTCGTCGACAAGCACGGTTTGGCGGGTCAGGCCGTGGAGATCGTCGGGCAGGCGATGACCACAGATTTCGACAGCACTTTCGACGGCAGCGCGAAGAACGTCATCGGTTACGACATGAACGTCCAGGCGGCCCGGAAGGTCTACGACCAGTCGGGCCTCGGCCCGTCCGACTTCCAGGTGATCGAACTGCACGACTGCTTCTCCGCCAACGAACTGCTGCTGTATGAGGCCCTGGGCCTGTGCGACGAGGGTGAGGCGCCGAAGCTGATCGACAACGGCGACACCACCTACGGCGGACAGTGGGTGGTCAATCCCTCCGGCGGGCTGATCTCCAAGGGCCATCCGCTCGGCGCGACCGGGCTCGCGCAATGCGCGGAGTTGACCTGGCAGCTGCGCGGCACTGCGGACAAGCGTCAGGTCGACAACGTCGCGGCGGCGCTGCAGCACAACATCGGGCTCGGCGGCGCCGCGGTGGTGACGGCCTACCAGCGGGCCGAGCGCTAGCAGCGGGAGACTTTTCGCCGCGAGCAGACGCAAACTCGCACATTGCGGCCGCAATTTGTGCGAGTTCGCGTCTGCTCGGCAATCGACCGGTTGCCCACAGACGCGCGTTCATCCCCAGTTGGCCGCCACGTAGGTGCGCGAGGTCTGTCGCTGAGCTCACCATCCCTACGTGCAACCCGACGCGTCAGCGCTGATCGCGCAAGCCGGAGGCATCGCGACCACCGCGCAACTGCTGCCCGTAATGACTCGCCAACAGATCGACGTACAAGTGAAGAAGGGGAATCTCCTTCGCGTATGGCGCGGCGTGTACGCCAGGGAGGCACCCGACCTATTGCGGCGCCTGGCGGCGCTTGACGCCTTTATGGGGCAGAAAGCAATCTGTTGTATGGGCACGGCCGCTGCGCTCTATGGCTTCGATGTCCAGAACTCGAGCGCAGTCCACGTGCTGGATCCGGGTGTACGGATGCGGTCCACCACCGGCCTAATCGTTCATCAGCGAGTCGGCGCGCCGCTGACGCGCGTCGCCGGCCGGCTGGCGACGGCTCCGGCGTGGACTGCAGTTGAGGTCGCACGCACGCTTCGACGCCCGCGCGCTCTGGCGGTGCTGGATGCCGCAATTCATTCGATGTCGTGCGGCCGCGCCGATCTCGAAAACGCTGTTCGAGAGCAAAGTGGACGCAGGGGCATAGTCGCGGTTCGCGAGCTGCTGGATTATGCCGATGGACGCGCTGAGTCCGCCATGGAGAGCGAAGCGCGGTTGGTGATGATCGACTACGGGCTGCCAACGCCCGAGCTCCAATATGAGATTCGGGGGGCTGACGGCGAGACGTGGCGGGTTGACTTTGCGTGGCCGGGCCACTGGGTCGCGGCAGAGTACGAAAGCATCGCGTGGCATGTTGGTCGGCGAGAAATGCTCAGAGACAAAGGACGGCTCGCGAAGATACAAGAGCTCGGTTGGACCGTGATCCCGATAATTGTCGACGACGTGCGTAGGCACCCCTGGCACCTCGCCGACCGGATCGCCAGCCACCTGGCTCGGGCAGAGCTCGCTAGTTAAGGCGAGCAGACGCGAACTCGCACAAATCAAGCCAAATGTGTGCGACTTTGCGTCTGCTCGCGAGAGAACGTCAGTCGCGCTGTTCGACGATGTCGTAGGCGTTGTCGGCGTAGCGCGCCCTGATCGTCTTCTTGTCGAACTTCCCGACGCTGGTGAGCGGCACCTCGTCGATGAACGCCCACCGCTCGGGCAGCCACCACTTGACCACCTTGTCGCCCAGGAACTTCTTCAGGTCCTTTGCGCACACATCGGCGCCCTCGCTGACGACGACGACGGCCAGTGGCCGCTCCTGCCATCGCTCGTCGGGGACTGCGACTACGGCTGCCTCGGAGACCGCGGGGTGGCCCATCAAGTGGTTCTCCAACTCCACCGACGAGATCCATTCGCCACCGGACTTGATGACGTCCTTGGCCCTGTCGGTGAGCGTGACGAAGCCGCGCGCGTCGATGCGGCCGACGTCACCGGTGTGCAGCCAGCCGTCGGCGAACTTCGACTCGTCGCGGTTGCGGTAGTAGGCGGCGGTGATCCACGGGCCGCGCACCTGCACCTCGCCGACCGCCTTGCCGTCGTGCGGCAGCGGATTGCCCTCGTCGTCGACGATCCGCGCCTCCACCCCGCACACCGCACGGCCCTGCGTGGCGCGTTGCGCCCAATACTGGTCGCCGTCCGCGTCTGGCAACGGCCGCGCGATCGTTGCCAGCGGCGAGGTCTCTGTCATCCCCCACGCCTGCAGGATGGTCACGTCGTGCTCCTTCTGGAACGCCTTCATCATCGCCGTGGGTACCGCCGACCCGCCACACGTGACGAGCCGCAACGACGAGATATCGCGTCCGGGAGCACTTTCGAGGCAATGCAGAACATCGTTCCAGATCGTCGGCACCGCGGCGGCCACCGTCGGTCGTTGCGTTTCGATCAGGTCGATCAGCGATTTCGAGTCGAGGAACCGGTCGGTCATCACGATGTCGGCGCCCGCCATCAAGGCGCCGTACGGCATGCCCCACGCGTTGGCGTGAAACATCGGCACGACCGGTAGCACCTTGTCGGCGAACGCAAGGCTCACCCCGTTGGCGGTATTGGTCATCATCGCATGCAGGTAACTCGAACGATGGCTGTAGACAACACCTTTCGGGTTTCCCGTCGTTCCGCTGGTGTAGCACATCGCGGCTGCGGACTTCTCGTCGACATCCGGCCAGTCGAACTCGGGCGACTGGCCTGCGAGCACGTCGTCGTAGCGCACCACCGTCTTGCCCGACTCCGACAACGCCGAGACATCGCCGTCGCCGACCACGATCACGGTGTGCACCGTCTCCAGCTGCGGCAGGACAGCCGCCAGCTGCGCGACCAGCGACACGTCGGCGATGACGACCTGATCTTCGGCCTCGTTGGCGATGAACGCGATCTGCTCGGGCGACAGCCGGATGTTGAGCGTGTGCAGCACAGCGCCCATCGACGGCACGGCCATGTAGGCGACCAGGTGCTCGGCGTTGTTCCACATGAACGTCGCCACCCGCTGATCACCGGAGATGCCCATGCCGCGCAACGCATTCGCAAGCCGGGCGGCCTGCTGCCCGACCTCCTTGACGGTGGTGTGCCGATAACCGTCGCCCGTTGCCGTCGTGACCGTGCGGTCGCCGTGCAGATCGCAGGCGTGCCGCATGATGGCGGTGATCGTCAGCGGGACGTCCTGCATCGTGCTGTCCATCGGGTTTCCCTCCGACTTCGGGCGCCATGCCCGGCGCGGCCAGATGACGCGATGGTAATGCGCCGATCAGGCGATGTCGGCGGTTCCGTCCGATGGCGATTGCCCGCGCCTGCGGCGCCACCCGTCGAACCAGCGGAAACGGCGCTCGACCGGGTGCGGCGGCGCTCGGCGTACGCTGCGCAGCCGGTCGAGTTCGATGTGCTCGAGCGGCTCGACGCCGACGGCCTCAAGCGGCCTGCCCTCCAGCGAATGCAGGCGTGAGTCCGGGGTCAGCAGGGCGTCCTGCCAGCCACCGGGAACACCCACGATCCCGTGCGCCCTGGCGGTGTCGCGCAGCACGTCGCCGAGTTCGGCGGCCAGCAACTGGCGCACCAGGTCGGCGCCGTGCCGCGGGTTGGCCAGCATCCACGAGTGGTAGGCGCCGGGTACCCGGTACAGCGTGGCGTCGGCGCGCTCTGCCATGTCCTGCGCACTCGCGAACGGCACTACCAGATCCTTCTCGCCGTGCACGATGATGGTCGGCACGCCGTGCTCGCGCATCGCCTCCAACAGCGGCGTGGAGTCGCCGGAGGCGATGATGGCCCGCACAGCGCCGGGTAGCCCGAGCGGCGTCCGCACATTGCGGGCCAGCGCGCCCGCCATCTGCCTCATGTAGCGCTTGCGTTCGGGCGCGGGCAGCCGGCGCGGATCACCTGGGGCGTCGTACGCGGCGTTCAACAACGCCCGCGCCGCCCGGCGGGGTGACCGGACCGGCGTGCTGATGGACTCGTCGAACGGCGTGCCCGCCGCGGCGTTCAACAGCACCGCGGCCAGCACCCGCTCGGGCGCGGCGGCCGCCAACTGGATGATCATCCGGCCGCCCATCGAGTGGCCCAAGAAGACGGCCTTGCGCACGCCGAGTGCATCGAGCGCGCGCAGGGTCAGGTCGACACGATGGGTCAGGTCGGCCTCCTTGCGGGGCAGATTAGGGGTGAAGCCGTGGCCCGCCGCGTCGAGGGCGACGACGAGGAACCCCATCCCCGCCAACCGGCTCAGCAATCGCACGTAGGCCCGCCCGCTGAGGGCGATGCCGTGCAGGAAGACCAGCGGCACGCCCTGGCCGCCCACTGTGACGCCCACCCTGTGCCCGTCGTCGAGCGTCATGACGTGGTGGGATAGCCGGATCCGGGTCGCCGTGGCCGGCTGGGAAGCGACCGATGTCTGAACCACACCATCATGGTTGCTCATCCGAGCGAGCGAAGGCCAACCCCGCGGATGTGGGGTTGATTACGGTTGCGCCGCCCGGCGATGAACCTCACGACGAGCGTCTTGGTGATCGTTGGGAACGAAATGAGTGTCGCAGGCGATCTATTTGAGGGATCATTGCCTGAGCAAACGACGAGAGGTGCGGTAATGGGTAAGAAGTGGACGCTCGCAGCTGCCATTGTTGGCGCGTGCGCAGCGATGACCGTGCCCGCAGGCATCGCGTCGGCCGAGGAGGACGCACAGGCGACCATCAAGCGGCTGCAGGACGAGGGCTACACCGTCAACATCGACCGCACCGGCAGCGCGCCGCTGAGCGAATGCGTGGTGACCAATGTGCGCAATCCGAAGCAGGTAACCCAGTGGGTGCCCTACATCGGCCCCGGCCGCAATGGCTTCGGCGGCGACCGCGCGCTTGTCCTGGATGTGGTCAGCCAGTCCATCTCGGTGACGCTGGACTGCAACCGCCGCTGATTAAGGCTTGATCGCAGCGAAGGCCCGGCCGGTGGCGGTACCGGCCGGGCCTTCTTCACTGCGCGCCCTACGCCGGTGCAGGGACTTTCGCGCCGCCCGTGAGCGCGGGCTGGTCCTGCTCTTGGCCGCGCGGGCTCGGGTGTGATGTCGCCGGCCGGGCGGCTCCATGGTCGTCGTCCACCATCGTCAGCTCGTCGAACGGATCGTCGCCGCGCAGCACCGCGTTGACCTTGTCCTTGTCGACGGTCTTGGTCCACGACCCGACCAACACCGTGGCCACGGCGTTGCCGGAGAAGTTGGTGACCGCTCGCGCCTCCGACATGAACCGGTCGATTCCGACGATCAGTCCGACGCCGTCCAGCAGATCGGGTCGGTGGCTCTGCAGACCGCCGGCCAACGTGGCCAGCCCCGCGCCGGTGACACCCGCCGCGCCCTTGGAGGCGACGATCATGAACACCAGCAGGCCGATCTGCTCGCCAACCGACATCGGGCTGCCCAGCGCGTCGGCGATGAACAACGACGCCATCGTCAGATAGATCGCGGTGCCGTCCAGGTTGAACGAGTAACCGGTCGGAACGACGACTCCGACGGTGCTGCGGTCGACACCCAGATGCTCCATTTTGGCGATCAGTCGCGGCAGCGCGGATTCCGACGAGGACGTCGAGAAGATCAGCAGATATTCACGCGCGAGGTAGCGCACCAGCTTGAAGATCGACACACCCGAGACCACGCGCAGGATCGTGCCCAACACGCCGAACACGAACAGCACGCAGGTGATGTAGAAGCCGAGCATCAACGTCAGCAGTTGCGTGACCGCGGTCCAGCCGGTCTGTCCGACGACGTTGGCGATCGCGCCGAACGCGCCGATCGGCGCCAGCCACAGGATCATCACCAGAATTTTGAACACCAGCTTCTGAAGATGCTCGATGCCGCGCAGAATCGGCTCCCCCGGGGCGCCCATCGCCTGCAGTGCGAAGCCGACCAGCAGTGCGACGAAAAGTGCTTGCAGCACATTGCTTCCGGTCAATGCCGACAGCAGCGTGTCCGGGATGATGTGCGCAACGAAGTCCGTCAGCCCGCCCGACTCGTGCGCCTTCTCGGCCAGTTCGGCGCCCTTGCCCGAGGCGCTTTCCGACAGGTGCATGCCGCTGCCGGGATGGATGAGGTTGCCGACGACCAAGCCGATCGCCAGAGCGAACGTCGACATCACGAGGAAGTACACGAACGCCAAGCCGCCGACCTTCCCGACGGTCGCGGCCTTGCGGACAGACCCGATGCCCAACACGATCGTGCAGAAGATCACCGGGGCGATCATCATTTTGATCAGCGCGACGAACATCGTGCCCAGGACGCCGACGCTTTTGCCCACATCGGGCGCGAGGATGCCGACCGCGATACCGACCAGCACAGCGGCGATGACGGCGATGTAGAGCCAATGCGTACGGTCCTTGCGGCGCGGCGGATCCGGCGGCTCAGCTACCGGGGGCTGGCGTTCGATGACTGTCATGTGTGGACTTACCTTCCAGGTCGACATCGAATGTGATGTGCAAGTAGGTTCCGCCAGCGCGTGAGCCGGGTCACGTTTTAGTTCATTACGTTCAGGCGCCTTGCGGTGAGCTCAATGCGCACAAGCCGTGGAACGCGCACTCTGCGGGTTGTGCGCACAAGCGAGCCACGGTGACAGCCGGTCCATACCTTCAGTCGTGGCACTTCACCCGAATGTCGCCAACACCGAAGGAGAATCGACATGAAGAAGAACCTCGTCCGCCTCGTCGCGGGTCCCCTGGCGGCCGCAGGACTGGCCGCCGGCGCCTTGGGGTTGGCCGCTGCGGCCGACGCCGACGACCCCGTGAAAGCCGCTCCTGACCTGTTTTCGGCGCACACCGGTCCGGCGCTTGCCAATGCGCACCTCGTCGATGAACCTGATCGGGCCACCAACCCCGGTGCCGGGACGGCCAAGCTGCACCGTGCTGGATGACTGATCCGCACCGGCCAATCCGGCCGCCCGACCAGTAGCGGACTGCTTTCATTGCGTGGTGGACAGCGGCGTGGAAGACGTGGCCCGTGCAGTCACGACACCCGACGGCGAGTATCTCCAGGTTGGGGATACCAACGGTCCGCTCGTGGACGCCGCGACGAAGAACGGGTTGCGCCTGATCTGCGTGGACGGACCGGGCACCTCTGGCAGGGACTCGACGACACACTCGTGCCCGACAACAGGGCGGTGGCCAGCGCCGTTCGGCATCGCGGCCGGGGAGATGAGCAGGCCTTGAGCAGGTGGTGGCCGAAGTCACTGGCGACGCAGGCGATCGCGCTGCAGATCCTGGTGATCGCAGTGGTCGTGTTGGCAGGCACTGGTTTGGCAGTGCTCGACGCCCGACAGGACGCCGACGCCGCCGCACGCCAGCAGGTGCTCGCCATCGCGACCGCGCTGGCCGACTCACCGTCGACGGCCGTGGCCATCGAATCCGGACGAGCCACAGAAGTTCTACAGCCCGTTACCGAGGCCGTCCGGACCAACACCGACATCGCGTTCATCACGATCATGTCGCCCGACGGAACGCGCTTCACCCACACCGATCCCAACCAGATCGGCGGTCACTACCTAGGCACCATCGAGCCGGCCATCCGCGGCGAGGCGTTCACCGAGGTCTACACCGGCACACTCGGCCCGTCGGTGCGCGCGATCGTGCCGGTGCACGACGGCTCCGGCAGGCTCGTCGGTCTGGTGGCGGCAGGCATCACCCAGCAGACGCTGGCCGAGCGCTGGCGATCACAATGGCCCACGATTGCGGCGGTCAGCGTTGGGGCGCTGGCGATCTCGTTGGTCGGCGTGTGGGCGATCCGGCGACGGCTGCTTCGGCAGACCCACGGGTTACGCCCAGGCGAGCTTCGGGTGATGTACGAGCACCACGATGCGATCCTGCATTCGGTGTCCGAGGGACTGGTCGTGCTCGACCGCAACGGGGTGGCGCTCGTCAACGACGAGGCGCGGCGATTGCTCGGCCTTCCGCCCGGCCCCGTCGCCACCTCGGACCTACCCGAGTTCCTGCGCACCTACAACCCGGGCGCGCGCGACGAGGTGCATGTCACCGACGACCGCGTGCTCGTGGTCAACCGCTCCCAGGTGGACAACCGGTCGCAAGACTCTGAAGTGGTGACCATCCGCGACCGCACCGAATTACAGGGCGCACTAGGCGAATTGAGCTCGCTGCAGGTTCTCGCCGACTCGCTGCACTCGCAGGCGCACGAGGCCGCCAACAAGCTACACACGGTGATCACCATGGTCGAGATGGGTCGTGCCGACGAAGCGGTCAGGTTCGCCACCAATGAACTCCAGCTGTCCCAGCAATTGGTCGATCGTCTCTCGGCCGATGTCGCCGAGCCCGCACTTGTCGCACTGCTTCTCGGCAAGGCCGCGCAGGCCGACGAACGCGGCATCGAGTTGTCCGTCACCGAGGACACCCATCTGCCGTCGAACATCGATGACGTGCCACTGTCCGGCCAGGAGATGGTGACCGTTCTCGGCAACTTGATCGACAACGCCATGGATGCGTGCGATCGCGACAACCCGTGGGTCGAGGTCACCGTCAGCCAGGACGACCACACCCTGCTGCTCCGCGTGGCCGACAGCGGCTCTGGCATGGACTCCGCCGCCTTCGAGAAGGCCATGCAGCGCGGGTACTCGACCAAATCGGGCGTCGACACCGGCCAGCACGGGCTCGGATTGGCCCTCGTCGCGCAAGTTGTCAAGCGTCACAACGGAACCCTGACCGCCGACGTGACATACGGTTCAGTGGTGACGGTCACAGTGAGTGACTCGTGATCAGTGTTCTGATCGTCGAGGACGAGCCGTTGATCGCCGAGGCGCATCAAGCGTACTTACAACGGCTGGAAGGGTTTTCGGTCACGGCGGTGACCCACACGGCTCGCGACGCGATGAGAGCGGCTGCCGCTGCAGCGGCGAACGAGTCGCCGATCGACCTGGTGCTGCTCGACATCGGGCTTCCCGACGCGAGCGGCATCTCACTGGCGTCCGGTTTGTCGGGTCTGCGGCCGGCACCGGACATCATCGCGATCACGTCCGAACGCGATCTGGAGATGGTGCGCGCCGCGGTCGGCCATGGCGCACTGGCGTACCTGCTCAAGCCGTTCACGTTCGCGGCGTTCCGCGACCGGTTGGAGCGCTACCAGCGCTACCGCGAGGCGTTGCCCGCGGGGACCGACGCAGCCAGCCAGGCCGAAGTCGACCGTGCGCTCGCCGAATTGCGGGTGAGTGCCGACCGATCCGCGGCTCCGAAGGGGGCCGCCGCAGGCACCAACGACGAGATCGCCCGTGCGGTAAGGGATTCGCCCGACGGGATGACCGCCGACGCGGTGGCCAAGCACGTCGGAGTCTCCCGTGTCACGGCGTGGCGCTACCTCGAGCGCCTCGCCGACGAGGGCACCGTCACCCGGCACACCGACTACGGCAGGGCCGGCAGGCCGAAAACCCGCTACCAGTGGCGCTAAGACCCCAGCCGGTGGACATCGGTTTCGCGCGGCGGTCAGCCGTGGCGAATCGTCTCCGCGCCACGTTCGGCGATGGTGTACCCGGTGGCCAGCGTGTTGTTGGACGGCAGCGACGGCATGACCGAGGCGGGGCGCTGACGGCTAGAGCTAAACGCCCGCCGGCTCCAGCTTGCGAAGCTCGGGTGCGGCGCTCACGTTCAAACTGATCAGCTGATCGGTCACAGCATCGCTTGGATCCGATGCGACCGACAACACCGTGATCGCCCCGGCGTGGTCGGCGATGTACAGCCGGCTGCTGTCGGGGCCGACCGCCACGCACGACGGCTCGGCAACGACGGTCAGGATGTCGACGACGGAATTGGTCTCTGTACATAGCACGGCGACGTGCTCGTAGTCCGCGATGTAGAGGCGCGCGCCGTCGGCGCTGAGTGCCATTTGCATGGGCGCGCCGCCGATGCCCACCTTTGCGGTGATCTCGTTGACGGCGGTGTCGATGATGTCGACGGAGCCGCCCCAATGCGTGTCGAAACTGGCGACGTAGGCCAGCGCGCCGTCGCGGCTCAGCACGATATCCCTGATCGGCGATGCGATGGGAACCTCGCGAATCACGCGGCCCGCCGCCGCGTCGACGACGAACAGCGTGCCGCTGTCGGCGTCGGAGGTGGCGACATACACGATGCGCCCGTTGGGACCGACCCGCACAGCGTCCACCGTGCGACCGAGGCCGTCGGCGATGTCGAGGATGTGTGTCCGACCGAACGTATTGATCACGGCGAGGCCAACGCTGTCGTCGCCCACCCGGCCGACGAAGATCCGCGTGGCGTCCGGGCTCACCGCAACGTCGGTCGCGACGCCCAGAACCTGATGGTTGGCGATGACCTGCTTGTTCTCGGTGTCGATGACCGCGATCGAGTCATAGTGGTGCCCGGAGATCGTCACGTAGGCGCGTCGCCGCGTGGCGGTCACCAGATGCGGTTCGACAGGCATCTCGATGTCGGCATCGACGGTCATTGCGTAGGCGTCGATGACCGAAACACTTTGGTCGCCGTAGTGGGTCGCGACGATTGTGGTGCCGTCGGCACTGATCGCGAGATCGGCGATAGCACCGCGCTCGACATCGACAGTCCCCAGTACGACGAAGTCCGGTTCGACAGCCGCGGCCTTGGTTGCATCCGCGTGGACAGTGTTCTTATGCATGACGGTATTTGCCCTGTTCATCAGTGCTTGTGGCCGGTTGTGGCTTCGTCCGGCGGTGATGTACGTCTTGCGCGCTTGTTCAACGCAGGTCTCGGTCGAGTGTAGCGACGAAAATTCGGCCGCCGAGAAGCCTCGTACACCGATTGTGGCCAAGCTTTAGTTAAGTCTCAGGTAGTGCTTAGGAAATAATTCGTTATCGACTTGTTACCCTTTTTTGGCAAGCCCATTTATGCGCTTGACGTGGGGATACAAGTCTTCAGCAAGCGGCGCGCCCAAATGTGACCAATGAGGTTGAATAACGAATTCTTACTTTTGGCCATCAAAGTGAGATGCAGAACACATAACGTCGTTCCAGCAAACTCGTGTCGCACCCCATCGGTGAACGTGTTGCATCCGAGTGCGTCAGCCGAACCGGCCATGGCGGCCGCGACGCCGTCGAGTGAGCGTTCGCTGGATCCGAACGGGACCGACGCTGCCCGATTCTCCTGATTCGGGCACGACCGACCGTTCAGCGGTGAAGTATCTGATCCGCGGACCGCCGTTACCGAGAGGAACTCATGACTCGCCGACTCGGCACCCTCATCATCCTGATACTGGCCTTGGCCGGTTGCGGGCGTGACGCGTCGCCGCCTGCCGCGCAATCGACGTCTTCGGCGACGGAGGCGACGTCCTCGGCCGTCGCCCAGAATCCGCAGGGAGAAGGCGGCAGCTTCCCCGACCCGTGCACCCTTTTGAGTGACGCCGAGGTCACCGAATTGACCGGGCGTGACATCACTCAGATCGACAGGGACGGTGCCGACGCGACCGCCTCGACTCGCTACTGCCAGTGGCAGCAGTCCTCGGGCCAGCTTGCAGTGTTCCTGTCCCGGACGACAAGCGGCGATTTCACTGTCGCCCAGGCAGACTCGGCGACGATTCCCGGGTTCGGTGACGGCGCATTCTCGCGGGACGGCCATCTCTACGTGCTCGTCGGCACCACCCAGGTCGACGTCTACGCGCGCGGGCGCGACGAGCAACAAAGTCAGGCCGAAGCCGAAAAGGTAGCAGGAGCATTGCTTCCGAAGGTGAGCGCGTTTTCCTGACCGGATCTGACCTCAGAAGGGCAGGCGAATTCCTCCGAGGATCCCGGCGATGTTAGGCAGGGGTGGCGGGGGCGGCAATGCCGGCATCGGCGGCGACGCGGGCAGTTGAGGAGGCGGCGCCGCGGGGATTACGGGCAGCTCCGGCAACACCGGCGCCTGCGCGGGCGGAGCCAGCGGTGCGGCTGGGATGGCGGGCGGCACGAACGCCGGCGCCGGGACGTCCGCCGGCTTCGGCAGTTCCGCGATCGGCGCCTCCGCAGGCGGATCGATCTTGGGCGGCACGATCTTCGGCAGGATGTCCACCCGCGGGAGATCACCCGTGGGCGGGTCACCCTTGGGAAGCTCGACGGGCGCCGGCTTGGGAAGCTCGAGCGGCGCCGGTTTGGGCATGTCGACGGGGGCCGGTTTCGGCATGTCGAGCGGCGCGGGTTTGGGGTCGACGGCCGGAGCGGGCGCGGACACGTCGGCGGCCGCGGGCTTAGGCAGCGCAGCCGGCGTCCACCAACCTGGCGCTGGCGCAGTGACCGGTGTCGCGGGCGCGGCCTTCTCAATGACCGGTGGCGGTGCCGTGATCGACGCAGCGGTCGGGGAAGGCGCCAGCGGCTGCGTTTTCGGCGCGGGAGCGGTCGGTTGCGAGACCAACGGTGCACCGGTGGAGTCGAACGAACCGGCGTTGACGGGCGGTCCGCCCACTCCGTAGGGGCTGCGCTGATCTATCGGTGGTGTTCCGAACGGACGGATGTTGGCGGCCTCCTGTGCGCCGTCATCCATTCCGGTCGGGATCGCGATGATGAAGTTCATGCCGGTCTGCACCGGGTTCGGGAAGTAGAGGATGCTCGCCTGTGTCGGCGCGCCGGGGCTGATCGTCCGGTCGTAGCCGGCTTCCACCAGCACCCGCGTCGGTGCGTCGAGCATCGTCACCACCGGGCTCGGCACGCCCGCATCGGCGAGGGGCATCAGCAACGGCAACCGCCGGCTCGGGATCATGTAGTAGTCGGTGTCCCCGTACGCGCCCTGATACAGCGCATCGCCGAGTCCGACACTCTGATAGTCGCCGTGCAGATATTGAATCCCCGCAATGGCATTGGCGGTCGCGAACGGATTGAGCGGGTTGTTCGGGAAGTCCGACCAGCCGTCGTACTGACGCGTGACGTCGACGGTCTTGAAGTTCGTGTCGGTGGGTGTGGCGCCGTCGAAAGTGATTCCGGCAATGGGCACTTTGACACCTTCGAAGCGCTCGAGGATGCCACCGTTGGGACGGTTCGGGTTGCCGATCAACACGAACGACACCGGCAGTGTCGAGCCTGACGCGGCGAGGTTGGCTTTCTGGATCGAGGCGATTCGCGCGCTCTGCGAGTAACCGAACACGACCATCGACTCGCCGACGGGTTGCGCGTTGATCGCCTGGTCGAGATTGACCACACCTTGGCCGACCGACTGGTCGAAGGGCATCGCTCCTGATACCGGCATGAACTGCTCGGGTGTGCTGACCGCTGTTGGCGTGCAGGACTCGGCGCCGCAGAACCCGGTCAGCACGATGTAGTCGTTGTTGGCGTCGGTGGTGTAGCTGTTGATGAAGTCCGGGCTGTCCTGCGGGCTGCTCAGCGGATGCCCGGTTCCGCCCATGATCAGCGCCGTCGCAGTGAGCGCAACCAGCACAGTCATCGTCTGCATGCTCGCCAGCACGACCGTGGAGGCGATAGACAGCGCGACGACACCGGCGGAGTAGAAGAGACGGCGCACGGCAAGCTCCAGAGGCAGTTATCGCAGTGGACGCCCCCGCGCGCCGAGCCGCTCCCATGTGGCTCAAGTGAATTCTGCGACTCGATTGGTTTGCCCGCAACCGATTGCGCAAAGTCACAGCCGGACACGTTGCACCGTAGATGCTCCGGACGACCGCCGCTTTCGCTAGTTTCGGCGTCGTGGCCGACGTGATGAACCGCCAGATCCTGCTCCGGCGACGCCCCGTCGGACTGGTCAAGCCCGACGACACCGAACTGGTGACCTCGCAGGCACCGGAGCCGGCGGACGGCGAGGCTCTGCTTCGCACCACCTATGTCGGCATCGACGCAGCGGCGCGGACATGGCTCGACGACCAGCCCGGCTACCTGCCGCCGGTGCAAATCGGAGAGGTGATCCGCGCAGCAGGCATCGGAGAGGTGGTGGCATCGTGTTGCGACGCCTACGCCGTCGGCGACGTGGTCACCACGCTGACCGGTTTTCAGGACTACGTGATCATCCGCGATGACATATTCGCCACGCCGGTGGTCGGGTACACCGACCAGCTCGCAGTCATGTCGGTGTACGGCCCCACCGGCGCCACAGCGTATTTCGGGATGACCGGCGTGGGTCGACCGCAGCCCGGTGAGACGGTCGTCGTTTCGGCGGCAGCCGGCGCGACGGGGTCGGTCGCCGGCCAGATCGCGCGGATCGCCGGTGCGCGCGTCGTCGGCATCGCCGGCGGTCCCGAGAAGTGCCGGGCGGTGGTCGACGACTTCGGATTCGACGCCTGCATCGACTACAAGACCGAGGACTTGCGGTCCGCACTCAAGGAGCACTGCCCGCGAGGCGTCAACGTCTACTTCGACAACGTCGGCGGACCGATCCTCGATGCGGTGTTGGGCCGCTTGGCGCCGAAGGCCCGGGTCGTGCTGTGCGGCGTCATTTCCAGTTATCTGACCGGAGACCATCCCGGACCGGCCAACTACGTGAACCTGCTGTCGAAAACCGCGCTGATGCAGGGGTTCAACGCGCTCGACGAGTGGGGCCGTTTCGACGAAGCCTTCACCGCACTGAGCGGCTGGGAGCAGGAGGGCCTGCTCGTCCACCGCGAGACGGTGTTCGACGGGCTCGTCTCGTGCGTCGACGCGCTCAACGGGCTGTTCACCGGGGCTAACATCGGAAAGATGCTCGTGAAGGTCAGCGCACCGACGCTCGCCTAGAGGTAACGCGACGGTGAAACGGGTTCGGACAGCGGCGTTGCTGCTGGCGGTGACGGTTTCGGCGGCGGGTTGCAGCGGCGAGATCGGCGAGACCCTGCGGCGGCTGGCACACCCAGCCACGCCATCGGCGGAAGCTCCGGCAGAGTCGTCCGACGATGTCGTGGCCAAGGCGCGGCCCAGCGTGGTGAAAGTACACGGGGAGTCGGAGAGCTGCTTCAAGATCTCCGAGGGCAGCGGTTTCGTGGTCGCACCCCACAAGGTGATGACCAATGCTCACGTCGTCGCAGGCGCCGAAACCTTCTCCGTCGACGCGCAGGCGAAGTCCCTTGACGCGCAGGTGGTTTCCTACGACCCGCGAGCCGACATCGCAATCCTCGACGTGCCCGGTCTGTCTGCGGCGCCATTGGAGTTCGCCGAGTACACGGCCGGTACCGGTACTCCCGCGCTGGTGCTCGGCTTTCCCGGTGCCGCGTCGTTCAAGGCCTCCCCCACCCAGATCCGCCAGGTCTCCGATATCAAGGGCCCGGACATCTACCAGGCGACGTCGGTCACTCGACAGGTCTACATACTGATCGGCTCGTTCCCGCGGCCCGGCTCGAGCGGTAGCGCCGTCGTCGACCTGTACGGACACGTTCTCGGCGTGTATTTCGGTGCGGAGACCAATGATTCGACGACCGGCTTCGCGATGACTGCTGCACAGGTGGCGCCCCAGATGGCACAGGTCGGTGGTACGCAAGCCGCCGACACCGGCGATTGCGTCTACTAGCACGGCTCCACTACGAATGAGGACGTGACCGGTCACGCCTGCTGTTGCACGCCGAGGACACGCAGCAGGTCCGGCTTCATCTCCTGCAGCTGCGCCCCCCAGTAGCCCCAGCTGTGGGTGCCGTTCTCGGGGAGCTTGAAGATCGCGTTGCGTCCGCCCGCAGCGATGTACTTCTGCTCGAACTGCTTGTTGGTGTCCACCGTGATGGTCTCCAGATACTGCGCGCTGAACTGGGTGCCGAAGTTTCCGTCGTTGGCGTCGAGATCAGAGAGTCCGCCGTTGCCGCAGTAGACCCAGAGAGCCGTTCGGTTGGCCACCAACGTGTTGATGTTGACCATCGGATCGTTGCGGCGCCAGGCCGGGTCGCTGGTGTTTCCCCACATGTCCACGGCGTTGAAGCCGCCGGCGTCCTTCATCGAGAGGCCGATGAGCGTCGGCCACAGACCCTGTGAGGGGTTGAGGAAGCCCGACAACGAGCCGGCGAAGATGAACTGCGCCGGATGCCAGATGGCGAGCGTCATGGCCGCACCGCCCGACATCGACAGTCCCACAACGGCATTGTTGGACGGGTCCTGACCCTTGTTGGCCTGAAGGTACATGGGCAATTCCTGTGTCAGGAACGTCTCCCACTTGTATGTCTGCGTGCCCGAGCTACCTGCTGCCGGCTGGTACCAGTCGGAGTAGAAACTGGACTGACCGCCGACGGGCATGACGACCGAGATCCCCGACTGGTAGAACCATTCGAACGCCGAGGTGTTGATGTCCCAGCCACTCGCGTCGTCCTGGGCCCGTAAACCGTCCAGCAGGTAGACGGCGTGCGGGCCACCGCCCTGGAACTCAACCTTGACGTCGCGCCCCATGGCAGCCGACGGAACCTCCAGATACTCCACCGGCAGACCCTGCCGCGAGTACGCCGCAGCGGTCTGAGCCTGAACCACGCTGACCGTCAGAGCCAGCATCGCCACCGATACCACCGCGACCGCATATGACCACGCACGTAACGTCCTGTCGACCACGTGTTCCGCCACCAACACCGCCACACCTCATCTGTCTCGGGCTCGCCTTCGCGCAAGGTAGCAACGGCACATGACAGACGCGGCGCTGCAGCGCCGCGCGTGATCGGCTTGTTATCAACACGTTCCGAGATTGTGAGGTCCATCGACGTGAGCAGTCGAGCGACACCGTGATGGTCCGCGCGACGACCACCGGGGCGAAGTCGCGGTCGCCGCGGCCGCCGACACGCACGAGTTCCGTACGCTCCCGCGGATTGCGTACGTCGATCATCTCGCACTGGTTCAGCGGCAGACGCCTTGGCAGACGCCTTCAAGGTAAAGATTCAGCCCGACGCGACAACGGAATTCGCGCTCCACGGCGCGAGCGGGGTTCCGCTGTCGGCCCGATATTCGTCGGGCAGATCGTCGACGACATGCCATGTCGCGGCGAGGCGCCCAAGCCCGACGCACAGCGCGCAGTGAACGCCCAAGGCGACCAACTGGTCCTCAGTGAAATGCCGGCGCAGGTCGTCATACACCGAGTCGCCGATCGCGAGATGGTCGGTCGCGAACAGGTCAGCGAACCGCAATGCGCTGCGCTCGGGGTCCGTTAGGTCCGACGCCTCGGCCGGTCGCTCGAGTGAGCACACCGCGTCCTCGGTGAGGCCGTCGTCGATCGCGCTCTGGTAGCGGATCGACATACAGCTGCGGCACTGGTTGTGAAAGGCGATGCGCAGCCGGACAAGCTCCATCAGCCGTGGCGAGAGGACGCCCGCCTCGCGCAGCGCACCGGTGACGCCACCGACGGCGGCGGCGACATCGGGCAGGCGCGACATGATGCCTGCAACACCGAGGTTGATGCGATCACCCTGACCGATATCCGTGGTCGGTATCGCGGCGAAACCGTCGGCCGGTGTGATTCGCGCCATGATGCTCCGATCGCCAGGGAGGGACGAAGCGAGCGTAATCCTTCGACCGGGGTGGAGTCCGTGCATGTCGTCAGGATTCACGACGGCGTCTCGCGGCATCGGTGTCACGCTCGTCGCCGAGGTCGCAACAGCGCTACCGGAGCTGTTTCGGGCGCAGACCGAGCGCCTGAACGCGGGCTGAGTCAGCTGAAGTGCGTCTTCGGCCGTGCCAGCGAGACACCGTCGACGACGACGTCGAGTTTCTCGTTGTAGAACGCCACCAAGCCTGCGATCGGCGCCACCGCCGGGAGTGGGTAGTGGTATGTCCAGGCCAGATCCGGGTGCAGCGTGTCAGCAGTCCGGACAGACCAGTAGCCCGACGTGGTGCCTTTGTAGGGGCAGAGCGTCTGGGTGTCGCTGGGCTCCAGATGCTCGAAGGCGACATCTGAATAGTCGATGTAATACCTTGTCGGCAAGCCGGTTTCGAAAAGCAGTACTGGAGAGACGGTATCGGCGAGCACGACGTCGTCCAGCCGCACTTGGACATGACGGTGTGACCGGAGCGCGTCCACGCGTGCGTAGGGATTGCGCGGATGACCGTAGATCTGTTCGTCCTCCTCCAGCCAGCTGAGCTGGTCCCACTCGAAGCGCACCAGGCCCGCGACGGGTCCGTCGTCGAACACCCTGGCCGCCTTCTCATGTGTGTGGCCGGCTCCGATCAGCGAGTGCAGCCGCGACGAGCCCAACTGGACCTTCTGTGGGTGGTCCTCGTCGCGCAGAAATTCCGTACGCACATCGGTGAGCGGGATGTAGTACTGCGGGTAGTACGGCACTTCCCAGACATAGCGGGCGTGGGTGGTATCGAAGACCAGCTCGTGGCCGAGATAGCCGCGGACCCGCCGCGGCGCCGGCTCGATCCGTCCGCGCGAGGCGGCCATCTGCGGGTAATCGCGATCATCGCTCATTCAGCCATGATGTCCCGGGAATGCACCGAGCACACGCGGTGTCATACCTTTCGAGTAAATCGTGCCGGAAGGACGAGGACATGCGAGTTGGAGTGACGTTTCCGCAGACCGAACTCGGCGGAGATCCGGGCGCCGTGCGCGCGTACGCCGAGGGCGTCGAGGAACTCGGCTACCGCCACATTCTCGTATACGACCACGTCGTGGGTGCCGACCCGAAGGTCCATACCGGCTGGAATGGACCGTACGACGTACACACGACGTTCCATGAGCCCTTCGTCTTGTACGGCTATCTCGCCGCGGTCACGCGGTCACTCGAGCTGGTCACCGGCGTCATCATCCTGCCGCAGCGCCAGACAGCGTTGGTGGCCAAGCAGGCCGCAGAGGTCGACCTGCTCAGCGGCGGCCGGTTGCGGCTCGGCATCGGTGTCGGCTGGAACGCCGTCGAGTACGAGGCGCTCGGTGAGGATTTCGGCAGTCGCGGCAAAAGGTCTGCCGAGCAGATCGCCCTGCTGCGGCGCCTCTGGACCGAGCAGTCGGTGACGTTCGACGGGGAGTTCGACAAGCTCACCGGCGCGGGTATCGCGCCCCTGCCCGTCCAGCGTCCGATTCCGGTATGGGTCGGGGCGGCGTCGCCGCCGGGCTACAAGCGTGCCGGGCGCCTGGCGGACGGCTGGTTTCCCATGATGGGGCCGGGGCCTGCGCTCGACGAAGCGCGCACCGTGGTCGAACGCGCCGCGGTCGCGGCAGGCCGGGATCCGGCGTCGATCGGCATGGAGGGTCGCGTGGATTGGCGCGGCGACGTCGACGCGGTCATCGAGCGGTTGAAGCAATGGGCCGAAGCGGGTGCGACTCATGTATCGGTCAACACCATGGGCGCAGGCCTGAAAACCGTCGACGACCACCTCGCCGCGCTGTCACGAGCCGCTGAATCGCTTCCTGCGGATTGAGTCGTCATCCACTGACATGCGACCCGGCATCCCGGGGCAGGCGAAGCGTTTCGATCAGCGTCGTGGCCAGCACTGCGCCGAGCACCAGATAAACATAAGGGTACGACGACAGGATGCCGAGAAGCAGTGCGGCTATGGCGATTCCGAGGCCGGCGGCAAGTTCCTGAACCGATGAGTTCAGGGTGTTTCCGTGGGTGAGATCGTCACCGGCGATACCCGAGTACGCCAAGCTGGCATATGCGGTGAAGCCGATCGAGCGCAATGCACCGCTGACATAGAGAACGGCGGCCATCGCGACGATCGGAAGTCCCGGCGCAAGCAACGCCAGTAATCCGAAACATCCGACCGACGCCATTCCGTTGGCGAGCAGCACGTTACGGATGCCGAATCTGCGCATCAGCGGAGTAGTCGCCGGCTTGATGGTGAGGTTGCCAAGGAACAACGCCGCGACCATGAGGCCCGCGCTGAATGGCGTCCAGCCGAACACGAACTGGAACTGCAACGGCAGCAGGAACGGGACGGCGGTGATCACCATGCGGTACAAGGATCCGGCCGTGACGGTGATCCGCAGTGTCCGTTCCCGCAGCACCCTCAGTTGCACGAGCGGCGCATCCGAGCGCAGGAGGTGGTTGGCCGCACAGCCGAGCAGCACCACTGCGGCCGCTCCGGACACTCCGACGAACGCCCAGTCGGTGCCGCTCACGTGAAGCTGTTCGAGCGCGATCAGCGCGGACGCGATTCCCAGTCCGATCATCAGCATTCCGCGCCAGTCCAGTGGGCGCGCCGACGGCACGGGCTCACCGTGTACAAGCTTGAGCGCCAGGAGAAAGCCGATCACGCCGATCGGAATGTTGATCAGGAAAATCCAGCGCCACGATACGAACGTGGCGATCGCGCCGCCCAAGGCGGGGGCTATCACCGGTGCGGCCAGTGCCGGCCAGGTGAGCAGGGCGATGGCGCGGACGAGGTCGGACTTGCCGGAGTGCCGCAACACGGCCAGTCGTCCGACGGGGACCATCATCGCGCCGCCGACGCCTTGCAGCACGCGCATGCCCACCAGCATTGGTAGCGACGTACTGGCAGCGCAGCCGACTGAGGCGATCGTGAACACCGCAATCGCGGTGACGAACACGCGCCGAACACCGAACCGGTCGGCCATCCATCCGGTCGCAGGTATCAGCACAGCGACGGTGATCAGGTACGCCGAAATCGCCACGTTGATGTTCACCGCCGCGACACCGAACGACTCGGCGATGCGCGGTATGGCCGGCGCGATGATCGTGGCGTCGAGGATCTCCATGAAGAACGCAGCGGCCACCAATAACGCCATGCCGCGCGGGAACGACGACTGTGGAGACTGCGCGGGCGTCGGGTCAGGCATTGCCGTCAACCTAGCCCGCCATCGAAGTCAACTCAGCGATTGGTGGCCGATCTCAGCCGGTCGGCCACAGGGGGATCTAGCACGGGCGTCAGATTCGCATCACGTTCTCCGCGTTTCGATGTGCGATCGCGGTGCGCTCGTCGTCGCTGAGGTCTGCGTGCTCGATGAATTCCGACACGTTGTCGCGAACCACATACGGGAAGTCCTCGGCATGGATGATTCGGTCGGCGCCGACCTCGGCGACGAAGAACTTCAGCTGATTCTGGCTGTACATGCCTGATGGCGTGATCCACACATGCTGTCGGTAGTAGTCACTGACGGGGCGGTCCAGATACTTGGCCCAGCCGATTGTCTCGTCGAGCCGGTCGAGCCACCCTGCCACCAACTCGCCCCAATGACCGCTGAGGAGTTTGAGGCCGGGGTGACGATCCAGTGCGCCCGACAGGATGAGCCGCAGCACGTGGATTCCGGCCTCCGCGTGCCAGCCGAATGCGGGCGAGGAGAACAAGAATTGGATTGCCGTCGGCCAACTTCCCGCGTAGTAAGCGGTCGTTACGGGGTTCGGCGGGGCACCGGGGTGAACGTAGATCGGGAGATCGACTTCCTCGGCGGCGCACAGGACGGGGGCGAACCGGTCATCGTCGAGGAACAACCCGCCGCAGGTTCCCATCACGAGGGTTCCCACGAACCCAAGCTCGTTGGCGCATCGCCGCATCTCGTCGGCAGCCGCGGCGGGGTCGTGCAGCGGAATGGTCGCAAAGCCGCGAAATCGAGTAGGATGTTGTGAAATCTGTTCGGCGAGTGAGTCATTGACTTTGCGGCACAGATAAACAGCTTCGGGGTGATCCAGAGTGCTTGGGCCGTTCGCGCCGTGCGACACCACCTGCATATCGATGCCGACCTCGTCCATGTGCTTCAGCCGCTCGCCCGCCAACCGCTCCGTCGAGTCTTTGTCGGGCGTGAAGTCTCGCAGGAATGCGCCGAAGCCGGCGTCGGGCTGAGTGGGCGGCGGGTCCGACAGTTCCAGAACGCGGGCGACGGCCTCCGGGTGCTGGAAATGTTCCTCGACGGTGATGATGCGCACTGGACTTCCTCACGACGTGAATGTCTAACGGGCGAGGTTCGATGACCTCACCCTCATTCGTACGCCGGAAACTGGACAGCGGCTGTCTCAGCTTTGGTTGAACCTGTCGCGACTTGCCTCTAATCGCTTCGGCTCATTCGCCTGCGGCGCCGTGGAACTGGACGGCTCGTGTTCGCGAGCGAACGCATCGTAGGCATCGGCGATGTGGTCGACCGTCGCATCTGGATGCTCCTGCGCGACAGCTTCGATCGCTGTATGCGTCCTGTCTCCCAGTCCGCACCGAGGTGAAGGGCGCTGACCATGCGCGATCGCACAGTTCAGCGACTTCTGAAATGTGCTGCGCAGATCGGCTGCCCCCTCCATGCCTCAACGCTACGTAGTCGAACGCCGACTCAACGACCTCAGAGCAACATTTAACCCAAACGTCAACCAGGCGACTGTGCGGTTCGGTGGAACAGTCGGACTATGCGCCGTGCCGGGCATCGAAGTCTGCGGGTCTCCGACTCAGAGGTAAGGCTGTTCGGCTCCCGGAGAAGGAGTGACGCGACGTTTCACAGCGCCCGCCAGCACCGGCACACTGGCGACCAGGCCGTCAATGAAGATTTGCGCCTGTTCGACGTCGAGCGATTGCGTTGCGGCATATGCGAGGGTGGCCACATTGCGCGCCTCTTCGTATTGGAAACCCTTGCATAGCAAGGAATCTCGAGCGTCAACAATTCGACGCGATAGTTGACGCCCTCTTGCCGCCAAGGCCGTCCGGTGATCAGGTCATTTTTCGTATACGGCCGTAACATCGCTGTCCAGCATGCTGATCGCTGATCTATATAGTCCTGCTCTATCTCGAGCACCGCTCCGATGATGCCGACGGTGACCTGGGCGGCGGACGGAATCGCTGAGACGACATCCCCCGTCGATGTCCACCTGTTCCACGACGGCGCGTCGCAGCGACGTGATTGCAGGCACGCTCGCTCTGCGGCCTCGGCGGAAAATTCGGGAAACACTTGTCTTTTTAGTCGACGTCATGCGCTCACCCGGTCCGATCCTCGACCGGCGTAGACGTCGCGACGCTCAGCTCGGCGCCGCCGGCAGCGTGGAATCGGCGACCCGGACGCGCACGGCGATCACACAGACATCGTCTTGGCGAGGCGGTAAGGCAAGCGTTTCGGTGAGTTGCCGGCAGCCCTCGGCCAGCGCGGTATCCGATCGCCAGCCCGCCAATAGCCGCTGCACCTGCGCGATGCCTGTCTCGATGTCGCGGCCTGGGCGCTCGACCAGGCCGTCGGTGTACATGAGCAAGATGTCACCGGGACTAAGCCTCACCTGGCCCTCGGTGTAGGTGGCATCACGGATGGGCCCGAGCACCGGGCCGTGGGCGTCGACGAGTCGCACGACTTCCCCGTCCCGCGCGCGACGCAGCAATGCCGGTGGATGCCCGGCCAGGCCGTAGGACAAGGCGCCGGCCAGCGGATCGAAGACGCCCACGGCCATGGTGGTGAACCTTCCGTGGCTGGCGTGGGCGGTGAAGGTGTTGAGTTCGCCGAGCAGTTGTGCGGGCGGCAGCCCCTGCAGGGCCATGGCGCGCGCGGCGCTGCGCAGTTGCGCCATGTCTTCGACGGCCGGCAATCCATGTCCGACCACGTCACCCACCGCAAGGTAGGTGCGCTGCTTCGGCAGGGCCATGACGTCGTACCAGTCACCGCCGAGTCCGTGCTCGGCGTCTGCTGGTTCGTAGCTGACGGCCAAGTCCAGTTCGTCGATGTCGGCCGGTTCGGTGGGCAGCACCGCCGCCTGCAGCACCGCGGCCCGGGCGTGCTCGTCGGCATATACCTGAGCGCGCACCAAGGCCTGCCCGACCATGGTGGCGACGGCAGAGGCGTATGCCAATTGCGCGGCATCGAGCGGTTGCGGCCGCGTCCACATCAGGCCGAGCATGCCGATGGGCTTGGCGCCGGAGGACAGCGGCCAGCACACCATGGACGCCGCCCCGCTCTGCGCCATCAACTCGGCATTGTCGGGATAGCGCCGCTGGTATTCCGCGAGGTTGCCGATCACCACGGCCTGCCCCCGACGGACCGTCTCGCTCGCAGCGGTGCTCTCTTCCAGAAGAAGCCCGTCTCCGAACCTGTCGCGCAATTCCTGCGGGTAGCCCGCCATGCTCACCCACTGCAGCCGTCGCCCGTCGGGACTCAACAGTCCCAGCGTCAGCGCTTGCGCTCCGGCGTCGCCCAACAGCTGAGAGACGACTGCATCACCGATTTGGCTGGGCGTCAGCGCCGCTGACAGCTGCTGCGCCAGTAGCGCAAGGGTCTGCAGCCGGTCGTGTTCACGACGTTCGGCTTCCCGCTGTCTGATTGCCGCGACGCGTCCGGCGGCTTCTTGCGCGATCAGCATGGCGACCAGCACGATGACCGCGATGAATGCCTGTGTCATCGCCAGCCGTACCGGCGCGGCCAGGTTCAATTCCGCGGACAAGCCGCGCTCCGAGCCCGTCATGTAGTTGACGATGAAGGCCAATACCGCCCCGGCGACGGCCGCACCGATCACGTCGAGCCGAAACGCCGCCCACGCCATCACCGGCAGCAGCAGCAAGCTCGGTGGCGCCTGCCACCAGAATGTCGTCAGCGACATCGCAACGGTGACGGCGACCACCAGAAAAGTCTCCGCAAGGCGAGCCCGCAGTATGTGAGACTGTCTGGGCCACAGCAAAATTGGTGAGCCCACTACGAGAGCGCCGATGCCGTCGCCCGCCCACCAGTGCACAACGGCAATGGGCCATGAAGTGTCGTTGGACGCGGCACTGACCGCGCCGCCGATCACCCCCCCGACCAGTGGACCAGCCAGGCAAGCTGCGGCGACGAATTTGGCCAGGTCCCCCCGAGCCCGTAGGTCCGGCGCGCCGTTGCACCAGGCCCAGACCAGCGATGCTCCAATCACAGGCTCGATAGAGTTGGCCAACGCGAATCCCGACGCAGCGCCCACGCCGACGCCGTAATGGAGATCAACGGCCAACTCCGCCACGACTATCGCGGCGACGATGACCGCCCATCGCGATCGCGGTGTCAGCAGCATCGCGGCCACGGTGACGCCGGCGGGCGGGAAGAACGCCGGATCGATCCCGGCGCCGAAGGACTGCCACGAAAGGACCGCCCCGGCCAGATAGGACAGCGCCACGCAGGCGAACAGCACACCCGCCGACCGCCAATTCTGACGCCGATTCACGCGCGCGCCGCCGCGCGGCTCGCTCGCCGTCATCCCGGGCCAAGACACCGTGATGAGCCTATCGACTGCGTAGTCACTAGGGCGCGTTACTTTCATTCAAGGACAAGCGACTGAACCGGTATGTCGACTGCTCGCGTTCGTCACGACGACAGCTACCTGGCATGCGCCACGGCT
>NZ_JAVHWR010000226.1:0-5168 GCF_032159565.1 Mycobacterium sp.
GCATGATGAGATCGGTCGGCGTGATAGATCAGCGTGACGACGACGGGCATCGAAGCGGTCACCAGCGCAACCCGCAGGTACTGCACGACCGCGACCACTCGATCGTCACCACCCAACTCCCGGGCGATGGCGACCAGGCCGGAGGCCCCGCCGGCCACCAATGCCAGCGAGCCGGTGAGAGGGGTGACGGTCCGGTGCAATCCGAGCAGCGCACCCGCAACGATGCTGAGTACCAGCGTGGCGACGGCGACGGCGAGCACGATCACCCAGTGCGGCCCGAGCGCGCTCACCGCGTCACGGTCGACCATCGTGCCGATGTAGACGCCGAGCACACCCTGCGCAGCTATGCCGACCGGACGGAACACGCGCGGCGGTGCGACGCCCGGCAAGGCCAGCGCGATACCGACGACCAGCGCCGCGAACAACGCGGCTGACGGAACGCCGACCATGGTCAGCGGGACGGTGACGGCGATGGTGATGGCGACCAGCAACGTCCATCTGGCTACCGGCTTGAGTCGCTCTTTCATCACTATGACAAGTATGCCCTTAACAAAATGCGCATGCAACACGATGTTTTAGTCATGACGGCGAAGAATTACCAAGGTATAACTTGGTTATGACCGACGTGCGTGCCGGATCGCCGGCCACCGAGCTGCGAGAGTCGATGATGGCGGTGACCAGGCAGATGCGCAGGCACCGCGTAGACCACGGGTTGACGCTCAGTCAGATGGAGGTGCTCGGCGAGGTGAGCAGGTCGCCGCGCACGCGAGCAGCAAGCGGCGGCGGGGTCAGCACGCCCGCCGAGTTGGCCGCTCGACTGCACGTACGTGTGCAATCCCTCACCGACAGCATCAACGAACTGGTCAGCCGCGGTCTGGTGCTGCGCCGCCCCGACGACGACGACCGACGCCGCCAGCTGATCGAGATCACGAGGGCGGGTATCGAGTTGCTAGACGACGACCGCGCCGAGCGAGACGCCTGGCTGAACGCAACCATGCGCGAGAACCTGACCGACCTCGAATTCGACTTGTTGATGCTGGTGGCGCCGGTGCTGCGCAAGCTGGCTTACGCCGAGGGCAAAGTGGGCACACTGGCCGTATGACGAGCGCTGGCGCGAGGAGGCGACCCTGATGACGAGCGCTGGCGCGAGGAAGCAACGCCGATGACGGAGCCGTCGCTCGGTTCGACCGTACGTGAGTGGATCGAGCACGACCCCGACCCGGAAACCGTCGCCGAGCTGAAAGCGTGCAGCGATGACGAGCTCGAGGAACGGTTTGCCCGTCCCCTGACATTCGGCACGGCCGGATTGCGGGGCCCGTTGCGGGGCGGGCCGGACGGAATGAACCTCGCGGTCGTCCTGCGAACCACGTGGGCGGTCGCACAGGTGCTCAAGGAGAGAGACCACGCCGGATCACGTGTGGTGGTCGGCGGTGACGCCCGGCACGGCTCCGAGACCTTCGCCCTCGCGGCAGCCGAAGTTCTTGCGGCCCAGGGTTTCATGGTGACGTTGTTGTTCGCCGCCGTCCCGACTCCCGTGGTGGCGTTCGGCGCCCGCCATCTCGGCGCGAGCGCGGGTATTCAGATCACGGCGTCGCACAATCCGTCGTCGGACAACGGCTACAAGGTCTACTTCGAGGGCGGCTTCCAGATTGTTTCGCCCACCGATCGAGAGATCGAGGCGATGATCCGCACGGCGCCGCACGCCGACCAGATTCCTCGGGCGGCGGTCCAGACGTCGGGGATGGACCTGATTCAGCGCTATGTGGATCGCACATCGCATGTCCGGCGCACCCACGGATCGGCACGGCTTGTGTTCACCGCGATGCACGGTGTCGGCGGTGAGTACGCCCTCGATGCATTCGTGCGGGCCGGCTTCTCCGACGTGCAGGTGGTCGAAAGCCAGTTTGCGCCGGACCCGGACTTTCCCACCGTGCCGTTTCCCAATCCGGAGGAACCGGGCGCCACCGACGAACTGTTGAAGCTGGCCGCCGACACCGAGGCCGAAGTCGCCATCGCCTTGGATCCCGACGCCGACCGCTGTGCCGTCGGAGTTCCGACGCCGGACGGGTGGCGCATGCTCACCGGCGACGAAACCGGTTGGCTGCTCGGCGATTACATCCTCTCCCAGATCGACCCCGGCGACGTGAGCGAACACACGGTGGTGGCGAGCTCGGTGGTGTCGTCGCGGATGCTGTCCCGTATCGCGGCCGCGCACGGCGCCCGCCACGCCGAAACTCTCACCGGCTTCAAGTGGTTGTCGCGCGCAGACGGGGATCTACCGGGCTGCACGCTGGTCTTCGCATACGAGGAGGCGATCGGCTACTGCGTCGATCCGTCCGCGGTTCGCGACAAGGACGGCATCAGTACAGCGGTGTTGTTCTGCGACTTGGTGGTCGCGCTGCGGGAGCAGGGCCGCACAGTGCTCGACGCCCTCGACGACCTTGCCCGGATGCACGGCGTGCACGCCACGACCGCCGTCTCGCGGCCGGTGGCAGGCGCAGACGAGGCCGCGGAGGTGATGACCCGATTGCGGTCCAAGCCACCAACGAAGCTGTGCGGGTTCGATGTCACGATGACGGATCTGGCCGCGGTGCGGCCCTATGAGCGGCGAACCGACGCCGTCATCCTCGAGGGCGGAGACGGCGGCATCGCAGTGCGGGTCGCGGCCCGGCCATCGGGTACCGAGCCGAAAGTGAAGTCCTACATCGAGGTTCGGCGGGAATGTGTTGACGGAGACGTGACCGCCGCCCGTGCGCAGGCCCGCCTTCTCGCCGAGGAATTGGCCGAGCTGGCAGGCAGGTTCTAGCGCGGACCGAACTGCCGGTCGCCCGCGTCCCCCAGTCCCGGGACGATATAGGCGATGTCGTTGAGACAGTCGTCGATCGTCGCGGTGAACAATCTGAGGTCCGGTGCCACCTTGTCGATCGCCGCAATGCCTTCCGGAGCGACGACGACGCAGATCGCCGTGATGTCAACGGCGTTGCGCGCCTGCAGGAGCCCGATGGTGTGCGCCATCGAGCCTCCGGTCGCCAGCATCGGGTCGAGTACGAACACCGGCGTGGTCCTCAGATCGTCGGGCAGTGATTCGAGATACGGCCTCGGCTGGTGGGTTTCCTCGTCGCGAGCGACTCCGACGAAGCCGACGTGCGCCTCCGGAATCAGGGCATGCGCCTGGTCGACCATGCCCAGGCCGGCGCGCAGCACGGGCACCAGCAGCGGCGGATTCGCCAACCGCGCTCCGGTGGTGTCGGCGAGCGGGGTGCGCACCGGAACGCTCTCGGTGGCCGCGTCGCGGGTGGCCTCGTACACGAGCATCAGCGTCAGGTCGCGCAGTGCATCCCGAAACGCCGCGTTGTTCGTGCGCTCGTCGCGCAGAGTGGTCAGCCGCGCTGCGGCCAGCGGGTGGTCGACGACGCGCACGTCCATGGGCCGACCCTAACGTCAAGGGAACCGACCGGCGCGGATGATCGTCGTATCCCCATGCTCGTCGACACAAATGCCATTCGCGCACTCGGCGCGGACTGCTCAACCCAGGCCGACCACCTGTCCGCCGCCGCCAGCGCGTTGACGTCGCTGCCGGGTCCCGACGCCGCGGCCGCTTTCGGTCCCGTCGGCACGCGCTTCTTGACGACGCTCGCCGACGCCGCCGTGGCGGAAGCGCGGGCGATCACGGCGCTCAGCGACAATCTCGCGTCGGCCCACTCGATCTCGGGGGTGCTGGCAGACACCTACGCCGAAACCGACCGCCGCGGCAGCCGCCTGCTCTAGCGATGCCGAGCGGACTGATCGCGGCGCTGGGGGCGCCCATCCACGAGGTGGCGGCGCAGGTCGGACCGGGGTGGTCGAACGAGGGGGATCCGACCACCTCGCTCGCCGAGGTGCGCGATCGGTTGGCCGACGTCGCCGCCGCGGCACGCAACGGTTGGAGCCGAACCGCCGACGGGTGGACGGGCGCAGGCGCCGACGGGGCGGCCGACTTCGTGTCCGCCACGGCAGACGCAGCCGACAGATTGGCGCTGCGGATCGACGAAATGCGGGCAGGCGCTGCCGGTGCCGCGGATGCCGTGGCATGGGCCCGCTCGCGGCTGCGGGACATCATCAACCGGTTCGAGGAACGCGCGACCGCCATGGAGGCGCGGCTCGACGAACCGGGAACGGTGGAGGAACTGCGGGACGAGGCCCGACGGGCGCTGGAAGAGGCCATCGCCGTCGTCGACCAGTTGCGCTCAGAACTCGACGGGCACGCCGCAAGCGTCGCGGCACCGACGAACCCGGCAGGTGCATCGGAGGGTGCCCCGGCCGCCCCGGCGGGTTTCACCGCGCCAGCCGGCTTCGGTGGAAGTCCTTCGGCGATGCCGCCGAGCGGGGCCGCCATGTCAGGGCCGACGTTCGGCGGCGCCGCCCCGACCGACGCGGAACTGGCCGCGCTTCCGTTACCGGATCCAGAACAGTTCGGCGACGGTATAGCCGTCAGCCTGCCCGACGGAAGTACGGTGACGGCACCCAACGCGACGGCAGCCAACGCGGTGCGGTACGCGCTGACACAGCTCGGCGTTCCCTACGTCTGGGGTGGCACGACGCCCGGCGTCGGGCTCGACTGCAGCGGGCTGACGCAATGGGCGTACCACCAGGCCGGACTGGATCTTCCGCGGCTTGCACAGGAGCAGGACCTCGGTGCAGCGGTGAATAAGAACTCATTGCGGCCAGGCGATTTGGCGGTGTGGGACGGACACGTCGCGATGGTGGTCGGCGACGGTCAGATGATCGAAGCGGGTGATCCCGTTCAGCTGTCACCGATCCGAACTACCAACGCAGGACAGGGTTTTCAGGGCTTCTGGCGGCCGACCGGATGAATCGCCAACGCCATGGCATCGCCTCAGCCCACTTCATATGTCCCTCAAAGCCCGGGATTTCGCCATCGCACGGTAGCGCTGGGCAAAGTCGCGGTAGGTCGCCTCGTCGCCGCGTGCACGCGCGACCAGCGCCCGAAGATGCAGCGCACCGACCCGAACCAAGGCTTGAACGACTACATCGTCGATCTGAGCTGTCGGCATCTGTCAGGTGTGGCGGGCTGCTTCTTGGACGAGTTGCACACGTGAGGTCAGCCCGAGTTTGGTGTAGACGTGTGTGAGGTGGGTTTGCACGGTGCGCGGTGAGACGAAAAGCCT
>NZ_JAVHWR010000042.1:0-14115 GCF_032159565.1 Mycobacterium sp.
CGGCTTGTCCGACCCGGCGTCCAAGGTCCTGATGACGACCTTGTGCCCGGCGAACGCCTCCAGCACGTCGCCGTAGATCCGCGCCTGCTCGTCGACGCCGGGTTCGGTGTCGCGGTTGAGGAAGCACAGTTCGGTGCGGAACAACCCGACGCCCTCGGCTGGAGTATCACGGGCGCTGCGCGCGGCGGCGCCGTCCTGCACGTTGGCGAGCACCGCGACGACGTGCCCGTCCGCGGTCGCGCCGGGGCCGGTCCATCCCGCCGCCAGTTCCACCTCGCGGCGTGCTTCGGCCACCGCTTCGGACGCTGCGGCCGGGTCGGGGGAAAGGGTGACGGTTCCGCGGGTGCCGTCGACGAGCACCATCGCGCCCGCCCCGATGGCGTCGAGTCCATCGACGGCCACCACGCAGGGAAGACCGAGTTGACGGGCGATGATCGCGGTGTGGCTGGTCGGGCCGCCCAGTGTGGTGGCCAGCGCCAAGACGAGCGCCGGGTCCAGGCCCGCGGTGTCGGCAGGCGCGAGGTCGTCGGCCAGCAAAACCGAGGGCACATCGGGCAATGGCACGCCCGGCTCTGGCAGGCCGCTGAGCTCAGCGATGACCCTGTCGCGGATGTCGCGCAGGTCGGTGACGCGTTCGGCCATCAGGCCGCCGAGCTGGGTGAAGAGGTCGACGAACTGGTCGACGGCCGCGACAACGGCGCGCGCCGCGGGGGCGCCGGCGTTGATGAGTTTCTCGGCGGCACCAAGCCAGGCCCGGTCCTGCGCCAGCGTGGCTGTCGCGGCCAGGACCTCCGACGCCGCACCGGTGGCATGCGCGGCGCGGTCGCGCAGGCGGGTGGCGACGGCGTTGGCGGCAGTGGTGAAGCGCGCCGCCTCGGCCGGGCGGTCCTCCTCCTCGACCTCGCGCGCCGCGTCCACGTTGTCGAGCACGGGAAGGCGGCCGGGCCGGATCACCGGCCCGTACTGAACTCCGGCGACGACCGGGACGCCCTGCAGAACCGTGCCCGTGCGGAGGGAGCTTTCCGACGGCGGTGACGTGAGCGGCGATGAGGCGGTCATGTGAAGCAGATTACAAACGAACCGTTGACAAGTCAACACGTTCAAGTGTAAAACAACAGATATCAACATCGATACGGGCCAGAACCCACACAGACGGAGCGCCATGTACGCCGAAGAGCGTCAGCAAGCGATCGCCTCGCTGGTGATCAGCCAGGGTCGCGCCTCGGTGTCCGAGCTGGCCGAGGCCTACGACGTCACCACCGAGACGGTGCGTCGTGACCTCGCGGTTCTCGACCGCGCCGGGCTGGTACGGCGGGTACACGGCGGTGCCGTGCCCGTGCGGGCGCTGCGCTTGGTCGAGCCCGGCGTCGGCGAGCGCGAGACCACCCGCGCCGAGCACAAGGACGCCATCGCCACGGCCGCGACCGAGTTCTTTCCGCTCAGCGGAGCCAGCGTGCTGCTCGACGCGGGAACCACCACCAGCCGGATCGCCGCCGCGCTGCCGTCCGACCGCGATCTGAACGTCGTGACCAACTCGGTGCCCATCGCGGCGCGCCTGGCAGGCATGCCGTCGATCTCCCTCCAACTGCTCGGCGGACGGGTGCGCGGCCTCACCCAGGCGGCGGTCGGCGAACAGGTGTTGCGCGTGCTCGACACACTGCGCGTCGACATCGCCTTCATCGGCACCAACGGCATCAGCGTCAGGCACGGCCTGTCCACCCCCGACAGCGAAGAGGCCGCCGTCAAGCGGGCAATGATCGCCAGCGCCAACTTCGTTGTGGTGGCAGCTGATTCATCGAAGGTCGGCCGTGAGGACTTCATCAGCTTCGCCCCGCTGTCGAGCGTCGACGCGCTCATCACCGACTCCGAGATCAGCGGAGCGTACCGGGAACAGCTCACCGAGCAGGGCATTGAAGTGGTCGTCGCATGATCGTCACCGTCACGCCGAACCCCAGCCTCGACCGCACCGTCACGCTGGCCACTCCGCTCACCCGCGGTGCGGTGCACCGGGTCAATTCGGTGACCACCGAGCCGGGCGGCAAGGGCGTCAACGTCGCGCGCGCCCTGGCCCTCGCAGGCGTCGACGCCGTCGCGCTGCTGCCCGCGTCGGGTATCGATCCGATGGTGACCGCGCTGCATAGCATCGGAGTGCCTTTCCGGTGCGTCCCGATCACGTCGCCGGTGCGCACGAACATCGCGGTCACCGAAATGGACGGCACCACAACGAAGATCAACGAGCCGGGCGCCAGATTGGACGACGCCGCGGTCGACGCGCTCACCCGATCCGTCGTCGCCAATGCCGAGCACGCCTCATGGGTGGTGATGTCGGGGTCGCTGCCGCCGGGGATGCCCGAGTCGTGGTACGCCGACGTCGTCGCACAACTCGCACCCTACGACTGCAAGGTCGCAGTGGATACGTCGGACCGGCCGCTGGCGGCACTGGTCGACGCCTTCGACCGAGCCGCACCCGACCTGATCAAACCCAACGCCGAAGAGCTCGCGGGAGTCATCGGCTTCGCCCCGCAGGCACTGGAAGCTGCGCTGGCACAAGGTGATCCAGAGCCCGTGGTGTCGGCCGCGCGCCAGCTGCTTGACCGGGGTGTCGGCGCGGTACTGGCCACGTTGGGCGCGGCGGGAGCCGTGCTCGTGACCGACACCGGTAGCTGGCTGGCGACCCCGCCGCCGATCGTCCCGCGCAGCACGGTCGGTGCGGGCGACTCCAGCCTGGCGGGATATCTGCGTGCCGATGTGGGCGGGGCCGAGCCGGCGCAACGACTGCAGATGGCCGTCGCCTACGGCAGCGCAGCGGCCGCCCTGCCGGGCTCCGCACTGCCCAGTCCTAGTGAGATCGACCTCGATGACGTTCTGGTGACGTCCATCCCGCTGATCACCAACCCCTCCTAACAACCAACGAAGGTATCGCCATGACCAGCACCGCTTCCCGACCCATCATCGACGTCGACCTCGTTCTTCTCGACGTCGACGCGGGCGCCGACAAGCAGGCCGTGATCGGGCGTCTCGTCGGCAGACTCGCCGACGCCGGACGCACCACCGATGCCGACGGGCTGATCGCCGCGGCGATGGCCCGCGAAGAGCAGTCGGCAACCGGGCTGCCCGGCGGCATCGCGATCCCACACTGCCGTTCACCGCACGTCGACACGGCGTCCATCGGCTTCGCGCGGCTGCAACCGCCCGTCGACTTCGGCGCACCCGACGGCCCGGCGGATCTGGCGTTCCTCATCGCCGCACCCGAGGCCGGCGGCGCCGAGCACATGAAGCTGCTCTCGAGCCTGGCCCGCGCGCTGGTGCGCAAGGAGTTCGTCGCGTCGCTGCGCGAGGCATCCACACCCGACGAGGTGGTCGGGCTGATCGACGAGGTGCTGAACCCCGCCGAGAAGCCGAAGCCGGCGGCACCGGTGGAGGCGCCTGCCGCCGATAAGCCGAGGACGCTGGTGGCGATCACCGCGTGCCCCACCGGAATCGCGCACACCTATATGGCCGCCGACTCGCTGGTCGCCGCGGCGAAGGAAGCAGGCGTCACCCTGCATGTCGAGACCCAGGGCAGCTCGGGCAGCACCCCGCTGGCCCCCTCGACGATCGCCGGAGCCGACGCCGTCATCTTCGCCACCGACGTCGGGGTGAAGGACAAGGGCCGCTTCGCGGGCAAGCCGGTGGTGGCTTCCGGCGTCAAGCGCGCGATCAACGAGCCGGCCAAGATGGTCGCCGAAGCGCTTGCCGCGGCGAACAATCCGAATGCCGCCCGGGTCGAGGGCTCCGGCGCCGACGCACTCGCGAGCGCCGCGCCCGCCGGCGGTGTCGGATGGGGCACCAGGACCCGCCAGATCCTGCTCACCGGCGTCAGCTACATGATCCCGTTCGTCGCGGCCGGAGGTCTGCTGATCGCGCTTGGCTTCCTCTTCGGCGGCTACGAGATCGCCAACAAACCTGCCGGCGGAACCGACTCGTTCGCGCACATGTACGCGCTCAACAACTCGCTGTGGAATTTGCCGCCAGGCGGCGTTTCGCAGTACCTCGGCGCAGTTCTGTTCAGCCTCGGCGGCCTCGCGTTCAGCTTCCTGGTACCCGCACTCGCCGGCTACATCGCCTTCGCGATCGCCGACCGGCCGGGCATCGCGCCCGGTTTCACCGCCGGAGCGGTGGCCGTGTTCGTCGGCGCCGGGTTCATCGGAGGCATCGTCGGCGGTCTGATCGCAGGCTTCGCAGCGCTGTGGATCAGCAAACGGGCTGTGCCCAAGTGGTTCCGGGGTTTGATGCCGGTCGTCATCATCCCGCTGTTCGCATCCCTCGTCGTCGGCATCTTGATGTTCATGCTGCTCGGGCGCCCGTTGGCCGCACTGACCTCCGGCCTGACCAGCTGGCTCAGCGGAATGTCGGGCACCTCCGCGGTCCTGCTCGGCGTCATCCTCGGCCTGATGATGTGTTTCGACCTCGGCGGCCCCGTCAACAAGGCGGCCTACGCGTTCGCCACCGCCGGCCTCACCGCCGCGACCACGGCGTCGTTCGAGATCATGGCGGCGGTGATGGCTGCAGGCATGGTGCCGCCGCTGGCGATGGCGCTCGCGACATTCGTCCGGCCGCAGTTGTTCAGCGAGCCGGAGCGGGAAAACGGCCGGGCCGCTGTCCTTCTCGGCGCCTGCTTCATCTCCGAAGGCGCAATCCCGTTCGCGGCGGCCGACCCGTTCCGGGTCATCCCGTCGATGATGTTCGGCGGCGCGATCACCGGCGCGCTGTGCATGGCGACCGGCGTGACCTCGCGGGCACCCCACGGCGGGATCTTCGTGTTCTTCGCGATCGGCCACCTGCTCTGGTTCATCGTCGCCATCGTCATCGGCTCGGCGGCGGGCGCGCTGGTCGTCGTCACCGCCAAGCAGTTCGCGAAGCCCGGCGCCAAGGTCGACGAAACACCGACGCTCGTGACCGCCTGATCCGCACAATCAACCCCAACGACACCAAGGAGTAGCCATGCCCGAAAAAACCGTGACAGTCGGATCGGCGATCGGCCTGCACGCCCGCCCCGCCGCCATCATCGCCGAAGCCGTCGTCAACGCCGGTGTGCCCGTGACGCTCTCGACCGACGGCGGCGAACCCGTCGACGCCGGCTCGGCCCTGATGATCATGACGCTCGGCGCAGGCAACGGCGCCCAGGTGACCGTGCAGTCCGACGACGACGAGACGCTCAAGAAGATCGCAGAGCTCGTCGAGCAGGACCTCGACGCCTGACCGGAACGGTCGCCTGACACCCCGATCGGTTTGCTGCCCGCCGTTAAATTGCCGCAGAAAGGCCTCCTTACCGGGGGTTAGGCTTTCTGGCGACGGAAGGGGCCGATGTGGACGGATGGCTGCTAGGGCAGGTCAGCACGGTGCTCACCGCGCTCTCGCATGCCCAGGAGCTGTTCGAGGGTGCGGGCCGTCCGACGTTGCCGAATGAGTTCGCGCCGCGTTCCGACCTTGTGGACAACCTCGGCGGCCTGCTGCTGTGACGCAACCATCCGTCGAGACCACGCAATCCGGTGAGGCTGCCGACGCGGTCCGCACGCTGCAGGCCGAGCTGAGTCGGGATTACTCCGAGATACGTTCGGCTGAGGTTGCACTCACCGAGGCGATCTTGGGCGCCCACGCGGTGACAGTCTCCGGTCGCGCTCGGTTGCAAGACGTTCAGCGCCAACTGATCGAGGCCATCAACAGTCCACTCACCGCACTCGATACGCCTGCAGGCGAACGCCAATTCCTGCTGTTCCTGCGCGGCACGGTCGCCCAGATCCAGGACATCGTGGACACCGGCGCCCTGACCGACGAGGACCACGCAAGGCTCACCCGTGCACTCGGCAGCGGCTACCTGCTCTCCACCTCCGATAGCGACGAAAATCCTGCGCCCGTCGCATCGTCCGGCAGCCCGCCGACGGCTGACCAGGCGGCAGGCGTGTTACCCGCGGTCGGGTCTGCGCTCGGGGCGTTGCCCCAGGCGGCTCAGGGTGCGGCGACCGCTCCTGCGCAGGCGGCGAGCGGCTTGGCCGGAGCCGCTTCGCCGTTGGCCGGCTTGGCGTCGGGCCTTCTCGAGCGCACAGCCGAACCGGACGTTCCCGACGACGGCACCGAGCACGACCGGGCCACCGACGAGCCTGAAGACGTCGAGGAGGACCAGGAGACCCAGACCGACGGAGACGACACCGGCGACCGTTCAGCCCAGCCGCGGCCACCCGGCGATCGCGAGCAGGCGGAGGATGGTCCCGCCCAGACCCGGCCCGCCCGCCTGCCGTAGGAGGATCCATGCCGACCATCCGCATCACGCCCGCACTGCTGACGCAGGTCGCCTCCCGGCACGACAGTGTGGCCGACGAGATCGCCGTCGCCCGCAGCGCCGGGCCGGACATCCTGGCGGCGGTGGCCACTCACGGGCCGATCATGCATCAGTTCAAGGCGGCGGCGGGCGAGGTCGTGGCGCGCCGCGATGCCGCCTTCGCCGACCATGAGGCCGCACACCGGGCCGCGGCCGACAACCTGCGTTCCATCGCAACACGTTTCAGCGATCAAGAAGAGATCAACGCCTCGGAGCTCCGCCTTGACTGAGGAGTCCTTCACCGCTGCCACACCGGACAACACGATCTTCGTCCGGGTCGCACTCGCTGGTCATACCCTCGGGGTGCAAATCGAGCCCGCCGCCATGACGCGGCCCGCCACCGAAATCGCGCAGGGCATCATGGCGTGCAACGATGTCGCGTATCTGAAGGGGCAGCTGGTGATCCGTGCCGAGCTGGAGGGGAGGTCGATTCCTGTGGACGATATGCCGACCGAGCAGGACCTCGCCGCCGCCGAGCGGAAGCTGGCAGAGCAGTAGGTCGCTGATGAAGGTCGACGTACCCGCGCTCGCCGCCGCCGCGCAGAAGCTGTTCGGCCTCGCGGCGTCGGCGCAGGGCCTACTCGCCGAAATGGCGCCGCTGGCCGCCGATCCCACCTCGGGCGGCGCCGCGGCGCGCCTTGACATGGCTTCCATGCAATTGTGGGGAGCGGCGTGTGCGCAGGCCTACAGCCTGCAGAAGGCGGCAGGGCACCTGATCATGATCGCGCAGAAGTTCGGTACCCAGGAGGAGCTCAACACGGCAGGCCTCAATGTGATGCTGCCTGGGGCGACGGTCATGGACGACAGCGCGCTGGCCACCCTCGAACCCGTCGCGCCGATCCCGCCCGATGTGCGGGTGCCCATTCCGCCCGGAACGCCGCTCAGCGGCGAAGGGTTCGCCCAACTGGTGCACACGGGATCAGCGGACAAGGGCGTCCCGTTCAGCACCACCGCTACCAACAACGGAGTCGCGATCGACGGCGCGGCGACCACCGTGCGCGAAGTCGCCGCCTTGGTGCCCGATCTGTGGGAGAGCCCCGTCGGCACCGCCGCCCTCGCAGGCAGGCTGAACGAACACGTCGCCGCCCTCAACACGATCTCCGACCGGTGGTTCGAGCTGGCCGATCAGGCCCGCAAGCACGCCGACGACTACAGCCAGACGGTGGCGGCGACGCCGAAGCCGCGGGAGTTCAAAGACATCGACGAGGCGCTGGCCAAAGCCCGAGCGACCGGCGACCAGATCGGCGCCTCTCAATTGAGTTTTGCGCGCGGGCAACTCGAGCAGCGCGCGGTGGCCGAGGCGGCGCGGTACGCCGGGGTGACCGAGACCAGCACGTCGCCCAAGGGCGGGGGCACACCGCAAACGGCCGGCCCGGGGGGAGCCGCGGCCGCAGGCGTACCAGCCGGCGCCGGCGCGGCGGCCGGCGCACGTGCGCCGGGCGTTCCGGCGGCGGGGCAGTTGGCCAAGGCGGGTGCCGCCGGAGCGGGCCAGGCCGGCCAAGCAGGCGAGGGCGCCGGACAGTTGGCGCAGATGCTGCCGTCGGCGCTCGGCGCGATCGGCGGTCTTGCGGGCGGCATGGCGGGGATGGCCGGTCAGGTCCCGCAGGCGCTCATGCAGACCGGTCAGGGTTTGGCTCAAGCCGCTACCCAGGGGATGTCCGGGCTGGCATCCAAGACTGCCGCCGACGCCGGACTGTCGAAGAAGGTCGGTGACCTCCAACCGTACGAATCGGCCAAGGCCGAAGGGGGCGGCGGAGCAGGCGGTGGCGGTGTCGGTGACACCCATCCCGCCGGTGCGCTCGGTCCACCCGTCACTCCTTCGACGTCGCACACACCGCCGACCATGCCCGCCGGCGCTGCGCCTCCTCCGACGACGCCGGCGCCCGCCGGAGGCAGCGCGATGGGCGGGATGCCGATGGGCATGCCGATGAGCGGGATGATGGGTCACGGGCAGGCCGGCGGGGAGGGCGCCGACAAGGTTCCCGCGGACAAGAAGGTCGTCACGCCGCCGCAGCCGCACACCGAGCCGGTCACCGGCAAGGTGTCGGACCGCACAGCGGCAGCCGCCGAGGCGTCCCGTGCGCGCGCAGACTCCGCGCCCGACGACGACGATTCGCCTGCGCGCGGGCCGGTCCTGCGGCGAATTACGTTGGCGCCGTTGAACGATGAGCGGCCGTGATGAGCGCTTGCGCGAAGAACCGAAGGCACTGATGAGCGCCTGCGCGGAGAGCCGACGAAAATGACCGGATTCGATGAGCTGGATGACGCCGCCAAGGTCAAATACAGCCAGGCCGAACTGGCGGCGACCTACGACGAATTGACGGCCATCCTGGACCGGCTGGCCGCACTTCGCACCGACGCCCACGACCCCGACGGCGACATTCAGATACGGCTCGGCCCGGACGGCCGACTGCTCAGCTTGTTCATCGACGAGTCGGTGCCCGGCAGGCTGACCCACCTCGGTCTCGAGGAGAAGCTCAACGATTTGCTTGCCAGGGCCAATGTGGTTGCTCAAGAGTCCTGGAAGGCCGGCCGCTGAGTGTCGGCGACAAGTTCCCGACCTGCTCGCGGCCGGATCTCGGTTAGGGTTACGAAGTGACCACGCGCCCCTTCGTGCCACCTCCGCGGGTGCCGCCTCCTGAGGCCGGTGGGGGCAAGATCGCGGTTGAGCCGCCGATCGCCGCGCCGGTCCCGCCGCCAAGGAGCATCTGGGGCATCGTGCTTCCGATCGGCCTCATCGTCGGTGTCCTCGGCTTCCTGATCGCGATGTACGCTTCCGGTCAGCGATCGCTTGCTACGGGGTTTGCTATCTTTCCGTTGATCATGCTGATGAGCATGGGCGGAATGCTGTTCCGCGGGCGCGGCGCGGCGCAGAAGATGCCGTGGAGCCAGCTCGAGCAATATCGCCGGGAGTACTTCGCCCGCCTCGACGAGGTGCGCGACGAAGTCCAGGAGGCGGCCCGCAAACAGTGGCGCCACCGCGAGCACAGCCATTGGCCGCCTTCGGATCTGATCAGCGTCGCGGGTTCGCCGCGGATGTGGGAGCGTCGCCCCGGCGATCCGGAGTTCGGCGTGGTGCGCCTTGGCACCGGACGTGTCGAACTGGCGATGACCATCGACAAGCCGCAGATCGCGGCGGCCTCCAAGATCGAACCGGCGACGGGCCACGCGCTGCGCAAGTTCCTGCTCGAACAGCGCCACGTCCGAGGCATGCCGCGGGTGCTGTGGCTGGAGCGAAACCCCGGCATCTCGCTGGTCGGTGAGATGGACTCGGTCCGCGGCATCGCCAGGTCGATGATCTGCCAGCTGGTGGCTTTCCACAGTCCTGCGGATCTGCAGATCATGATCGTCACGTCGGCACCCGATCGCTGGGACTGGGTGAAATGGCTGCCGCACTGTCAGCATCCCGAGGCCCGCGACGGGTGCGGTGAACGCAGGCTGGTGTTCACCTCGCCCGCGACTCTGGAGGCCTTCGCAGGCGACGAACTGCTGGATCGCAAGGAGTGGATGGCGCCCGCCAGTGGTCTGCACGGCGGCCCGGACCCTTCGGCACCGCCGCTGTGGGTGATCGTCGACGACAACTGCGGCGCGGCGGAGGACTGGGCGGGTGCGACGGGCAAGCGCGGCGTCGGCCGGGTGTGCTTCATCCGGTTGGCTCCCGAGATCGGCGTCGCAGCCGCCGGGCCGGCGACATCCCACCGGGGCGTCGGCTTCGATCCGGACACCACCTACCGGTTGTCGGGCGGGGTGCTGCGCAAAAAGGTGGGGGTGGGCTACCGGTGACGTCGTTACCCGAGGAACTCGACGACGCCTTCTACGCCGTCGCCGACAGCATGAGCATCGCCGAGGCCGAGCGGTTCGCACGCACCATGGCTCCCTGGCGCCCGGTCGGCGCGGCCACCGCCGTCAGCTCCGACGGTCCGGGCCGAGACCTGTTGGAAGTGTTGGGTATTCGCGATGCCCGGAAATTGGACGTGGATCGGCTCTGGTCCGCCCGCCGCACCCAGAACCGGCTGTGGATGCGCTTCCCGATCGGCCTCGACCCGACCGGCGAAGTGGTCGAACTCGACCTCAAGGAGACGTCCCAGTACGGGATGGGCATGCACTCCGTGCTGATCGGGTTCTCCGGATCCGGTAAGTCCGAAACGATCATCACCGAGGTCACCTCGTTGGCGCTGACCCATTCGCCCGAGACGGTCAACGTCGCGTTCCTGGACTGGAAGATGAAGTCCGCGGGCATTGTGCTGGAACGCTTTCCGCACGTGGTCGCCAGCGTCAGCAACCTCGGCGACGAGATGCATCTCGTCGAGCGCATGCTCGAGGCGCTCGAGGGCGAGCTGGACCGTCGCGGTGCGCTGTGCGCGGCGACGAACTGCAAGGACCTCAACGTCTACAACGAGAAGCGGATGGTCGACCCGTCACTGGAGCCCGTGCCGGGCCTGGTGGTCATCATCGACGAGTACCAGGAGTTGTTCCGCAGCGATCTGGGTGCCGGATTCGTCGACCTGTGCTGGCGCATCGTGCGACAGGGCCGCTCGATGCACGTCTTCCTTCAGCTGGCCGGGCAGACCGTCGACGCGCACCGGCTGATGAAGATCCGCAGTCTCATCGGCTTCTTCATGGCACTGCGCACCGGCACCGAAGAGGACTCGCGTGAGGCGATCGGCTCGTCGATCGCCGCGCACCTGCCCGAGAAGGGCAAGGAGGGCACCGGCTACCTGCGCGAAGGTATGCGTCCGCCCCGCGAGTTCCGCGCGTTCTACTCCTCGCCGGCGTTCGTGCCACCACCGGAGGACGGTGGGCCGGCGCCCGTGGCCGCCGCGGGCACCTGGTTCACCCCACGATCGTTCACCGCGACCGAGGTGCCCGACGACGACGGGTTGCTCGCCCCGCCGGAGAGGAACGGCCACGAACCCGCGCCGGTGGCCGAACAGGTGGCCATGCCGCTTGCGCCCGGTGAACTGCCGCCGACCGTCGTCGACACCCTCGTCGACTCGTTACGGGCGACCGGGGCCCGCCCGCCCCGTCAGCTCTGGCTGCCCCCGCTGGAGAAGCCGGCGACCGCCGACGAACTGGTCCGGTTGGTGCGGGGCAAACCGTGGGATGTCGACTACGGCAAGACCCCCGGCCTCGCGTTCCCGGTCGGGATCGAGGACCGGCCGCGTCAGCACCGCCAGGATGTCCACTTCGTGAACCTGTTGGGCGCCAACGCTTTGGTGATCGGCGGACCGCAATCCGGCGTGACAACCACCCTGGCGACGATGCTGACGACGGCGGCCCTGATGTACCGGCCCGAGCGCGTGCAGTTCTACTGCGTGGCCGCAGGCGGTCCGAGCCTCGCCGCCGTCGGCGGGCTGCCGCACGTCGCCGGCCTCGCCCCCGCGGTGGACCGCGAAGGCGTCGGACGCATCATCGCCTCGGTGCAGGGCATCGTCGCCGAGCGCGAAGCGGTGTTCGCCAAGACCGGGCTGGACATGGACGAGGTGCGGCGGCGCAAGTTCAGCGACAAGCCGGAACCGGTGCCGGTGGCCGGTGGCGATGTCGTCCTCGTCATCGACGGCTGGGCCACGTTCGCGAGCGAGTATCCGCAATACGTCGACCACATCGTCGCGTTGGCGCGCAGCCTGAGTTACGGCGTGCACGTGGTCGTCTCCCACACGAGCTACCTGCAGGGCTTCAAGCAGGCGCTCAAGCCGCTCGCCACCGAGCGCATCGAGCTGCGGTTGACCGACCCCGGCGACTCGGAGATGAACCGCCAACTCGCCAAGAAGGTGCCGCGCACGACGCCCGGGCGCGGAATCACCAAGGCGGGCATGCACCTGTTGGTCGGCGTACCCGAGCTTGCCGAGCGACCCGGGTCAGATGTCGCCGGCCAAGCGGCTGCGGGGTCAGACGCCGCCGGCCAAGCGGCTCGCGTGGCGACCCGCGACATCGGCCCGCTCATCGCCCAGGTATCCGGCATTCAGAAGGCGGCAACCGTCAGCCGCCTGCCCGAGTCGGTGCCGTTCGAAGAGGTGCAGCGGCTGGCTCAACCGGTCACCCGGCGCAGCCTGGTCCCGTTCGGGCTTTCGGAGACCGACCTGGGTCCGGCCTACCTCGACATCGCCGATCACCCGCATGCGATCGCCGTGGGCGCACCGCGGTCGGGGCGAAGCAATTTCCTGCGGGTGCTGTGCCGGTCACTCACGTCGCTCTATCGGCCCGAAGAGGCCCAGATCCTGGTTCTCGATCCGCGCCGGACGCTGCTCGGCGTGGTGCAGGGTCCGCATCTGCGCGACTACGCCTACACCCAGAGCGCGATCCGCGAAGCGATCAAGGAACTGGTTGCTGAGCTCGAGAACCGGCAGCCTCCTCCCGGCACGACGCAGGAGGAGATGATGACGAAGACGTTCTGGTCGGGACCCGAGATCTTCGTCGTCGTCGACGACGCAGGCGTGTGGTCGACGATGGACAATCCGCTGATGATGCTCGGGCCGCACATCGAAGGCGCGCGGGACACCGGACTACACGTATTTGCCGCCACCGCGGTCGCAAACTGGAACCAGGTCGCGATCGGTAGCTCGGTTCTCGGCAAACTCCGCGCGTCGCTTGCGCCGGTATTGATCCTGGACGGGCGGCGTGACGCCGGAAAGATCGTCGCCGATATCTTCGCCGAGCCTCAGCGTCCTGGCAAAGCGACTTATTACACAAGATCTGGTACAACGGGCGCGTTGATCGGGTGGAGTAATCCCCCGGCTGCACCGTCTCAGGCAGGTCCGCAAACTTAGGGGTACAGTGGCCGCATTCTGAAAACTAGTGCACGGCAGTAGCCCAAACCAGCCTTAAACTACCAACAGCAGCTACGTCAGTCGGGAGACAGCATGTTGATAAACATCGATCCGGCCATTCTGGCCGCCGCCGCGAGTTCCGAGACCGGGGGCACCGCCACGATGGCGGGCGCGACGGCCGCAGCGGCGGGGCCCACCTGTGCGGTTCTGCCGCCGGGGGCGGACGACGTGTCGGTGCGCGCGGCAGCGGCTCTGTGCGCCCGCGGAGCCGCGACGTCGGGCATTCTCGCCGAGTACATCGCGATGCGCGGATTGTTCGCTGGGGCAATCGGAAGCAGCGGTGTGACATACGAAGCGGTCGAGGCCGTCAACCTGGCGACGGCCACCATCGGAGGGGCCTAGCCATCCATGGCGGCCGGTTCCTGGTCTGCGTTGCCTCCTGAAATCAACGCGGGCCAACTGATGCTCGGCGACCAAGGCGCCAGCATCGAGGCAGCCGCAATTGCCTACGATGTGCTGGCCGCAGCCCTGATGGCCGAGGCCGCCCAGATGGCGGCCACCACCGGTTCGGCAGCCGCCAACGGTTTCATCGGTGCAGGCGGCACCGCGATGACGGCGACCGCCATCCCCTACATCGCGGCGCTCGAAGCGCTCGCCGCGTGGGTCGAGCAGTCGGCGGCATCGGCGGCGGCCATTTTGCAGGCCTATCTCACCGCGAAGGCCGCGATGGTCCAGGTTCCGGTTTGCGAAACGAACCGGGTCTCTCAGGCCGGTTTCGTCGCGACCAACATCATCGGGCAGAACACGCCGATCATCATCGGGCTCGATATGGAGTACTACGACCTCTTCTGGCCGGTCAACGCATCGAACATGGGCGGCTACGAGGGCATCGTGACAACCATCGTCACGTCGCTGGGGATACCGCCTCCGCCGGCGCCTCTCACGGCCAACCCCGCAGGGTTCGCGGCCCAGGCCCCGTCGGTCGGCGAG
>NZ_JAVHWR010000078.1:0-27570 GCF_032159565.1 Mycobacterium sp.
CAGCGGTGGCGGTGGACGTCAGCGCGTTCAGCGGCCCGACGATGGCGCCGGGCTGGGATCCGCTGGACATCGACGGCGGAGACATCGCGCCGATGGAAGCAGTGATGCTCGACGGCGGACGCGCGCAGCCCGTCAGCGTCGACTCGGCCCGGTCGAGAACACCCGCGCTCGACGCCGGACGCGCGCTGGCGGTCGCATTGCGTGTCGACCCGGTCACCGTGACGGTGCTGCCGTCGGCGTTCGACGGCGACGAGATCGCCTCGGTGCAGTCCCCGCCGCTGCTCGAGCGGTTGGGCGAGATGATGAATAATTCCGACAACGTAATGGCGGAATCGATCGGCCGCGAAGTCGCTGCCGCGAAAGGGAAGCCGCAAAGTTTCGAGAGTGCTGTGCGAGCGGTGCTCGGCGAGTTGGACTCCGCCGACATCCACACCGACGGCTCGCACCTGATGGACTGCAGCGGGTTGTCCGTCGATGACCGGCTCACCGCGGAAACGCTCGACGAGACCGTCAACGCCGCCGCGGGACCCGACCAGCCGAAGCTACGGCCGCTGATGGATCTGTTGCCGATCGCCGGCGGCAGCGGGACGTTGTCGAACCGGTTCCTCGACACCGACGACGGTCGCGCGTCGGTCGGGTGGCTGCGCGCCAAGACCGGATCGTTGACGGGCACCAATTCTTGGGTGGGCGTCGTCACCGACGCCAGCGGCCGGGTGCTGACCTTCGCGCTGATCTCGAACAGCGCGGGACCGACCGGGCGGACGGCCATCGACGCGTTCGCCGCCACCCTGCGGTCGTGCGGGTGCGGCACATGAGCCGGGAAACGAGCGGCTCCGGCAAGGTCACGGTCGGCCGCACCGTCGACTGGGGATTCGCCGCCACGGTCGGGGCGAAGCTGGCCCGGCCGGGTCCGGCGGCCACCGACTACACCCGCCGCCAGGCGATCGAGCAGCTGTCCGACGCCGCGCTGCGGGCCGAGATGCCGGTGCGCGAGGTGACCGGGCTGAACGAAGGCGGCGAGGTGTCCGACGCTCGCATCGTCGACCGGGCCGAATGGATCGTGGCCGCCTCGAAATCGATGCGGACGATGACCGGCGGCAGCGAGACCGGTGACAAGCCGCACTTCATCACCGGGCGCGTCACCGGTGCACAGACGGGTGCGGTGCTCGCCTTCATCTCGTCGGGCATCCTGGGCCAGTACGACCCGTTCGGCGACAACGGCGGCGAGCTTCTTCTGGTGTACCCCAACGTGATTGCGGTGGAGCGGCAGCTGCGGGTGGCGCCGGCCGACTTCCGGCTCTGGGTGTGCCTGCATGAGGTCACCCATCGGGTGCAGTTCCGCGCCAACCCCTGGCTGGCCGACCACATGTCCAACGCGCTCGCGGTGCTGACGGAGGAAACCGGTGAAGACGTCGCCGAGGTGATCGGCAGGCTGGCCGGCCTGATCCGTGATCGCCGCGATGGTGTTCCTGCCGACCCGAATTCGACCGGTGTGCTGGGTGTGTTGCGGGCCGTTCAGTCCGAGCCGCAACAGCGCGCACTCGACCAGTTGCTGGTGCTCGGCACGCTGCTGGAGGGCCACGCCGACCATGTGATGGACGCCGTCGGGCCCGCCGTGGTGCCGTCGGTGGTCACCATCCGGCGGCGGTTCGACGAGCGGCGCACCCGTAAGCAGCCGCCGCTGCAGCGGGTGTTGCGGGCGCTGCTGGGCATCGACGCGAAGATGAGCCAGTACACCCGCGGCAAGGCGTTCGTGGACCACGTCGTCGAACGGGTCGGAATGGCCCGCTTCAACACCATCTGGTCGGGACCCGAAACACTGCCGCTGCCAACCGAAATCGAAGAGCCGCAGCGATGGATCGACAGGGTGCTCTAAGCGCGTTGCAGACCGCGGTGTCGGCGTTCGCTCGCCGTTACGCCGCCGGGGACAACCGTTGGTGCGTCGCCTTGTCGGGCGGACCGGACTCGCTGGCGCTGACCGCCGTCGCCGCCAAAGTGAAGCCGACCACCGCGCTGATCGTCGACCATCGACTGCAGCAGGATTCCCACCGCGTCGCGGCCACCGCCAGAGACCACGCGATAGCGTTGGGATGTGTTGATGCGCAGATCATTTGCGTCGACGTCGGCACGGCGGGCGGACCGGAGGCGGCCGCCCGCACGGCCCGTTACCGTGCGTTGGATGAGGCCCGCGCCGATGCCCAGGTGCTGCTCGGCCACACGCTCGACGACCAGGCCGAAACCGTGCTGCTGGGACTCGGGCGTGGATCGGGCGCAAGGTCGATGGCGGGCATGCGGCCTCATCACCCACCGTGGGGCCGCCCGCTGCTGGACATCCGGCGCTCGGTGACCCATCAGGCGTGTGACGAGCTGGGCATCCAGCCGTGGCGCGACCCGCACAACGCCGACCGCCGCTACACCCGCTCCCGGCTGCGCGCAGAGGTGATGCCGTTGCTCGAGGACGTCCTCGGCGGCGGTGTCGCAGAGGCGCTGGCCCGCACCGCGATCGCGCTGCGCGAGGACACCGAGACGCTCGACGAATTGGCGCAGCGGGCGCTGACCGCGGCGCCCTCCGATGATGGTCTCGACACCGCACGGTTGACGGCTCTGCCGGAGGCCGTCCGGCGCAGGGTGATCCGCGGCTGGCTGCTGGCAGGCGGAGCCATCGATCTGACCGATAAGCAGATTCGCGGCGTCGACACGCTGGTCACCGGATGGCGGGGGCAGGGTGGGGTTGCCGTCGGCTCCGCGCTGCGTAATGAGCGGCTTTTCGCGGGCCGTCGCGACGGCATGCTCACCCTGTACCGCCAGCCTGTATCGAAAGGTTAGGGAGAGCTCACGTTGGTTGAGGACGGGCGCACGTGGCACTCTGTGAACGTGCCATCTGAGGAGCTGTATCCGGGCGACATCAAATCGGTGTTGCTCTCTGAGGATCAGATCCAGGCGCGGGTCGCCGAGTTGGCGGCCCAGGTGGGCGCCGACTACCGCGACACCATCGCCGAGTCCAACCAGGATCTGCTACTGGTCACGGTGCTCAAGGGTGCAGTCTTCTTCGTCACCGACCTGGCCCGCGCGATCCCGTTGCCGACGCAGCTGGAATTCATGGCGGTCAGTTCCTACGGCTCGTCGACGTCGTCGTCGGGCGTGGTGCGCATCCTCAAGGATCTCGACCGCGACATCAACGACCGCGACGTGCTGATCGTCGAGGACATCGTCGACTCCGGGCTGACCCTGTCCTGGCTGTTGCGCAATCTCGCGACCCGACACCCGCGGTCGCTGCGGGTGTGCACGCTGATGCGCAAGCCAGACGCCGTACGCGACGACGTCGCCATCGCCTACGTCGGCTTCGACATCCCCAACGAATTCGTCGTCGGCTACGGCCTGGACTACGCCGAGCGCTACCGCGACCTGTCCTATATCGGCACGCTCGATCCGAAGGTGTACGAGGAGTTCTAGGAACATGACCCGGACCGCCTCCGCACACGCGAGGAGCGAAACCGCTCTCCGGATCTGCCCGTTGTGCGAGGCCACCTGCGGGCTGACGCTGACGATCCAGGACGGCCGGGTGACCGGGGCGCGAGGCGACCGGGAGGACGTCTTCAGCGCCGGGTTCATCTGCCCCAAGGGTGCCAGCCTCGGCGAGCTGGACAACGACCCGGATCGGCTGACACGGCCCATGGTGCGTCGCGACGGCGTGTTGGTCGATGCGACGTGGGACGAGGCGTTCGCCGTCGTCGCCGAGCGGCTGGGTGAGGTCATTCGCGAGCACGGCGGCACGTCCGTCGGCGTGTACCTGGGCAACCCCAACGCGCACACCGTGGCGGGCAGCCTGTACCCGCCGCTGATCATCCGCGGGCTGGGCACCCGTCAGGCGTTCTCCGCCAGCACTCTCGACCAGATGCCCAAACACGTTGCGCTTGGCCACATGTTCGGCAGCCCTGTCGCGTTCACGGTGCCCGATTTGGACCGTACCGACTACTTGGTGATCATCGGAGCGAATCCACTTGTCTCCAACGGAAGTCTGGCCACCGCGGCTGACTTCCCCGGCAAGCTGCGCGCACTGCGCAAGCGCGGCGGCCGGCTCACCGTTATCGACCCGGCACGCACCCGCACGGCCGAACTGGCCGACCGCCACATCGCCCCCCGGCCGGGCACCGACGCTGCACTGCTGTTCGCAGTTGTGCACGTGCTCTTCGAAGAAGGCCTTGTGGCAACGGACCTCGGCGGTATCGCCGGCCTCGTCAACGGACTCGAGGACGTTCGGCGCCTCGCCGATCAATTCTCGCCGGAGGACGTCGACGACTACTGCGGTGTACCGGCCGAGGACATCCGGGCGCTCGCCCGCGAACTGGCCGCGGCGCCGACGGCCGCCGTGTACGGCCGAATCGGCACGTCGACAGTCGAATTCGGCACGCTCGCGAGTTGGCTGGTCGACGTCATCAACGTTGTGACGGGCAATCTCGACCGACCCGGCGGCGTGATGTTCCCGCTCGGGGCGACGGCGCCCAGCCCGCGACCGCCGAAACCGGGCCGGGGGTTCAAGACCGGCCGCTGGCACAGCCGGGTGTCGGGCTATCCCGAGGCATTGTCCGAAATGCCCGCCGCCGCAATGGCTGAGGAGATCGACACTCCCGGCGACGGGCAGATCAAGGCGATGATCACGATCGCCGGGAACCCGGTTCTGTCGGCGCCCGACGGGGACCGCCTCGACCGGGCGCTGGGGGGAGGATTCATGGACTTCATGATTTCTATCGATCCCTACCTCAACGAGACCACCCGGCATGCCGACGTCATCCTTCCGCCACCGCCGCCGTCGCAGAGTCCCCATTTCGACTTCGCCCTGAACAATCTCGCGGTGCGAAACAACGTGCGCTACTCGCCGCCCGTTCTGCCGCTCGACGGGCGACCCGACGAAGCGGAGATTCTGTCGCGAATCGCGTTGACTCTCTACGGCATCGACGTCGACGGTGATCCCTCGCTTGTCGACGACCAGGTCATCGTGACGACGCTGGCCAAGGAGACCGCCGACCCCGACTCACCTGTGGCGGGCAGGCCGGTCGACGAGTTGACCGCGATGATCGCGCCCGGCCCCGGCTATGAACGACGCCTCGACATGATGCTCCGGCTCGGACCCTACGGCGATGCGTTCGGCGCCAAGCCCGACGGCCTCACCCTCGAACGGCTCAAGGCCGCACCGCACGGCATCGACCTGGGACCGCTGCGACCCCGGTTGCCCGAAGTACTCCGAACACCAAGCGGGCGAATCGAACTCGCGCCCGAGCCGTTCACCGTGGACGCCGTGCGGCTTCGCGAGCAGCTCGGCAGGGATGCCGACAGGTTCGTCCTGATCGGCAGACGCCACCTGCGCTCCAACAACAGCTGGATGCACAACGTGCCCGCGTTGGCCGGCGGTACGAACCGGTGCACGCTGCAGATGCATCCCGACGACGTCGCAGAGCTCGGGCTGTCCGACACGGCGAAGGTCAAGGGGCCCGGCGGCGAAGTGCTGGCTCCCGTCGAGCCGATGCCGGGGATGCGGCGCGGTGTGGTGTCGCTACCGCACGGATGGGGTCACGATCGCGGTGGCACGCGGCTCGGGGTGGCGGCGGGCCGGCCCGGCGTCAATGTCAATCAGCTCAACGACGGTAGTCATCTGGACCGGCTGTCCGGCACGGCCGTGCTCAACGGCATCCCGGTCGATATCGCCCCTGCGGACTGAATTCGTCATGCCGGCCGCGTGCGCTAGGTCAACTCCCAGATCACCGTCACCGAGAAACTGACGCTCTGCTGGCCGGGCTCCAGCGGCACGGCCTCCATGGCCGCCCGCGGCATCGGCGCAGGCATCGGCGTCGGCGGCACCGTGCCCGCCGACTCGGAGATCGAAATGACGTCGCCCAGAGTGAGTCCGGCCAATTGGGCGTACTGCCCGGCACGATCCTTGGCGTCGTCGAAGGCCCGCGTGCGCGCGTCCTTCACCAGCTGCGAGTCGTCGTCGATGGCGTAGCTGACCGAGTTGATCCGGGTGGTGTCGCCTCCGGTGGTACCGATCAGCCCCAGCGTCTGCGACGCATTGTTGAGGTCGCGGATCTTGACGCCGATCGAGTTGCTGGCCTGGTAGGCGGTGATCGTCGGGTCGTCGCCGCCGCTGTACTGCGGCTGCAGGGTGACGTTCGTCGTGGCGATGTCGTTGCGGTCGATGCCGGAGTTCGTCAGCGCGTTGATCACGGCCTGCATGCGGTCGCTGGTCTGGTTCATGGCAGCGGTGACGTCGGGCGCGGTGGCTTCGATGGAGACGTTCGCGTTCAACGTGTCCGGCTTGCCCTGCACCTCACCGGATCCGACGACGGTGACCTGGCGGGTATCCCGGCCGGCGGTGGGAACCATCGACGGTCCGGCCGTCGACCTCGCGTCGCAGGCCGACAGGCCGGCGACTGCCATCCCCGCCGCGGCGAGGATGATCAATCGGTTCGCAAGTTTCGCTCTCGCTGCGATCGGCATGCCTGGCAGCCTAGAGCACTTCTCGATCAGAGGAGGTCGAGGCGCTGGAGGTCAGACACGTACTTGCCGATCAGCGACTGCGTGATGTGGGGGATGTCCCCTTCGGCACCGACGCCGGCCGCACGCACGGCGGCGCGGAACACGTCTGCCGGTGCGATGGCGCCCAGGATCGGTCGCTCCGGCTTGCGATACGCGTCGAGCAGCGGGAGCACGCTGTGCCGTCGCTGGGCATCGGGCAGAGCGGTCAGTGCCGTCTCGAACCGGTGCAGCCAGTCGTCGTGATCCTCGATGCGTGCGATCGGGTGACCGGCTTCGATGAGCCAGTCGACGAACGTGTCCAGCGATACGCCGTCGTCGTACGGGTTCATCACGTCGAAAGACCGGTACCCGTCCGACGACTTCGCCGCCAGCGCGATGATCGACTCGGCGACGAAATCGACTGGCAGCCCGTCGTAGTGCGCCCGCTGTACCCGACCCTCGGCGTCCGTCTCGTAGAACGACCGCGGCGCGACGCCGGTCACCAGAAGGCTTTGGATGAGCCGGGTGAAGGCGTCGGGCACGTTGAGCTGTCCGGCATATCGGGTGTGAGCGAGGATCATGTCGGAGCGGAACACCGCCACCGGCAGGCCGCACAGGTCGTACGCGTCGCGCAGGAGCACCTCTCCGGCCCACTTGCTGTTCGCGTAGCCGTTGGCATACGAGCTGTCGACCGGCCGCACCGGGCTGACGTCGCGGATGTCACCGTCCTCGACGAAGTCGCCGGCCGCGACCGACATCGCGACCGCGACCGTCGACAGGTAGGTGACCGGCTTGATCTGCGCCGTGATCGCCAACCGGATGATCTCGGCGGTGCCGACCACATTGGGGCCGAACTCCTCGCTGTAGGGCAGCACGTGGTTCACCAGTGCCGCGGGGTGAATGATCTGATCGACATTGTGGGCCAACCGATCCCACGTCGCGCTGTCCAGACCCAGTTGTGGTTCACCGATGTCGCCCGCAACGATTTCGAGATGGTCGTCTGCCAATCGACGGAACCGCTCGAGCAGGTCGGGATCCCTGCTGTCGAAGGCGGCGTCGAGCCGTGCGCGGGCGGTGGCCTCGTCGCGTCCACGCAGAACGGTGATCACGGTGCCGCCGGTCTGCGCGGCCCGCTCCAGCAGCTCGAGCGCAAGGAACCGTCCCAGCCAGCCGTTGGCGCCGGTCAGGAGAACAGTCTTCGGGTCGCCGGTCACATAAGCGGTCGACGGGGCGGCAGCCAAGGTGTCCGCGTCGATGAACTTGTCCAGGGTGAGATCCTCGGCGCGGACCGCAGTGGCCCGTTGTCCATGCACGCTGGCGAAGGTGGGCCGGTTCGACCCGGATTCGCGCTCGATCTCGATGTAGGAGGCCAGCTTCCGCAGGTCGCCGGTCGGGCCGACGATCATGCCAACCGGCACGTCGACACCGAAGAGGTCGCGCAGCAGGTTGGCGAATGTCAACGCCGACAATGAATCACCGCCGAGATCGGTGAAGTGGGCGTCGGGGTCGACCTCGATGTCCGTCGATCCCAGGACCGCCTGCGCGGCCCGCAGGACGCTGTCGACGACCGGACGGCCATCGGCGTTGTCGCGCAGTGCCCGTAGCTCGTCGACACGAGCCGCTGCCAGTTCGGCATACAGCTGCTCCAACCGCTCGCCGTAGTGCTCTTTGAGCCTGGGCCGCAATATCTTTCCCACGCCCGACAGCAGCCCGTTGGCGGCGCTGAACGGCTCCGTCTCGATGAGGAAGTCGGCGGGAACCTCGTAGGACTGCAGTTGGGCCTCGCGCGCGGTATCCCGCAGCGCATCGCCGAGCGCAGTCTTGAGCGCTCCGGTGTCCGCACCGAACCGCTCCCGCGCCTGTGGTGTCGGCACGATCACCGCGAGCACGTTGGGACGCTCACTGTTGCCGTAGACGAAGATCTGCCGCACCAGTGGTGCTCCGGCGAAGACCGCCTCGAGGTTCGAGACGGCGACGAACTCGCCCTGCGAGAGCTTGAGTACGTTCTTGCTTCGGTCGACATAGGCGAGGTGATCCGGTCCGACCTCGGCCATCACGTCGCCGGTGCGGTAGTAGCCGTCGGCGTCGAACACTTCGGCCGTTACGTCGGGGCGCTTGTAGTAGCCGGGCATCATCGTCTGCGTCTTCACCAGCAGTTCGCCGCGCGGATAGGGCTTGTCGGTGTGGAAGTAGCCGAGTTCGGGGACGTCGACAAGCTTGTAGTCGAGGACGGGCGGACGCATCACCACGCCGTCCCTGGTCACGCCGCCGACTTCGGTTGTGCCGTAACCATCTGTGATGTGCGCGCCGAGAACGGCGTCGATGAATGTCTTCATCTCCGCCGCCAATGGGGCGGTGGCGACCACGCCGGCGAGCACCCGTCCGCCCAACACGTGCTCGCGCAGTTCGGTTGCGGCCTCGCCTTCCGCGTCTTCGGCGGTCGCGCCTTCGGCGATGAGTCGGTCGACGGCGCTGCGGTAGCGCTGAAAGAGCATGTCGACCACCCTCGGCACCAGCGGCATATCCGTCGGGCGCACGAGCGCCCAATCCTCGAACAGGGTGGAAAGATCAGGCTCTGCAACGAAATAGCTGGTACCACCGGTGAGGAACGCCGACATGATGGGCAGCCGCCCGCCTACGTGGTTGAGTGGCATGAAGTTGACGTTGAACACCGGGTGGCCGGTTGGCGGGGTGAAGTTCGAGGTGAACAACGTGGCCAGGGTGCGCTCGGCGATCATGGCGCCCTTGGGTGCGCCGGTGCTCCCTGAGGTGTACATGATCATCGCCAACCGGTCATCGCTACCGTCGGTGAAGCCCGGCTCTGCCTGCAGACCCGAGCCTTGCTCGATGACACGGCCGAGAGTTTCGACAACCACGGGTTTGCCGGCGTCGCGGAAGCGGGTGCGAGCCCGCTCGATGGCTTCTCGGTGATCGTCGATGGCGGGGTTGAAATCGAAAACCACCAGTTGCTTCAACGAGTCGCTTGCCGATGCGGATTCGACGGCGAGATCGAGGTACTCGGCGCCGACGGCGACGATCTTCGGCTGGGTTTCGGCGATGATCGGGCGAAGCTGGGAGACGGGCGCGTTGTGCTGCAGGGGCACCGACACCAGGCCGAGGTATGCGCATGCGAGATCGACCGTGAAGTAGTCGGGGCTAGCGAACCCGATCGTGGCGACGAGATCACCGGGCTTGACCGTTGCGGTGGCGTTGTTGCGCAGTGCGGTGGCGATCGCGGCGACCCGGTCCCATACCTCGCGGTAGCTGATCGATTCGAACGTGGGCAGCAGGCGCACCGAGGTGCGACCGGTGGCGATGTCTGTCACGAGTTCCCGTGCACGCTGACCGAGCGCCGGCCTGTCTGCATAACCCTCGACGAGGGTCTGCAGGACCTCGGTCAAGCGAAGGTTGTGGTCGCGTGCCGCATCGATGACTTCGGCAATGGGCCGGGCATTTCGGAACTGTGGGTCGTTGGCGTAGAGATCGGCCGCTTTCGCTTCTACATTGGTCCTCATCCGGCCCCTTTCGCGCAAGATCACTGACCAAGAGGGGGAGCGCCTGGCGGCGTTACCGAATTCCGCTGCGCGACTGTGAGGCTTCGCACACAGCGAAATTCCAGCACCGCTCAGGGAGTTACCAGGATCTTGCAGTGTGTATCCGGGTTGGCGAGGTCCTCGAATGCGGCCCCGACGCCGTCCAACCCCACCTCGCCGGTGATCAGTGGCGCGACGTCGATTTCACCCTCGGCGATGGTGCGCAGAGACTCGGCGAACTCTGTTGCGTCGTAGGTGTTCACGAACTGCACGTTGATCTCCTTGGCGATGCCGAACAGAGGCACGATGGGATCGGATTCCATGCACACTCCCGCAACGACAAGGCGGGTACCCGTCGGTGCCCGCCGCATCACGTCGTTGATGATTCCAGGCACTCCGACGGCCTCGAACACCACCGCAGGCTTGACACTGTCGAACGGTGATCCCTGTGCAGGATCCACGACTTGGTGTGCGCCCATCGTCGTCGCCAGCTCCCGGCGAGCCTTCGAATAGTCTGCCGCCACAATGTGTTCCACACCGCGATGGCGCAAGGCGGCGATGATCGCGAGGCCGATGGGACCCGATCCGACCACGAGGGCGTCGTCGCCGGGTCGGATCCCGGACTTGTTCACCGCATGCAGACCAACGGCCATCGGCTCGGTGAGCGATGCGAGCCGCGGGTCGAGACCGTTGGGAATCTTCAACAGCAGCGGTGCCGAAAGCAGCATCAGCTCGGCATAGCCGCCGATCGTCGTATTACTGGACAAAATGGGCTCAAAACCATTCGGCGACAACAATACAGGGAGTGACGTGACGACCGTTCCGGGTGGCGGCGCGTCGGTGTCAGGTCCGGCTTCGAGCACCTCTGCGCTGAACTCGTGCCCCATGAAGACGTCGTCGGCAAGATCGACCCGAAGACCCCCTCCGAACGGCATGCCCGAGATCTCGCTGGTCAGCCTGATCATCTGCTCACCGTGGGCGGCGAAGTGCAGATCCGAGCCGCAGATGCCGCATGCCTTGACGGCGACGAGCACCTGACCCGGTGCAGGCACAGGTTCGGCGACGTCGTCGCGCAGCACCATTCGTCCCTCGCGCAGCACCGAGGCGCGCATCAGCGCTCGACTTCCCGCAGGAAGCCGAGCAGCAGTCGGTTGACCTCCTCGGGGCGCTCCTGTTGCACCCAGTGACCCGCTCCCTCGATCATCTGCGCGGTGTAGGGGCCTGCGGCCACCTCGCGAGCCCGGGCGGGGTTCATCGTCGGGCCCACCGGATCGGCCGTACCGCCGATGAACACCGCCGGCGCAGTGATCTTTACGTCAGCGAGTTGCGGCGTCGACTCCCAGTTGCGGTCGTAGTTGCGATACCAGTTCAGTGCACCGGTGAACCCGGTCCTGGAGAACTGGGTCACGTAGTGTTCGAATTCGCCGGGGCTGATCCAGCCGGGCAGCGGGGCGTCTCCTTCGATCAGCCCGGCGAACAGTCCTCGCATGGTGACGGCCACGTCGGCCTCCATCTCGGCGTCGGCGAGCCCCGGCTCCTGGAAGCGCAGCATGTAGAAGTCGTCGCCGAACTTCTCGCGCCAGCGCTCCGTGGGCCGGGACCTGGCGCGGGGGATGGGCGGAACGCTGAGCCCCGCGACGGCACGAACGCGGTCGGGATGCAGCAGCGCGGTGTGCCACACCACCATCGCACCCCAGTCGTGGCCGATGAACACGGCTTGCGGCACGTCCACGTCGTCGAGCAGGCCGACGAGGTCGCCGGTCAGGGCGTGGATGTCGTAGTCCTCGACGGCGTCGGGTCGGCTGGAGCCGCCGTAGCCGCGTTGATCTGGGGCGAGTACGTGGTAGCCGGCGTCCGCGAGCACCGGGATCTGGTGTCGCCACGAGTAGGCCAGCTCCGGGAAGCCGTGCGCCAGCACGATCACGGGCGCTCCGCGATCACCGGCCTCGATCACCCGCAGCCGCATGCCGTTGACGTCGACCAGCCGCTCGGTAGTGGTGAGCACGGCTTCACCCAAGCACAGGCCCACCTGGCTCGAAAGAGCCCCCACTGTGCAGTTTCGTACACCTGCAGCGGCGTGTCCCGTACTAATCCGCACGCTCGACTTCATCGTCTAGCGAACGGCGCTGGAGAACCGTCGGGAACCGCCGGACGTTGGTGTAGCGGTAACCTTGACTATTCCAGCTGCGCATATGGAAGGACTTGGCCTAATAGGGCCGATGCTTGATGAACCGCAAAAATGTGATCCGCACGCTCACCGTCATCGCGGTGGTGCTGTTGCTGGGCTGGTCGTTCTTCTACTTCAGTGACAACACTCGCGGCTACAAGCCCGTCGACACGTCGGTGGCGATGGCCCAGATCAACGGCGACAACGTCAAGAGCGCTCAGATCGACGACCGCGAGCAGCAGGTGCGCCTGGACCTGAAGAACGGCAACGGCGACACCGGCGACAGCGCCAAGATCATCACCAAATACCCGACCGGGTACGGGGTCGACCTCTTCAACGCGCTGAACGCCAAGAACGCCAAGACCAACACCGTCGTCAACCAGGGCAACATCTTCGGGTCGCTACTGATCTACCTGTTGCCGCTGCTGCTGCTGGTCGGCCTGTTCGTGATGTTCTCCCGCATGCAGACCGGCGGCCGGATGGGCTTCGGGTTCGGCAAGTCGAAGGCCAAGCAGCTGGGCAAGGATATGCCGAAGACCACCTTCGCCGACGTGGCAGGCGTCGACGAGGCGGTCGAGGAGCTCTACGAGATCAAGGACTTCCTGCAGAACCCGACGCGGTATCAGGCGCTGGGCGCCAAGATCCCCAAGGGCGTGCTGCTCTACGGGCCGCCCGGCACCGGCAAGACGCTGCTGGCCCGCGCCGTCGCCGGTGAGGCAGGCGTGCCGTTCTTCACCATCTCGGGTTCCGACTTCGTCGAGATGTTCGTCGGTGTCGGCGCTTCGCGCGTCCGCGACATGTTCGAGCAGGCCAAGCAGAACAGCCCGTGCATCATCTTCGTCGACGAGATCGACGCGGTCGGCCGCCAGCGCGGTGCCGGCATGGGCGGCGGCCACGACGAACGCGAGCAGACGCTGAACCAGCTGCTGGTCGAGATGGACGGTTTCGGCGAGCGCCAGGGCGTCATCCTGATCGCGGCCACCAACCGGCCCGACATTCTCGACCCCGCCCTGCTGCGGCCCGGCCGGTTCGACCGACAGATCCCGGTCTCCAACCCCGACCTGGCCGGCCGTCGGGCGGTGTTCAAAGTGCACTCGCAAGGCAAGCCGATCGCACCGGACGCGGACCTGGACGGACTGGCCAAGCGCACCGTCGGCATGTCAGGCGCCGACCTGGCCAACGTCATCAACGAAGCTGCGCTGCTGACCGCCCGCGAGAACGGCACTGTCATCAGCGGAGCTGCGCTCGAGGAGGCCGTCGACCGCGTCGTCGGTGGGCCGCGGCGCAAGAGCCGCATCATCAGCGAGCACGAGAAGAAGATCACCGCCTACCACGAAGGCGGCCACACGCTCGCGGCGTGGGCGATGCCCGACATCGACCCGATCTACAAGGTCACCATCCTGGCCCGCGGTCGTACCGGCGGGCACGCGATGTCGGTGCCCGAGGACGACAAGGGCCTGATGACTCGCTCGGAGATGATCGCGCGGCTGGTGTTCGCGATGGGTGGACGCGCAGCCGAGGAGCTGGTGTTCCGCGAGCCCACTACCGGCGCCGTTTCGGACATCGAGCAGGCCACCAAGATCGCCCGCGCGATGGTCACCGAGTACGGCATGAGCAGCAAGCTGGGCGCCGTGCGTTACGGCACCGAGCACGGCGACCCCTTCCTTGGCCGCACGATGGGCACGCAGGCCGACTACAGCCACGAGGTCGCGCAGATCATCGACGACGAGGTGCGCAAGCTCATCGAGGCCGCGCACACCGAGGCGTGGGAGATCCTCACGGAGTACCGCGACGTGCTCGACACGTTGGCAGGCGAACTTTTGGAGAAGGAGACGCTGCACCGCGCGGAACTGCAGGCGATCTTCGGCGACGTGAAGAAGCGCCCGCGGCTGACCATGTTCGACGACTTCGGCGGTCGCATCCCGTCCGACAAGCCGCCGATCAAGACGCCGGGCGAGCTGGCGATCGAGCGCGGCGAGGAGTGGCCGAAGCCAGTCCCGGAGCCTGCGTTCAAGGTCGCCATCGCCAAGGCTTCCGCCGCCGCCGCAGAAGCATCTCAGGCGAACGGCTCCAATGGTGCAGGCACCAACGGAAGTCCGAACGGTCCGACGCAGCCCGACTACGGCGCACCTGCAGGCTGGCATGCGCCGGGCTGGCCGCCGCAGCATCCGCAGCAGCCGCAGCCACCGCAGCATCCGCAGCAGCCGCAGGGCCAATACCCGCCGCAGGGCCACTGGTACCCGCCGCCGCCGCAGCCCACCGGGTGGCATCCGCCCAATCTCGCCGCCGGAGCGGCTCCGCCGCCCAATGTCGCCGCCGGAGCGGCTCCGCCGCCCTACCCGCCGTATCAGCCCTACCCGTACCCCGGCCCACAACACCCGTCGCACGGCGGACCGACCGGAGCGCCCCCGCCTGACAACGGGGACGCGGGCCAAGAACCGAACCGGCCTAACCCGCCGGCGCACGGCTGAACTCAACGGAGGCTCAATGACGCGGCCGCACAACAACTCTGCGACCACCAATGGACGTGTTTTCGACCAGGCGCGCGCCGAGGCGGCCGTCCGCGAACTGCTGATAGCGGTCGGGGAGGACCCCGACCGGCACGGCCTGGAGGAGACTCCAGCCCGGGTAGCGCGTGCCTACAAAGAGATGTTCGCCGGGCTCTACACCGACCCGGATTCGGTGCTTAACACCACATTCGATGAACAGCACGACGAGCTGGTGCTGGTGAAGCAAATCCCGTTGTACTCCACCTGCGAGCACCACTTGGTGGCGTTCCACGGCGTTGCCCACGTCGGATACATTCCCGGGGTGGACGGCCGGGTGACCGGGCTGTCGAAGATCGCCAGGCTGGTCGACCTGTACGCCAAGCGCCCGCAAGTGCAGGAGCGCCTGACCGCACAGATCGCCGACGCCGTCATGCGCAAGCTCGAACCGCGTGGAGTCATCGTTGTCGTCGAATGCGAGCACCTGTGCATGTCCATGCGCGGCGTGCGCAAGCCAGGCGCCAGCACAACCACATCGGCGGTGCGCGGTCAGTTCAAGACCGACAAGGCATCACGGTCCGAGGCCCTGGAACTGATTCTGCGCAGGTGAGCCCAACACGCGTGCGGGTCATGGGGGTCGTGAACGTCACCGACGACTCCTTCTCCGACGGAGGGCTGTTCCTCGACCGCGATCGCGCCGTCGAGCACGGTCTGGCGCTGGCCGCCGACGGCGCCGCGATCATCGATGTCGGCGGCGAGTCGACGCGTCCCGGTGCGGCCCGCATCGAGTCGCGGGTGGAAATCGGACGTGTGCTACCGGTGATCAAAGAGCTTGCCGGACAGGGCATTACCGTCAGCATCGACACGATGCACGCGGAGGTTGCCCAGGCTGCGTTGGAAAACGGTGCGCAGATCGTCAACGACGTGTCGGGTGGGCGCGCAGACGCGAACATGGCTGGCCTGGTGGCCGACGCCAAAGTGCCTTGGGTACTGATGCATTGGCGCTCGGTGGTTGCCGAGCGTCCGCACGAGGTGCCGCCGTACGGCGACGTGGTGGCCGAGGTGCGCGCAGAACTGCTCTCCTGCGTCGATGCCGCAGTGCACGCGGGAGTCGATCCGGCCAACGTCATCATCGACCCAGGACTGGGATTCGCCAAGACCGGCGAGCACAACTGGGCGCTGCTGCGCGCATTGCCCGAACTCGTCGACACCGGAATCCCGGTGCTCGTCGGGGCGTCGCGCAAACGCTTCCTAGGAACCCTTCTCGCGGACGCCGACGGCCAACCGCGTCCGCCGGACGGCCGCGAGACCGCGACCGCGGTGGTCTCGGCACTGGCAGGCATGCACGGCGCGTGGGGTGTCCGGGTGCACGACGTCCGAGCGTCGGTCGACGCGCTGAAGGTTGTCGAGGCATGGACGGAGCCGCGGCGCGATGGCTGACCGAATCGAATTGCGCGGGCTGCTCGTTCGCGGTCATCACGGTGTGTTCGACCACGAGCGCCGCGACGGCCAGGACTTCGTCGTCGACATCACCGTGTGGATCGATCTTGCGGCCGCGGCGGCCAGCGATGACCTCGCCGACACGCTGGACTACGGCGCTCTGGCCAAGCGCGCCGCCGACATCGTCGAGGGACCGGCACGCAATCTGATCGAGACGGTTGCGGGCGAGATCGCCGAGGACGTGATGACCGACGAGCGGGTGCACGCCGTCGAGGTCGTCCTACACAAACCGGCCGCCCCGATTCCGCTGCGGTTCTCCGACGTCGCCGTGGTGGCACGACGGTCACGGCGCGGCGGCCGGGGGAATCCAGCGTGACCTCAGTGGTGCTGTCGATCGGTTCGAACCTGGGCGACCGGCTCACCCACCTGCAATCGGTCGTCGACGGACTCGGGGATGCGCTGCGCGCGGTGTCGGCCGTCTACGAGACCGACGCGTGGGGCGGCGTCGAGCAGGGGCCGTTCCTCAACGGCGTGCTCATCGCCGACGACCCGGACCTCGATGCGCACGGCTGGCTGCGCCGCGCGCACGAGTTCGAAGACGCCGCCGGGCGGGTCCGCGATCAGCGATGGGGTCCGCGGACCCTCGATGTGGACCTCGTCACCTGCCATGACGGCCCGTCCGAGGTGCGACTCGGCGACGAGAACCTGACACTGCCCCATCCGTTCGCACACCAGCGCGCCTTCGTTCTCGTTCCCTGGCTGGACGTCGACCAGGACGCCGCGCTGACCGTCGGCGACGAAAGCCGACCCGTGGCGAAGCTGCTCGCCGAACTGGACGCGGCTGAACGCGACGGGGTTCGTCCGACCGGCCTGGTGCTGGCCTGATGGGACCGACCCGCAGGCGTGACCTGACGGCCGCTGCGGTGATCGCCGCTGTCCTGGGATACGCACTGGTGACCATCCTCTACCGGTGGTTCCCGCCGATCACGGTCTGGACCGGCCTGTCGCTGCTGGCGGTGGCGGTCGCCGAGGGCGGCTGGGCGTTCTATGTGCGGGCGAAGATCAACGACGGTCGGATCGGCGACGGGCCGGGTTGGCTGCATCCGCTGGCGGTCGCCCGGTCGGTGACGATCGCCACGGCCTCGGCGTGGGTCGGCGCCCTGGTGCTGGGTTGGTGGGTCGGGGTGCTGGTCTACCTTTTGCCACGGCGAGAATCGCTCCGGGTGGCAGGCGAGGATACGGCGGGCGCTGTGGTGGCGGCGGTGAGCGCGCTTGCGCTGTTGGTCGCGGCGCTATGGCTCCAACATTGCTGCAAGTCCCCGCAGGAGCCGCCAGAGAACGGTGAAGGGGCCACGGATTAGCTGGTCGACAATAGCCGATCGCGAATCGCCGCAGAGCACGACACGCTGAGTGACCTGTGACGGGTACAGTCGGCCCATGACCGTTCTGACCCGTGGTGCGCGGCCGCGGCGCAGCGGTCGCAGGCCGGGTTGGCTGCTGTTAACGGTGTTGCTGGTCCTCGCAATCATGGCGAGCTCGGCACTGGTGTTCACCAACCGTGTGGAATTGCTGAAGCTGGCGGTCATCCTCTCGTTGTGGGCCGCGGTGGTGGCCGCGTTCGTGTCGGTCATCTATCGGCGCCAAAGCGATGTCGATCAGGCCAAGGCCCGCGATCTCAAGCTTGTCTATGACTTACAACTGGATCGTGAGATCTCTGCACGGCGCGAATACGAGCTGACGGTCGAGTCCGAGCTGCGCCGCGAGCTGTCGACCGAGGTACGGGCCCAGGCCGCCGACGAGGTGGCCGCGCTGCGCGCCGAGCTCGCCGCCCTCCGGGCCAACCTGGAGTACCTCTTCGACGCCGACCTCAGTCACCGCCCGGCGATCGAGACGGAACACGGGCCCGCGCGCCCCGGCCGGGTGGCCAGCAGCAGAATCGACACCGACGACGGCCCGAATCTGCGCACCGAAGAAAATCCGATCATCGACGTTTCGGCCGAACCGCATTCGCCGGAACATGAATGGGGGCCGACGCCGCTGTTCGGTGGTGCCCACCGCAGGGAATCGGAGGCGCTGCCGACGACCGAGGAGCGCCAGGCGTGGGCAGCCGAGCAGCGGGCTGCAGAGCACCGTGCCGCGGAGGAACGCGCCGCAGCGGAGCAGCGCGCCGCAGCCGAACAACGGGCGGCCGAACAGCGCGCTGCTGCCGAGGCCAGGGCGGCTGAGCTGAGAGCGGCTGAGCAGCGGGCGGCGCAGCAGCGCGCCGCCGAACAGCACGCCGCGGCGGAACGACGTGCCGCGCAGCAACGCGCCGACGAACAACGCGCTGCGCAACAACGCGCCGCCGACGAACGCGCCGCCGAGGAGCGGCACGCGGCAGCGCAACAGGCGGCCGAGGAGCGCGCGGCCGCCGAGCGTCGGATCGTCGAGCGACGGGCGGCCGAGGAAGACGCGCTTGCCGAACAGCGGGCGGCCGCGCAGCGTGCCGCAGAAGAGGAAGCCGACAGGCAGGCCGCGGCCGCAGACGACTGGCGGCCCGCCCCTGCCGAGGGCGAGTTCATCCCGGCCGGAATGCCCGGCAGCAATTGGTCTCCCTCGTCGATGGAGAACGGATCCGGCGAATACGTCGGACGGCGACGCGCTGCCGAGCCCGCGATGTCGACACCTCCGTACGACCCGCAGGGGGGCCGTCACTGGGCGCCGCCCGAGGCCACCGACCCCGGACGACCAAAAGCACCGGCACCGTCACCCACGCTCGCGACACCTGCTCGGCCGCCCGCTCCGCAGCCGGCACCCGACGATGACAGCGCACCTCGTCACCGCAGCCTCGACGAAGCCGAGTCAACCGGAGGGCATTCCGTCGCCGAGTTGCTGGCGCGTCTGGAAGTCGGTTCGCCGGGCGGCGGGCGTCGTCGACGCCGCGACGAGTGAGCTAGTCTCTTAGCGACCGTTCGGTACCCGCGACGCAGGACCGGAACGAAACACAGATCTCGCGAGGCCCTCTGCAATGGAGCAGTCCCCTTCGTATCCGTGGCGAGCCCACCCTACGCACGCGTGGGGTCCCCAAGACGGACCAATGCGTCCGGCTCGGCTCTCGGTCGGAATCATCTCGGCAGGCCGGGTCGGCACCGCGCTCGGAGTGGCCCTGGAGCGGGCCGGTCACGTCGTCGTGGCGTGCAGCGCGATATCCCGCGCCTCCCGGCAGCGGGCCGAGCGCCGGCTGCCCGACACCGCGGTGCTGCCGGTTCATGAGGTCGCGATCCGCGCGGAGTTGCTGCTGCTCGCGGTTCCGGACTCCGAGCTGGCGTCGGTGGTCTCGGGTCTCGCCGCCACCCACGCCGTGCGACCGGGAACCATCGTGGCGCACACGTCGGGCGCCAACGGCATCGCGGTGCTGAGCCCACTGACCGAACAGGACTGCATCCCGTTGGCGATTCATCCGGCGATGACGTTCACCGGCGCCGACGAGGACATCGCCCGACTGCCCGACACCTGCTTCGGCATCACCGCCGCCGACGACGTCGGCTACGCCGTCGCGCAGTCGCTGGTACTCGAGATCGGTGGTGAGCCGTTCCGGGTCCGCGAAGACGCCCGCATGCTGTATCACGCGGCGCTCGCGCATGCCGGCAATCACGTCGTCACCGTGGTGCTCGACGCGGTGGAAGCGTTGCGGTCCGCGCTGACGGGTCAGGAGCTGCTCGGTCAGGAGCTGGTCGGTGACGACCCCGGTGGAATCGCCGAGCGGGTCATCGGCCCACTGGCACTGGCGGCGCTGGAGAACGCACTGCAGCGGGGACAGGCGGCGTTGACCGGCCCGGTGGCCCGCGGCGATGCAGGTGCGGTAGCCGACCATTTGCGCGCCTTGAGCGAAGCGAATCCCGAACTGGCCCAAGCATATCGAGCGAACTCGTTGCGGACCGCGCAGCGGGCCCACGCACCTGAAGAAGTCTTCACCGTGCTAGAGGAGGCCGGGTGAGCGTGACCGTTCGCAAGCCGCCGAAGTTCGCCGCAGGCAACCTCAACGTCTACAGCTCGCCGCGCGACATGTCCGATGTGACGCGCGCACTGCGGCAGACCGGACGTCGGGTGATGTTGGTGCCCACCATGGGCGCGCTGCACGACGGACATCTGACGCTGATACGGGCCGCCAAGCGGGTGCAGGGCGCGGTCGTCGTGGTGTCGATCTTCGTGAACCCACTGCAGTTCGGCGCAAACGAGGATCTGGACAAGTATCCCAAGACCCTCGACGACGACCTGGCATTGTTGCGCGAAGAAGGGGTCGAGGTCGCGTTCACGCCGACTGCCGCGCAGATGTATCCCGACGGACCCCGCACATCGGTACAGCCGGGCCCGCTGGGCGCGGAGCTGGAAGGCGCGGCCCGGCCGACGCATTTCGCCGGAGTGCTGACCGTCGTCCTCAAGCTCCTTCAGATTGTCCAGCCGGACAGGGCATTCTTCGGCGAGAAGGATTACCAGCAGCTTGTGATGATCCGCGAGATGGTCGCCGACCTGAACGTCGACGCCGCGATCGTCGGTGTGCCGATCGTTCGCGAACCCGACGGGCTGGCGATGTCGTCGCGCAACCGGTACCTCAGCGATGTGGAACGCGAACAGGCGGGCGCACTGTCGGCGGCCCTGCTGGCCGGAATGTACGCCGCAGCGGGCGGCACCCCTGCCGCCGTCGACGCCGCGCGCGCGGTACTCGACGAGGTGCCCGCTATCGAAATCGACTATCTGGAGGTGCGCGACATCGCGCTCGGGCCTGCGCCGACGGAGGGCGCGGCGCGCATGCTGCTGGCCGCGCGACTCGGCGCCACCCGACTGCTGGACAACATCGCGATTGACATCGGGTCATCCGCCGGTGCCGAAGGGCAATGGTCGGCCGGATCGGACAACAACCACGAATTGCCATGGAGGAATTGATGTTACGGACGATGCTGAAGTCGAAGATCCACCGCGCCAGGGTGACTCAGGCAGACCTGCACTACGTCGGATCGGTGACGATCGACGCCGACCTGATGGACGCCGCCGACCTGCTCGAGGGCGAGCAGGTCACCATCGTCGACATTGACAACGGCGCGCGGCTGGTCACCTATGCGATCACCGGCGAGCGCGGCAGCGGGGTGATCGGGATCAACGGCGCGGCAGCGCATCTCGTGCACCCCGGCGATCTCGTCATCCTGATCTCCTACGGCACGATGCAGGACGCGGAGGCCCGCCAATATCAGCCCCGGGTCGTTTTCGTCGACGCCGAGAACAAATTGACCGATTTCGGCCACGACCCCGCCCACGTCCCCGCCGACGCGGCCGACCTGCTCTCGCCTCGGTGACCTCGTGCTGTTGGCAATCGATGTCCGCAACACCCATACCGTGGTCGGCCTGATCACGGGTTCGGGTGACCACGCCAAGGTGGCGCAGCACTGGCGGATTCGCACCGAGACCGAGGTGACGTCTGACGAACTGGCGTTGACGCTCGACGGCCTCATCGGTGACGACTCGGAACGCCTCACCGGCGCAGCCGGGCTGTCGACCGTCCCGTCGGTGCTGCACGAGGTGCGGGAGATGCTCGACCAGTACTGGCCGTCGGTGCCCCACGTCTTGATCGAGCCGGGGGTGCGAACCGGCATCCCACTGCTGGTCGACAACCCGAAGGAAGTCGGCGCCGACCGGATCGTCAACTGTCTTGCGGCATTCCACAAGTACGGCAAGGCGGCGATCGTCGTCGACTTCGGCTCGTCGATATGCGTCGACGTGGTGTCGGCCAAAGGCGAGTTCCTCGGCGGTGCAATCGCACCCGGCGTACAGGTCTCATCCGACGCGGCGGCGGCGCGGTCGGCGGCGCTGCGGCGTATCGAGCTGACCCGGCCGCGGTCGGTGGTCGGCAAGAACACCGTCGAGTGCATGCAGGCCGGCGCGGTGTTCGGCTTCGCGGGCCTGGTCGACGGTCTGGTGTCGCGGATCCGTGCCGACATCGACGGGTTCGGCGGTGAGGATGTCGCCGTTGTCGCGACCGGTCACACCGCCCCGCTGCTGCTGCCAGACCTTCATACGGTGGCTGACTACGACCGCCATCTGACGCTCGACGGGTTGCGGCTGGTGTTCGAACGCAACCGCGACAGCCAACGCGGACGGCTGAAGCAGGCGCGTTAGAAGAACGTGCGGATGAGTTCGACGACGCGGTCGTCGTCGTCGAGCACGGGGATCATCTGCCACTTGTCGAAGGTGGTGCACGGGTGCGAGACCCCGAACCGCAGCCAGTCGCCCACCTCAACGGTCGGTTCGTCGTCTGGGCCCAGCCGCAGGTATGCGTGCTGGTCGTTGAGCTTGGCGACCCTGCTGTCCGACAGCGAGATAGGCACCGGCATGTCCTGGTCGAACGAGACGTCGCGGCGGCCCATCGTCAGCAGCGCCAGATCATGCTCTGGCCGTGAGGTGACCTGCGCCCACACTTCGAGCGCCGGTCGCAGCCCCTCGCGTAGCGGTGATGTCCTCGCATACAGCCCGTGGTCGTGGGTGAGATAACAGCCGCTTCGGACGATGGTGCGCACATCCCGCCCCGCGACCGAGCCGATCGTCAGCACCTCGGCGACCGCGTCGAAGTAAGTACTGCCGCCGGCCGTCACGATGACACTCTCGGTCTGGAAACGGTCGGCCAGCCTTTCGACGGCCGATCGTAGCTCCAACAGATATGAGGTGACGCGCGCCGCCGCCGCCGGCGTGACGTCATGGCCGAGAGCCGCCTCGTACCCCGCCACACCGACCAGCCGCAGGGCGGGGCTCGCTGCGGCGGCCTGAGCCACCTCGTCGACGGTCGAAGCATCGCGGCAGCCGGTGCGGCCTCCGGCCATGCCGATCTCCACGCACACATCGACGGGTCGACCAGCGGCCGTCACATGCGACTCCATCTGCTTTACTCCGGCGACCGAATCCACCCAGCACGTCAACGCGAAGGCGGGGTCGCCGGCCAACTCGGCGGCCACCCATCGCAGTGCAGCGGCATCCACCAACTCGTTGGCCACTATGAAATCGCGCACACCGAAGGCCCGGTACACACGCGCCTGGCTGATCGTCGCGACCGTGACCGCGCACGCTCCCGACTCGAACTGGCGGGCCAACAGCTGCGGAGCCATATGGGTCTTGCCGTGGGGCGCAAGCTCGACTCCGCGGTCACGACACCACCCGGCCATCGTCTGCAGATTGTCCGACAAGGCCCCGGCACGCAGCACACACACCGGGCCGGGCACATCACCGACGCCGAGAATGGGGGCAACCGCGCAGACCTGCGCGGGGGTGCGGCCCCACCAGGAAGCGGGCAGACCCTTGAAACGCCAGTCCAGCGGCTCGTCCGCCAAGGCGGCGACGCCGGCTGCATCGATGGCTGCGGTCACGAGTTCATTTAAGCTGGCACGTCGTGACATCACCTGAGCAGCCCGACGAGACAGACATCCCCGAGCAGTTCCGAATTCGTCAGGCCAAGCGCGAGCGTCTGCTCGCCGAGGGCCGCGAGCCCTACCCGGTCGAGGTCGCGCGCACGCACACCCTTGCCGAGATCCGGGCAGCCTATCCCGACCTGCCCGTCGATACCGTGACCGGCGACATTGTCGGGGTCGCGGGCCGCGTCGTCTTCGCGCGCAACTCCGGCAAGCTCTGCTTCGCCACCCTGCAGGAAGGCGACGGCACCCAGCTGCAGACGATGATCAGCCTGGCCAATGTGGGACAGGACTCCCTCGACCGATGGAAGTCGGATGTCGACCTGGGCGACATCGTCTTCGTCCACGGCGAAGTGATCAGTTCCCGTCGCGGTGAACTTTCTGTGCTTGCCGACTCCTGGCAAATAATCTCCAAGGCGCTTAGGCCCCTCCCTGTCGCGCACAAGGAAATGAGTGAGGAATCGCGGGTCCGGCAGCGTTACGTCGACCTGATTGTGCGACCGGAGGCCAGGACCATCGCGCGTAAGCGCGTGGCGGTGGTGCGTGCGGTGCGCTCAGCGCTCGAGCGGCGGGGCTTCCTCGAGGTGGAGACACCCATGCTGCAAACGCTGGCAGGCGGTGCCGCCGCCCGACCGTTTGTAACGCATTCCAATGCGCTCGACGCAGACCTCTACCTTCGCATCGCACCGGAACTCTTCCTGAAGCGATGCTTGGTCGGCGGATTGGAGAAGGTCTTCGAACTGAATCGGGTGTTCCGAAACGAAGGCGCAGATTCAACGCATTCACCGGAATTTGCGATGCTGGAGACATATGAGGCGTACGGGACGTATGACGATTCCGCGGTGATGATCCGTGAAATAATTCAAGAAGTTGCGGATGAGGCGATTGGCACAAGAAAGGTGCCATTGCCCGATGGCACAATCTACGATCTCGACGGGGAATGGGCGACGGTGCAAATGTATCCGTCGTTGTCGGAAGCGCTCGGTGAAGAAGTGACCCCGCAGACGCCGGTTGAGCGGCTGTGGGAGTTCGCTGACCGGCTAGGTGTCGAGATACCTCGCGACCGCGGCTATGGCCACGGGAAGCTAGTGGAAGAGCTGTGGGAACACACCGTCGGAAACACGCTCTCGGCGCCCACCTTCGTCCGTGACTTTCCCGTCGAGACCACGCCCCTTACCCGTGCTCACCGCAGCATTCCCGGGGTTACCGAGAAATGGGACCTGTATGTGCGCGGTATCGAACTCGCGACCGGATATTCAGAACTCATCGATCCGGTGATACAGCGTGAAAGGTTCGCCGCGCAGGCTCGCGCCGCCGCGGCGGGAGATGACGAGGCAATGGCGCTGGACGAGGATTTCCTCGCCGCCCTCGAGTACGGGATGCCGCCTACGACGGGCACCGGAATGGGCATCGACAGGCTGTTGATGGCCCTGACCGGACTGTCAATAAGGGAGACAGTTTTGTTCCCGATTGTTCGCAGACAGATCAACTGAACCACTCTCTTCAAGCGGCTTGTTGAATGACCTTCATTTATGTGGCACATTGGTGCTGGGTTCAAACAATGAGCTGGGCACTATGTGCCCGTCAGAAGGGCGTGTGTGAGCAAATGGCTAAGAAAGTGACCGTCACCCTGGTGGACGATTTTGACGGTGCGGGCTCTGCCGACGAAACGGTCGAATTCGGCATCGACGGTGTGAGCTATGAGATCGACCTCACTTCCAAGAATGCAGCGAAACTGCGCGGCGACCTGAGGCAGTGGGTCGACGCCGGCCGCCGCGTCGGCGGTCGCCGCCGTGGCCGCGCAGTCGGCTCGGGTAGGGGCCGCGCGGCGATCGACCGCGAGCAGAGCGCCGCCATCCGCGATTGGGCCAGGCGCAACGGCCACAATGTCTCGACCCGCGGCCGTATCCCCGCTGACGTCATCGACGCATTTCACGCGGCGACGTAGTACGGCGACTTCGGCAACGTAACTCGCCGTTGCCATAACGTGATCCCGGCGTATCTGCCGGGATCGAGCTTTCGCTAGTGGCGAACTAGCGCAAGCGACGCCCCGGAAACGAATCGTGGGATCCAGGCGTTGCTCTCTTATGAAGCCCGGGTACAGGGCGGATGCCGCGTGATCGCGCATTCGGATGACTTATTGGCGAAGGACCGCCAAGCAGGGCACCCGGGACGGCCGCCCATTACAGTGGACGGCAGGTACGCGGTGTGGTCTGCAACCGCGCTTCGTACCGAACTATTTATGGAGAGCAGGTAACCACCGATGTTTGAGAGATTCACCGACCGTGCCCGCAGGGTCGTCGTCCTGGCGCAGGAAGAAGCCCGGATGCTCAACCACAACTACATCGGCACCGAGCACATCCTGTTGGGACTTATTCACGAGGGCGAAGGCGTAGCGGCCAAGTCGCTGGAGTCGCTGGGCATCTCGCTGGAAGGCGTGCGCAGCCAGGTCGAGGAGATCATCGGCCAGGGCCAGCAGGCCCCGTCCGGCCACATCCCCTTCACCCCGCGCGCCAAGAAGGTTCTCGAGCTCAGCCTTCGTGAGGCTCTGCAGCTCGGCCACAACTACATCGGCACCGAGCACATTCTTCTCGGGCTGATCCGTGAGGGTGAGGGCGTCGCCGCCCAGGTCCTGGTCAAGCTGGGCGCCGAGCTGACCCGCGTGCGTCAGCAGGTCATCCAGCTGCTGAGTGGCTATCAGGGCAAGGAGACCGCGGAGGCCGGTACCGGTGGCCGCGGCGGCGAGGCGGGCAATCCGTCCACCTCCCTTGTGCTCGACCAGTTCGGTCGCAACCTGACCGCCGCCGCGATGGAAGGCAAGCTCGACCCCGTCATCGGCCGCGAGAAGGAAATCGAGCGGGTGATGCAGGTGCTGAGCCGGCGCACCAAGAACAACCCGGTGCTGATCGGCGAGCCCGGCGTCGGCAAGACCGCCGTCGTCGAGGGTCTGGCGCAGGCCATCGTGCACGGCGAGGTGCCGGAAACGCTGAAGGACAAGCAGCTCTACACCCTCGACCTGGGTTCGCTGGTCGCGGGCAGCCGCTACCGCGGTGACTTCGAAGAGCGCCTGAAGAAGGTGCTCAAGGAGATCAACACCCGCGGCGACATCATCCTGTTCATCGACGAGCTGCACACGCTGGTCGGTGCGGGTGCCGCCGAGGGCGCCATCGACGCCGCTTCGATCCTGAAGCCGAAGCTGGCCCGCGGCGAGCTGCAGACCATCGGCGCCACCACACTCGACGAGTACCGCAAGTACATCGAGAAGGACGCCGCGCTGGAGCGCCGCTTCCAGCCGGTGCAGGTGGGTGAGCCGACCGTCGAGCACACCATCGAGATCCTGAAGGGTCTGCGCGACCGCTACGAGGCGCACCACCGCGTCTCGATCACCGACGGCGCGATGGTGGCCGCGGCGACGCTGGCCGACCGGTACATCAACGACCGGTTCCTGCCCGACAAGGCGATCGACCTGATCGACGAGGCGGGCGCCCGCATGCGTATCCGCCGGATGACCGCGCCGCCAGACCTGCGTGAGTTCGACGAGAAGATCGCCGACGCGCGCAGGGAGAAGGAGTCCGCGATCGACGCGCAGGACTTCGAGAAGGCCGCCAACCTGCGGGACCGCGAGAAGCAACTGGTCGCACAGCGCACCGAGCGCGAGAAGCAGTGGCGCTCAGGTGATCTCGACGTCGTCGCCGAGGTCGACGACAACGAGATCGCAGAGGTGCTGGGCAACTGGACCGGCATCCCGGTGTTCAAGCTGACCGAGGAGGAGACCGCCCGGCTGCTGCGCATGGAGGACGAGCTGCACCGCCGGGTCATCGGTCAGGAGCAGGCCGTCAAGGCGGTCTCGCAGGCCATCCGCCGGACCCGCGCCGGTCTCAAGGACCCCAAGCGTCCCGGTGGGTCGTTCATCTTCGCCGGCCCGTCCGGCGTCGGGAAGACCGAGCTGTCCAAGACGCTCGCCGAGTTCCTGTTCGGCGACGAGGACTCCTTGATCCAGC
>NZ_JAVHWR010000090.1:0-9738 GCF_032159565.1 Mycobacterium sp.
CGGTGTCGGTCATGGCGTCGATGCGCCAGTAGTTGACCGGCCAGCCGGTGGCGAAGAACCTCGCCACTTCGTGCACGTAGTGCTTGTCGACGATGCGCTTCCACGCCTCCTCAACGAGGTCGTGCGGAATCGTCAGGCCGTACTTCTCCAGCGGCAGTAGATAACTGCGGTAGTAATCGTCATAGATCCAGCGCCGCCACATCTCGGCGTAGCTTTCGCGATCCTTACGCCGGTCCTTGGTGCCGTACTCGATGAAGGTGCCGATCGCGGCGTCGACGACGCAGTGGTTGTTCCACCACGCGTAGCGCATGTCGCGTTCCAGCAGCGGGCGGTTACGTTCGTCGGCCAGCGCCATCAGCAGGATCGAGTAGCCGTTGGAGATATGGCGCGACTCGTCGGACTGCACCGAGTGGAACACCGTGGGCAGCAGATAGTCCCCGTTGGCCGCGGCCTCGTCCGGCATGGCCACGAAAAGGGTGTTGGTGAAGGCAGTTTCGGCGACCACGGTCAGATAGATGTTGGCTGCGGTGATCGCGTCACCGGTGATGAACCCCTCGCCGAACTGCCGTCCGATGGTGCCGGCGTAGTTGTTGGCGAACGCCTTCTCGGTGATGTCGAACCCGGCAGGGTCGATGTAGTTGTTCATGTACAGCTTCTTGAGGTTCATCTGGATGGTCGAGTGCCGGACCTCGTCGATCATCTGGACTGCCAGGCCGTTGTGGATCTCCGGGTTGGGCACGGCGTCAATCGCCATGGGCATCGCGCGGGCCGCCGAGATCTCAGGGAACGGGATGATCGACAAGAAAAGCTTCTGCCACTCCAGCCAGCGCTGCTGCACCTGGCGGAACATATTGCCGCGGATGGCGCCGTCCATGGCGCCGTATACGCGGTTGTCCTTTTCCTCCTCCATCGGGAAGTAGGACCGCATGATCTGCTTGAGCGGGTCCTTCTTGGGGGCTTTCTCGAACGTGTAGTCGGTGCCGAACCGGGTGGCCGGCGTGGCGAATGTCGGTTCCCAGGACAATTCGGTGATCTTCGCGTGAGCCTTGGTCAAGCTTTGCCTACTCAAAATGCGCCTCCTGTGTGCGAGCCGGTCCAGTGCCGGCGGGGGACGATGCAAGAACCGATAGAACCGTGTGTTCCGGCGCACAGGCGTCTCAGTCTGAGACGCGCATCACAGGCGATGCGCGCCGCGGAGTTCGCCGGGAGACGGTCGCTTTGTCTCAAACTGAGATGCACGTCACACCACCGGGGGTCTACCCTGCGGAGACAGCCATTGACGACCGAGGTGCAGCCACCATGGCTACGGATGTCACACGTGTTAGCGCCGTGGGGTTGCAGCGAGCCCGCGAGCAGTTCCTGAGCGCGGGAGCGCTGAACACCGACGCCGTCGCGCCACCGATACTTGCTTCCTGGCGCCGATCGCGGGATCTGCGAGTGCATCCCGACCGGGTCGACCTGCCCTATGTCCGAGACCCCAACGAGGACTCCCCGCTGGTCCGTGCCGCGGCCCCGGTGCTGCGCCGGATCGCCTCCGACCTATCGTCTCAGGCGGTCAGCGTCATTCTGACCTCCGCGGACGGCCTGGTGCTGGAGCGCGTCACCTCCGATCCGGCGATCATGAAGGCCCTCGACGATGTGCGGCTGGCGCGCGGCTACAGCTATGCCGAGGAATTCGCCGGCACCAACGGCATCGGAACCACCCTGGAGACCGGTGCGGCTACGTTCATCCAGGGCAATGAGCACTACGTCGGCACGCTGGGTCGGCTGGCGTGCGCGGGTTCCCCGATCCGTGATCCGATCACCGGCAAGCTTCTCGGGGTCGTCGACCTGACCTGCTGGGCGAACCTTTCCGATCCGCTGCTGTTCGTGCTGGCCAAGAGCGCCGGCAGCCAGATCGAGGACAGAATCAGCGCATTCAGGACCGAAAGCGAAACCGCGCTGCTGGAGGCCTACTTGAAGCAGAACCGGCGCTATCCGGGCGGAGTGCTGGCGATCGGCGGCGACGTGGTGCTGATGAACCCCCGTTTGCGGCAGACACTGGACGCCAACGATCAGCGGACGCTGCTCGACCATGCGTCTGACCTGTGCCACGCGACGGCCGCGTCGACGGTCGTGGCCACCCTGCCCAGCGGCATGGCCGCCAAAATCACCACCGCCGACCGGATGACCACCGGCAGCCGCGGCAGCAACGTCGTGTTCCATGTGCACCTCTCGCCCGAGAGCGCGGCGGTTGGCGGAACCGGCTGTGACACCACTCGCCTGTCGATACCCACCCTTGCGGGACGCAGCAGTTCCTGGCGCCGCAGCTGCCAGCAGGTGGAGCGATGTTGCCGGGACGGCGACTGGGTGGTGTTGGAAGGCGAGAATGGATCAGGGCGGGCGAAACTCGGGCAGGCGGTCGCACAGCACGTGGCTCCAGAGCGTGCCGTGCGGGTGTTGCGCGCGCACGATTTCGCGACCGCCGGGGATCTCGTCGCCGAGCTCGAATCCATTACGGACGACGAGGATTTCGCGGTGGTCATCGCCAATATGGACAGCTTGACCACTGACGCGCTCGAACCGCTGGCCGCGGTGCTGCAGGTCCGCGCCGGGCGGGGTTGGGTGGCCGCAACGGCCGGCGCGGGGCCGCGGTCACCGTTGGTTGACATGCTGGTGCTGCCGTTCTTTACCCACACCGTCACCGTCCCCGCCTTGCGGCACCGTATCGAAGACCTCGAGGAACTGGTGCCAAACCTGCTCCGAGATCTGACCCGTGGCGCCGATGTGCGGCTGGACCGCAACGCCATGCGGCAACTGGCCAAGCTGCCGTGGCCGGGCAATGTCAGGCAGCTACGCAAAGTGCTCGCCGAGACGGTCGCTCGGCAACGGTCGGGGCTGATCGGTGTGGACAAGCTGCCCGCTGAATGTCGCTCACTGGCAAGGCGAAAACTCACTCAGATCGAGGCGCTGGAACGGGACGCAATAGTACGCAGCCTGCAGGAGAACGGAGGCAGCAAGGCCGCCGCCGCCGACGCGCTGGGAATGTCGCGCGCCACGATCTACCGCAAGATCAAAGAATTCGGCATCGCCTGAGATATGCGTTTCCGGCTCCGCCGGCGCAATGCGTAATCAGTAGACGTCGTGTTCAGCATGTGAGGACTCTGGCTGGATAGCGGACCACCTTGACACGGTTGATTCGGATCTTGCCGACGTCGGCGTGGATGTTGTGAACGGATTTGTGAACGAAACGCGGCGCAAGAGCCGAGATGGCGTGGAACGCGGCGTAATAGCTTCGACCGGGGGATTGATCGTGACCTGCAGGTTTGAGACCCGCGAGGCCACGCGAAACCGGGACCGGTTAGCTCATAACCCAGAGGTCGCAGGTTCGAATCCTGTCCCCGCTACTAAAAGGAATCGGCCCCCGGAAATCACTCCGGGGGCCGTTTTCATGCCGTTTGTGAACGGATTTGTGAACGTGAGGCTCGCTAAGGATCTTGTGAACCGTCGTCCCAGTCGGGTCCAAGGAGGAACGACTGCTTGTTCGGCGGCCTCGCGGTCGTCGTTCTTGAGGACGTGGGCGTAGGTCTGTAGGAAGAACCCGACGTTGGCATGACCGCCCCCCGCATTTAGTACGTCTACTAGGTACCGCAGTATCTGTCACGGATAGCGCTATCGTGTCAGGAATCTTTACTGGTCTGTCACGGATTGCCCCGTGACGCTGAAGCGGGTGCGCATGTCACTGCTGTCGACAACAGACAGCCGACAGCCGCCGACCTGGATGATCAGTCGGTTTGGAACCTGAACAGGCGAAGCGCAGGCACCTCACCAACGCCAATTCTGACGACTGACAACGACAACCGTTGACGACAGTTGCGTGTCGTATTACGCCCACAACAGAGGTCGACGCCTAGTGGATGGCCCGTTCACGAGGGCTGCCTGGCCCTGGCAGTAGAGGGTCACGGGCTCACCGGCCTGGTCGACTGCGTCGTTGGCGATCGTTCCTGACAGTCAGATGGGGAAGGCCGCTCGGCCTCCACACCGGCCAGGTCACGCGGCTCGAACCGGGTCATGCTCGGATGGGCACCGGTGATGCACTGACCATCGTCGTCTCATCGCGCGGCATTTCTGTCCCGGAAGGCTGTTCACCCGTCCGCGGGCACTAAGTGGATCTGATCAGCCTCAGCCTTGGCATCTCGGGGTAGACGATCACCGAGCCGGCATCGACCTCGGCGGGCATGGCCCTCGGCGGCTCCGGGACGTCGTCATATGACGAGACGTTGCTCGGCTGCGGCTCCATCGGCTGAATCATCGCTTGCTCCAATCAGTCGACCTCCCTGCGCCGCAACGCGCAGGTTGAAGTGGGGAATATGACAATTGCTGTCACCCACGCCAGAAGAAACCTCTGCGCACCTGGGCGATCAATGTCGAAGGTGAACAGTCCCATAATTGCGCCGCAACGTCGCCGGCTATTGCGTTGATGCGAGTCGGCGCATAATCTCGCGCCATGGCCTCAGTGGCTGCGGGTGGGGAGAAGACCGGCCTAAGACCGGATTTCGAGAATGTACAGGCTCACTACGACCTGTCCGATGAGTTCTTCCGGCTTTTCCTCGATCCGACCCAGACCTACAGCTGCGCCTATTTCGAGCGCGAAGACATGACTCTGGAGCAGGCCCAGATCGCCAAGATCGACTTGGCATTAGGCAAGCTAGGGCTGCAGCCGGGCATGACGCTGCTTGACATCGGCTGCGGCTGGGGTGCCACGTTGCGGCGTGCCGTGGAGAAATACGACGTCAACGCCGTCGGCCTGACTTTGAGCAAAAACCAGGCGATCGCCGTTGACAAGATTTTCCGCGCGATGGACACCACGCGCAGCCGGCGCGTGTTCTTGGCCGGCTGGGAGGAGTTTCGCGAACCGGTCGACCGGATTGTGTCCATCGGTGCGTTCGAACACTTCGGCAAAGCTCGCTACGACAGCTTCTTCACCATGGCTCATTCCGTGCTGCCTCCCGATGGCGTGATGCTGCTGCATACGATCGTCAGAGCCAGCGTCGAAGAGGTCCAAAGGCGGGGGCTGAAGCTACCGGCGAAACTGCTGAAGTTCATCTTGTTCATCATGGATGAGATCTTTCCCGGCGGGGAGCTGCCCTTGGTCGCCCAAGTTCAGCAACACGCAGTCAGAGCCGGTTTCCAGGTGGCCCGCGTCCAGCCGCTGCAGCCCCATTACGCCCGAACGTTGGACATCTGGGCGGCAAACTTACAGAGCCACCGAGAGCAGGCCATTGCGGTTCAATCCGAAGAGGTCTACGAGCGCTACATGAAGTACCTCACCGGTTGCGCCGACCTATTCCGTGACGGCTACATTGACGTATGCCAGTTCACTTTGGTGAAAAACGGCTGACCGACTGTCCGATCGCGAAATCCTCTCGGCTCCAGGGTCGTCCCAAGTCGGCTAGCGCCGCTCGGCCACCGCACTCCGTCGTAAACCAGCTACACATTCCACCGACATAAACTCTCGTCGAGCGTGCTGCCGCCGCCGCGCTATGCGACCTTTGGGTTTCCGGGATCGAGTCGGCTGACATACCCAGACGTTATCAGCGTGGGTACTGACTTCACTGTCGCAGTTTCTGGCGTCGGCTCCAAGAAAAATCCGTCGCAAAGTAGAGGATCTCGAGACGCGAGATGTCGTTGCCAGACCTATGGCTGGCGCACAAAACGGCCGAATCATCATCCCTATGGCGGCGCGGCGACCCGGCATGTACCGCCTTTCGGTCCGGGCGGGTCTACCTCTGCGGTCAGCCAGACCTTTCTAGTCGTGGATGGTGAGCTATGAGCGGCGATATCGAGTATTTTCCGGTTGCACTCAACAAGTTCGTAGGCGGCGCAATCGAATCCGACGCCCAGGCTCGACGCATATTCGGACTCCTTCATCAGTTCGGCGCTGGCATCGTCGAGTGGGATGCGGAGGAAGGGAATGGCTACGACGACACGGCGGTGACCAGTCGGCTCAACCGATGGAAATCGTCACCGTATCCACCGACGGTCCTGCACTGGGTCGGCCATGGCTGACTGAGCGCGCGGGGAACGTGAGGTGCTGGCATTGATGGCCGAGGGTCGTTCCAATGCCGGTATTACCCATCGGCTTGGGTGACCGAGGGCACCGTCGAAAAGCACGTTCGCAGCATTTTGACAAAGCTGAACTTGCCGGAGGCCGGCGACGATCACCGCCGGGTGTTGGCGGTGATCACCTTCCTCGAGTCACGCTGACTCGCCGGCGAGATCGTGGATGGCGCCGCACGTCAGGGCGGATTTGGACACGAACCCGACGGCCGGACTGGTTTCGATCATGTCCGTGAAGTCCTGCGCGGCGTGGGTGGAAATCAGTATCACTGGTGACGGTGACGGCCCCCCCACCCGGTGGAGTTGCTCGGCGAGTTCGAAGCCGCTCTCGCTCCCGAGGTTGATGTCGACCAGCGTCATGTCGGGCCGCAACTCCTCGAAAAGCCGAAGCGCGTCGGCACTCGTCGACGCCACGCCGACGACGGTGATGCCCTCGCACTCCAGCAGGCCGCGCGCGGCGTCGACGAAATCCGCGCTGTCGTCGACGATCAGACAGCGCATCGGGTCACTCGCAGCAGCATTCGATCAGCTTTGCAGTGCGGGGATAAGTGCGCATTCCTACTAGCTGCCAATCTTGCCCACAACATAGAGCATTTACAGCTGGCCGGTAGATGCAGATTCCCACTACTAGGGGGCACCGATTGGTATCAGCATTAACGACACCGGCTCGCGCGCAGGCAATCCTGGACAGCAACAACGCAGACGCAGGCCTGCCGATGCTCGATGAGATTGGAACAGCATGAAGACCACCACATTGGGCCGAAGCAGCCTGGTTGTCTCGCGCATCGCCTTTGGGACATGGCAACTCGGCGGCGACTGGGGCCAGTTCAACGAAGACGCGGCCGTGACTGCCATCCGTCGGGCTCGCCAGGTCGGCGTCAACTTTTTCGACACCGCCCAGGTCTGCGGTTTCGGCGCATCTGAGCGTCTCCTTGGCAGCGCGTTGCGCGATGAACTTTCGCGTAACCGCAGCGCGCTCATGATCGCCACCAAAGGCGGCCTGCGCCAAACCGATCCCGGCCTGGTCCGCGACGCAAGCCCGGAGTGGGTACGCAGAGGCGTGGACAGCAGCCTGACCGCGCTGGGCATCGACCACATCGATCTGTACCAGGTGCACTGGCCCGACCCCACCGTGCCGGCAGCCGAAACGGCGGGCGCCACGCGGGAACTGATCGTCGACGACGTCGCCTCTGCCGTCACCGCCACAACCGCGTCGCCACCCGGCAGTCGCCTGTCGATCGCCGCGACATGACGCTATCCGACCGCGCTGAATTACGCGGTGAGGCCCCGCATCCCGCGACGGACCCCCATGCGTTGCACGTCACCAAGCGACTGAACTGGTTACGTGCGGGGGTGCTCGGAGCGAACGACGGAATCGTCTCTACGGCAGGTCTTGTGGTCGGCGTGGCCGCGGCTACGACGACCAGCTCGGTGATCTTCGCTGCCGGAGTGGCAGGCCTGGTCGCGGGCGCGGTTTCGATGGCGCTCGGCGAATATGTGTCGGTGAGCACGCAGCGTGACACGCAACGAGTGCTGCTGCAGAAGGAGCGCCGAGAGCTAGACGAGATGCCCGAGGCCGAACTTGAAGAATTAGCAGGGCTTTACGCGGCGAAGGGACTCAGCCCGGAAACAGCACGGGTCGTCGCCAGGGAACTGACGGATCGCGACGCCTTCGCCGCCCACGTTGACGTGGAACTCGGCATCGACCCGGACGATTTGTCCAACCCCTGGCAGGCAGCGTTCTCGTCGGCGGTCGCATTCACCCTGGGTGCCGTCATTCCACTCATCGCGATTTTGCTGCCGCCCGTGAGCGCCCGTGTCCCCCTGGCCTTTCTGTCGGTGTTGATCGCGCTGGCGTTGACCGGGACGGTGAGCGCCATCCTTGGCGGTGCCGCCAAGAGGCGCGCGGTCTTGCGGGTGGTGCTTGGCGGAGCGCTCGCGATGCTCGTTACCTACGGCATCGGACAGATGGTCGGAACGACGATTTGATCCAAACCTGTGGTTGAGGTGCGCGTGGCACGCAGTTCTGGTGCACGGGCACTATCGCCATTGTTGAGCGCTCGCCGGGTCCGCCTGTTGGTGCGCCCACGGCCCTACCGCTCGCTATCGGCCTCGCGGTCGCCGCGTCCTTCATCGTTGCGGAGACAGTTCTGCCGTACGGGCTCGAGCGATCTTTCCGGGGTGCCCTTTGGTGTTGTTTTCGTGGTCGGCGTTCTGGTGGTTCGGCCGGCTGGGGGGTTCGCTGGCGGTGTCGATCACGTTGGCGAAAGCGGTATCACCAGATATCGGTTCCGCCATCATTGTTGGTGCAGTCCGGGGGCGTAGGCCGAGCCGCGCATCGCCGCGAATACCTGCTGACGGGTAGCACATATTCGGGGTGGCGGGCGCGCTGATGGGCGTCAGCACCGACGACGCGAGTTCGGCGGAGGACAACCCTGGAACACGGAAGACACAACCAACCATCGAAGGAATGCCACCATGCGAATGAAACTGAGTTACATGACACCGTTGTTGGGTGCGGGCGCTGCAGCTCTTGCGATTATGGCCGCACCGATTGCGTCAGCTGCTGACACCGGACAGTCCTGCGGCGCGAGCGGCACGGGAACCGTGTGCCAGTCACCGGGCAACGTCCAGATCAACGACTCACCTCCGCCTGTAGGCTTCTATCCCTACGGCGGTGACGCCTTTCTGCTCGGCGGGTACGGCGGCGGCGGCTTTCACGGCGGCGGCGGCTCTCACGGCGGCGGCGGTGGACACCGCTAACGGTCAATGACGTTGAGGTAAAGCTGTTTTGGCCGTATCCAGGTGCTGACGGGGGTGTCGGTGTGACACTGTTCTCACCCGGGCGCCCCTTTCGGCTGCAACGGAAGACATTCCAGCTGGCAGGAAGAATTGATGGGTGTCAGCAGCGACGACAGACGTTCGCCGCGCCGCAATTCTGGACTTACAGATGTTCCAGCCAGTGAAGGAGAGGCGCCACCTAGAGCGGCGTTGCTAAGCTCACGCTGAGAGCCAATTTCGGTGGGATTACGAGCGACACGATCCCGAACACGGCCTGCGGGGCAGTGCGCCGACGGACTCAGTCCCTTCTCAGCTGGACGGCGAAGACTCGGGAAAGTCGGAAGGAGTGTGCGGTGGTCGCAGGCTTGCTTGGAATCGTTCTCTTGCTGTTCGAACTCGTGCTAATTGCCCGGATGGTGGTCGACTGGATCGGCGTCTTGTCCCCGGCGAGCGGCAGCAGCGGGCTCTACCAGGCTCGCCGGATCACCCGTGGCATCACCGAGCCCGTGATCGGCCCGGTCCGGCGGGTGCTGAAGCCGGCGCGGCTCGGGTCCGTATCCATTGATCTGGCGTTTACCGCAGTGTTTGTCGCTGTGATCGTCCTACGAACCGTCGTGGTGCCGTTGATTCCGTTCTGAGGGCGCGGCTTCAGAGGCTGAACGTCGCAGCGTCCGCCCCGTGGAGGAGACGGTCGATCTGTGCTACGTGATCGCGTTGAGTACTCGCGTGCGCACCGTGTCTGGTGGATAGTCTCCGTTGACCCGAATCATGCGGACGTTGCTTGTCCTTGCGGCCAGCGCCGCGTTGGAGCGTGCCGAACGCTCGACGAACCTCGTGATCAGTGCCGCTTCGTCGGAC
>NZ_JAVHWR010000116.1:0-10162 GCF_032159565.1 Mycobacterium sp.
CGGTCCCGACGACATCGCCGACGTGGTGTCGGCGTGGACGGGCATCCCGGCCGGGCGACTGCTGGAAGGCGAGACCGCCAAGCTGCTGCGGATGGAAGACGAACTGGGCAAGCGGGTCGTCGGCCAGCGCAAGGCCGTCCAGGCGGTGTCGGATGCGGTGCGCCGCAGCCGTGCCGGTGTCGCGGATCCAAACCGTCCGACGGGCTCGTTCATGTTCCTGGGCCCGACCGGCGTCGGCAAGACCGAGTTGGCAAAGGCGTTGGCGGAGTTCCTGTTTGACGACGAGCACGCGATGGTCCGCATCGACATGAGCGAGTACGGCGAGAAGCACTCGGTGGCCCGCCTCGTCGGTGCGCCTCCCGGCTACATCGGCTACGACCAGGGCGGTCAGCTGACCGAGGCGGTGCGGCGGCGTCCGTACACGGTGATCCTGTTCGACGAGATCGAGAAGGCCCACCCGGACGTGTTCGACGTGCTGCTGGCCGTGCTCGACGAGGGCCGGTTGACCGACGGGCAGGGCCGCACGGTCGACTTCCGCAACGCGATCCTGATCTTGACGTCCAACCTCGGCGCCGGTGGCTCCGAGGAGCAGGTGATGGCCGCGGTGCGCTCGGCGTTCAAGCCGGAGTTCATCAACCGGCTGGACGACGTCATCATCTTCGACGGGCTCAACCCCGAAGAGCTGGTGGAGATCGTCGACATCCAGCTGCAGCAGCTGGCGAAGCGGCTGGCTGCGCGCCGGCTCACGATCGAGGTGTCGCTGCCGGCCAAGAAGTGGCTGGCCGAGCGCGGTTTCGATCCGCTGTACGGCGCGCGTCCGCTGCGCAGGCTGATCCAGCAGGCCATCGGCGACCAGTTGGCGAAGATGCTGCTGGCCGGCGACGTGCACGACGGCGACATCGTGCCGGTCAACGTCAGTCCGGACGGCGACGGGCTCGTGCTGGGCTGATTTCGCCCAGCTCGAACTCTCGGGTCTGGGCGCCGGCGTCGAGTATTGCCTGCAGCCGTTCGCGAGCCACCGGCTGCGCCAAGGCATCCCGGAACAGCTGATCCTCGGCGCGCAGTCCGGTCGTGACATCGCCGATAGCGGCGTCGACCGCGCGTTTGGCCCGCGAGATCGCCTCCAGCGGCGACGACGCGATGCGGACGGCGAGGGTGTCGACGAACCGGCGCAGTTCGTCGGCGGGCAAAGCGCGGTCGACGTAGCCCCATGCGTCGGCGGTCGCCGCGTCGACGTCCATGCACCCGAGGATCACTTCCAGGGCGCGCCCCCGGCCGACCAGCCGGGGGAGGCGCTGCGTCCCGCCTCCGCCGGGGATGATTCCCACCGCCACCTCCGGCTGGCCGAAGCGTGCCCTGCCCAGCGCGGCATAGCGCATGTCGAAGGCCATCGCGAACTCGCTTCCGCCGCCGCGACAGATGCCCTCGATGACGGCGATGGTGGCCTGCGGCAGCGTCCGGAATTGTTCTGTGAAGGCGTGGAACGGCGACAGCTCGTCGTGCAGCGACGTGTCGTCGGTCGGCAGCCCCTGAATCAATTCGACGTCTGCATGTGCGATGAAGAAGTCCGGATCGGCGGAGTCGACGATCAGCACGCGCACCGCATCGTCGGCCCCGACCTGCTCCGTCAGCCGACCTATCTCCCCGATGAGGGGTGCGTCCAGCAGGTTGATCGGCGGATGGTCGATCGTCGCCCGGCAGATGCCGCCGTCGAAGGAGACGTGCAGCAGCCGGCAGTCGTCATAGGGCATGGATTGACGGTAAGCGACGCGGATCACAAATTGACGTTTCCGTCGGCGAGTGCGCGGTTACTCCTCCCTTTGACGAGGAGGTCAACGAAATGTCCGAGTGGGTATGGGTTCTCATCGCAGTGCTGGCACTGGTCGTCGTGGCCGTCGCGGGGTGGTCGGTCGTCCGGCGAAGGAGGTCGGCGCGGCTGAAGGAGCACTTCGGTCCCGAATATGACCGCACGGTCGGCGACCTGGGAGAACAACGGGCCGCAGAAGCCGAACTCCTCGCGCGCGAGAAGAAGCGCAAGAAGCTGGACATCGTCGACCTGACACCCGAGGTGCGACAGGAACACGCGGTGATGTGGGAGCGGGTGCAGACCGATTTCGTCGACGACCCGCAGGATGCGGTCGGGCGGGCCGAGCGCCTGGTGACCCGGGTGATGCGAGAGCGCGGCTACCCGATCGACGACTTCGACCATCGCGCGGCCGACATCTCCGTCGACCACCCCGACATCGTCGAGAACTACCGCGGCGCGCACGCGATCTATCAATCCCAGCACGACGGCGACATCAGCACCGAGGACGCCCGCCAGGCGTTCGTGCACTATCGCGCACTGTTCGACCGGCTACTCGGGTCGGACCCCGACGTCGACACCCACGTCCGAACCAACGAGCAAGAGAGGCAGGCCCATGACCACGCATGAGACTCGACCCGACCAGGCGGTGCCTCTCGGGACGACGACGAGCCATCCCGACGACGTCGGAACCGTCGGTCCCACGGGTGATTTCGGGCGCGCTCAGGAGGCCGGCGCTTCGCCGCCGCAGCAGAATGCCGAGTCGACCGCGACCGCAGGTTCACCCGACCGGACGCTGTTCGCCGACGGTGACCTGACGGATCTCCGCTCGCGCTGGACCGAGGTGCAATCGGCGTTCGTCGACGATCCGCGCGACTGTGTGCAGAAGGCCGACGGGCTGGTCTCCGATGTGGTCGACCGGCTCACGGCCGGTTTCGCGCAGGCCCGCTCCGGGCTGGAGGAGCAGTGGAGCCGCGGCGAGGAGGTCTCCACGGAGGATCTCCGGCTGGCCCTGCAGCGGTACCGCGACTTCTTCGAGCGCCTCCTCGCGGTCTGAGTGCGACGCCGACGGCGCTGCGGCCATAAGTAACGGGGTTGTGACTTGGATGAGTTCTGGCATCTGGCCTACCTGCAAGTAGGCTAGGGGTAATGGTTCCCCTCTGGTTCACGCTGTCCGCACTCTGTTTCGTGGGTGCGGCAGTGTTGTTGTACGTCGACATCGACCGTCGACGCGGAATGGGGCGTCGGCGCAAGTCATGGGCCAAATCGCACGGCTTCGACTACGAACACGAATCCGATGACCTGATCAAGCGCTGGAAGCGCGGCGTCATGTCGACCGTCGGCGACGTCAGCGCCAAGAACGTGGTGCTGGGCCAGATCCGCGGCGAGGCCGTGTTCATCTTCGACCTCGAAGACGTCGCGACGGTGATCGCCCTGCACCGCAAGGTCGGTACGAACGTCGTGGTCGACCTGCGGCTCAAGGGCATCAAGGAGCCGCGCGAAAGCGACATCTGGCTGCTCGGCGCGATCGGCCCGCGGATGGTGTACTCCACCAACCTCGATGCGGCGCGGCGCGCCTGCGACCGACGGATGGTGACGTTCGCCCACACCGCGCCCGACTGTGCCGAGATCATGTGGAACGAGCAGAACTGGACGCTGGTCAGCATGCCTGTCACCAGCACGCGGGCGCAGTGGGACGAAGGGCTGCGCACCGTGCGTCAGTTCAACGACCTTCTGCGGGTGTTGCCGCCGACTCCGCAGACCGGCGCCGGTGCCGCAGCGGCGGGGCAGCCCGCACGCCGGGCCGCGGCGCCCGGCCGGCCGGTCAAGCCTGCCGCGACCGACGCGCGTTACGCCCAGCCGCGTCCAGATGCCAACCGCTCCGACCCGGCGATCCGTCGCCAACCACCGCGAAACGGCCGCCAGTCGCCGCACTATCAGCGCTGAGTAACCTGACTGCATGCCGCGCCCCGTCGCTTTGATCACCGGACCGACATCCGGGCTTGGGGCGGGTTTCGCCCGGCGCTACGCCGTCGACGGATACGACCTGGTATTGGTCGCCCGCGACGTCGAACGGCTGGAACGGCTCGCCGCCGAACTGCATGACGAGGCGGGCGCCGCCGTCGAGGTGCTCCCCGCCGACCTGGCCGACGCGGCCGACCGCGGCAAAGTCGCCGACCGGCTGTCCGAAGGGGTTCGTGTACTGGTGAACAACGCCGGGTTCGGCACCTCGGGCGAATTCTGGACTGCGGATCTGGCGGTGCTGCAGTCACAGCTGGACGTCAACGTCACCGCGGTCATGCACCTGACGCATGCTGCGCTGCCTGCGATGCTGGCCGCCGACGCGGGCACCGTCATCAATGTCGCCAGCGTCGCAGGCCTGCTACCCGGGCGCGGGTCGACCTACTCCGCCTCCAAGGCATGGGTGGTCTCGTTCACCGAGGGCCTGGCCAACGGCTTGTCGGGCACAGGTGTCGGCGTGCACGCGGTGTGCCCCGGCTTCGTCCGCACCGAGTTCCACGAGCGCGCGGGCATCGAGATGGGCGGCACCCCGTCGTTCCTATGGCTCGAGGTCGAAGACGTCGTGCGGGATTGCCTCGCCGACGCCGCCAAGGGCAACGTCGTCATCGTGCCCGGCGTTCAGTACAAGGCGCTCACCGCCGCGGGGCGGCTGGTGCCGCGAAACCTGGTGCGCCGCATCAACAGAACGGTGGCCAAGGGCCGTGGCCGTACCTGAGTCCTGGTGCGCGCACTAGTCGCCTTGCTGTCGACGGCCCTGCTTCTGCTGACGTCGGCATGCGCCGGCGACGACGCAGACGCACACCCGTACGGCGTGCAGAAGGCGAAGGTCGGCGAGTCGCTTTCGGTGCTCGGCTGGAACATGTCGCTGGCCAACCTGCGGTTCGACGGTGACTACGTCCTGTTCGACATCGACGCATCGCCCGCGCAGGCCGACGGCGCGCACACCAAACCCGAGGACATCCGGTTCGGCCTGTACGGCGCGCTGGCACATCCCCTGGAGGCCAACGCGATCGGCGGCTGCCGCGACGTGACCAGCCTGGCGATCCAGCCCGCGGCCGCCCCGACACCGAACCGCCTCGCGGGCACGGTATGCATCGGCCCGATGCGTGATCACTCCCAGGTGCGCGGCGCCTATGTGTATTCGTCCAAGGACCGGATGGCGGGCACCACGGTGTCCTACGGCGCGGCCTACCCGGTCGGCGTGCCGCAGACCAACGAGAACGATTCGGGCCTGTCGATCACCACGACGAGCGTCGACGCGTTCCGCGCCGACGGCGGCCAGCTCGACCCGAGCGCCCTGGGCGACCCGAGTGCGTTCAACGGCAAGGGCTACATGCTGTTGGGTCTCGAAATCAGCGGCCTGGCAGCGCGATACCGCGACGAGTCTTCTCGGCGCGGCGGTCCGCTGATGGTGCTCGCGGCCCCGACGCTGCCCGCGCCGGGCCTGTCCCACGCGTGCGACATCTACGGGGCCTCGCTGTTGGTGCTGCCCGACGCATCGCTGAACGCCGTCCAGGTTCGGGCGTCGTTGTGCACCCAGGGCGATATGAACGCCGCACTGCTCTACGCGTCGGTGTCGCTGGTCGGCACGCACGCGGGGCTGTGGACCACCGATGAGTGAGCTTCCGCCGGATGTCGCCGGCCAAGCGGCTCCATCGCCCGATGTCGCCGGCCAGGCGGCTGAAGGACCAACCGAATGGGGTGAGACCTCCGGCGTCGGCCCGTGGCAAGGCCCGGTGCCCGACGATCCCCGCTACGACCCTGCGCTGCTGCGCGACGGCGACACCCGCAACGTCGTCGACGCCTATCGGTACTGGACCCGTGAGGCGATCGTGGCGGACATCGACCGGCGTCGGCACGCGCTGCACGTGGCGATCGAGAACTTCGGCAACGACGCCAACATCGGAGCCGTGGTGCGGACCGCCAACGCGTTCGCCGTCGACACCGTCCACATCGTCGGACGGCGACGCTGGAACCGGCGCGGCGCCATGGTGACCGACCGCTACCAGCGCCTGCTTCACCACGACACCACCGCCGACCTGTTGGCCTTCGCCGTCGATGGCGGGCTGACCGTCGTCGCGGTGGACAACGTGCCCGGCGCGGCGCGCCTCGAGCAGACCGCGCTGCCGGAAAGCTGTCTGCTGGTGTTCGGGCAGGAGGGTCCCGGCATCACCGACGACGCCAAGACGGGCGCGGCGATGACGGTGTCGATCGCCCAGTTCGGCTCCACCCGCAGCATCAATGCCGGCGTCGCGGCGGGCATCGCGATGCACAGCTGGATCACACAACACGGCGACATGTCGCGGGCCTGGTAGGGCAGGATCAACGACATGGATCAGGTATGGGCGAATCGCGCGGCGAGCGCCGAAGCCGCCGTCGCAAAGCGCCATCTGAAACGGCTCTGGCAGTTGCCGGGCACGCAGCTCGGTGTGGTCGGCTGGCCCGCGACGCGCAAGGAACTCATGTTCGGCACCTGGCACTACTGGTGGCAGGCGCACCTGCTGGACAACCTCGTCGATGCGCAGTTGCGTGACCCGCAACCCGACCGGGAAAAGAGGATCAAGCGCCAAGTTCGGGCACATCGCCTGCGCAACAACGGGTCCTGGGTCAACAGCTACTACGACGATATGGCCTGGCTGGCGCTGGCCCTCGAAAGGGCGGGCAGGCTCGCGGGTGTCGACAAACCCGGCGCACTGAAGAAGCTGTGCAACCAGTTCGTCAACGCGTGGGTACCCGAGGACGGCGGTGGCATCCCCTGGCGCAAGCAGGACCAGTTCTTCAACGCCCCGGCCAACGGCCCCGCAGGCATCTTCCTCGCGAGGTACGACGACCGGTTGCGGCGCGCGCAGCAGATGGCCGACTGGATCGACGAGATCCTGATCGACCCGGAGACCCATCTGGTGTTCGACGGCATCAAGGCCGGTTCGATGGTGCGCGCGCAGTACACCTACTGCCAGGGCGTGGTGATCGGGCTGGAGACCGAACTCGCCGCGCGGACCCAGGACGACCGTCACGCGACGCGGGTGCACCGGCTCGTCGGCGCTGTCGCCAAGGAGATGGCCCCCGACGGAGTGATAAAGGGTGCGGGCGGCGGTGACGGTGGGCTGTTCAACGGGATCCTGGCCCGCTATCTGGCGTTGGTCGTCACCACGCTGCCGGAAAACTCACCGGAGGACACAGCGGCCAAGGCCACCGCGCGAAATATCGTGAACAAGTCCGCGCAGTCGGCGTGGGACTACCGGCAGACCGTGGACGGCCTGCCGCTGTTCGGACCGTTCTGGGATCGCAATGCCGACCTGCCGAAGGCGGGCGGTCAGGAGGCCCAGTTCGTCGAAGGCGCCGTCAACGCGTCCTCGGTCCCCGAGCGCGACCTGTCGGTCCAGTTGTCGGGCTGGATGCTGATGGAGGCGGCGCACGCTGTCACCGCGAGCGCAGGGAGCGCACAGGACGCAGAGGAGGACGCACCGGCATGACCGAACCCGGGGGGTGGACACCGGACGAAGACACCGTCGAGCGCGCCAATCTCACCCGTTTCATGGCGTGGCTGGCCGACACCGGCCGCGGCGAGTTCGATGACTACTCCCAGCTGTTGGCGAAGTCACTGGAGGACATCGCATGGTTCTGGGATGCGGTGTGGCACTTCTTCGACATCCGTGCGACCACACCCCCCGACACCGTGCTGGCCGGTCGGGAAATGCCTGGGGCACAGTGGTTTCCGGGTGCAACGCTGAACTATGCCGTCGAGGCGTTCCGGCACGAGACCGACGAGTACCCGGCGCTGGTGGCGGCGGGGGAGGACGGTTCGACGGAATGGTCATGGGCGCGGCTGCGGTCGGAGACGGCGGCGTTCGCGAACTACCTGCGCAGGCTCGGCGTCAAGCCGGGCGACCGGGTGGTCGGATACCTGCCCAACATCGGCGAAGCGGTCGCCGCCTTCCTCGGTGCGGCCAGCGTCGGCGCCACCTGGGCGGTGTGCAATCAGGACCTCGCCGTCGAGGGTGTCGTCGCCCGACTGGGGCAGCTCGAACCGACGGTGCTGGTGGCCAGCGACGGTTCGGTCTACGCGGGTAAGCGTCATGACCGCAGTAAGGAACTCGCCGAGATCCGGTCGAAGTTACCGAGTTTGAAGGCGACCGTGCTGGTGCCCCGCCTCGGCGCCGAGCCTGAGGAGCATGACGACAACAGCGACGTCACGCCGTGGACGAAGGTCCTCGACCTCGACGCGCCGCTGGAGATCACCCCGGTGCCGTTCGACCATCCGCTGTGGGTGCTGTTCTCCTCGGGCACCACCGGCACGCCGAAGGGCATCGTGCACGGCCACGGCGGCGTGGTGCTCGAACACCTCAAGTACCTGAGCCTGCACGCCGACCTGAAACCCGGCGAACGCTTCTGCTGGTATTCGACCACCAGCTGGATGATGTGGAACCTGCTGGTGTCCGGACTGCTGGTCGGCGCGACCGTGGTGCTCTACGACGGCAGCCCGACCTATCCGCGAACCGACAGCATGTGGAAGGTGGTCGGCGACCACGACGTCGCCCTGTTCGGTGCGGGCGCAGGCTATTTCCTGAGCTGCGCCAAGGAGGGGGCGGAACCCCGCGCGAAAATCGGTGAAGAATACCGGCTCGACTCACTGCGCGGCGTCGGCTCGACGGGTTCGCCGCTGCCCGCCGCCGGCTTCCGCTGGATCCAGGAGGGCGTCGGGCGGGCCGTGCCGGTGATGTCGATGAGCGGTGGCACCGACGTGGTGACCGCGTTCATCGGCGGCTGCCCCCTCGTCCCGATCGTCGCGGGCGAGCTCAACGTCATCTGCCTCGGTGCCGACGTCCAGGCGTGGACGGATGCGAACACCCCGGTGGTGGGTGAAGCAGGCGAGCTGGTCATCACCCAGCCGATGCCGTCGATGCCGGTGTTCTTCTGGAACGACGCCGACGGCAGCCGCTACCGCAAGGCGTATTTCGACAAGTATCCGGGCATCTGGTGTCACGGTGACTGGATCACCATCACCGACCGTGATTCGGTTGTGGTGCACGGCCGTTCGGATGCGACCTTGAACCGGATGGGTGTCCGGATGGGCAGCGCCGAAATCTACAACGCGGTCGAATCGCTGGCCGAGGTGCAGGACTGCCTGGTGGTGGGTGTCGAAAAGGATGACGGCGGCTACTGGATGCCACTGTTCGTGCACCTCGCCGGTGACGCCGAACTGGACGACGAGTTGCGCGACAAGATCACCGTCGCCATCCGGAAGGGCGCGTCTCCTCGCCACGTGCCCGACGACATCGTCGACGTGCCGGGAATCCCCCGCACGATGACCGGCAAGCGGCTGGAGATCCCGATCAAGCGAATCCTGTTGGGCGCCAGACCCGCCGACGTGGTGTCGGCGAGCGCCGTGGACAAGCCCGACCTGCTCGACGTCTTCGCGGAGCACGCCCGGGCGTGAGCGTCGAGGCGGCAGACCCGAGCGGCAGCGGCTTCCCGCGCATCGTGCGGATGCTGCCGACCCGCTTCAGCCGCGACCCGAAAGCCAAGAAGTCGGGGGAGAACACCGCCGCGGGCCTACTGCTGCTGGCCACGGTCGTCGCCATCGCGTGGGCGAATTCGCCGTGGTCCGAGAGCTACTGGACGCTGCTGGACACGCACGTCGGGTTCAGCTTCGGTGACAAGCGCTTCGAGCTGACGGTCAAGCATCTGATCAACGACGGGTTGATGACGTTCTTCTTCTTCGTCGTCGGCCTGGAAGTGATGGCGGAGTTCACGGTCGGCGAGCTGACCGACCGCGCCAGGGCCGTGGTCCCGGTGCTGGCCGCCGTCGCGGGCCTCGCCGTGCCCGCGCTGATCTTCCTTCTGATCAACGCGCCGGGCGAGAACGCTCGCGCCTGGGGGGTGGTGATCTCCACCGACACCGCGTTCCTGATCGGTGCGCTCGCCATCATCAACCCGAAATTCCCTGCGCGAGTGCGACTGTTCCTGCTCACGCTGGCGGTGGTCGACGACATCGGGGCGCTGACCGTGATCGCGCTGTTCTACTCCGACGACATCCGGATCGGCCCACTGCTGGTTGCCGCGGTCATCATCGCGGCGATCGCGCTGGTGCGTTACCTGCCCGCGGGCCGCGGCTTCTCCTACGCCGTGATGGGGTTCGCGCTGTGGGTGGCGCTGTACTCCGGCGGCGTCCACCCGACGCTGGCCGGTGTGGCGATTGCGCTACTGATCCCGGTGTTCACGCCGGAGCGCAGGCAGGTCGAGCAGGCCGTGGAGCTGATACGGGCCTTCCGCCAATCGCCCAACTCCGAGTACGCCCGCGCAGCGAGTCGCGGCCTGCGAGAATCGATTTCGATC
>NZ_JAVHWR010000125.1:0-44237 GCF_032159565.1 Mycobacterium sp.
TACTTCGTGTCGTGGTTGTCCTGCCGGCGCCTGTGGTCGATCGCCTGGCGCTTGGCGACCGTGGTCAGCCTTGCCCCGGCGTTGGGGGGCACGCCGCTGGTCGGCCATTGCGTCAGCGCGTCGACGAGGGCCTCCTGCGCCAGGTCCTCGGCCAGCCCGACGTCCCCGACGGTCCGGGTCAGCGTCGCGACGATCTTGGCGGCCTCCATCCGCCAGACGGCGTCGACGGTGTGGCGTAGATCGGTCGTCGGCACACGCCTATGGTGCCCTGCTCGCAGAACGACTCAGCCGACGGCGCGGCCCGCGCCCTCCCAGAACTGCGCGCGCACCGCCTTCTTGTCCGGCTTGCCGAGCGCCGTTACCGGCACCGAGTCGACGACGATCACCTGTTTTGGCGATTGCACCGAACCCTTGCGGTCCTTGACCGCGGCCTGAATCTCGGCCGTCAGCTTCGCGACCGCTTCGTCGTCGCTCGCCGCGTCGGGCCGCAGCACGATCACCGCGGTCACCGCCTCGCCCCACTTCTCGTCCGGTGTGCCGATGACGCAGACCTGGGCGACCGAAGGGTGTTCGGCCACAACGTCTTCCACCTCGCGCGGGAAGACGTTGAAGCCGCCCGTGACGATCATGTCCTTGGTGCGGTCGACGATGTACCAGAACCCGTCGGAGTCCTCGCGGGCCAGATCGCCGGTGTGCATCCAGCCGTCCCGGAATGTCTCGGCCGTCGCCTCGGGCTTGTTCCAGTAGCCGCCGGAGACCAGCGGTCCACTGACGCAGATCTCGCCGACTTCGCCCTGCGGCACCGGGTTTCCGTTCTCGTCGAGCAGTGCGGTGCGGGCGAACACCGTCGGCCGCCCGCACGACGTCAGCCTCTTCTCGTCGTGATCACCCTTGGGCAGATAGGTGATCACCATCGGGGCCTCGGACTGTCCGTAGTACTGGGCGAAGATGGGACCGAACCGGTCGATCGCCTCGCGCAACCGCACGGGGTTCATCGCCGACGCGCCGTAGTACACCGTCTCCAGCGACGACAGGTCACGCGTGTGCGAGTCCGGGTGGTCCATCAGCGCGTAGATCATCGACGGCACCAGCATCGTCGCCGTGATCCTCTGCTCCTCGATGGTCCTGAGCACCTCGGCCGGGTCGAACTTGGTCAGCACGAAGAGCTGGCCGCCTTTGATGATGGTCGGCACGAAGAACGCCGCACCCGCATGCGACAGCGGCGTGCACATCAGGAAGTTCGGCCGCTCGGGCCATTCCCACTCGGCGAGCTGGATCGTCGTCATCGTGGTGATCGACGCCACCGTGCCGATCACACCCTTGGGTTTGCCGGTGGTACCGCCGGTGTACGCCATGCCGCCGATGTGGTCGGGCGGCAGGTCGGCGGCGACCACCGGTTTCGGAGAGTACTTCGCGGCTTCGGCGGTCAGGTCGACGGCCACGTCGGAGAGCGCGTCGGGCACCGGTCCGATCGTCAGGACCTGCTTGAGGCCCGGCACCTTCTCCAACAGCCCCTGCGCGCGCTCCACGAACATCGGGTTCGGGTCGATGATCAGCGACGTGACACCCGCGTCGTTCAACACGTATGCGTGGTCGTCCAGTGAGCCGAGCGGGTGTAGCGCCGTGCGCCGGTAGCCCTGGGTCTGGCCGGCGCCGAGGATCATCAGCACCTCTGGCCGGTTGAGCGACAGCAGACCTGTTGCGACGCCGTTGCCGGCACCGAGCGCCTCGAACGCCTGAATGTACTGGCTGATGCGGTCGGCGAGTTCACCACCGGTCAGGGTGGTGTCGCCGAGGAACAGCACGGGCTTGTCCCTGTTCCGCTTGAGGGCACCCACCGTGAGGTGGCCGGAGTGCAGTGGATGGCGCAGCAGGTCGCCCGACGAACGCTCGCGTGAGGAGGCATCAGCCTGAGTCATACAAGACAGACTAGAACGTGTTATAGAAATGGTGGCAAGGGCCGTGGGATTCGTCTTGACTCGAAGCCATGAGTGAGCAGCGGCTGCGGATCGCGATCCTCGACCTGACCCGTGAACGAGGCCCGGTGAAGAGCATCTGCCCGTCGGATGCCGCTCGCGCCGTCGGCGGTGATGACTGGCGCGATCTGATGGAGCAGGCCCGCGACGTCGCACGAGACCTTGCCAGGACAGGCGACGTGGAGATCACCCAGGGCGGCGACGTCGTCGACCCCGACGCAACCTGGCGCGGACCCATCAGGATCCGCGCCAGGTAGGTATGCATCAGCTGCCGAAATTGTCGGCGTCCGCGCGCGCCTGCGCCGCGATCTTCTCGGCCAGTTCGGCCCTCCACTGGATCTCCTTCTCGATCCACGGGTTATCCGCCGGAAACTCCTCGGTCTCGGACACCCGGCGCACCTCGAGCTTGACGCCCTTGCCCAGCGGCACCTTCTGCGCCCACTGCTTGGCCTCTTCCTTTGACGACACGTCGAGGATCCAGAACCCGTTGAACAGCTCCTTGGCCTCGGTGTACGGGCCGTCGGTGACGACCGGCGGATCGGCGTTGAAGTCGACGACGAAGCCCTCCTCGGGTCCGGTCAGGCCCTCACCGGCCAGCATCACGCCGGCCTTGATGAGCTCCTCGTTGAAGCGGCCCATCGCTTCGATGATTTGGTCGAAGTCGATGTTCTGCTCCGCCATCGCCACCTCGGCCTCGGGGGTGGACCGCATGATCAGCATGTAGCGCGACATCTTCTGTCTCCTTCTTAGTGGTGGAAGGGGCGCGTCCATCGTGCCCTCGTTGACACGTCGAACGACAACCGGGCGGATTCGACAGGGCTGTCGAAAAAATCTCCAAAAAGTTTCCAGAAAAGTGTGCGACTGCCGTCGATCCATCGCTCCTACCCGTGAGAGCAGCCCAAACCGGGAAGCACCACCGCCTACAGGAGAGATCATGAACAGCTACTACGGCCCCCAGAACAGCTACTACGGCCAGCCAAATACCTACTACGCGCAGGTTCCGCAGCCGCAGTACGCCCCGATGCCGGTCGCCCCGCAGAATTCCGGTTCCGGCATGAAGATGGCCGCAGGAGCGCTGGCCCTGCTCGCCGTCGGTATCGGCGCCTTCGCGGTCGTGCTCGGCATGAAGCACAACGCCGGTGTGGAGAACACCAGCGCGCAGAGCGCGCCCAGCACCGTCTTCAACATCCCGTCGGAGATCAACATCCCGTCCCTTGGCACCTCGACGCCGAGTGCGCCGGTCGTCGTGAACAACCCGTCGCCCCGCGTCATCACGATCCCCGGCCGTGCGCCGGTTGCGCAGGCGCCCGTTGCGCAGGTGCCCGCGCAGCAGGCTCCGGTGCAGCAGCAGGCTCCGGCTCAGCAGCAGGCTCCGGTGCAGCAGCAGACACCAGCTCAGAACAACGGCGACGAGCAGGCCAAAGCCGATGCGCGGGCCAAGGCCGACGCACAGAAGAAGGCCGACGAGGAAGCCGCCGCAAAGAAGAAGGCTGACGACGATGCGGCCGCGACAAAGGCCGCGAACGCCAAGCAGGCCGCCGGCCTCAAGGCCCAAGCCGCCAGCCTGCGTCAGCAGGCCCAGCAGATCCGTATCAACGCGACGTTGCAGCTCCCGGGTACCCCGGCGAGGGCCGATCTGGAGAACCAGGCGGCCTCTCTCGAGGCGAGCGCCGCGTCGATGGAGGCTCAGGCCACCGCGCTCGGTGGCTGACCCGCCGATAACGGAAATCTCTCCCAACCCCAGCCCAGGCCTCCGCGGCCTGGGCTGGGCGCGTCGGTATGCGTTCTCGGCGGACCCTTCGAGGAAGATTGCCCCGTGCCCAACGCTGAGCTAGTCATCCACGGAACCGTGCTGACGGTCGACGACTCACAACCCACCGCACAGGCGCTGGCTGTTGCGGGTGGCCGGATAACGGCCGTCGGCAGCAGGGCCGACATCGACCCGCTCATCGGACCCGACACCGAGGTGCTCGACATCGGCGACGGCTGCGTATTGCCCGGACTGATCGAAGCGCACGGACACCCGCTGATGGAGGCCATCGCGTTGTCGGACCGGCTGGTCGACATCCGGCCGGTGACGATTGCCGACGCCGACGCCGTCGTTGCTGCGGTCAAGGCGGAGGTGGCCAAGCGCGGCGCCGAAGGCGCCTATCTCAACGGCTGGGACCCGCTACTGCAGGCCGGTCTTCCCGAGCCGACGCTCGACTGGCTCAACGGCATCGCGCCCGACAGCCCGCTGGTCGTCATTCACAACTCAGGCCACAAGGCGTTCTTCAACACAGCGGCGGCGGATCGGACCGGGCTGACCCGCGACACTCCCGACCCCAAGGGCGCCCAATACGGCCACGACGCCTCCGGCGAGTTGGACGGCACCGCGGAGGAAACCGGTGCGGTGTTCCCGCTGCTGACCGGCGCCATCCAGCCGAGCGACTACCCGGCGATGCTGCTCGCCGAGTGCGCGCGGCTCAACCGGGCCGGCCTGACGACGTGTTCGGAGATGGCCTTCGACCCGATGTTCCGGCCGATGCTCGACCAGTTGCGCGACCAACTGACGGTCCGGTTGCGCACCTACGAGATGTCGACCGCGAAGATGGCCACCGACGAGATGGTGGACAACGGCGACGACACGGTGCGTCAGGTCGGCATCAAGATCTGGGTCGACGGCTCGCCGTGGATCGGCAACATCGACCTGTCCTTCCCGTATCTGGACACCGCCGCCACCCGCACGATCGGTGTGGTGCCGGGCTCCTGCGGGCATGCGAACTACACCCGCGAGCAGCTCACCGAGATCGTCGAGGCCTACTTCCCGCTGGGATGGCAGATGGCGTGTCACGTGCAGGGGGACAAGGGTGTCGACACCATCCTCGACGTCTACGAGGAGGCGTTGAAGAAACATCCGCGCGCCGACCACCGGCTGCGGCTCGAGCACGTCGGCGCGATCAGCGACGAACAACTGCAGCGCGCAGCCGATCTCGGTGTCACCTGCAGCATTTTCGTCGATCAAATCCACTATTGGGGCGACATCATCGTCGACGGCCTGTTCGGGGCCGAACACGGATCACGTTGGATGCCATGCGGTTCCGCGGTCGCCACCGGCATGCGCATCTCGCTGCACAACGACCCGCCCGTCACGCCCGAGGAGCCGCTGCGCAACATCAGCGTCGCGGCGACGAGGACCGCACCGAGTGGCCGGGTGCTCGGGCCCGAGCAGCTGCTCACCGTCGAGCAGGCCATCCGGGCTCAGACGATCGACGCGGCATGGCAGCTGTTCAGCGACGACGCGATCGGCTCGCTGGAGGTCGGCAAGTACGCGGATTTCGTTGTGCTGTCGGCAGATCCGCGCGCAGTGCCTGTGGAAAAGATCGCCGATCTGGAGGTCCGTGCGACGTACCTGGCGGGCCGACAGGTCTACGGGTCGGGCTGAGCGAGCATCCGCTCCAACCGCTTGCGCGTTTCCTGCGTCAGTCCGACATCCCGGGTATCTGGCCATTCGTCGATCTCGGCGATGGTCCGTTCGCACCATTTGACCAGCAGGCGGTAGAAGTCGTCCATGAACAGCGCCAATGGTTCGACGAGGTGAAGCCGGTGGGGGAACGGACCACCGGTCTCGAGAATTTCTCGGGTGACCGCGTAGCCCGCCGTGTAGACCTCTCGCGCTTGCCGAGCGGTGACTTCCAGCGACTCGCGAAGGCTGTCCTTCGACGTCTGGTCCCCGAGGAACATCCGGAGAAAGCCCTCGACCTCGACGATGGGTGCGCTGGGCTCGGTGCCGAACCACTCGCCGAGTGCTGCCCGTCCTTCGGGCGTGATCGTGTATTGCGTGCGCTGTCGCCGTGCACCCTCGACGACCTCGGCGGTGGCGTGTCCCCGCTCGACGAGACGCTTGAGCTCCGCGTAAAGATGAGCCTCCGATCGCGGCCAGAAAAGATACATCCCGCGTTTGATCTGGGCGACCATTTCGTACGCGGTCCACGATTTGATGCCGAGCAGGCCCAGCAGCGCGAACGATGTGGTGGTCGGCTTGGAAGTCATCTGTTGACAATACTCCAATGTGGAGTAACTTATCGCTCCAGACTAGAGTATGGAGGCCGGCATGAACGACACCGACAACGGCGCCATCGTCGATACCGATCGTGACGAGTTGAGGGACCGCATCGAGGTGATGCGCCAGCGGTTCTATCGACTCGCCCGCTCTGCAGATCCACATGCCACTCGGCCGGGTTTGGCCTGGACGGTTCAACAGGTCGTCGCGCATGTGCTCTGCGTTGCGCTGCGGTACCGATCGTTCATCGAGACCGGTGATTTTCGCCGCGCCAAGAATCCGCGTGAGCTCGATCGACTCAACCAGGACGAGATGGAGGCGCAGATGGCGCCGATATCCGAACTGGTCGACCAGCTCGAAGCGTTGGAGCCGATGAGGATGCTTGGTTCGACGGCCTTCGCGACGACTTTGCCGGTGAGTTCCACTGCGGTGCAATAATTTCCGGGCCCGTCGTTCAGATCAACTGGCTCGGTGAATTGATCTTGCACGGAGACGACATCGCCCGGTCCATCGGCGCGCCCTGGGACATCAGCGAGCGCGACATGCTCCTCTACCTGCGCGAGGCCGCCGAGGTAGCGCCGGTATACGCGCGAGCAGATATGGACCCCCGCACCGACATCTGCATCGCCTTGCAGGTTCCAGATGCGCGCCCGTATGTCGTCCGCGTGCGCGACGGCGCCGTCGAGATGCGCGCACGTCGGCCGGGCGACCGGCCCGATGCCGTCGTGAAGGTGCCGGCCGCGACGTTGGCGGCGATGCTTCTCGACCGCATCGGTCCCGTGACGGCAGTGCGGCGCGGTCTCCGGATCGTCGGCGGCCGGCGGCCGTGGAAGGCGATGAAGCTGCAGTCCTGTATCGAATCCGCCTGACCTTCAGCTCTTCACAGGCATGGCGATCTCGTTGCGGCGCCGGAACGGAAGCGTCCACGGAGGATCGTAGAACCACGCAACGGGTTCGCCCGTCGACTCGATTCCTTTGTCGCGCAGGATCTTCGCCAGTTTCTCGGTCTTAGCCGTGACGGCGGGAGCGCTGCGGTCGCCGCTGAACCGCAGCACCGCCACCGTCTCTCCCGGCACGGTCACCAACGCGACGTTGTCGTCGTCGGGCGCCGGAAGCGTGTCCATCGTCCACTTGGACGGCATGAAGAATCGGATCGTCCAACGGTGCTCGGACGTCCGTGATTGGCCGACAGGAGCCGTCATCGCGATGCCGTCGCCGCCGGACTGCTGGGCGACCGGTGCGGTCATGGAGATCTCTTGATCGCGGTGGTTGCCGCCGAAGATGTAGTTGGCCAGGCGCCGGAACCCGATGTTGCGGGCGTGGGCCTCGTCTGCGGCGACCGTCGTTTCGGCCGCGATGCGGGGACCGTACTTGCGCAACTCGACATGGTCGGTGAGCGGTGCGCTGATGTAGTGCGGCTCTTCGGTGCCGATTCGAATGCCGAGGATCGACAGGACGGATTCCGCAATCTGGCCGGGCAGCCTGGTGATCTTCATCAGTGTCGATTGAGCTTCCAGATATGGGTGGACAGAACGCTCGCGAACGCGCACCACAGCGGATAGAGCGCAAGCGGTGCTGCGCGGGTACCGCGAACGGAGGCCGCGCGGCGGGTCAGGTCGGCACTGCTGACCGTCAATATTCCGGCGACGATTGCCGACGTGCCGAGCCGACGCTTGGTGAAGAACAGCCATGACCAACTGCCGTTGAGCACCAGGTTGGCGGCCAGCGCGGCGAGGTATGCGCGTCGCTCGCCGGATTGCCCGCGGTCGTCGAGGTCGTCGAGTGTCGACGCCGACACGGCCGCGATGTCTGCATACAGGATGGGCCAGACAATCGGAAAGGCCTGCCTCGGAGGCTGATACGGCGGCTTCTTGAGCGCCCGGTACCACGTCGACTGTGCCGGGCGGCTCGCCAGGCCGCCCAGCACACCGGTCGCGGTGACCGCCAAAGCAGTCGAAGCCAAAGTACGAGTTGCCATCACTATCGACGCCCTCCGCTACGCGCTGGTGTGCGCGAACCCAACGGGTTGTTGTCGCCGGCGATGCCTGCGACGGCGTAAGAGGGAAGGGAGACATTCATGGCGCACCTCAGGGTTCTGCGGTAGTTAAGTAACTTAAATGTATCCGATGGCGATGCTTTCTAATCCCCGAAGTCATTACCGAAAAATGACCGGGCCATGACGTCAGGAATCATTGACCCTGTGCCGTCAGTAACGGAGATCGTCGATCGCATGCATGTCGTCGCGCTGCCGATGCGGGTGAAGTTCCGAGGCATCACCGTTCGCGAGCTGGCGCTGATCGACGGGCCGGCGGGCTGGGGCGAGTTCGGTGCCTTCCCCGAGTACCAGCCGCCAGAAGCGGCGGCCTGGCTGGCCGCGGCTGTCGAGGCTGCATACAGACCGCCGCCGCCGACGCACCGCGACCGGATTCCGATCAACGCGACGGTCCCGGCCGTCCCCGCCGCCCGGGTACCCGAAGTTCTGGCGCGGTTCCCCGGCGCCCGCACCGCCAAGGTGAAGGTCGCCGAGCCGGGCCAGACGCTCGCCGACGACGTGGCCCGCGTCAACGCCGTCCGCGAGCACGTGTCGACGGTTCGGGTCGACGCCAACGGCGGTTGGAGCGTCGCCGAGGCAGCCGCCGCGGCCGCGGCGTTGACCGCTGACGGGCCGCTGGAGTACCTCGAGCAGCCCTGCGCGACGGTGCCGGAACTGGCCGAACTGCGTCGGCTCGTCGAGGTGCCGATCGCCGCCGACGAGAGCATCCGCAAGGCCGAGGACCCCTTACACGTCGTGCGGTCCGGCGCCGCCGACATCGCCGTGCTGAAGGTCGCGCCATTGGGTGGCGTCGCCAGGATGCTGGCCATCGCCCGGCAGATCGACATCCCGGTGGTGGTGTCGAGCGCGCTCGACTCGGCGGTCGGCATCGGCCGGGGCCTGCTGGCCGCCGGTGCATTGCCGGAGCTTCGGCACGCCTGCGGGCTGGGCACCGGCGGGTTGTTCGTCGACGACGTCGCCGAACCGATGACGCCCGTCGACGGCTATCTGCCCGTCGCGACCGTCACTCCCGATCTGGCTCGGCTGCAGGCGTTGGCGGCACCGCCCGATCGGCGTCAGTGGTGGATCGACCGAATCACGGCCTGCTATGAATCAGGACGCGCAGACCTCGTGGCCGAATAGCAGGAACGGCCACAGCGCGGTCGTCGCTCCGAACGCCGCGAGTTCGGCGCCCGCGGGCATGCGTGTGTGTAGCCGGTCTTCGATCCGCGCAACGTCGTCGGCGTTGAGGAACGTCCAGACGATACCGACGACGAGGTAGGGGATCGCGATCCACATGGCGAACTCGAGCATCGCCTCGATGCTCACCTTCCGACTCAACAGCCGACGCAGGGCGGCCACCGTCACACCAGGCTGGTGTGTGCGCGGATCCGCCTGCGCACGTCGGCCAGAACGATGAAGCTACCGCCCTGGCGGACGAACACCGGCAGAAACCGATTCGCGAAAGCGACGAGAACGAAAAGCCATTCGAAGCGGCGCTGCTTGCCCTTACTCCAGCGCAGACCCAACGCGTCCCTGAAGACTGGAGCGAGGAAGCCGTTCGTGAGGAACTTCAGCAGTGGCCGAAAGGGCAGCCCCACAACAGGGTTGATCATCCGCAGGTTGATCAGATCGAGCAGATACTCGCGGACGGGAGCGTCGATGACGACCTGCTTGCACGCGTTGTCCCAGTAGGCGTCGAACTCGGTACGCGTCGCCGGCCATTGATCCTCGGTGACCTGCAGGGTCGTGCCCAACGTCCACGATGAGCGGTAGAACTGCTCGGCCTGGTCGGCCGTCATCTCGCCGCGCAGCAACGTGTAGGTGTCCTCGAGACCGACGAAAAGGCATGCCGCCACCCACATTTGCAGCTCGCGGTCGAATCCGCTGTACGTCACCGGGCTCTCGGCGGTGGAGATCACCTGGCGGTGAACTCCGTCGACCGCCGCACGGAACGCGGCACGGTCCTCATCGGAGCCGAACACCGCGACCGCAAGGTACTGCGACGTCGTACGGAGCCTCTTCCACGGATGTACGAGGATGCTGCCCGAGTCGACCTTGCTCTCCACGACGCCGTATCCGACACCGGGTGATGCCAATTGCATGACCACGTTGGCCGCCGCGCCGGCGAACGACCAGAAGTCCATGGCCTCCTTCACAGAGACCTCGGCCTCGGGATCCCAGCGCGCGGTCCGCCTGGTGACCTCGATACGGGTGCCGGTCATGCCAAGCAGACATCTGAGAACAGCAACTCCGGCCAGCTGACGACCGAGCCGAGAATCGACATCGTGCGATCGGTTCCGGTCAGTCCGCCGAGGTGGGCGGTATGGGTGGCCGACCACATCACGCCGATCACCAGGTAGGCAGTCGCGGCGAGGACGGCCGTCCCGATCCACTCGGCGATCGTCATTTCCAGGCGTAGAAACTTCTGCAGCGTGGCAAGCACGCGTCTATGTTAATGATCATTCCGCGCTGGTCTGGCCGTTCGGCGACAATCGACGGCGTGTCCTGATCTGTGGGGTACAGGGCGTAGACGACAACGATGTCGCGGGTCGACACTGGAACCGTGACGCGATCGGTGGTGATCCTCGGCTATCCCGGTGTTCAGGCGCTGGACGTGGCCGGGCCGTTCGACGTGTTCACCGGCGCAACGCTGAAACTGGCCGCCCAGAACCGCGCCGACGACGGTTACGACGTGACCATCGCGTCCGTCGACGGTCAGCAGGTCGCCACCGGCACCGGGCTCGTGCTCGTCGCGCAACCCCTTCCCGACCCGGACGGGCCCATCGACACCGTCGTGCTTCCCGGTGGTTGGGGCCTGGACGAGGCACGGAAGAACGCCGCGCTCGTCGACTGGGTGAAGGCGGTGTACGGCACCGCCCGCAGGGTCGTCAGCGTCTGCACCGGTGCGTTCCTGGCGGCGGAGGCGGGATTGCTGGACGGCTGCCGGGCGACCACGCACTGGGCCTTCGCGGATGATCTCGCCCGCGAATTCCCCTCCATAGCAGTCGATCCCGATCCGATCTTCGTACGGAGTTCGCCGACGGTGTGGACGGCGGCCGGGGTCACCGCCGGGATCGACCTGGCGCTGGCACTGGTCGAGGAAGACCACGGCACCGAGGTGGCGCAGACGGTGGCGCGGTACCTCGTGCTGTACCTGCGGCGGCCCGGCGGGCAGAGCCAGTTCGCGGCGCCGGTGTGGATGCCCCGCGCGAAGCGGGCGCCGATCCGCGAGGTTCAGGAGTCTATCGAGGCCGAACCCGCTGCCGCGCACAGCATTTGTGATTTGGCGCGTCGCGCATCGATGAGCCCGCGGCATTTCACCCGGGTGTTCACCGGCGAGGTGGGCGAGGCGCCGGGCGCATACGTCGAACGCATCCGCACCGAGGCGGCGCGTCGGCAATTGGAGGAGACCGACGACACCGTCACCGTCATCGCCGCACGCTGCGGCTTCGGAACCGCAGAGACCCTGCGCCGCAATTTCGTTCGAAGAATGGGCATTTCGCCCGACCAGTACCGCAAAGCATTCGCCTAGAGGAGCAATCATGCAGATCGCCATCGTGCTGTACCCCGGCTTCACCGCGCTGGACTTCATCGGACCATACGAGAGCCTGCGCATGCTGCCCGACACCGAAGTGCGCTTCGTGTGGCACCAGCCGGGCCCGATCACAGCGGACTCCGGCGTGCTCGTGGTCGGGGCGACGCACTCGTTCGACGAAACACCCTCTCCCGACGTCGTTCTCGTGCCCGGTGGATTCTCGACGATGGAGCATGCCCGCGACGAGAAGGTGCTCGATTGGCTGCGAAGCACACATGAGACCGCGACGTGGACGGCGTCGGTGTGCTCCGGTTCGATACTGCTCGCCGCCGCCGGTTTGCTGGAGGGCAAGCGCGCCACCTCGCACTGGGCGGCGCTTTCGGCGTTGAAGGCGTTGGGCGTCAAAGCTGTCAGCGATGAGCGCATCGTCCACGAGGGCGATGTAGTCACGTGTGCGGGTGTGTCGGCCGGCATCGATCTGGGGCTGTGGCTGGCGGGCCAGATCGGGGGCGAGGGCCGTGCCAAGGTCATTCAGTTGTCGATGGAGTACGACCCGCAGCCGCCGTTCGACTCCGGCCACATGTCGAAGGCGTCGGCGACGACCAAGGCAGCGGCCACGGCGCTGATGTCCAAGGATCTGATCAAGCCCAGGCAGCTGAAGGCCGCGACGGGACTGTTGTGGGACAGCGCCATCGACCGGGCCCGGGCGAAGCGTCGCAACCGACGGGCTCGCGTAGCCTCAGCTGGGTGAATCTGGCCTACGACGACAGTGGCTCCGGGGACCCGGTCCTGTTCATCGCCGGTAGAGCCGGCGCAGGCCGCACCTGGCATCTGTATCAGGTGCCGGCCTTCCAACGAGCCGGCTACCGGACGATCACCTTCGACAACCGGGGGATCGGTGCGACGGCGCAGGCGTCCGACTTCGGCATCGAGCAGATGGTCGCCGACACCGCGGCGCTGATCGAGAAGCTGGACGCCGCGCCCGTGCGCATCGTGGCGCTGTCGATGGGTTCGTTCATCGCGCAGGAGCTCATGCTGGCCAGCCCGAAACTGGTCCGTTCGGCCGTGCTGCTGGCCACCAGGGGCCGCCACGACCGCACCCGTGACTTCTTCCGCATCGCCGAACGCGAACTGGCCGACGCCGGCATCGAGCTGCCCGCCACCTACGACGCGAAGCTGCGGCTACTGGAGAGCTTCTCGCCGAAGACGCTCAACGACGACCATGCGGTGCGCGACTGGATCGACATGTTCACCGTGTGGCCCCAGAAGCCGACACCCGGGCTGCGGGCTCAGCTCGAGGTCGGACCCCATGACAACCGGCTGCCGGCTTACCGAAGTATTACGACCCCGGTGCTCGTCATCGGGTTCAGCGATGACATCGCGCTGCCGCCGCACCTGGGCCGGGAGGTCGCCGACGCGCTGCCCAACGGCCGCTACCTGGAGATTGCCGATGCCGGACACCTCGGGTTCCTCGAGAAACCGCAGGAAGTGAGCGCGGCGGCGCTGAAATTCTTCGCCGAATAGGCTGTAGTGGTGAACCCATCGACGGCACAGGCCCGTGTCGTCGTCGACGAACTGATTCGCGGCGGCGTGCGCGACATCGTGCTGTGCCCCGGCTCGCGCAACGCGCCGCTGGCGTTCGCGCTGCACGACGCCGATCGTGAGGGCCGGATCCGGCTGCACGTCCGCATCGACGAGCGCACCGCCGGATTCCTTGCGATCGGGCTGACGCTGGCCGAAGGCGCTCCGGTCTGCGTGGCGATGACGTCGGGCACCGCGGTCGCCAACCTCGGACCCGCGGTGGTCGAGGCCAACTACGCGCGGGTCCCGATGATCGTGCTCTCGGCCAACAGGCCGTACGAGCTGCTCGGCACCGGCGCGAACCAGACGATGGAGCAGCTCGGTTATTTCGGCACCCAGATGCGGGAGAACATCAGCCTCGGGCTCGCCCCGGATCTGAAGAGCGCGGCGCCGGGTGAGCTGGACAAGTTCAACGCGCAGTGGCGATCGGCGACATGTCGAGTGTTGGTGGCCGCCACTGGTTCTCGCACCGCGAACGCCGGCCCGGTGCAGTTCGACATCCCGCTGCGCGAACCGCTGGTGCCCGACCGCGACTCGGACCCGTCGACGTCCTACGCGCCGCAGGGAAGACCGGGCGGCAAGCCGTGGACCTACACCCCGCCGGTGGCGTTCGACCAGCCGCTCGACATCGACCTGACACCGGACACCGTCGTCATCGCCGGGCACGGCGCGGGCGCGCACCCGAACCTGGCGGCCCTTCCGACGGTGGCCGAGCCGACCGCCCCACCCGCCGACAACCCGCTGCATCCGATGGCGTTGCCCCTGCTTCGCCCGCAGCAGGTGATCATGCTGGGCCGCCCGACGCTGCACCGGCCGGTATCGGCACTGCTCGCCGACTCGTCGGTGCCGGTGTACGCGCTGACCACCGGCCCCCGATGGCCCGACGTCTCGGGCAACTCGCAGGCGACGGGAACCCGCGCCGTGATCACCGGTGAGCCGAATCCGGCCTGGCTGCGGCGCTGCGCCGCGGTCAACGCGCAGGCCACCGAGGCGGTACGCGGCCAGCTCAACGCGCATCCGCTGACGACAGGGCTGCACGTCGCCGCCGCGGTGGCGGGCTCGTTGCGCGAGGGCGACCAGTTGGTGCTGGGCGCGTCGAACCCGGTTCGCGACGCGGCGCTGGTCGGTTTGAACGCGCACGGCCTCCAGGTGCGGTCCAACCGCGGTGTCGCCGGCATCGACGGCACGGTGTCCACGACGATCGGCGCTGCGCTGGCGCATGACCGCACCGGCGGGCGAACGATCGCGCTGATGGGTGACCTGACCTTCGTGCACGACAGCTCGGGGCTGTTGATCGGGCCGACCGAGCCGACGCCGCTTCATCTGACGATCGTGGTGTCCAACGACAACGGCGGCGGCATTTTCGAGCTCCTCGAGCAGGGCGACCCCCGGTTCTCCGATGTGTCGTCGCGCATCTTCGGCACTCCGCACGACGTGGACGTCGGCGCGCTGTGCCGGGCGTATCACGTGGAAAGTCGCCAGATGGAGGTCGGCGATCTTGCCGCCGCCCTCAACGAACCGTTCGACGGCATGCGGGTACTGGAGGTGAAGGCCGACCGGTCGTCGCTGCGGGCGCTGCACGCATCGATCAAGGCGGCGCTGTGATCGAACGGGTGAAACGCTTGGTGCGCCGCGTTCTCCCGCAAGTGATTCCGCACCTGTACGGCGAGCCCGGCGAGACTCACACCCAACGGACCTTCCGTCGAATACGTATCGGCGTGGTGCTGGTGGCGTGTCTGGTGACGTTGCAGTCACTGCTGTTGGTGCTTGGCGCATGGCGCAACGACCGGCAGATCGAAGGCAACATGGGCGTGGCCGCGGCCGAGGTGCTCAGCGCGGGACCGCGGCGCTCGACGGTCGAGTTCGTCACCCCCGACCGCGTCACCTACCGGCCCGAGCTCGGTGTGCTGTATCCGTCCGAATTGGACACGGGCATGCGAATTTACGTTGAGTACGACAAGGACAACCCGGACCTCGTTCGGGTGCAGGATCGCAACGCGGCGCTGGCGATCATCCCGGCCGGCTCGATTGCGGTGGTCGGCTGGCTGGTCGCGGGCGCGGCGCTGACGGCGTTGACGTTCTTCGAGCGCAGGCTGGCGCGTCAGACCGAGGACAACAAGTTGGCCAGCCAGTCTTTGTCGTGAAGGTCGACCTTCTGCTTGGTGCCCAGATCGTAAACCGTTGGCGTACCGGTGCTTATCGGGTCGATCCCGATCAGCGCGCCGTAGTTGTAGGCCGCCATTTCACCGATGTTGACATTGCCCGCGGCCTCACCGTCGCCTACCCTGCCCGCGACATCGGCAGGTAGGCCCGAGTCCTCCGCCATCTTCGCCATCTGCTGGTCGCTGGGCCCAGGCCCGCCGGGTTCCTGGTGAGCCCATAGGTCTTCGACGAACCGCTGGAACTCCAGTCCCGATGACATGTTCGCTTCGTCGGTCGCCTCGGGCGCTCCGACCGCGAGAAACAGCGCATTGGCGACGCGCGCCGAATGTTCATCGGTGCTCGGGGTGTCCAGAAAAGTCAGCGGGCGGTAGGTCACCGCGAGCTCGCCGAGGTTGATGGAGCGCTCGATGTCCCCGCCGTATGCGGACTGCAACTCTTCGCAGTGATTGCACTGCGGTTCGGTGTACAACTCGATCTGCACAGGTGCGTCAGGGTAGCCCGCCACGATGCCGTATCCGTCGTCTGACAGAGCCAGCGGCGGCTGCGTCGGATCCGGAGTCGCGGTGCCGGCGATCTGGTTGGTGCAGCCGACAGCGCCGATGAGCAGAGCCGCCGTCGCCGCCACGGCCGCACGGCCAATTCGCATGTCAACCGTCCTTCCTTGGTGCGCAGACTACCCGCCCGCCGACCGCGATGGTCGTGGCTATCGGCACGAGAACTTTGCGTGTCGTATCCCCGGATGCAACCCCGGAGACAGCCGCCGATGCCACTATCTTGATGTGCGCGTTGCGATCGTCGCAGAATCGTTCCTCCCGAATGTCAACGGCGTCACCAACTCGGTGCTTCGGGTGATGGAGCACCTCCGCCAGCACGGTCATGAGATCCTTGTCATCGCCCCGGACACACCGCGCCGCGATCCGCCCGCGGACCGCGTCCACGAGGGTGTCCGGATACACCGGGTGCCTTCGCGGATGTTCCCGAAGATCACCTCGCTCCCGCTGGGAGTGCCCCGGCCCCGGATGGTCAGCGTGCTAAAGGGTTTCGACCCCGACATCGTCCACCTGGCGTCTCCTGCGCTGCTCGGCTGGGGCGGTATGCATACGGCGCGATATCTCGGCGTGCCGACCGTTGCGATATTCCAAACGGACATAGCAGGTTTCGCGGAGAGCTACGGTATAGGCTTCACAGCGAAAGCAGCATGGGCATGGACGCGGATGGTGCACAGCCGTGTCGACCGCACCCTGGCGCCGTCGACGTCCGCAATGGAAAACCTTGCCGCGCATCGTATTCCTCGAGTCCACAAGTGGGCCCGTGGCGTCGATATCGCCGGGTACGCACCGTCCGCACGTGACGAGCAGTTGCGCCGAAAGTGGTCGCCTGCCGGTAGGCCGGTCGTCGGCTTCGTCGGGCGGCTGGCTCCCGAGAAGCACGTCGAGCGCCTCGCCGTGCTGGGCCGCCGCGAGGACCTTCAGCTGGTCATCGTCGGCGACGGTGTGGACCGAGCCAAGCTCGAAGCCGCCTTGCCGACCGCGGTTTTCACCGGCGCGCTCTACGGTGAGGAACTCGCCACCGCCTATGCCAGCATGGACGTCTTCGTCCATCCTGGCGAGCACGAGACCTTCTGCCAGACCGTGCAGGAGGCGATGGCGTCAGGCCTACCCGTCATAGCCCCCGACGCGGGTGGGCCGCGAGACCTGGTGGCGCCGATGCACACCGGACTGCTGCTGCCGGTACCCGAGTTCGAGGACCGGCTCGCAACGTCGGTTGACCACCTGCTCGCCGAGCGTCAGCGCTACTCCCTGGCAGCCCGCCGCAGCGTGCTCGGCCGCACCTGGCCGGCAATCTGCGACGAGCTGATCGGCCACTACCAGGCTGTGCTCGGCACCCGCGGCGTCAAGGCCGCATAGAACGTCAGGCGCCCAGCGTGCGCTGAATGTCCGGCTTCATGGCGGTGAGCTGAGCGTTCCAATATCCCCAGCTGTGTGTGCCGTTCGGCGGGAAGTTGAAGTTGGCGTTGCGTCCGCCTGCCGCCGTGTAAGCGTTCTGGAAGGCGATGTTGCTGTCCTTGGTCAGCCCTTCCAGGAACGTCGCGGGCAGGTCTGCCCCGCCCAACTCGGTCGGGGTGCCGTTACCCGTGTAGACCCACAGGCGAGTGCCGTTGGACGCCAACTTGCCGGCTTGCAGCGTCGGGTCGTTGCGCTGCCACGCAGGTCCGCCGCCGGGACCCCACATCGCGGTGGCGTCGAAGCCGCCCGCGTCGCGCATTGCGAAGCCGATCAGCGTGGGCCAGACCCCCTGGGACGGGTTCAGGAAACCGGACAGCGAGCCGGCGTAGCGGAACTGGTTGGGATGGTAGGCCGCCAGGATCAGCGCCGCATTGCCCGACATCGACAGTCCGACGACCGCGTTGCCGCTCTGCGAGATGCCCTTGTTGGCCGCCAGGTAGGCGGGCAGCTCGGACGTCAAAAACGTCTCCCACTGGTAGTTGTAAGTCTGGCCGTTGCCGACTGCCGGTGACTGCCAGTTGGTGTAGAAGCTCGACATGCCGCCGACGGGCATGACGACGGACACACCCGACTGGTAGAAGGTCTCGAACGCCGGCGTTTCGATGTCCCAGCCGCTGTTGTCGTCGCGGGCGCGCAGCCCGTCGAGCAGGTAGACGGCCTTGGATCCGCCGCCCTGGAACCTCACCGGAATGTCGCGGCCCATCGCGGCCGACGGCACCATCAGCGTCTCAACCGGAAGACCCGGCCGCGAGAATGCCCCTGCGGTGGCGGACCCGCCGGCGATGGCGATCAGGGCAGGCAGCATGAGCGCCGCCACCGCCCCGGCCAACCAGTTATGGAATTTCATCGTCGTTGCACATCCTTCGTCGACGGACCGCGAACGGGCCGCCGGTTCGTGTCATGAAGTGGTATCGCCAGCGCTATGGCCTGGCCGCCGGGAGTGGACGCAGCTTCTTCGCGCCCCCTGTTAGTTCGCACGGCTTTCTGTTCCCGCTGTTCCCGTTAGCAAACGGGCGAATCATTACGGGTTTGTCATAGTCGTCACACGACTGCGCCGTCGTCAGCCTTGGGCAAGCACCGAGACCGGCTGCCACTGCTCCCATGTCTTGAGCCGGTTCTCGTAGTCGTTCTTGGCCAGCTGCAGTGGGGCCTCGCCGAAGAAGACGCGCAGCGGCGGCTCGGGTGCGTCGACCACCTTCAGGATCGCGGCCGCGGACGCCTTGGGATCGCCCGGCTTCGACACACGCTGCGCACGCGCGCGGTCGGCGGCCTCGTGCACCTCGTTGTAGTCGGGCAGCGGGTTCGAGCGCTTGGACGATGGACCCGCCCAGTCGGTGTCGAAGCCGCCGGGTTCGATCAGCGTCACATGAACGCCGAACGGGGAGACCTCCTGCGCCAGCGCCTGGGAGAACCCCTCGAGCGCCCACTTCGACGCGTGGTAGATGCCGACGTTCTGGAAGGCGGTGATGCCGCCGATGGAGGACACCTGAATGATGTGCCCGCTGCCTTGTGCCCGCAGGTAGGGCAGCGCGGCCTGGGTGACCCACAGCGCGCCGAACAGGTTCGTCTCGATCTGGGCGCGCGCCTCGGCCTCGGTGAGTTCCTCGATGAAGCCGAAGTGCCCGTAGCCGGCGTTGTTGACGACGATGTCCAGCCTGCCGAAGTGGTCGTGCGCCTGTTTGACCGCGGCGAAGTCCGCGTCGCGATCGTTGACGTCCAACTGGATCGGCAGTAGTGCGTCGCCGTACCTCTGGGCCAGGTCGGACAGGGTCGCGGTATCGCGTGCGGTCGCAGCGACCTTGTCGCCGCGCTCCAGGGCCGCGATCGCCCATTCCCTGCCGAAGCCACGCGATGTGCCGGTGATGAACCAAACTTTTTCAGCCACGTCTTGAAGAATGCCCACGACAGCGCTGGGCATTCCCGCTCTACGCAACTCCACAGGTAGCGTTTCCGGCGTGAACAGGGCGTCGCTGGACAAAGACCCGCGCGAAGTGGCGTCGATGTTCGACGCGGTCGCGCGGCGCTACGACCTGACCAACACCGTCTTATCGCTCGGCCAGGACCGGTTCTGGCGGCGCGCGACGAGGTCTGCGCTGCGCATCGGACCGGACGACAACGTGCTCGACCTGGCGGCGGGCACGGCGGTGTCGACGGAGGAGCTGGCCCGCTCAGGGGCGTGGTGTGTGGCCGCGGACTTCTCGGTCGGGATGCTCGCCGCGGGGGTGAGTCGTGCCGTGCCGAAGGTTGCGGGTGACGCGACACGGCTGCCGTTCGCCGACGGGGTGTTCGACGCGGTGACGATCAGCTTCGGGTTGCGCAACGTCGTCGACCACACCGCGGGCCTGCGTGAGATGGCGCGGGTGACGCGGCCGGGCGGGCGCCTCGTGGTGTGTGAATTCTCGACGCCGACCAACGGCCCGTTCGCGACGGTTTACAAGGAGTACCTGATGCAGGCGCTGCCACGGATCGCGCGGACGGTGTCGTCGAACCCGGATGCCTATGTGTATCTGGCCGAGTCGATCCGGGCGTGGCCCGACCAGGCGCAACTGGCGCGCCAGATCGCCGACGCGGGCTGGTCGACGGTGCGCTGGCGCAATCTCACCGGCGGAATCGTCGCGCTGCACGCTGCCGTGAAGCCCCCGCGCTAGGGTCGCGGGATGTACGGCCGCCTGGCGGATCCCCACTGCACCATCGGCACCGATCCGCGGGCCGATCCCCGAATGGTCAAGGCGCTGGCGCCTTTCGGGCTCGACGGCCACATGCCCGTACCGCCGGTGACTCCCGATTCGCCGATGGAGGACCGGCTGGCCACCGTCGCGGCGACGGAAAAGCGGATGGGCGCCGTGATCGAGGCGTTGGCGCAAAACCTGCCGATTGCCACGGGCGTCGCGACCATGACGACGACCATCACCGGCGTCGAGGGCAACGACATCGCGTTGTACATCACCCATCCCATTCCGGCCGGAGGCGAGCTGCCGGGCGTCGTGCATTTCCACGGTGGCGGCATGGCCATCAACAGCGTGACCGATACGAGCTACACGCGGGCACGCGAAAACCTGGCCGCCACAGGGCTTGTGGTCGTCGGCGTGGAATTCCGTAACGCTGGCGGACGGCTCGGCCCGCACCCATATCCCGCTGGGCTCAACGACTGTGCGTCCGCCATCCGATGGGCGTATGCCAACCGCACGGATCTCGGCATCAGCCACCTCATCACCTGCGGTGAATCCGGCGGCGGCAACTTGACTCTCACCACTGTGCACAAGGCCAAACGGGAGGGCTGGCTTAATGAGATCGCGGGCGCCTATGCCCAGTGCCCGTTTCTTTCCGGCCGCTGGTACGAGCAGCCAGACGAGCTGCCTTCGCTGAAGGAGTATGACGGGTACTTCCTCACCCGCGAGATCATGGGACTCGCGGGCACCGTGTACGACCCAACCGGTGAGCACTCGCGCGACGCGGCCTGCTACGCGGGGTGGGCGACCGACGAGGAGCTCAGTGGCCTTCCGCCGCATATCATTTCGGTCAACGAGATCGACCCCCTGCGCGACGAGGGACTGCTCTACTACCGCAGGCTGGTCCGCGCGGGGGTGCCCGCAGTCGGCCGCATAGTCGTAGGCACCGGCCACGGCTGCGACGTGCTGCTGGGCGGTTTTCTGCCCGAGGTCTTCGCGGCTACCATCCGCGATGTCAGCGGCTTCGCGAAGTCCCTCGCCTAATCGCCAAGCCCCTAGCCCCGCGAGCCGCCTAGCCCCGCGAGCCGCCTAGCCCCGCGAGCCGCCTAGCCCCGCGAGCGGGCGTGTTTGCACACGACACGCCGCAAGTTTGTGGCGAACCGCGCACGCTCGCGGCTAGTTGAGCTCGTCCCAAAGCCGCTGGCTTTCGACGCCGACGGTGCGATCGTGCGTCTGCTGAAAGTTGCGGCCGCCCCGTCGAAATGTGGCGACGACCGCCGCGGGCACCGCAGGCTCGAGCAACGGCTCTGCCAGCCAGCACGTCGGCCGCACATGAACCAAATCGACTGCCGCAGCGGCCGAATCGTCATCGTAGAAGTACGCGCCGTCGATGCGGCCAAGCCAGTACAGCCCGTCGGGATCGCGGGTCCAGACCAACGAACCGTCGACGACATCACGGAATCGCGCGATGCGGCGGCCCAGACGGTCGTCCGCTGTCGCCTCGCCAGCGCCGCCGAATCCACAGAGCCCGCGAGCCAGCGCCCGCTCGATCGCCTCCGCTGGGTCGACGTCACCGCGACGCGACCGCATCGGCGCTCGGTACACGGCGACGGTCACACGTTCATCTTCGACGAGCGTGCACGTTCCGCCGCTTTCCTGCGGCGTGTCGCGGAGCAGACACGCACGCTCGCGGAGCAGACAGACACGCACGCTCGCGGAGTTACGAGAACGGCGGCCGACGGTCGAGGCGCCGCGACCCGGCGCCCGCACCCCGCCACACCCGCGCGACCCAGTCCGCGTCCTCGTCGGTGACGAGGTTGGCCATCACCCGCACCGCGAGGTTCATCAAGAAAGTGGACCGCATCGCGATCGGACCCGTCGCCGGCAGGAAGCGCGGGAACGTCAGCAGCAGCGCCAGCCGACGGGCGACGGAGAACCCACGTGCGTAGTGCTGTTGCAGCAGTGCCGGCCACGCCGCCGTCAGATCGCCCGATCCGAGCATCTCCGCGGCCAACCTGCCCGTCTCCAACCCGTAGTCGATGCCCTCGCCGTTAAGCGGGTTGACGCAGGCCGCGGCATCCCCGATCAGCATCCAGTTCGGCCCGGCCACCCCGGACACCGCACCACCCATCGGCAGCAGCGCGGACAAACCCAGTCGCGGCTCACCCTCAAAGCCCCATTCCTTACGTCTCAATGACGCGTAATACGACATCAACGGCCGCAGTGCCGCATCCGCGGGCCGTTTCGAGGTCGCCAGCGCACCGACGCCGATATTCACCTCGCCGTTGCCCAGCGGGAAGATCCAGCCATAGCCCGGCAGCACCTCGCCCTCCGGCGACCGCAATTCCAGATGCGACGTGATCCACGGCTCGCCGGCGCGCGGCGTCGCGATGTATCCGCGAATCGCCACGCCGTACACCGTCTCCTTGTGCCACTCCCGACCGAGGGCGCGACCCAGAGTGGAGCGCGCACCGTCGGCCACGATCAGATGCTCGCAGCCGACCTCCGCGCCGGAATCCAGCAGCACCGATGACACCCGCCCGACTGAATCACGTTGAAACGACACGGCTTTGACGCCCAGCATCATTTTCGCACCTTCGTCGACCGCGACCATCCGAATGCGGTCGTCGAGCTCGGTTCGGGGCACAGCGCTGCTGGTTGCCGGAAACGACGGCCCCGGCCATGGAATCTCGACGTCAGAACCGAAGCCGGACATCCGCAGCCCGTGGTGCGCAATGCGGCCCTCGAGCCACGGCCCGAGGCCCAGCAGCTGCATCTCGGCGATCGCCCGCGGGGTCAGGCCGTCGCCGCACGCCTTGTCGCGGGGGAACTGGGCGGAGTCGATCACCAGCACGTCGCGGCCGTTGCGGGCCGCCCACGCAGCCGCGGCCGAGCCCGCGGGTCCTGCGCCGACGACGACCACGTCAGCTCTGGTGTTCATGCTTCCCAGTATGTTGGGAGGGTGAGGACACCGGCGAGTGTGGTCGCAGGCGTGGACTTCGGCGACCCCGCCTTTGCGCAGCAGGTCCGCGAAGGCGTCGCCCGCATCGAGGACTTGATGTCCACTGAGCTGGGCAAAGCCGACGAGCTGATGGCCGAGGCCGTGCAGCATCTGTTCCAGGCCGGCGGTAAGCGCTTCCGCCCGTTGTTCACCGTGCTGTCCGCTCAGCTGGGCCCCGACCCCGACAACTGGCAGGTCTCCGTCGCAGGCGCCGTGATCGAGCTGGTGCACCTGGCCACGCTCTACCACGACGATGTGATGGACGAGGCGCAGGTGCGCCGCGGCGCTCCCAGCGCGAACGCTAGGTGGAGCAACAACATCGCGATCCTTGCGGGCGACTATTTGTTCGCGACGGCCTCGCGGCTGGTCTCGCGCCTCGGTCCGGACGCGGTGCGGGTCATCGCCGAGACCTTCGCTCAGCTCGTCACCGGCCAGATGCGGGAGACCCGCGGCGCCGCCGACCACGTCGACTCCGTCGAGCACTACCTGAAGGTGGTGTACGAGAAGACGGCCTGCCTGATCGCGGCGTCCGGCCGCTTCGGCGGCACCTTCTCCGGCGCCGGCGAGGAACAGATCGAGCGGCTGAGCCGGCTGGGCGGAATCGTCGGGACGGTGTTCCAGATCTCCGACGACATCATCGACATCGACAGCGACCCCGACGAGTCCGGCAAGGTGCCCGGCACCGACCTGCGCGAAGGTGTGCATACGCTGCCGGTGCTCTATGCCCTGCGTGAAACGGGCCCGGACGCCGACCGGCTGCGCGAACTGCTGGCCGGCCCGGTCGAGGACGACGCCGAGCTGGCTGAGGCGCTGAATCTGCTGCGCACGTCACCGGGCATCGTTCACGCCAAGGCGACCGTCGCCCGATACGCCAAGCAGGCCCGCGACGAACTGGCGAACCTCCCCGAAGGGCCCGGCAGGCAGGCGTTGGCTTCGCTGGTCGACTACACGATCAATCGCCACGGCTGAGGAACCCGCGAATGCCGGTCGAGCGTTGGGTAAGCGAAGACTTCTAGCGCACGCGAGGAGCGAATAGACACCGGAGGACGCTGATGAGCTGGCATTCAGGTGCCAACACGGTCAAGACTTTCTTTCTGCTGGCGTTGTTCTCGGGGCTGATCGTGGCCGTCGGTGCAATGTTCGGCAGGAACATCATGTTCCTGGCCGTGCTGTTCGCGATCGGCATGAACGTCTACGTCTACTTCAACAGCGACAAAATGGCGTTGCGGGCAATGCACGCGCAGCCGGTCACCGAGGTGCAGGCGCCCTTCATGTACAAGGTCGTCCGCGAGCTGGCGACCACCGCGCATCAGCCGATGCCGCGGCTCTACATCAGCGACACCGCCAACCCCAACGCATTCGCCACCGGTCGCAACCCGCGCAATGCGGCGGTGTGCTGCACGACCGGCATCCTGCAGATCCTCGACGAGCGGGAACTGCGTGCGGTGCTCGGCCACGAGCTGTCGCACGTGTACAACCGCGACATCCTGATCTCGTGTGTGGCAGGCGCGATGGCGTCGGTGATCACCGCGCTTGCCAACCTCGCGTTCTTCGCCAGCATGTTCGGCGGGAACCGCGAAGGCGGCACGAATCCCTTTGCGATTCTGCTGGTTTCGCTGCTCGGCCCGATCGCGGCGACAATCATCCGGCTGGCCGTCTCGCGGTCGCGGGAGTACCAGGCTGACCAGTCCGGCGCCGAGTTGACCGGCGACCCGCTGGCGCTGGCGTCGGCGCTGCGCAAGATCAGCGCTGGTGTGCAGCAGGCGCCGCTGCCGCCCGAGCCGCAACTGGCCGATCAGGCGCACCTGATGATCGCCAGCCCGTTCCGCGCGGGCGAGCGGATAGGCAAGCTTTTCTCCACGCACCCGCCGATCGAGGACCGGATCCGCAGGCTCGAGGAGATGGCGGGCCGCGGGCCGGATCGGTACTGAGCCCGGCGGTGAAGGCGTGCGCTGCGCACGCCCAAGCCACCGTTTAGGGTGTAGAACGTGCTGAACAGAATTCTGGTCGGCGTGATGGTGGCCGCGGGGGCGACGTTTTTGAGCATGCCCGGCATCGCTGCGGCCGATCCGCCACCCACGCCCGATATCAACGCCTTCCCGTCGGCCAAGCCATCGGAGTATTCGGTGCAGGACGGCGCCTGGTACGCGTTCTCCGCGCCGGACGGCGTGACGTGTGTGCTGGACAAGCAGTCCGGCGGCTACGGCTGCAGCGGCCCCATCCCCGCGGCGCCGGGCGGCGCCAACGTGGTTACCGGTGCGGCAAAGGGATCGCCGGGCTTTGCCAGCACCGACCGGCCGCTGTACGGCGTGGTGGATGGGGCCAAGCCGCTGCCGCCGAACACCCGGCTGAGCTTCCGCACCGTCAGCTGCGGCACCGACGGGGTCGTCACGAGCTGCCTGAACACCGCTGACCAGTCGGGCTTCGTGATCAGCCCCGGAGGCAGCTACACCTTCGGTTAGAAGCTCTGCTGTTCACTTCTGCACCATCTAAGCTGTGCCGATGCGCAGCAGAACGTTCCTCGTGGGTGTCGCGGTAGCGGCCATGGTCAGTGGTCCGGCGATCGCCGCGGCTGACCCCACTGAGCCGCCGCCGGCGCCACCGCCACCCAACGTCAATGCCTGGGCAGCGGTGAAGCCCTCGGACTACGCGGTGCTGAGCAATCAGGCGTACGGGTTCACCACACCCGACGGGCTGACGTGCATGATCCAGCGAAACGGCGGATACGGCTGCTTCGGTGCCCTTCCCGGCGCGCCGGAAGGCGCATCTCTGGTCAGCGGCAGGATCGGCCAGGTGCCCGGCTTCGCCAACGCCGGCGGCAATCCTTTCGCGGTGGCCGGGGACATCAAACCGCTTCCGGCCGGTTCGCGACTGTCGTTCCAGACGTTGAGTTGTGGCGCTGACGGCACCACGACGGCGTGCGTTGACAGCCAGAACCAGGCGGGCTTCGTCGTCAGCCCCGGGGCCAGTTGGATTGTGGGCGAGGTCAATCCGTTGGTCGACCGGCCCGAGGGAACGAACCCCTACTTCAACTAGCTCAGAACCCCGAGCCGTGCACCTCGTGCCCTGGCTTCTCGGCTGCCAACCCGCGATAGGCGTCCTCGACGGTGGCGCCGTGGTTGACGACGCCGTCCACCTCACGCGCGATCGGCATTGACAGCCCGTACTCGCCTGCGAACTCCATGATCACGCTCGCTGCCTTCACGCCCTCGGCGACCTGGTTCATCGAATCGATGATCTCGTCGATCGTCTTGCCTGCGCCCAACTGCTCGCCGACATGGCGGTTACGGCTGCGCTGCGACGTGCACGTGACGATCAGGTCGCCCATGCCCGCAAGACCCGCGAAGGTGTCGCGGTGCCCGCCCATCGCCTCGCCCAGCTTCGACATCTCCCGTAGCGCACGGGCGATCACCATGGCGCGGGTGTTCTCGCCGATGCCCAGCGAGTAGCCCATCCCGACGGCGATGGCGTATACGTTCTTCAGCGCGCCAGCCATCTCGACCCCGACGACGTCGTCGGTGGTGTACGTCCGAAATCGCTGGGTGCGGAACAGGTTTGCGAGATTGGCCGCCAGATGCTGATCCGGCATCGCGAGCACGGCGGCGGCGGCGTAGCCCTCGGCGACCTCGCGGGCGATGTTCGGGCCGGCCAGGATGCCGGCGGGGTGGCCGGGCAGCACCTCGTCGACGATCTGGCTCATCCGGTAGTTCGTGCCCTGCTCGAGGCCCTTCACCAGCGACACCACCGGCACCCACGGCCGCAGCTCCTTGGCGAGTTCGGTCAGCACGCCGCGGAAGCCGTGCGACGGCACCCCCATCACGATGACGTCGGCAGACTCGGCCGCCTCGGAGAAGTCGGTGGTGGCCTGCAGCGTCAGCGCCAGCTCGACCTCGTCGCCCAGATACTTGGTGTTGCGATGGTTCTCGTTGATGTCGGCGGCCGTCTCCTCGGAGCGCACCCACTGCAGCGTCGGTCCACGCCGAGCGCAGATGGAAGCGACGGTGGTGCCCCAGGAGCCTCCACCAAGTACGACGACTTTGGGTTCGCGTTGAGCAGGTGCCATGGTCTGTAGCGTATTGCCGACGCAGGCCGTTTCACCGGCAGTTGAGAAACTGCGTGGCCCGCACCGCAGAAGTTAGCTGCGTGCCGAAATTGGTGCGCTTGACCCCTCTGCGGCGCTGGTAGCGTCGGTTGCCGGCTGGCAGAAAGGCTCCCCGTGCCTCAACCAATCAAGGTGGATCCGCAGGAGTTGGCGCATGCCGCCGAGCGCCTCCGTGGCGACGCCGACCGGCTGCGGGCCGGCCACGGGTCATCGCCGGCGACCGCCGACGGCGCGCAGCCCGGCCTGGTCGGGCGGTCGGCGCGATCGATCGACTCCACTGCACAGCGCTGGCGGACCACGACGACAGAGCTGCATCAGGTGCTGACCTCGCAGGCCGACGCTCTGGCGAGCGTCGCGGCGGCCTACGCCCAGACCGAGGACGACAACCGCGACATGATGACCTCGCTGGACCCAACCAGCCTGTAGGCCGGTCATGTCGTTGACGGTCGAGGACGTCCAGCGATGGGACCCTGGCACCGTGCGCGCGGTGAGTGACGCCGCCCGCACGCGCGCACAGACGTCGATCGATGTCGCAGACAGCCTGCCGAAGTTCCCGGAGTGGACCGGCCCGGGTTCCGAGGAGGCCAGGCAAGCGCTCGAGAAGACGCGCCGGGCGTTGATGAGAGACGCCGACGCGGCATTGGCGGCGGCGCGCTCGGCCGACTCGGCGGCGGTCAATGTCGCGATCGTCAAGGACAATCTGCAATTGGTGCTGAACATGGCACGCGACTGCGCCATGGTGGTCGATCCGATCGCGGCCACGGTACGCCCGGCCCTGCCGTCAATGGCCCTACCGAACGACTGGGGAAACGCGGAGGTGTTGCAGCAGGCGCTGCAACAGGTTTTGGCACAGGCGAATACCGTCGATCAGCAGCTGGCCGCGGCGATGGACCAGGCCGACGACGTCGTCGACGTACCGCAGGAGGCGCGACCGATCACGCTGCCGACGCCGGATGCCAACGCCGAGGACGTCGACCAATGGTGGAAGTCGTTGAGCCAGAAGGACCGTGAGCGGCTGATCGCGGAACATCCCCCAGAGTTGGGCAATCTGAACGGTATTCCCGCGGCGGCGCGCGACACGATCAACCAGCAGGTGCTCACCGACGACCTGAACCGGATCACCGACACCGCCACCGAGCACGGTGCGTCGACGGAGCGAGTGCTGGCCGACCCGGCCTTCTACGGTCTCTCGACGAACGACGTCACCCGCTACCACAACGCGCTGAAGGTCCAGCAGGGTTTGAACCACCAGCGCGGCGACGACCCCGACCCATCGCGGCAGCGGCCCGTCATGTTGTGGAAGTACGAGCCGCTCGCCGACACCGGCGAGGGCCGCGCCGCGATCGCGATCGGTAACCCGGACTACGCCGAGCACACCACGGTCATCGTGCCCGGCACGGGCAGCAGCGTGAACGGCGGCTGGCTCAGCGACGGCCACAACGACGCCATGAACCTGTGGGACCAGGCCAATGCGGCCGACCCGGACAACACCCACTCGGTGATCTCCTGGATGGGCTACGACGCACCGGACGGCTTCACCGACACGCGCGTCGCCAATCCGGATCTGGCGCGAGCCGGCGGCGACCTGTTGGCAGCCGACGTCAACGGGCTCTGGACCACCCACCACCATCCTCAACAGCACATGACCGTGATCGGGCACTCCTACGGGTCGACGACGGTGGCCGACGCGTTCGCGCACTCCGGCATGCAGGCCAACGACGCGGTCCTGTTGGGTTGTCCTGGAACGGATGTGGCCAGAAGCGCCGCCGACTTCCACCTCGACGGCGGACACGTCTACGTCGGCTCCGCGTCGACGGATCCGGTCGGATACATCGGCACCGCGCCGGAGTATCTGCACGACTACCTGAACCGGACCCTCGGCTATCCGGTAGGGCTCGACGCGGGCCTCGGACTCGATCCCGCCGGCGACCAGTTCGGTTCGATCCGGTTCGACGCCGAGGTCGCCGGGCGCGAGGGGCTCGACACCAACGACCACTCGCACTACTACGACATGGGCGGCGAGTCGCTGCGCGCGATGACGTACATCGCCACCGGCGAAAGCGGCGAGCTCGGCGACGAAGGGCTGCTCGCCGATGGCCGTCATCAGCCGCACGTCGACCTGCCGACCGAGATCGACCTGCCGTTCGGCGGAAAGATCGATTTGCCGCCCGTAGGCTTCGATATACCGGGTTCGCCTGCGTACCTCGATCCCGAAGCCGGTCGTCCAGCGGAGTCGGTGACCAAAGACCATGCCTTCTAGACGTTTTCGATCCTGTGCGGCGATCCTCGGGCTCGCCGTCGTGTTAGGAGGGTGCACGATGCGGCCCCACCACGAGGAGTCCTCCACGCCGCCACCACCGGCAGCGGTGGAGACGTTTTCGGATGCGGACACCGTCAAGCAGGTGGTCGACCCGGGCAAGGCGATCGTGAAGGTCGCGGGGCTACAGGAGGTCAGCGGCGGCGTCGGATTCGAGGCCTGCAACGACCAGGGTAAGCCGCCGTATCGCGGCAGGCTCGAGATGGGCTTCCGGATTCCGGACGACACGGACCCGAAGAAGTACTTCGAGCAGATCGCGCAGACGATGGTGCAGCAGGGTGTTGGCTGGTACGACGGTCCGCCGCCGGGCAAGAATCCGTTCGGCACCGTCATCCACACCGACACGGTGTTCGCGGTCATCGGCCAGAATCCGGTCGCGCGCGAAGACGGCTACGTGCACGTGTTCGGTGAGTGCCGCAACATGTCCGAGCACCGGGACGGTTCCAGCCTGAACGTCACCGACCAGCTGCTGAGCTAGCGGTAGTTGACGAACTGCACCGCGACCTCGAGGTCGGCGTTCTTCAACAGGGCGATGACGGCCTGAAGGTCGTCACGCTTCTTGGAGCTGACGCGAACCTCGTCGCCCTGGATCTGAGCCTTGACGCCCTTGGGGCCCTCATCCCGGATCAGCTTGGTGATCTTCTTCGCGTTCTCGCTGTCGATGCCCTGCTTGATGCTGCCGCTGACCTTGTACGTCTTACCTGAGGCCTGCGGCTCGCCCGCGTCGAAGGCCTTCATCGAGATGTCACGGCGGATCAGCTTTTCCTTGAAGACGTCGACGGCGGCCTTGACCCGATCCTCGGTGGACGAGGTGATCGTGATCGCTTCCTCACCCTGCCATTCGATGCGGGTGTCGGTGCCGCGGAAGTCGAAGCGGGTGGACAGCTCCTTGGCGGCCTGGTTCAGTGCGTTGTCGACTTCTTGGTGCTCGACCTTGCTGACGACGTCGAAGCTCGAATCCGCCATGGCATGCATCCCCTCTCGTTGCGGCTGCTCGTATGTACTATCCCACGGCGCCCAAACCGACATTTCGCAGGGAAAGTGCGAGTGGAATGCGCCAAAACGTCGATCTCGACGCGGTGCCGGCTCGGCCGTTTTCGTTCCGGGTGCATCCTCGTTGTACCCTGGCTACTCGCACCAGGCAGGTTGCCCGAGCGGCCAATGGGAGCGGACTGTAAATCCGTCGGCTTACGCCTACGCAGGTTCGAATCCTGCACCTGCCACCTCAGCACTTGGCGTGTGAAAGACGCACTGGCGCATCTCTGGATCACAGTGGGAGCGCCGGCTGATCGAGGCGGTGAACGGTCGATCGAATCGCGGAAACAGCCATGGAGCCGTGCACTGGTAGTCGTGGATTGCCCGACGGTGTCCGCGATGGTCGAGGCCGCTCATCCCCAGCTACGTTTGGCCGGACGCGGCGCGGGAACACCGATCAAAGAGTAGGGGACCCTCATGGGCGAAAATGAGAAGGACCGGCTTGCTTCGGTCAGGGACATTGCGATGAAGCCGTCGATAAGTCGTCGGAGAACGTAAAAGACGGAACTGACATCGCCAGGGGCGATGTTGCTGGTGGGATCGGCCGCATCGTCAAGAACTCAATCGACATCGCCACTCACTCCGTCGATGAAGCCAAGGAAATGTTCCACGGCAAACGCGACGACGCCGGAGATCATAGGCCTGGGCGCGAGTAGCCGACAGTCAGCCCGCTCGGACAGGAAAGGCCCGTGGGTGAGTTAACCCCCGGACAGTTCACTCGCCGCGTGCTGCTCGCGGCGGCGCCGCCAGACAGGGTTGGCGAGGTGGTGGCGCGGCTAGTTGGCGATCAGCTCATCATCGGCCCTCTTGAAGTCGGCCCGGGAGGGGTCGCGTCGGCAATGGCGGGGAACGCGCGGTCAGGTCCGCGTCGAGAAATGTGTTGACGACTACTGGCGCCAAATCATCACCGTCCCAATCGCGCTATGGGTAGACGTGCGGTTAGCGAAACAGATCGTCCGCTACCGCGGCAAGGTCGAGGTCCGGTCGCGATTCCGGTTGCGGCTCGACCCCCCGTGCGCGGTGACTGTGGAGCTCGAACAGGTGCAGGAACACACGTCCATGCAACCGTTGATCCGGTCGGCGTGGGTGCTCGACTCATCGGCTGGGTGGGCGGAGTAGAGGAATCGTCGCCGAGCAGGTGCTGTGTTACGTACGAGATCTGATGTCCCGTCCCGAGTTCGACGCCGCCATGCACATAGACGCGATGGGACTGATGAAGCGCGCATGGGGCGCGGGTCTGGTTGTCGAGCTGCCCGCACGCTAGTCGTTACTCAGTTCATGATTCCAGTCGCCACGACACTAGGGGTCGACCCTTGGCGTGATCAGGCTGTTACCTGGGCCGTGAGGAGCAGCGATGAAGTCCTCTCGTCCGACTTTGCACGCGGTGGTCCTGACCGCGGTGCTGGCGTGGGCTGGGCGGAAAGGAGCGGCTCATCGGCACCCGAGGACCATGTTGCAGTCTCGTCGAACATTCTAGGGGAAAGGCCTACTTGTCGAACTGAGAGAGCGGGCGGCGCTCGACAGGTCGTCCGGTGATTACTTTGGCGCTGATCCGGGCTAGGCGGGCCATGCCGCGGTAGGTGGACGGGTTGAAGAGAGTGGGCCAGGTGGTCCGTCTCCGGTGCAGGTGCGGAGGTCGGCCCGCGAAGCGGTCGCCCAACCATCTCAGCGTCATGGGTGACGACATCGGATGCAGCAGGATGTGTTCGCAGAACCTGTCCCGGTGATACGTGACGTCGGTTCCTCCGGCGGTATAGCTGTCTGCGAGTGCATCGATGTCGTCCACCGAGATGATTCGGTCATGGGCCGCCTGCACAATGAGCACCGGCATAGTCGGTGCCGCGACGCCGAGTCGGATGTTGTCGAAGACGTGTTGAACCTCGGGCATGGCCAGAATTTCGTCGAGCGGGCGGTCGAGCATCGTCGCCATGTCCTTTTTCCTCAGCCGCGTCACCGCATGGGCAGTGGTCATGGTTTTCAGCTGGTGGAACATCGCCTGACCTTCAGGCGTCACCCGTTCCTCGATCACCCTCTTGAAGTCGGGGTAGGTGTGCATCAGCGCGGCCACCACCATGGTCGGCAGTCCAGAGAAGAACTTGCCGTTGAGACGGTGATAGGTGTTTTCAAGATCACCGACCGGTGAGCCCAGCACGGCGCCGACGATGTTGAGTTCTGGTGCATATCCGGCGTACATCTCGGCGGCCCACGCGGTAGCCAGGCCGCCGCCCGAATATCCCCACAGGCCGATGGGTGCGGACTTGGAGAGCTTGAGCGGTGCGAAGTTGAGTGCGGCGCGCAGGCCGTCGAGTACGCAGTATCCAGGCTCCACGGGAGCCCCAAAAAGGCCGTGCGGGCCGCCGTGGTCGGGGAGCGACACCGCCCAGCCCTCGGCCAGTACGGCGGCGACGAGCAGCAATTCGAATTGTGCAAGCGCGCCGGCGGCCTTGGCGCGGCGGCGCAACGCGTAGGAGGGAAAGCAGCGGTCGGCCATGGCGTCGATCGCGCACTGGTAGGACACGATCGGACAGGGCCTTTCCGGACTGCGCTCGGCCGGCGCCAACACCGTGGTCACGGTGGTCAACGGTTCGTTGTTCATGTCGGTCGTCCGGTAGAGCAGCTGGGTAGCGTGGAAGCGCTGCGGAATCAACCCGAGGAAAGCCAGCTGTACGTCGCGCGAGCGCAGGACGGTACCGGGTTCTGCGTCTTCGAAGCCCGGCGGCGGCTGATAGAACGGGTCGTCGCCAGGCACTAAGGGGCGTGTGACAGCCTCGAGATGCTCATGTGATGCAACGCCGGGCCACTCGGCTGCGGCCCTAGCTCTCTCATTGCCCAAATCCATCGGCTCTACGCTACCTAAACTCCCGCGCTACCTTGCTGTCGGAGCAGGGCTAGTCAACTTGTCACGGACTAGCAACGTTAGCTGGGACAGATCTTATCCCAGCGCCGTACCCGCAGCCAGGGTTATACGCTGATCTCTCGCAAACCTCCGCAAGTCAATCTTTAGTTCCGGCTACCTGCCAGCTGGGCGCGAGATACCTTGCGGCACAGCGAGAATTTGGGGTTAGCAGAGTTCGATACCAGAATGAACGCGGTCAGCCGAAACTCGGCGCAAACCTCGGCGATGACTATGGATCCGTCGGCTTACGCCTACGCAGGTTGAATCCTGCACCTGCCACCGCACGTTAGAAGTGGCATCGACGTCGGCTTGGGATTGCTAGCCAGGGTTTGCTCAAGCGGCCCGCATTCGAGACTTCGCATGGCCGCAGGCACCACGCGCGGTCCAGCCATCATAATCGGCCAATGATATGGGCCTTCGCAGCAGTGATCGAACAATGAGTGTGCCCATCTGGATGACGGTCGCCATCGTCGAACTCGCCGGGATCATGGCCCTAGGAGTCTTGCTCATCGTGGCGCGGCGCCAGCTGAAGGGAACACGACGCGAACTTCAACGCAGCCGACAAGACAGCCCCCGTCGTCGACGACGTCTCGGGCCCGCGCCTTTCGCGATCAGGACGGCTTGGCAGACGGCTGATTCGGTGATGAAAAAGGGCATCGGCGCCACCGTCCGAAACTCGATCGAGGACCTTGCCGGCTGGGCCCAGGTCGAGCGTCCCGATCTCGCCAGACTGACCGCCGACGGCCACGTCGTGATCGTCTTCTCCGACATCGAGGGTTCCACCGAGCAGAACGAGGCGCTGGGTGATCGAGGATGGGTCAAAGTGCTTGAGCGGCACAACAAACTCGTATGCAAGCTCGTCGACGACCACGGCGGCCATGTGGTGAAAAATCAGGGCGACGGATTCATGATCGCCTTTGGCGATCCTGGTCAAGCCGTCCTCTGCAGTATCGAGGTGCAACGGGCTCTGCGCGAAAAGCCTGACAACTGGGGGGCCATCCGGGTCCGAATCGGCATCCACATGGGCACCTTGCTCAGGCGCGGAGACGATCTGTTCGGCCGCAACGTTGCGCTGGCGGCGCGAGTGGCGGGACACGCCAATGGTGGCGAGATCCTCGTCAGCGATTCGGTTCGGGATGCAATTGAGGGGGTGCTCGACATCCAACTCTGCAACCCACGCGAGGTCGATCTCAAAGGCCTCGTTGGCAGCCATAAGGTATACCCTGTCAAGCTGCCCATCTGACCGCGACTCCGGCAGTAGCATCACCGAGAGCCGGCCATGGCGTCAGGGCATTAACCGCACCGATTTACGCTGGGCGGCCACCCGTCTCGGCGCGACCCCAGTACACCATTCCGATAAGCACAGCCTGCGCCACGACGATGACGGACACCATCCGCAGTGAAATCGCCGCATGCATCAGAGCCGGGATTCCAGCACGCTCGGCGCAACGCCGCCCTTTGGGGGCCGCGCGTTTTCGATCTGCCGGAACTTGTGCTCGGACGCTGTTTCAGGTGCGTCGTCGGAATTGGCAGTGAGAAAACGATCCGGAAGAGCCAGCTTCATGATCGTCCGCAGCGTGAGCAGGTATTGGCGGGCCAGCGGGCCAGTGGTGTAGGGCAGATCGTAGGTGACGCACACAGCTTTTACCTGCCGAGCGATGTCTGCGTAATGGTTACTGGGAAGATCAGGGAAGAGGTGATGTTCGATCTGGTAGCAGAGGTTTCCGCTCAGGAACGCCATTACCGGCCCCGCGTTGAAGTTCGCCGTACCCAGCATTTGGCGCAAGTACCATTCTGGCTTCGCCTCGTCCTTCAGCGCGGCCTGAGTGAATTTCTCGGCGCCGTCCGCGAAGTGCCCGCAGCAGATCACCACGTAGGCCCAAACATTGCGCAGCAAGTTGGCGGTCACATTGGCCTTGACGGTGCGCCGCCACCGCCGCCCACTGAGCAACGGATAGAGCGCATAGTCCTTGCCGGCCTGGCGGGCGATCTTGCGGGCGAACGCTTTGGTGTGCGTTGATTTGTCCGCGTCGGTTGTTGCGCGCAGCTTCTCGGAGTACAGGTCGTGCAGGCCGATGCCCCATTCGAAGGTGAGCGCCATCAGCAGGTTTCGCAGCGGCTGTGTCAGATGACTTGGCTTCCACGTCTGGTCGCGTGTGACTCGCATGACTCCGTACCCGAGATCCTCGTCCATGCCGACAACATTGGTGAAGACGTGGTGGCGGTAGTTGTGGGAGTAGCGCCACTGCGACGACGGGCCGACCATGTCCCACTCCCAGGTACTCGAGTGGATTTCCGGGTCGTTCATCCAGTCCCACTGGCCGTGGCCGATGTTATGAGCGAGTTCCATGTTCTCGATGCTCTTCGCAGCGGCCAGCGCTGTGGTTCCCAGCACCCATCCGACCTTGCCCTTGCTCAGGCCGATCACGAGCCGCGAGGCAATCTCGAGGCCGCGCTGAAAAGCGATGCTGCGACGGATATAGGCCCGGTCTTTAGCGCCAAGCGAATCCTCAACATCACGGCGGATCGCCTCCAGGTCGGCGGCGAGTGCATCCAGGTCTGCGACGCTGAGATGAGCGTATTCAGCGACATCGGTAATGGCCATCGTCCGTCAAACCTTTTCAGCCGCGATTTGCGTTCCCGACTTGCCGGCTGTCTCGAGCAGCACAAGACGAGAACAACTCCCAAGTTCTGAAGGAGCAAAGTTACGGATTGATTCTCTCTACCCACATTAGCGGCCAAAAACCGCACCTGTACGGAGGAGGGCGGTTATATCCGCCCCGTCATCGCTGAGCTTCGAAAACCAGTTGCTGCTCGCCCAGGTCGTGGGGAGATCGACTCCGGGTGTACCAGCGACCGGGCTACGCTCGCAACATGGAGCCCGAGTTCGAAGAAATCCCGGATTTCTCGCCGTTCAGCAGAATCAGACGGATAGCTCTTGATCCCGAATCGGTGGTCGGTAAGGAGCTCGTCGAAAAGTTCGAGCAGCTTGACGAATCCTTCTCCGGCAAAAACAAGAGTTGGTCCGCGATCGTCAAGCTCATCGCTCTAAGCGCGATGTGCGTCAAGGGGGTGATCGACCTGGAGAAGCAGGTCATCGATCTGAGGCGCGAGGTGCGCTCCCGCGCCGAGATGTGAGGCGCGGAGGCCCGAAGCGGCAAACTCCGCGGCCGGATCACCTCAGCAACTCTGCGCACGATGGCAATGCTGAGCAAGGTCGGACAAGCCAACGCAGAAACCCACGTCCCTGGCACATGGAACCTCGTCATTCTGCATCACACCGATTGCGGTATGACCGACTTGGCGCCCTATCCCGACCTGCTCGCCGAGTACTTCGAAATCCCCACCCAGCAGCTCCCGTCGAAGGCGGTCACTGACCCTATTGCCTCCATGCGCGCCGACGTCGAGGTGATCATGGAGTCGCTGCATGGCAGCGACTTCCTAGCCTCCGGACTGGTTTACGACGTCGACACAGGACGCATAGAGATCGTGTTAGAGCCCACAGCACTACGCACCGAATAGCCGGCTGAAATCGCGTGCACCCCTCACCCAACCCTCGGGGGCTGCTGTGCAACACGGGCTAGCTCCGGCGCAGCATCTCTACGTTCTTAACTCATTAATTACCTAGTCTTCTTACGATTCTCGCCTCTCGCAGTCCCCCACACGCGTGCCTCTACCATCCGGAACCACAGTCATCGCTGACATTCTCAACCGTCTTCCAGCTATCCGCTCAATCCATATGTCTGCACGGCACCTTTGCACAAGGGCGCGGGAAGAGTTGTGGCGCAGCACGTGCGCGCATCCATCGGTTGTCAGTGATTGGGCCGTTGTTGACAATCTCTAAGCTCAAGCGGTGGTCGATCAACTACTACATCGACACCGCCACCACTGCTGAGCGCATGACCGCGGCTCTGCAGTGCGCAACGGCGGCCTGGGCGAATACTACTACGAGCACGAAAACCCGGGCCCGGTATGAATGTTGGCCGGGGATTCTCACGCAGTGCGCGATGGTCGGACTCGGATGCCCAGCGGTCCGGGGGCGGAGCCGACTCTGCGGTGGTGGCGCGGTGGCTGGACGACGGGGTCGCGCCCAACGGTGCAGGGGGGCGCACTCGGCGCGCAGGAGGTGCACGGCGCTCCTGGGTCGCCTTCAACTCGCGGTACTTGATGCTGCCGCCGTCCGGGAATTCAATGCTTTCGAAGACGGTTCGCAGGCAGGGCAAAACCCGACAACGAGGAGAGTGACAGCCCAGGCGTCGACCTGCCGCGCAGGGTCGATCACTCCCAGATCAAGAGTCCCGCCGCAGCAGAGCGAGCGCCGACCGCTGGCATGCCACGGGTCAATAACAATGTGCGTCGAGGCGTTTATCTTGATCCGTTCGGGGGAATAAATCCGGCGGTTGGGGACCCGTAGCAGTTGTACAGCGTGCCGAGCTGTCGGCACCGGCTAGGAGTTCCGATGACTTTTTCATGGCGACCGACAACGGCCTCGTGGGCCATAGTCGCAGTGTCCTGCCTCATTGGCGCCTTCTGCTGCTGGGCCGCACCGAGCGCGCAGGCCTTCTACATCCAGAATCACGCAAGCATCACCCGCAGTGCGCTGCCGCCCGATCAGGTCAACGAGGTTGCGGTCCTTCAGATACTCAACGGACCCCCGCCGGGGAGTGGCGCGATGGGAAGTGACTCGTTCGCAACCGACCAGTGGCGTCATATCGACAACGCTAAGAATCCCGCCGACATATGTGCCCGTGCGCAGCAGGCGTGGAGCATTCTTTCGCCGGTCATCCTGAATGGGTCGCGGCCCGTCGGCCCAGGCGCCACCGTATTGGCGAACGGACCGGCCGCCCGCGCCGCTTTCGGCGCCCTCGCGCACGCGCAGCAAGATTTCTACGCACATTCCAATTGGGTCGAGGACAACATCGCCGCGGGGCAGCCGGACCGGCTGGCTCCCTCGATCTTCCCGACGTGTAATCCCGGTAACTTCCCCGCCGATCTCCACACCGGATACTTCAATATGCTGTTCTCCAAGCAATTCCCGCTCGACGGTTGTCCCCCGGCGGGGCCGCCGGCCGGTTTTCCAGAGTGCCACTCGGCGTTGAACAAGGACGGGCCCGACACGGCGCGCGGCAGTCAGCCAGCACCAGGAACAGGTATGACGATGTATGACGTCGCAGCCGGCTTGGCCACCACGGCGACCACCAACCTCTACGGGCAGATACGCGACCTCGTCGCCAGCACGGTTACCGCACAGAACCCCGGCGTGGACGGAGGTTGCGTCGCGGCGAAACTGTTCCAGCCCGACTTGTTAGGGCCCTGCGCCGCTTTCTCCAACCCGCTTCCGCTGCCCGGAGCTCCACGACGCTGACGCGATGACTGCCGCGTCGCAGTCGGCGGCGTGTGGTCGTAGTACTTCGCCGCCGGTAGCGGTGTCAACGCCGAGCAGCTGCACCGGATCACCGGGGGTAACCCCTTCTTGCTAACCGAAGTCCTCGCGTGCAGCACGGATGCGTCGAAGGTAGGCACCTTGCCCCGCGGCGTGGCCGAAGCTGTAAGGGGCCGCTTGGCGCGACTATCAGTGCCTGGCCGGGAAGCCGCGGAAGCGACGGCGGTTTGCGGTCCGCTCGCCGACCCGCAGTTTTTGGAGAAGCTGCGCCCGGGCATAGCGGCTGGTTTGGGCGAATGCGTGCGTGCCGGCGTGCTGGTCGCCGACGGTGAATGTGTGCGTTTCCGACACGAGCTGGCCCGGCAGGCGACGCTTGAACAAATCCCTGACTACGATCGCAGGGTCACGCATCGGCTGGCGCTGGACGCACTTGCCGAACCACCGATTGACCCGGATGCGTTGGCTTCTCTGGTCTTACACGCTGAACAGGCCGGTGACGACATCGCGGTTGTGCGTTACGGCCCAGCCGCGGCCAAGCGGGCCGCGGCAATGGGTGCACACTCAGATGCCGCCGAACTCTATGCGCTTTCGCTGCGCCACGCCGGATCCACACCCGATCGGTACAAGGTCCCCTGGCTCGAACGGCACGCTTTCTCGTGCTACTTGTCTGGAAACGTGAGTGCGGCAGCGGCTTCCTGGCGTGAGGCAATCACGTTGCGCCGCCATCTCGGTGATCACCTCGCCGAAGGTGACGATCTGCGCTGGCTGTCGAACATGCTGTCTACGTTGGGCGATACCACTGCGGCCGCTGAGGCCGCGCATATGTCGCTTCGGCTCCTCGAACCTCTAGGAGCCACAACGCAGTTGGCTTGGTCATTGGTAAACCTCGCCCAACTGGCGGCATACCGCTACGGCGATCCGACGGCCACGGAGTACGCGGCGCGAGCGGGCGACGTGGCCGATCACCTGGGCGAGACAAGCATCAGACTTCCGGCTCGCATGCATGCCGCCGTCAGAACCGTGCGTGGTACGGACAGAGGTTGGGATCAGCTTGAGACGGAGTGGCGCGAGGCGATGAGTAGCAGGGGGATGGCAGAACTCGGTGGCCTGAGTAGCGCGATCATCTGCTGGACCGCGGCCGTGCATGCCGATGTTGACCGCGCTGAGCGCTACATTGGCGAGTCGATCGGGTTTTGTCGAGAGAAGCGTCTCGACATCTTCGAGGTGCTCGTCGCAGGCGCTGGAGCGCGCGTCGACGTGTATCGCGGGGAGTGGGCTCGCGCAATTGCGACCGCCGAGGACATCCTCACCCGGCCGAATCTCAGCCCACTGCACCGGATTTGGCCACTGATCTCGCTGGCACTCGTCCGGGCACGCCGTAATCAGCAGCCCGTCATGTCATTGCTGGATGAGGCTCTGGCCGCTGGAGAGGCAGATGATCTCTTCCGTATCGGGGCGGTGTGGGCCGCGCGTGCCGAAGTCGCCTGGCTTGCGGGCGACGACCAGACCGCCCGAGCCGAAGCTGAAAAAGGTCTAGAGGTGTCTCGCGCACACCATGACCCGTGGCTCGGACACCTGCTCCGCTGGGCGCACCTCGCCGGCTCACCCGCGACGGCGACGGCCCCAGGCGCTGCCGCTCCGTATGACCTGGAAATCACCGGCGATTGGAAGGCGGCCAGCGACAGCTGGATCCGTCGCGGCTGTCCATACGACGCGGCGATCGCGCAACTTGGCGGTGACATTCCCGCCGTGGAGTCCGCCCTGCGTACCTTCCGGCAATTGGGTGCGCGCGCCGCCGTAGACCGAGCACGCCAACGCCTTGCGAGACTGCGGGGTGCGAGCGTGCGGCCGCACCGCGCAGACACCCGCTGCCATCCCTACGGCTTGACCCAACGTGAACGCGAAATCCTCGAACTGCTCGCCCTTGGTCATAGCGATGCTGGCATCGCCAACACGCTGTTCATCAGCCAACGAACCGTCAACAACCACGTCCACGCCATCCTGGGCAAGCTGGGCGTCCACAACCGCACCCAAGCGGCAACCTACGCGTTCCAGCAGCCGCGCGGGCGGCAGTATTGAACGCTGGGCGCGCTGTCTGCCGAGGCGCTACTTCACAGACACCGGCTGATTCAGGACAAGACTTTTCGCAGCGGTGATTTCGGTGACAGCCGCGCACCTGCCATCAGACCCGCAAGTGCGCCCGGTATGGACGGCTTGGGGGACCATCGCAGGGCGGCGACGGCCCAACTGACAGGCGAGCTCATCTGCGGATCCGACACCTGGCCCGGTACTGCGGCCCGTGGCTCCGGCGCGGTGTCCGCGAAGTGGTCGATCATGGCGGGGACGAAGGATGTCATGTCCTGGGGCCCGCGGCTGGTGACAAGGTTTCCGTCCTTGACGACCTCTCGGTCGAGCCAGGTGGCGCCGGAGTTCACCAGATCGTCGCGGATGCCGGGCCATGACGTGAGAGTCCGCCCGTCGAGCAGCCCCGCCGACGCCAGCACCCACGGACCGTGGCACAGCGTAGCAATGGGCTTGTCACTGTTGGCGAATTCGCGCACGAACTGCCGTGCCTCCGCGGACTGCCGCAGCAGGTCGGGGTTGATGAATCCGCCCGGCAACAGCAGACCGTCGTAGTCAGCCGGATCGGCCTCCCCGATCGTCTTGTCCACACCGACCCGCGTGGCAGGCATGTGCAGGTTCACTCCCCGTATCCGGCCGTGCCGCAGGGAAATGACATCCACATGCGCGCCTGTCATTTGCAACGCACGCATCGGTATCGTCAACTCGACCTTCTCGAAGCCGTCGGCCGCCAGGACGGCGATTCTTCGGCCGTGTAGCCGTCGCATGTTGGGCATGGGTTCCTCCGTTGCTAGGTAGCGCCTCAAGCGGGCTGGCTGGCTGCTCCCCCACTACGGCCATACCCTCAACCGACCCGGCCACACCTGGATCCGAACCGGTGTTCGGGACCCCCAGTAGGTTTTTCGCGAGGAGTGACACCACGAGGGAGCCGCCGTCGGGTGTCAACGCGCGGATGCCTTCCGGACGAACTCGACACCAACCTCATGAGCTGTTCATCACAATCTTTCTGACGAATACGCAAATTTGCTCCGGGCGTGGGGGAAGCACCATAGATTATTAGCGGACGCCTACGTGTGCCGACCGGAGCAGGAGCGCAGTTTGTGATCGCGAGCATCAAAAAGGCTGCACGACTGGCTGGAATGCGGCCAATACCGCGATGGCCGGCCCGCACGGCGATGAATCTGCGGGGTAAGCGGATCTTGCTGACCGGTGCGTCCTCGGGAATCGGGGCGGTTGCCGCGCAGAAACTCGCCGCCGAAGGCGCGACGGTCATCGCGGTGGCACGTCGCGAGACCCTTCTGACGGAGGTTGTCGAGCGGATCGTCGCCTGCGGCGGCAGTGCAACCGCCATACCGGTGGACCTGTCCGACCTCGATCAGATCGACGAGTTGGTCGATCTTGTTGGCCCGGTAGACATTCTGATCAACAACGCCGCCAGATCCATCCGCAGGCCGCTGGCCGAGTCGCTGGAACGCTGGCACGACATCGAGCGCGTCATGCAGCTGAACTACTACGCACCACTGCGACTCATCAGGGGCCTGGCCCCCGGAATGATCGAACGCGGCGACGGACACATCATCAACATCGCCACCTGGCGCGTGCTGCCGGAGTCGTCGCCGATGTTCGCCGCTTACAACGCCTCCAAGGCCGCACTGAGCGCGGTGGGCCGAGTCATCGAAACCGAGTGGGGCCATCTCGGGGTGCATTCCACCACCATCTACTACCCGTTGGTGGCGACGCCGATGATCGCCCCCACCCGCGCTTACGATGGCTTGCCTGCGCTCACCGCCGAGGAGGCCGCCGACTGGATGGTGACCGCCGCCAAGACCAGACCGATCCGCATCGCACCCCGCAAGGCACTTGCGCTTCGAGCGCTGGATGTCGTCGCGCCCCGAATGCTCAACAACGTCTTGGAGCGCGAGACCAACCGAATGAATGCCAAGTTCCACCAGCCCGAAGTCACCAACCCGTCGGTGGAAGCGACCATGCCGGTTGCCCTTCCCTGACGCATGTCATGAGTGACGTGCAGACGCGCCCGATCGCCGTGGATCGCAGGCCCGGGAACGTCGCCGACCTATACGAGCCAGGAGCGCACAGCCCATGATGATCAAATCCGCGATCGGCGCCATGCTGGCTGCTTCGCTCATCCTGACGGGTTGTGCGGACTCCGGGCGAACCTCCCACGGAGACGGCTATCCGTCGGGCCCTGTAACGATGACGGCCGGAGCCAATCCGGGGAGTGGATTCGATCTCACGATCCGCTCGGTCGTCGAAGCCTTGCAGAAGGAGAAGATCGTCGACGTGCCGCTGCCGGTGCAGAATCGGCCGGGTGCCAGCGGCGCCGACTTTCTGGCCACCATGGTTGAGCGGTACAAGGGCGTTGACGATCAGGTTTCGGTCACGTCCCTGTCGATGATGATGAACCAGCTTCGCGGTAAGTCAAAGTACGGGTACGACGACGTCACCATGATCGCCCGTCTGATGACGGAGTATTTCGTCGTCGTCACCGGCCCCGGTTCCCCGTTCAAGAACCTCAGTGACGTCATGACGGCAATCAAGTCGGATCCCGCGCGCGTCGCGGTCGGCGCCGCCCACGACGACGAGGCCCCCTTCGACCTGCTGGTGTCTGCGGCAGGCGGAGACCCGTCATCTGTCAGGTACGTCACGCATGAAGGAGGCGGTGACCAAAGCGCTGCGCTTCTCAAGGGCGACATCGGCGTGGCCATTGGCGGAGTCAGCGAGTTCATCAACCTGGTGAAGTCGGGAGGCCTTGCGGCGCTTGGTGTGCTGGCCGAGAAACGGTTGCCCGGTGTTGACGCTCCGACCGCCCGCGAGCAGGGCCTCGATGTCACCCTCTCGAACTGGCGAGGTCTCTACGGTGCCCCGGACATGCCGAAGTTCGCTGTTGCGTACTGGCAGAAGGTGCTCGGCGAGATGGTGAAGTCACCCACGTGGAACCAGATCGCGGAGCGGAGTCAGTTCACCACCACCTTCATGATCGGTGACGAGTTTCAGACCTTCTTGGCGAAGACCCAGGCGGACGTCAAAGCCGCCCTCGAGGAAGCCGGCCAGTGAGTGACGGGGAGACGTCCGGGATCGGCGTGGGCCGCAGACCCGAGAACCTCGTCCTGGGAGCAGCCCTAACCACCGCGGCGTTCTTCTGCGTCGCGCTGGTGGGCACACTCGCCAAGGTGTCCGGTCAGTACACCTCGACCGGAGTCCTGCTGCTCTTCCAGAACCTGATCTGCCTGATCTTCGTGATCCCGGTGGCGTTGCGGGGCGGCTGGTCGTCACAACGGACCACCAAGCTGGGGCTTCACATCCTGCGGGCGGCAACGGGTACCGCGTGCTGGTATGCGTTGTTCTTCGCGATCACACAGATACCACTCGCCAACGCGACACTTCTGACCTACA
>NZ_JAVHWR010000178.1:0-28679 GCF_032159565.1 Mycobacterium sp.
GCCCCGGCCCGAACTTGGTCGATAGCACCTTCTTCGCGCAGTCGTGCATTGCCCGTCGCCTCACCGATCCGTTCCTTCGCCCGGCCTGCGATGCGGTCGAACTCGATTTTGGCCTTCCGTGTTGCACTCATGGGTGCAGTGTTTCCGCTGCGCAGCCAGTGGAAACCTGGCGCCGCGGTAAGCTCCCAGCGTCCCCGCCCCCGTAGCTCAGGGGATAGAGCACGGCTCTCCTAAAGCCGGTGTCGCATGTTCGAATCATGCCGGGGGCACAGTTCGTTGTATTACCTCGGGTGATGCTTGACAGTGGCTTCGGCTGATCCTTGACACTCCCTTGATGAGGGAGTTCGGCGACAGCGGCCCCGTCCGGTGCGGTGAACACTTGCCCCCCTCGGGATCGGGCTTCACCGTTACTCCATATCGGTGAGAAGTTCCCAGGGCTGCATGCCGAGGAGACCAGCAAGGTGCCGCTGCATCTGGACGCCGGACGGCAGCGGGCGCCACCATATGGTCACCTCGGCGATCTTGCCGTCCGCGTCGAGCAGGATGTAGTCCATCCCGTTGACCACGGTGTCTTCGATCTGCAGCCGAAAGTACGCGGCGTGGTGCGTCTCGCCGCTGAGGACTTCCTTGTAGGTGAGGTCGGCCGCCACCGTGCCGACCGTCCGCATGGCTTCCAGGACTGCCTCGCGGCCGGTGAGTGGCTCATCGCCGAGCGGGCCGTACAGCACCACGTCCTCGGCGAGGATTCCGGAAAGAGCGTCTTTGTCTGCGCCGCCGTGCATGCAGTCGACAAAGAATTCCACGGTGTCGCGGTGCGGGGCGAACGTCGTCATGGTTACTCCTTATGTCCTTTGTTTTTGTGGTGTGTGAGGCCTGATCGGTGCGCCCACCCGTTCGAGTCGGTGTGCCAGTTCATTACGGTGCTGCGGAGCCGGATCCGCGAGTTCATCAGGTCCGGGATGGTCGCCCTAAAGGCGCGGCCGTTCGATGACCCGAATGAGCGGACGACCAAAACGGATTTCCGGAAATCGGAGGGCCGCCTCTTCTGCGCTGGTGGCCGCGGTCCGGGGCGCTACGTTTTTGCCGGCATACATGCCGTCGTCGCTCACTCAGATCACTGTGGTGCCGCCGTCGACCACCAACTCCATGCCATTGACATAGCTCGAGTCGTCGGAGGCGAGGAACAACGCGGCCGACGCGATCTCCTCAGGGCGGCCCATCTCTCGCCGCGGGATCACGGACTCGAACTGCGCCTTCGCCGCCTCGTCCATCACCTCCGCCAACATCGGCGAGGCGACCTGGCCGGGGGTCAGCACGTTCACCCGGATCTTCCTGTCCCGCAACTCGGACACCCACACCCGTGCGTAGGCGGGCAGCACGGCCTTGCTTCCCGCGTACACACTCCAATTGGGGTAGCCCCGCAGCGAAGCGTTTGACCCGGTCATGAAGATCGAGCCGCCATCGTTGAACAGCGGCAGCGCCTTCTGGACCGTGAACAGCGTGCCGCGCGCATTCAGCCAGAAGGCGGCATCGAAGTCCTCCTCGGTTATCTCGCCGAGCCTGCTCTGCTTGCCCGTTCCGGCACTTGCCCACAACACGTCGATCGCGCCCTTTTCCTGTTTGACGGTGTCGAACAAACGGTCCAGATCATCGAGGTCGGCCGAATCGCCCTGCACGCCGGTCACGTTCCGCCCGATCAGTTCGACGGCCTGATCCAGCGCGTCCTTCCGTCGGCCTGAGATGAAGACGTGAGCTCCTTCGTCAACGAACAACTTGGCACCGGCCAGCGCCATACCACTTGTCGCGCCTGTGATCACCGCGACCTTGCCATCGAGCTTTCCCACGATCACTCCAATCTTTCGACAGTGCCGATGTTATGTACACCGATCAGCGTACTTAACGTATCGGATGGCGATGCGAAGTGCAAGCTATGCACACCGGTCGGTACCCAACTGGGCTACGCTGGTTGTATGACGGAGTTAGAGAAGGGGCCGCGAGGCCTGCGCCGCGGCAGGGGCGCACGAGAGCGCATCCTCAGTGCTTCACGACAGCTGTTCCGCGATCAAGGCATCAACAGCACCGGCCTGAACGAGCTCTGCACGGTGGCCCAGGTGTCCAAGCGCACGTTTTACCAGCACTTCACCGGCAAGGATGAGCTGATCGCCGAACACCTACGCCGATTCGATCCAGACATCCTGCCCGAAGTGTTCGACCGCACTGACCTGACACCCCGCGAACGGCTCCTTGCCGCCTTCGACATCCACGCGCCTCTGTGCCCGTTCATCGCGGCGGCCGTCGAAATCCACGACCCGGGCCACCCGGCACGCCTAAGCGCCCGCGACTACAAGACGGCCTTTGCCGCGCGGCTCACCGAAACTGCCCGCGAGGCCGGCGCCACCAACCCCGAACAGCTCGGCGAACAACTGGCGCTGCTCCTGGATGGCGCCTCGGCCAGTAACCGAGTCCTCAACTCCGACACCTTCGCCACCGCCGCCGCCATCGCAGCCGTCCTCATCGACAACGCCATCCCCGCGGCAGCGGTACCGCCCGGCGCAGGCGGGAACCTGCAACCGGGACGGGGCCGCGTGCCGGATTCGGCGGCGGGCTCAGCCGACGTTGACGCCGAGGGAGAAGTTGAAGTCCCCCACGCCATAGCGGCCCAGGCCTACTGACAGCAGGCCTGCGCCCTCCAGCCAGTGCGCCATGCTCAGGTCGCCGGTGTCCCGCGGGCGCAGTCCGACGGCACACCCGCCCTCGGCGCGAGGGGCCGGAGCACTCAACACGACTCAGAGACGACACCAAGGCCTATTGCGCGGAATCGGGATGTAGGTAGGCGTCGGATTCGCACGATCCCTCATCGGCAGTTGAGCAGTCATTTGCCGATATTGACGCATTTCGTAAAAAATGCGCTGCCAGCCTGCGAGATAGTGCTATCGGTTGCAGTGTCTAAGGGGCCGCAGCGGACATGTTGAAACACCCGGTCCGTGTGCAGCTATATAGTCGGCGGCCGGGTGAGGCCGGAGGTGCGCCGCAGCGGCAGTTGACCCTTGAGAAGGTGCTCCGCCGAGGACGCCAAGCTTGCCACTCGACGGAGTCGACGCCGGGGGTGACCACCGTTGCGCTCCGCCCGAACACCGAAGCGAACCCGTGATTTGACGCACTGCTCACGGTTGTGCGAACGCGAGGCGTTCGGTGCGGATTGCGTCCAGCGTCATTACCGGCCGAAGACGCTGCCCTTACTGTTTGCCTGTCGCCATAACGGATTACCAACTGGCGCAACGTGTTCGCAGGCAAGCCTCGAGGGGCCCGGTCGATTGTGTCAGCCATGGAGCTGCCCGAGCTGTACAGAACTGTCGGACGCCGACAGGTAATTATGAGGTCTTTCGCGCGTTCAGTGATTGGGTGTCCCCAGCTGATCGATCTCTGTCGATTGCCCATACGTTCTGATCTTCGTTATGTCGGCCGTGTGAGCGGGATGAGCTGCTGGATCGAAATACGATTGCAAGTGGCCCCGCGAGTTCTTTCGGACACGGTTCGAGCCAGAGCGACGGTGCGGCGCCGGGCCGCGGTGAAGCGGACTTGAGTAAGAGAATGTGGTTGTGCGCCTGGATGGCATGGCGCGGCTGGTGAATGTTAGCCAGTAGTTTCACAGGACTTTTGCTCTGGATGCCTCAGACCGCTCTGAGCTAGGAGTATTCAACTTTCCTGGAGTTGCCACAGCGCATTACTTGGCATTAATTACGATTGCTTGCGAAATACTGTGGTGGGGTGCAAGGATTGGGTTGTTGCCGCGTGGGATGCGAGCTCCGCCGACTACTCTTCTGACATCGCCCTTAAATAACTGGGGTGAATCATCGCCCTTAAATAACAGGGGTGAATCATCAAATTTTCGCACGTTTTGCACGTGATCTTGAAAGGCGGGATGTGTCTTTTGTTCGAGACGGACTTGTCGGAGGTAGGCGAACGCATCAACGCGGCTTGCAGCTTTGTGAAGACGGGCGCAGATGCGGTGGTGCCTCATCTGCGATGGGAGCTGGAGCAGGTGATGTCGCGGGTGCGGCCGGAGGATCTGTCAGCCACTGAGGTCGCCGCCCTGCTCGCCGTCTTGATGCCGGCCCATTCCCGGGTCATCGGCGGACCAACCGGGCGGCCACGATTGCGCGTCATCGCGGGTCGCGGCAAGAACCCGACGCCTCAACTCGCTTAACAGCGAATCGATTGACACCCCGGTCAGGTCCCCGGTGAGGGTAGTGAGTTCCACGACGCCCAACTCCGTGCTGGACAGATAGCCCGCGGCCACCAGCGCCTCGACCGGCGATCGACCGTACACCCGGGCAAAGCCGACGACGGCTTCGGCCCGGGGGGTATTGGCGCCACGTTGCCAGCGGGAGATGCTGGACTGATCAATGCCGGTTGCGGCGGCAATATCCTTCTGCGCTGCATTACCCGTCACCGTCACGACATAGCGCCACCATAGCGCCGACGTCGGCTCATGCATCACGTACGACAGAGTATGGCATCGGCTGTGAATAGGTTCTGGGCTTCCGAGCGATCTCATTGTTCAATTCAGATTCCGAGCGAAGTTCCGGACGGCGTCCATCCCGGTGCGCATGACGCGGTGCAGTAAGGCCTCAGCAAACTTCTTGCATGCACACACGCATACTGTTATGGTCACATGCATACGCGCTGGACTGGAGATAGAAGGGGGCGCTAGCGGTTTCGCCGCTACAGCCATCGGCGCCAATGACGTCTCACGTCACAATCTGCGGTTTGGCTTTAGCCAGCCTGAATAGGAACTTTCAAAATGAAAAATTACGTTTACCCGTGCGCAACGGGACTTGTGATCGCCGGCGCCGGCGTCGCTTTAGCGCTTGGCGCTGGCACAGCGCAGGCGGCGCCAGCTGTCGTGCCCTCGCTGTCACCAGCGACGTCGTGCGTTCTGGCTTCTGCTGGATGCTCCCCTCATAGCCCGTTTGGGCTGTCGCCCAACACGCCCACGCCGAACGCGTTATCAGCCGGACTAGTTGGTTCCGGCCTGAATCAGCCGTTGTACGGCGTTATTGGAATTGCGGGGCAAGTCCCGATCGTCAATATCTTCATCGCCAACGGGACTAATGGTGCGTCGGGCACGGGCGCTAATGGCGGCAACGCCGGTCTGCTGATCGGCTACGGCGGTGTCGGCGGGTCCGGCGCCCCGGGACAGGTCGGCGGTAACGGCGGCCAAGGCGGGTTGTTCTTCGGCAACGGCGGAGCCGGCGGTGTCGGCGGGATCGGCGCAGCGGGTGGCAACGGCGGAAACGCCGGGTTCCTGGCGCTGTTCAGTAATGGCGGCGACGGCGGTGCCGGTGGCTTCGGCGGCGGCGCGGGTGGCAACGGCGGAAGTGCAGGCAAGTTCGGTCTGTTCGGCCACGGCGGTAATGGCGGCCTGGGTGGTGACGGGACGACAGGTACGGCGACGGACCCGCTCATGACGCTGACGGTCGCGAGCAGCAACGTCACAACCCTTGCGGCGCCCGCCCCGGCAGCCACGGGTACGACAGGCGCGAACGGCACCATAGTGGGCACTAACGGCGGTAACGGTACGAACCCGCCCGGGAGCGGCACTGCGGGTACCGCAGGTGCGGCCGGCGTTGCAGGCACAGGTCAAAGCGGCCTCCCAGGCAACCCGGGTGACCCCGCAGGCGCTGGCGGTGCCGGCGGAACCGCGGGCCCTACAGGCATCGGTGGTAACGGCGGCCTCGGCGGAAGCGGAACCGACAGCGGCAACGGCGGCGCCGGTGGTGCCGGCGGTGCCTCGAGCACTGCGGGCGTAACGGCGGTCGGCGGTAACGGCGGTAACGCTGGTAACGGCGGAACCGGTACCACCAACGGCGGAGCTGGCGGCGCCGGCGGCGCAGCGGTGAATACCGGTGGGGCGGCTAACGGCGGCACCGGCGGCACTGGCGGCAGCGGCGGAATCGGTGCTCCCGGCGTAGCGGGGGGGACCGGCCAGGCCGGGGCCCAAGGCGGCCCGGGAGCCAACGGCACCATCGTCGGTACCAACGGCACTAACGGTGGTGCGGCAGGCGCAGGCGGCAACGGCGGCAGCGGCGGGCTCTTCGGTCGCGGCGGCAACGCCGGCAACGGCGGAACCGGCGGAACCGGCGGAACCGGCGGTGCGGGTCAGGCCGGCGGAGCAGGTGGCACCGGCGGAAACGGAGCTCAAGGTGGCAACGGCGGTAACGGCGACGCAGGCGGCAACGGCGGTGTCGGCGGCGCAGGCGGCGCAGGCACGGGCGGCGCAGGCGTTCTCGGTGTCGGCGGCCGCGGCGGCGCAGGCGGTTCGGGCGCTACCGGCGGCCCGGGGGGCGCAGCGGGTGCAGGCGGTGCAGGCGGCCTCGGCGGCGTAGGCGGAACCGGCGCTGCAGGCGGGACCGGCGGGACCGGTGGAACCGGCGGTGCAGCAGGCACAGCTGGTGGCGGCGGAATCTTCGGTAGTCGCGGATCGGGCGGCACGACGGGCAGTACCGGCACCACCGGCGCCAACGGCGCTACCGGTGCCACCGGGGCTACCGGCAACGCCGGGGCCACAGGAGCCAGCGGTACTGCGGGCGCCCCCGGCGCAGGCGGCACAGCTGGCGGACCAGGTGCCAACGGCGCCTCGTCATAACACGAAATAGGGCACGGCTTCTCTAACGGGCCGCTGCTGAACGACATCGGGGGCGCCGGCTATGCCGACGCCCCCGATCTCGTGCCACACCAACAAGCATCGAGGGAACGGTAGAGCCATGGAAGTCCTCAACGGTGCTCACGCGGCAGACGCATTAGACGCCGCGCAGTACCCCCAGGTCGATTCGGGAACGTTGCCAGTCAAGGATCTAGGCCGATTGTTGTTGCGCTGCGTCGATCGGCCCGGGTTGGTGGCCGCCGTCAGCACCTTCCTGGCCTGTGCCGGGGCCAACATCATTTCGCTAGATCAGCATTCGACCGCGCAGCCCGGTGCAACGTTCATGCAGCGCACCATCTTTCACCTCGCGGGACTAGCGACCTGCCGGGACGCGTTGGAGGATGCTTTCGTCGAGCAGGTGGCTGTGCCATTCAACATGGAGTTCAAACTCACGGAGGCCGCCAAACCCAAACGAGTCGCGATCATGGCGTCGAAGGACGACCACTGCCTCCTGGACCTGTTGTGGCGCAACCGTCGCGGTGAACTGGATATGTCGGTGGTGACGGTGATCTCCAACCATCCCGACCTCGCCGACAAGACACGTCCGTTCGGCGTACCGTTCCTGCACGTGCCCGCCTCCAAAGACATTCGGGCGCAAGCAGAACAATGTCAGCTGGACGTGCTGCGAAACAACGTCGACTTGGTCATCCTGGCCCGCTACATGCAGATCCTCACCCCCCAGTTCGTGTCCAATGTCGGCTGCCCGCTGATCAACATCCATCACTCATTCCTGCCGTCGTTCATCGGCGCAGCGCCCTATCGCCGGGCCAAAGAACGCGGCGTCAAACTCGTCGGCGCGACCGCCCACTACGTGACCGAAACCCTCGACGAGGGACCGATCATCGAGCAGGACGTCGTGCGGGTGGATCATCGTCACGGCGTTGGTGATCTGATACGGCTCGGCGCCGACGTCGAGCGCGCCGTCTTATCCAGGGCTGTCCTATGGCACTGCGAGGACCGCATCATCCAATACGGCAACCAAACCATCGTCTTCTGAAAGCGTGGCTATGAAGACCTCAAAGTTCGTCCCGACCCACCGGAATGCACAATCCGCAGGAAGTCAAGGGTCTGTAAAAGCCGATGGGCGAGCTCGCAGCAGGTGAATATCGGGAAACGCCAGGTCGAGATGCGCATCGAATCGGGAAGCACGAAGCCAGCCCTGTCCGGAAGCGAACAGCCGGCGTTTCTTGTCAGAACCCGTTGAAATCATCACGGTGGACCTAGGCCCTAGAAGAGTCTTGGGGCTGCGGGCGTAATCGAGGTCGGCAACAATGCCCAAGCGGTGTTGGGCACACAGGCCGAGCCCCTGAAGAACGCCATCGAAGAGATCCTCTAGGGCACCCCACTCGTATCGGCGCGACCCCGGTCAACACCAAACGACGCCCCCGCCCGAAACGCGCAGGCACGCTGTGAATGCGCTGGGAATGCAGTGCCGATCCCCCACGCATCCCCTAATCCCCTATCGGGGAAGGCCGGCGAACCCCTAGAGCACGGCCAGTAAGCACGGGCGCCGACCCCCTGCCCATTGGGGGTCGCCGACCATAGCGTTGCTGGAAGTGACCGGGCGTATCCGGCAAAGCTCTCCTAACCAACGCGAAAGGCCTTTGGCATGGATTCCGTCATCCAGTACATTCTCGAGCTGTTCAACAACGAGGTCGCCGCGCAACAGTTCGCCGCCGATCCCGAGGCGGCGTTGGCGAACGCCGGGCTGTCGGGTGTCACCTCCGACCAGCTGCAGTCAGCGGCCTCGACCGCTGTGCCGGGGCTTTCTCTCGGAGAAGGCAATCCGGTTGCCGGTCTGCAGCAGGCGGTGTCGGACCAGTTCGGGTTCGGTGGTCATGAAGGCAGCACCCTGGGCCTGGGCGGCGGACTTGGCGGCGGGCTGGAAACTGGACTTGGACTCGGCGGTGGGCTCGAGACGGGACTCGGCGCCGGACTCGAAAGCGGACTTGGTCTCGGCGCAGAAGTCGCTGGCGGAGTCGAGGCAGGCATCGACGGCGCAGTCGGACTGGGTGCTGGACTCGGCGGCGGGCTGGAAACCGGACTCGGACTCGGCGGTGGGCTGGAAAGCGGACTCGGTCTCGGCGCAGAAGTCGCTGGCGGAGTCGAGGCAGGCATCGAGGGCGCAGTCGGACTGGGTGCTGGACTCGGGGGCGACGCCGAAATCGGCGGTGGATTTGGATTCGAAGCCGGCCTGGGAGCATCGGCAGGACTTCACGGCGGTAGCGAATTCGGTGGCGGCACCGGTTTCGGAGCTGGCGGCCAATTCGGTGGCGAAGCCGGATTCAACGAAAGCGCCCACCTCGGCGGCAACGAACACGCCGGCGCAGGCTTCGGCGGCGCAGCCGGCGGCCAAATCGGCGCCGAAGCCGGCCTGGGAGGCGCGGCAGGACTTCACGGCGGTAGCGAATTCGGTGGCAACGCCGGTGGCGCAGTGGGCGGCCAAATCGGCGCCCAAGCCGGATTCAACGAAAGCGCCCACCTCGGCGGCAGCGAACACGCCGGCGCAGGCTTCGGTGGCGCAGTACAGAGCGGCGCCGGAGCGCAGGGTGGCGGGGCATTCGCCGGTAGCGCCGGGCTAAGCGGCCAAGCCGCCGCACAAGGCGGCGCGGCATTCGGAGAGCATCGCGACGTGCGCTCGACCAGCAGCGGTTCCGACCGGCCCGCGGGCGGCGACGCTTCCGTGGGCGCCAACGGCGCCACGAACCTGAATGCTCAGGGAGGGTTCACGAACAACGCGTCGGCCGGATTCTCTGGCCCGCTGGGCGGCGTGTCGATCGGCGAGCAGACCGCGGCTGGCGGCGGTGCGACCTTCGGGGTCGGTGGGAGCGGCCTCGGTAGCGCAGGCGTTTCCACTGCCGCGTCGGCCGGGGTGACCGGTGCGGCTTCTGCCGGATTGGGAGGCGCCTCGATCAGCACCCAGGCAGCCGCAAGCGGCAACGTCGCGGCGGCTGGGCTTGTCGGCAACGAAAGTAGTGCTGCCAGCGGCCATACCAACTTGCAGGGCGGCGGCTCGCTGGGCGGCGGCGCCAACGTTGGAGCCGGTGGTGGCTTCTTCGGCAGCGAGTCGGCGACGCTGGGCGGTCACACGAACCTTCAAGCCGGGGGCGCGTTGAGCGGCGGCGCATCGGCTGCCGGCCACGGCGGCATCCTGGGTGACGAGGCGGCGACGCTGGGCGGTCACACGAACATTCAAGGTGGAGCTGCGTTGAGCGGCGGCGCATCGGCTGCCGGCCACGGCAGCATCCTCGGCGACGAGGCGGCGACGCTGGGCAGTCATACCGGCACGCAGGCGGCGAGCACACTCGGCGGTGGGGGACTGACCACCCACTCGGGCGGCGGCGCCACGGTAGGTGGTCACGGCGACATCCTCGCTAACGAGGGGGCCGCACTGAACACCCACAACACCGCGAGCCAGGGTGCCGTCAATGACCACAGCTCGACGGCCGCCAGTGGTGCCATCGACACGACCGGTTCGGCTGCGAGCAGCGGTCACGTCATCGACAGCTCGGGTTCCGCTGCGGCCAGCGCGGGCGCCACCTCCCACGCGGGCTCCGTCATCTCCGCTCCTGACGCCGGCACTCATGCGGGCGCTCAGAGTTCGATCGATACAAGCCACGCGCCGGTGACGGTCGATGACCACTCAGCGCTTAGTTCGTCGACCCACGCGGTCAGCGAGCCAGATCACTCGGCGACCGAATCGCCGAGCCATGCACCGCTTTTCGACACAGGCCACGAGTCGTTGCAGACACATGCGGACGCCGACACCCACGCGTCGACTCACACCGACATGGGTCCGCACGGATTCTGAGCACGCAACGTCGCGCTGCCTCGGTCTGCATGAACTCTGAGCCGTCCGTGTGCGCCGTCCCCGGCGCTAACCGAATCCGACTTCGTCGAGTAGAGGGCTGCACCGGCAGTTGAATCTGGTCACCGCCGCGGTGCACAGGACCTGGGAGGACCTACTCCGGACCTCTTAGGTGTGCACGCGTCGCGGCGTTGCCCAAGATCTGATTGTGATCTGCAAGTTGCTATTGTTCGGCCCATCAGACTGAGTCTGCAGGAGGGCGTCGTGAGCAAGCCGAACGGGCGGGAGCGCGACAAGCTCGGGCGGCCGAGGCACCTCGACGACGAAACTGAACGCCGCAAGATAATGGACGCCGCTGTGCTAGTAATGGCCCGCAACGGCTACGGGCATATGGCTGTTGGCGACGTCTTGGCCGAGGCGCAGCTGTCAACGACCAGCTTTTATCGACACTTCCAGTCGAAGGACGCCCTGCTTGCCGCTGTTATCCGTCGAGACGGCGAATCGGCGCAACGCGCGCTGCAACGGGCGACCGCAGCCGCCGCTGGACCCGTCGCGGGGCTACAGGCGTGGCTAGATGGGCTGTTGGATCACTTCTATGAACCCAGAAGGGCCGCGCGCACAGCACTTTTCACCAGCCCAGAGGTCCTCAGTTCACTTCGAATGAACAGCGAGGTCATGGAGGAGATGCGCTCGATCCTCTGCCAGCCGCTGGTCAAGGTGCTGCGCGCCGGGCACCGCGCCGGCGTGCTGCGTTCGACTAAGCCTGAGGCGGACGCCGTAAGCCTGTTCGCCCTGGCCAGCACCGCCGCCACATCGCCGCGCGGTTATCCCCGCGACCGAAACAGGGCGCGAGCGCACGTATTACGGTTCGCGTGGCCGGCGTTGGCCATCTCAGGTGACCCAGCATGCAGTGCTCAATCGAGCCAGCGGTCACGCCAGCCTCGTAAGGAGCATGCATCCTGAAATAGGGCCGCCGCCGTTGGACACCACGGCAACCTCCGGTCGTCCCGCGACCTGTCGGGCGTCTGCTTCTCCCCGCAGCTGCAAGACCGCCTCGTGGAGATAGCCGTATCCGTGCAGCCGGCCACCTGAGAGCTGACCCCCGTTGGTGTTCAGCGGCAATTCGCCGTCAAGCGCGATGCGGGTGCCGCCCTCGATGAAGGGCCCGCTCTCGCCGTGCCCACAGAAGCCGAGAGCCTCCAACCACGACATCGTCAGCCAGCTGAATCCGTCGTACAACTCTGCCACGTCGACATCGCCGGGCCGCAGGTCGGTTCGTGACCACATATGCTCGGCGGAGGTGTGCGCCGGCATCGTCGTCAAGTCTTGCCATTGCTCCCAGGACGGCCGTCCGCGAAGGGCGGTCCCGACGGCTTCGACCTGCGCAACCGGATGGTCCACGCCGGCAGCGTGTTCGACCACCGACACCACCAGCGCGGTGGAGCCGTCGACGGGAACGTCGCAGTCGTACAGGCGAAACGGCGAGGACACCATCCTCGAGCCCAGATAGTCATCGAGGGTCATCGGTGTGCGAAACACCGCCGTCGGGTTGAGCACGGCATTGCGACGGGCATTCAGCGGGATCTGCGCCATCTGCTCTTGGGTTGTTCCGAACTCATGGAAGTGCCGCTGGGCGTACAGCGCCAGCCAGTTGGCCGCAGAATAAGCGCGGAACGGGATCAACCATTGCTGTGGCCCGTCGACTTGGCTGCTGCCAACCCCGATGCCGGAACGCCGCCCCGTGCCTTGTGCGGTGGACTCGGTGACGGTGCGATACACCAGGACATGGCGCGCCAGCCCGATTGACACGGCCATCATCGCGTTGATCATCGCCTGCAGCTGTCCAGCACCCTCCGCGCCCCCGCTGTGCCAGCGAAGCGACAAGCGCAACGCGTCGTGCACTTCGGGTGAGCCGGGACCGGAGAAACCGCCGAATCCGCTGACCCCTCCCGGGTAGGTCGCCAGCCCGTCGATTTCGGCCACGGTCAGCCGCGCATCGGCGATGGCAGCAAGCGCGGCGTCGATTGTGAGATCCAGGGCGTCACGGCCGAGCCGCCGTCCCACCTGCGACTGACCGATGCCGGAGATGACGGCTCGGCGCTCGGCTCCGGTCACGAGGCGATCGGCCGGAACACCGGAAGGTAGACCGGCGGGTGGTCCTCGAAGACGACCTCGACCGGCATTCCAATACGCATGTCATCGGGTGCGACGTCGACGATGTTGGTCATCAGCCGAAGACAGCGCTGCTCGTCCATCTCCACCACCTCGATGATGTAACTATCGGCGGTTCCGTCCCAGGGCTGGTGATTCACCGTAAACGAATACACCGTTGCCCGTCCTCCTACTACGTGTGGAGCGACGTCGCGACCGCCACAATTGGGGCAGTACGACGTGGGCGGGTGGACGAAATACGAGCACGCCGAACAGCGCAGGAAGCGCAGGCGACCGTCCGCTCCTGAGGTCCAGAAAAATGCGCTGGGCCCTTCTGCAGCAGGCAAGACACGCTGTGGTGATTCAGGCAAGGTCTCTCCATCCTTTGTTGCGCCCTTGCGCACAAGGACTGACACAGACTATAAAAATAACATTTGGAAAATAGTTTCGGCTGACCACCATTGGGCGTATCCGCGTTGCGCCGTGAACAATTCGCATTCGGGCAATCACGCGGTTGGCCGGCATCAAGGACTGCAAAGGACGTTCTGTGACACAGGAGTATGAGACGTCGGGCCTGAACTTGTTGGCGGCGCCGGAGTTGACCCGACATCCTCAGCCCACCTACAAGATGCTGCGTGAGTCCTCACCGGTGATGCGTGTCGATGGCATCGGCGTGCTGGTCAGCACGTGGGACCTGGTGGACGAGGTCTTGCACAAGCCCGAGCTGTACTCCTCGGCGCTGACGTCGGGCATCCTCAAAAACGATCGGCCGCTCATTCCGCTGCAGGTCGACCCGCCAGAGCACGGCAAGTTTCGAAAGATCCTCGATCCTCTGTTTGCGCCCAAACGGATGAAATCGCTTGAGACGTCTGTCGCTGTGCTGGTCAACGAACTCATCGACGGCTTCATCGACAGGGATGAGATCGACTTCGCCAAGGAGTTCTCCGTCCCGTTCCCCACGCAGGTCTTCTTGACCATGCTGGGACTGCCGCTCGAGGAGTTACCAGACCTGCTGGCCATGAAGGATGGGATCATCCGACCGCACGAGGTGGTCGACGAGCCGCTCGGCCACCCCGACACCGATGCCTATCAGGCAGCAACCGCGGCATCGATCTACGCGTACTTCACCAAGACCCTCCAGGACCGCACGGCCGAGCCGCGCGATGACATGTTGAGCTGGTTTCTTGAAGCCGAGATCGACGGCGACCGCCTTAGCGGTGACGAGATCCTCGACATCTGCTTTTTGTTCCTCATCGCCGGGCTGGACACCGTATCTGCCTCCCTTGACTGCTTTTTCAGCTACCTGGCCCAGGATCGAAAACTTCGCAGAACCATCGCCAGCGACCCGTCGAGCATTCCGTTCGTTGTGGAGGAACTGCTGCGGTGGGAAACGCCGGTCATGGCTGTGGCGCGTGAGGCCAGACACGACACCGAACTTGGTGGCTGCCCCATCAAGGCCGGTGAACAAGTGCTGGCGATGATCGGTTCGGCCAACACTGACGACAACTATTCGCCCGATGCGGGAGCCGTACGGTTTGACCGTAAAGTTAACCGGCACTTTGGGTTTGGTGGCGGAGTGCACCGCTGCCTGGGCTCGCACCTGGCTCGCATCGAACTTCGCACCGCATTGGGGCTGTGGCATGAGCGCATCCCTGATTACCACATCAAGCCCGGCGTCGAACTGGACTTCACCCCGGGCGTCCGCGCCGTGCAGACATTTCCGATGATCCTGCACCAGGGAGGCGAGTAGCGCCGTGCTGCAAGAGCGGCGTGACGGCTCCACAATGTGGTTGGAGTTCGACCGACCGCAATGCCTCAACGCTTTCACAGTCGCTGGATATCGTGGCTTGCGAGAAGCGCTGGACCGGTACGCCACTGACGATACTGCTCGTGTGGTCGTACTGACCGGCCGCGGACGCGCGTTCTCCGCCGGCGCCGACCGGTCGCTGCTCGACGCGGCATTGCCCGACGGTCAGCGACGACAAGCCGGTGAAGAATTCGGGCAACTCCTCGAATCGCTTGGCGGGTTCCCCAAGCCGTTGTTCGCCGCCGTCAACGGCCTGGCCGTCGGATTCGGCGCCACGATGCTGCTCTACTGCGACGTCGTGATCCTCGCCAAAACCGCCAGACTTCGGTTTCCGTTCACCGCACTGGGCATCGTGCCCGAGGCGGGCAGCTCGGTCCTTCTGCCCGCGCGAGCGCGCTGGGCCGACACGATGTGGGCGATGCTGTCCAGCGAGTGGATCGATGCGGCGGACGCCGTGCGGACCGGCCTCGCGTGGCGCTGCGTCCCAGATGTCGAACTGGTCGACGAGGTGACAAACGCGGCGGCGGTTCTCGCCGCTCACGATCCGCGTGCGGTGGCGGCCACCAAACGGCTGCTGACACGCGGCGCTGCCGGTGAAGTGCGGAGTGCAATCCGCCGTGAGCTCGAGGAGATGCTGGCCATTCAGTCTGCCGGGGAAGGTCGGATGACGCAGGGCTCCTGAGATTGCGGACGACGGTTGCGGTCTTAATGGAGGCGGCCTCACCGGCTCGCGGGGCAGAACCGGTGAGACCTGTGTTCGCATGACAGCCGGCTATCACGTGAACCTCGCACTCTGCTACCCGCTGTCGCTCCGCGGAAACTCCTTCGCCACGCTCGGTCCAACGTGTCGGTGGATGCGGCCTGAACGGCCGGTGCGTCGAATGCCCGAAACTACCGGCCGCTCTTGGGCCATGATCAGAAATGAGTTCAAGGAGGAGCCCATGCCAGCACTGCGTGAACAGGTATTGCGTCGTAAGCCGGTGGAAGAGATGGCCGCCGAAACCGGGGCCGACACCGGACACGGTGAGCTCAAGCGCACGATCGGCCTGTGGAGCCTGTCGGCTATCGGCATCGGCGGCACGATCGGCACCGGCATCTTCTTCATCCTGAGCCAAGCGGTCCCGATGGCCGGGCCCGCGGTCATCTGGTCGTTCATCATCGCCGGAGCCGTCGCGGGTCTGACCGCGGTCTGCTACGCCGAACTGGCCGGCGCCGTACCGGTCGCCGGTTCGTCGTACTCCTACACCTACGCGACTCTCGGAGAGTTCGTGGCCATGGGAGTCGGCGCCTGCCTGCTGCTCGAATGGGGCGTAGCCGGTGCGGCCGTTGCCGTCGGATGGTCGGAGTACGTCAACCAGTTCATCAACAACGTCTTCGGTGTCCAGATACCCGAGGCGTTGTCGAACGCCCCCGAGCAGGGCGGCATCATCAACGTGCCCGCAGTGGTCCTCATCATCATGTGCGCGCTGCTGCTGATCCGCGGCGTCAGCGAGTCGGCGAAGACCAACGCCGTCATGGTGGTCATCAAGATCTGCGTCCTTATCATGTTCATCGTCATCGGCGTCCAAGGATGGAACGCGGACAACCTGGCCGACTTCGCCCCGTTCGGCTTCTCCGGCATCACCGCGGCAGCGGGCGTCATCTTTTTCACCTTCGTCGGCCTGGACAGCGTCGCGGCCGCCGGTGAGGAGGCGAAGAACCCACGGCGAAACCTCCCGCTCGCGATCATGATCGCCCTCGGCACGGTCACGGTGCTCTACGTGTTGACGGCGCTCGTCGCGGTAGCCGCCCAGCCCTCCGATCAGTTCGACGGCCAGGAGGCCGGCCTCGCGCAGATCCTCGAGAACGTTGTCGGCGCCAAATGGCCGGGGACGGTCCTCGCCGCCGGAGCCATCATCTCGATCTTCAGCGTGACGTTGGTGTCCATCTACGGACAGACCCGGATCCTGTTCGCGATGTCGCGCGACGGAATGATCCCCGAGATATTCCACCGGGTGAACCCGCGCACCTTGACCCCGGTGCCGAACACCATCATCGTTGCCGTCGTCATCGGTCTGATGGCCGGCCTGATTCCGATCAACTTCCTTGCCGAGATGACCAGCATCGGGACACTCGTGGCCTTCATCTGCGTCTCGATCGGCGTCATCGTGCTACGTCGACGCTCGCCCGACCTGCCGCGCACCTTCAAGGTCCCGCTCTATCCGGTGACACCAATTCTGTCGGTGCTCGGCGCGCTCGCAATCGTCTATACCTTGCGGCCCATCACGATCTACGTGTTCTTGGTCTGGATCGCCGTCGCCTTCGCCTGGTACTTCTTGTACTCGCGCAGTCATTCTCATCTCGCCAGAGGCCAGCACGTCGGCCTCGCCGGCGAGAGCAACGAACCGTGACGATCGTCGTTGGCTATCCCCCGAATCGGAAGGGCAAGGCCGTACTCAACCTGGCGGCGCTGCTGTCCCGGTCGAGCGGCGAGGACCTCGTCGTATGCATCGTCGCGCCGCTGCCCTGGCTGCCCGGAGTGGTCCGGGAGGACAGCGCATTTCAGAAGCAGATCGATGACATGACCGACGGTGCGCTGGCCCAGGCCCGCGCCGACCTGCCCGCCGACCTGCCTGCGACATTCACCACGGTGAAGGCCCGGTCGGCGCCAACCGGCTTGCTGGAAGCGGCTCAGCAGCACGACGCGAGCCTGATCGTGGTCGGCTCCTCGGCGGCGGGACTCTTCGGTCGCATATCGCTGAGCAGCGTCGCCGACCGGCTGCTGCACAGTTCGCATGTTCCGGTTGCCTTGGCGCCGCGCGGTTTTCGATCGAGCCACACCGCGAAGGTCGACTGTGTGACGGTGGCCTACACCGGCACAGAACAATGCGATTCGCTGCTACGGGTCGCCGCGGATCTGGTCAGCCGACTCGGCACCAAGATGCGTCTGGCATCGTTCGCCGTTGCGCCCGCACCGCCGGTGACGGCCATGTTCCGAGCGGAGTCCGCCGAGGTGGTCGCCGAATGGAGTGCGACCATCGAGGCCGCCGCGAGGCGCGTGCTGGGCGACGCGAAAGTGCCGGGCGCCGACGTGGTGATCGGACAAGGCAGCGACTGGGAGTCGGCGCTCAACGACGTCGACTGGCACGACGGCGACCTGCTGGTCGTCGGGTCGAGTGAGTCGGGGCCGATTGCGCGGGTGTTCTTGGGTTCTCGGGCCGCCAAGATCATCCGGCACACCCCGGTGCCCGTTCTGGTTGTTCCCCGGGGCGCCGCGGAGAAGTAACATGCCGCGCCGTCACCTCAGTTGTCTGCACTGTCTCCGCGCGTATCGATGACCCGCTGAGCGATGTCGACCAACCTCGTATTGCTGTCCTGCGAGAGCCGCCGCAACATCTCGAACGCGCGGATGTCGTCGATCCCGAAGCGCTCCATGATGATGCCTTTGGCCTGACCGATGCGATCGCGCGTGGACAGAGCCGACTGCAGCTCTTCGCCTTCGCGGCTGGCCAATATCGCCGCAGCGGCGTGTGCAGCCAGCACGGTGCCGATCGTTTCGTCTGCCGCGTCGAAGGCGTTGGGCCTGACGGCGAACAGATTGAGTGCGCCCGCAGTCCGGCTGGCCGTGTACAACTTGAGGGACAAGCCGCTGAGCACGCCGATCTCGACGACCGCCGGCGAGTACAGCGGCCAGCGATCCTCGGAGCGGAAATCGTCGGTCCGGACGATCGTCTCGTGGAGGGCTGCCTGCATGCACGGCCCCTCGCTGAACTTGATCTGCAGCTCGTCCAGCTGATGCGGCAGGTCGTCGGTACCCGCAAGCGATTCGAACTTGCCACCCTTTGCCACCATCAAGATCCCGGCGCTCTCCGTACCGGGGATCAGCTCTTTCGCTGCGGTCGTGACGTCGGAAAGCACGTCGTTGACGCTGCGTGGTGCCGCGGAGACGCGGGCCAACTCGGCCATCCGCTCAGCGAGCTCGCGGTTTCGCTGTTCCGTCATACCGGCAGTGTTCCCAATGAGGCCGCGAGACACACCACCGGCGTGCTCGATGGATCAAACACCTGATCAACGTTTGTCTTCAAGCATGCTTGGCAATGCTGCGAGTCAGGTGTGCGTGGCGGTCGACCACCACGCACACTGAGGTCTCGTCGGTTCAGACCAAGAGCCGACGGGGCCGCCCCCCTACTTGAATCCGATTCCGCGCTAGTCACTCTGTTAGTTGTAGTATCGTCCGGCCATGGGCGGCTCCCGTAACGTCTGGATTCTCGGCGGCTATCAAAGCGATTTCAGCCGCAATTTGGCCCGTGAAGGTCTGGATTTCGCCGACCTGACGTCCGAAGTGGTCGAGTCCACGCTGGCCGCGGCGGGGCTGGAGGCCACAGCGATCGAGGTGGTGCACGTCGCCAACGCCTTCGGCGAGCTGTTCGCACGCCAGGCCCACCTCGGCGCCATGCCCGCCACCGTCCACGAAGGCCTGTGGGACACGCCGTCGACCCGGCACGAGGCCGCCTGCGCCTCTGGCAGCGTCGCGACCCTCGCCGCGATCGCGGATCTGCGATCCGGCGCCTATCGGACCGCGTTGGTCGTCGGCATCGAATTGGAGAAGACGGTGCCGGGCGACACGGCCGCCGAGCACCTCGGCGCCGCCGCCTGGATCGGACACGAAGGTACCGACGCCAAGTTCATGTGGCCCAACATGTTCGCCCGCGTCGCCGACGAGTACGACCGGCGCTACGGCCTCGACGAGAGCCACCTGCGCGCGATCGCCCAATTGAACTTCGCCAACGCGCGATCGAACGCCAAAGCGCAGACCCGCGGCTGGACCGTGCCGGACCTGCTCGGCGGACGCGACGGAGACGACGAGCTCAACCCCGTCATCGAAGGCAGGCTGCGCCGATTCGACTGCAGCCAGATGACCGACGGCGGGGCCGGCGTCGTCCTCGTCACCGACGACTACCTGCGCGGCCACCCTGATGCGCGCCCGATCGGACGGATCGACGGTTGGGGCCACCGCACCGTCGGGCTGGGTTTGCAGCAGAAGCTCGACCGCGCCGCAGCCGACCCGTACGTTATGCCGCACGTGCGCGGTGCGGTGCTCGACGCATTCGACCGAGCCAACGTGACCCTCGACGACATCGACGGCTTCGAGGTGCACGACTGCTTCACCCCGAGCGAATACCTGGCCATCGACCACATCGGTCTGACCGGTCCGGGCGAATCGTGGAAGGCCATCGACAACGGCGAGATCGAGATCGGCGGGGCGTTGCCGATCAACCCCAGCGGCGGGCTCATCGGCGGCGGCCATCCCGTCGGCGCCTCGGGTGTGCGGATGCTGCTCGACGCGGCCAAACAGGTCAGCGACGACGCGGGCGGGTATCAGGTCGAGGGCGCAAAGACATTCGGCACGTTGAACTTCGGCGGCAGCACCAGCACCACGGTGAGTTTCGTCGTCGGATCGGCAAAGGAGTCCTGATGGATGTCGAGGTCGTCGGCAAGTACTTGTCGACACTGCCCGAAGACGATGACCATCCCTACCGGACGGGGCCATGGCGACCGCAGACCACCGAGTGGGACGCCGACGATCTCACCGCCGTCGAAGGTGAGATCCCTCGCGATCTCGATGGGGTGTATCTGCGCAACACCGAGAACCCGCTGCACCCGTCGCTCAAGTTCTACCACCCCTTTGACGGCGACGGCATGATCCACATCGTCGGATTCAGAGACGGAAAGGCGTTCTACCGCAACAGGTTCGTCCGCACCGACGGCCTGCTGGCCGAGGACGAAGCCGGTGGTGCGCTGTGGCCGGGCCTGGCCGAGCCCGTGCAGGTCGCCAGGCGCGATTACGGCTGGGGTGCGCGGACGTTGATGAAGGACGCCTCGAGCACCGACGTCATCGTGCACCGCGGCACCGCGCTGACCAGCTTCTACCAGTGCGGCGACCTGTACCGCGTCAACCCGCTGACAGCCGAAACCATTGGTAAAGAAGACTTCAACGGGGGCTTCCCGTTCGAATGGGGGGTCTCCGCGCACCCGAAAGTCGACGATGCAACCGGCGAACTGCTGTTCTTCACCTACAGCAAGCAGGCGCCCTACATGCGCTACGGCGTGGTGGACGCCGACAACGACCTGGTGCACCTCACCGATATCCCGTTGCCGGGCCCGCGGCTGCCGCACGACATGGCGTTCACCCCGAACTACGCCATTCTCAACGACTTTCCGCTGTTCTGGGATCCCAAGCTGCTCGAGGCGGACATCCATCTGCCCGGATTCCATCAGGACATGCCGTCGCGGTTCGCGGTCATCCCCCGCCGCGGCGGCCCCGAGGACATCAAGTGGTTCGAGGCCGACCCGACCTTCGTCCTGCACTTCACCAACGCCTACGAGGACGGCGACGAGATCGTGCTCGACGGATTCTACGAAGGCGACCCGGCGCCGGCGGACAGCCTGACAGGTGACAATCCCCCGCAAGCGGGAGGTGCCCCCAGGGAGAAGGCTTTTCGGTTTCTCGCCCTTGACCGGTTGCAGACCCGGCTGCGGCGCTGGCGATTCAACCTGGTCACCGGTGCCACAACCGAGGAACAGCTGACCGACAGCATCACCGAGTTCGGCATGATCAATGCCAACTATGCAGGTCGGCACTATCGCTACACCTATGCGGCGACGGGCAAACCCGGCTGGTTCCTGTTCGACGGCTTGGTCAAACACGACCTGCAGACCGGCTCCGAGGACCGCTACGCGTTCGACGACGGTGTCTATGGCAGTGAGACGGCGATGGCACCGCGGTCCGATGTCGCCGAGGACGACGGCTATCTGGTGACGCTGACCACCGACATGAACGACGACGCGTCCTACTGTCTGGTGTTCGACGCCGCCCGGGTGGCCGACGGACCGGTGTGCAAGCTGCGGCTGCCGGAGCGCATTTCCAGCGGCACCCATTCCACCTGGGCCGACGGATCGTCGTTGCGGCGCTGGCACACCGCCGACACACCGTCCGCCGCGATCGGACTCTAGGTGGAGCAATCCGCTTCCAGGCCAACGCAATTGGTGTCCGGCGATACCAACGCGGTCAGCCGGATGCTCGGACAACTCGGAGACGAGTGGACGCTGCTGGTTATCCGGCAGGCACTGATGGGGGCAACCCGCTACGCCGACTTCCAGGGACGCCTGCCGATCTCGCACTCGGTGCTCGCGAGCCGACTGCGGTCGCTGACGCGCGACGGTCTGCTGATCAAGCGGGCCTACCAGACGAATCCGCCGCGCGCCGAGTACCTGACCACGCCGCGCAGCCGGTCGTTGTGGCCGGTGCTGGTGTCGATCTGGGACTGGGAACGACGTTGGGTACCCGGGCACGCCGGCGGCCTGCCCGCGATGCACCACACGACCTGCGACGCGAACTTCGCCCCGCAACTGACCTGCCGTTCGTGCGGCGATGCCGTCACCGACAAAGACGTTGTCGCCCAATGGGGTCCGAGCGGATCGTGGGCGCGCTCGGTACCGCTGGCTGCGACCCGGCGGCGGTCCTCGTCCGACCCGCGTCAGGCGGGCCTGTTCCCGCAGACGATGAGCGTGCTCGGCAATCGCTGGGGGTTCGCACTCCTGGTTGCCGCGTTCGTCGGGATGAGCCGGTTCACCGACTTCCAGACCCAGCTCGCAGCGCCGCCGGGCTCCATCGCCGACCGACTGTCGATCTTGGTGTCGAACGGGGTGATGGCCATGGCGGACAACCGCTACCGACTCACCGAGAAGGGCCGTGCCCTGTTTCCGGTGTTGATCTGTGCGCTGCAGTGGGCTCAGCGGTGGTTTCACGCACCCGAGGGGCCGGCGGTGGTCCTCACCCACACGGCGTGCGGCGGGCGCTTCACCGCGGTCATAACCTGCGACCAGTGCACGCTGCCGCTGCGCGGGACACTGATCATGGCGACCTGACGCGTCCGCCTCCGCCGAGACTGCGGGGAGATCGCAATTTCGGCGCGAAAAGCGATCTGTCAGCAGTTTCGGTCTAGCACTCCCCGAGCGCGAGTGCTAATATCGCTTTCGCACAGTGATTGGCTGCCCGCCAGGGTGGCGGGCTTCAGAGGCGCTATAGGAGGTGGATTGCTGTGCTTCGTTTTGATCCGTTCAGTGACCTTGATGCCGTGACCCGGGGCTTGCTCACCAGCCAGACCGGATCAAATCGCACTCCTCGGTTCATGCCGATGGACTTGTGCAAGATCGATGACCATTACGTGCTGACCGCCGACCTGCCCGGCATCGATCCCGGTTCCGTCGACGTCGACGTCGACAACGGCACGCTGACCATCGCGGCGCGTCGCACCGCCCGCAGCGACGAATCCGTTCAGTGGCTGACCAGCGAACGCTTCTTCGGCACCTACCGGCGACAGCTATCGCTGGGCGAAGGCATCGACACTACCGCTATCTCGGCGACATACGAGAACGGCGTCCTGACGGTGACGATCCCGATGGCCGAACGGGCGAAGCCGCGCAAGATCGACGTCGCACACGGCGGCGGGCAGAGAAGCATTCCGACCACCATCGACGCCGACTGACACACTGCTGTGACGGGTCGCGGCGCTAACCGTGGCGGTCCAAACGAAACTTCAAGTGCGTAGCGACCGTTGGCCATTCGACATCCAGGATCGAATACACCACGGTGTCGCGCCGCGTCCCGTCCGGCACAAGTTGATGGCTGCGCAGGATGCCGTCGAGCTTCGCGCCGAGTCGCTCGATGGCCGTGCGGCTGGTGAAGTTGAAGAAGTGCGTGCGGAATTCCACTGCCACGCAATTCAATACGTCGAACGCGTGGCCCAGCATCAGCAGCTTGGTCTCCGTGTTGATACCACTGCGCCGTGCCGACGCGCCGTACCAGGTGTTACCGATCTCGACTCGCCGGTTGGGCGCGTCGACATTGAGGTAGCTCGATGACCCGACCACGGCTCCCTGATCGCTGCTCGCGTCCGCGGTGCCGTCGAGGCGACGCACCACAAACGTCAGCCCCGTCTCGGGGTTCTGCAACCCGAGCCGCATGTCAACCCACTGCGAAGCGGTCTGTGGCGACGGCGCACCGGTGAACCACAGGCCGCCGACGTCGCCGTCGGCCGATGCCGCAGCGATCTCCGTAACATGGCCACGGCTAAGGGGTTCCAGCGATACCCAGCGCTGACCAGTGAGTGTCACCGGCTCGACGAAGCCGCTCACGCCGGTCGCCCCATGGCCGCCCACGCCACCACCATCGCCCACACAGACAACACGATCGCGAACACGGTCACCGCCGCCGCGATGTAGAACCCGTAGCCTGCAGCCACAGGCGGATGCACATAGAGGCGGTAGTACCACATCGTCAATACCGCGATCAGCACCGAGATCGCCAGCGCCGCAGACGATGCCACCCGGGCCGACAACCCGCGCGCAGCCATCGCGCCCGCGACGATCAACGCCGACGCCAATAGCGCGATCAGTTGACCGGCGCCGAAATGCGGCGGCAGCGACAGGTTGCCCACGACCCCACCGACGGCGTTCGCCCGGCCGCCACCGTCCGCCCGGGTGGTCAGCCACGGCAGCCACACGGCAACCGCGAGGATCGCGGCACAGAACGCGATCAGCCAGCCCGGTATCAGTCGAGGCACGCGAATGAGACTATCGGGTGTGGCGCGCGGCCCAGACCAGCGCGTGATCGGCGACGTCCGCCCAGCCGTCGAGAACGGTGATGAGATGCGGCCTGCCGTGAAAGACCTTGAAGTCCGTCGGCGCCGACGAGCGCCGGTAGCGGTTGAAATTCTCGTAGACCACCGACTCCGGCATCACGTGATCACGATCGCCTGCGACCAACAGCAATGGTGCGCGGTTCGAATTCGCGAAGTCGACGCCGCTGGCCGCCCTCGACCTGGGTTGGAAGTCACCGGTGAAGATGTCGTAGATCGCCCGGCTGTTCGCCGGTTTCGCCAACTTGGAGTGCCACCGATCCGATTCGGCGCGCGAGACGGTGTTGGCGAAGGCGTAATGGAAGTGAGCCGGGCTGATCGACACCGCTCGGCGCCGATTGCGCGGGTCGCGTAGCCACGGCCACGCCGAACGCCACATCGACAGCGGGGCCCGCAGCACACCACGCGGCTTCGACGGCGCGATGGCGACGCCGGACCGCCCCAACCCGCGATCGAGCAGCCGCTGGGCGATCAAGCCGCCCATCGCATGGCCGATGACGATCGGCGCATCGGGCAAAGACCGGACAAAGGCGTCGAAGTGGTCGGTTGCGCCTGCCAGCCCGATACCGGGGTCTGCGGGCCAGTTCGGCGCATGCACGACGTACCCGGCGGCGCGGTACCTTTCGACCCAGCCCTGCCAGCTATTGGTTGACAACCACAACCCGTGGATCAGCACAATCGGCGGCGCGTCATTCGACATCGTCTCTAGTGTGAAGGTTCGAGACGACATCGAGGGCGGTAATGCGATGAGCGAACTTCCCGACTGGGCCGAGCGGCTCGACCTGTCCCCTCATCCCGAGGGGGGCTGGTTCCGGGAAACCTGGCGAAGCAGACTGACGATTCCCCAGTCCGCGCTGCCACCCGACTACGCCGGATCGCGCAGCGCCGGAACGGCGATCGTGTTCCTGTTGATGCCTGGTCAGCAGTCGGCTTGGCACACGGTGCGGAGCACCGAGTTGTGGCTCTACCACCGCGGCAGTCCGCTGTTGCTGGAGTTCGGTGACGAACAAGGCGACGCCGCAACGCATCTGCTTGGCGGCGACATCACGGCGGGCGAACATCCGCAACTCGCGGTGCCTCCCGGACACTGGCAGCGGGCCCGCCCACGCGACGACGAGCCATCTCTGGTCAGCTGTGTCGTCGTACCCGGATTCGACTACGCCGACTTCGCGTTGGCCGCGCCTACCGACTGAGCAGCTGCACCGCCGCCGCCACCAGCGCGGCGTTGTCGGGCGCCGGCGACCCGTCGGGCAGCGCCAGGGTGTCCTCCAAGCCGATCCGCGCCTGCAAACCCCGCGCACCGGCGTGTTCCAGCAGAGGCCAACAGCTTTCGTCTAAGCCGTGCAGCAGGACAGGGGCGGGCGAACCGGCCGCCAGCACCTCGCCGAGGACATCATCGGCGGTCGCGATATCACCCTCGGGGCCGAGTTCGACCATCACCCGCATGCAGTGCGCGGCGATCTCGGACCGGGCCCACGACTCCGCCGCCTCGGTGTGGAATATGCCGACCTCCACACCGAGCCCCATCGTGTGCAGCAGATGCGCCAAGGGCTCAGATCCCGGCTCGTGCCAGTTCACCGAGGCGAAATCCGGCAGCACCGTCCAGCCCTCGACCGTGCGCAGCCGTTCGTCCGGATCGGACAGTGCCCAGAAGCCGGTCGTGACCCCGACCGGTAGGCCGGGAACGGCATGCCGCACCGCCTCCACCGCCGCCCCGACGACCTCGGGCTGCAGCGAGTCGGCACCGTCGGCGGTCTTGGGATGCATGTGCACCGCCTTCGCGCCGGCCTGATGCGCGGCGACGGCCGCCGCCGCTAGTTGCTCGGGGCTCACCGGCAGATTCGGGTGCTGATCCGGCGTCCTGGCGCCGTTGATGCATGCCTTGAGGTAGGTCTTCTGGCTTGGCATGCCTTTATCTTCACCCTTCGGGCACGCAGTTCGCGCAGTAGCGTGCTCAGCATGCGTGGGCACACCATCGTCTGTGGTGACGATGCGCTTGGGTTGCGGATCGTCGAGGAGCTCACGACCGCGGGCATGAGTGTCGTGACCCTGCAGTCCCCCGACGCACTGTCCGCGGCCGGCGTCACCGACGCCGAGGCGGTGATCTGCGCTGACGACGACGACGATCTGAACCTCGAGATCGCCCTTCTCGCCAGGCAGGCCAACCCCGACGTACGAGTGGTGGCCCGCCTCGGGAACGGCGTTCTTCGCGAGGCGATGGCGCAGGACAACGGCCCGGGCGCGATCCTCGATGTCGCTGACCTCGCGGCACCGTCCGTCGTTGAGGCGTGCCTCGCCCGCACCGCTCACACCATCTCGCTCGCCGGCGTGGATTTCATCGTCTCCGGAACCGATGCACCACGCGACGGCACGCTGCGGGAGATCTACGGCGATCTGGCACCCGTCGCGGTGGTCTACGGCGAGACGTCCGCAACTCCCGGTGAGGTGGTCGCATGCCCGGGACGCGACTTCAGAGTTCACGAAGGCGACTGGACAGCGATGATCGGCACCGCCGACGAGCTTGCCGCGCAGAACATTTCGGTCGCGAAGCCAATCAGAGCGACTCGCAGGCGACGCCCGCCGATCCGACGCGCCATCGACGCGGTGCGGGCCTTCCGCGAGGACCTCAACCCGATGTTCTACCGCGCGCTGGCGGCGTCGTCGGTGCTGCTGTTGATGGCGACGGTGCTGTTGCGCTTCGCCTACCAACGTCCGCCAGGTATGAGCTGGATCGACGCGCTGTACTTCAGCACCGAGACGATAGCCACCGTCGGATACGGCGATTTCAGCTTCATGGAGCAGCCGACCTGGCTGCGGCTCTTCAGCATTCTGCTGATGTTCGCCGGGGTGACCACCACGGCGATACTCGTGGCCTTCGTCGCCGACGTCCTGCTGTCGCGGCGACTCGCTCACTCAGCGGGACGGCGGCGGGTACGCCACCTGCACAACCACATCATCGTCGTCGGCCTCGGCTCGTTCGGCATCCGTGTGGTGGGTGATCTGGCGGCCGCCGGCTACGACGTCGTCGTCATCGAGCGCAAGGACGACAACCGCTTCCTGTCCACGGCGGCCCGTCTCGACGTGCCGGTGATCTTCGGTGACGCGACTCTGCGCGAGACGCTCGAGTCGGCGCGCATCGACGACGCCCGCGGGGTCGCGGTGCTCACCCAGGACGACATCGCCAACATCGAAACCGGCATCGTGCTGCATGAGATGCTCGGCCACCGCAAGGTGCCGATCGTCCTGCGGGTCTATGACCGGACGCTGGGGGCGGCGGTGGCCCAGCGGTTCGGCTTCGAAAATGTCCGGTCCACAGTCGATCTCGCTATCCCGTGGTTCATCGGCGCCGCGCTCGGGCTGGATGTGCTCGGCACCTTCCTGGTGGGGCAGCGCTCGTTCATGGTCGGTGGGGTTTACGTGCAACCGGGCAGTGACCTGGACGGCATCAAGATGGCGGACTTGTCGACGCAGACGCGGGTCATCGCCATTACCCGGCCCGGCAGCCCGGTTCGGCTCCACCCGCGACGCGACACCAAGCTCAGCGCCAGGGACACCGCCTACCTGGTGGGTCCGTATCGGGAACTGCTGGACACCCTGCGTAAAGGACAGGGTATCCAGCAGACCACCGATGTCACTGATCCAGCGACGACAGGTTGAAGCCCGCACCGGTCGGGTCGGCGACAGCCGCCAACCGGCCGTACGGCGTGTCCTCTGCATCGCGGATCACGCTGCCGCCGTTGTCCCTGACCAGTGCCACCGTCTTGTCGACGTCATCGCTGCCGAGGAAGAAGAACCAGTTCGACGGCACACCCTCGGGCATAGTGATCGTCGTTCCGTCCATGATCCCGACCAGCGCTTCGCCATCGAAATCGGCAGTGCTGTAGCGGAATTCGTCAGTATCGGAAACGCTCTCGATCTGCCAGCCGAACACCCTCCGGTAGAAGTCCAGCGCCTTGGCGTAGTCGCGGCTGGTCAGCTGGTGATAAATCGGAGCACAGGCCTCGCCGAACACCTCGAAGCCGTGGTGCTCGATGGGCTGCCACAGCCCGAAGAACGCACCGGTCGGATCGACCAGCATGGCCATCCAGCCCTTGTCCTTCACCTCCATCGGTTCGACCGGTTGTGCGCACGTCACCGCACCCGCCTCGATAGCCGTTGCGAGCGTGGCCCTGATGTCGGCGGTGTGCAGGTAGGTGGTCCAGCCGTCGGGGCTGTTCCACTGCGGGTCGTTGGTCATCAGGCCCGCAACGGCGTGGCCGCCGGAGAAGGCGTTGACGTAGCCGCCGTACTCGGGTCCGGCGGATTCGAACGTCCACCCGAACACGTTGCCGTAGAACTGCTTGGCGCGTTCGAGGTCCGAGGTTGCGAGGTCGATCCAGGTGGGGGCACCTACGGGTGCGCCTTGGCGGGTGGGCACGTTGGGGTCTCCTTGTGCTGGTGTGGTCGGTCACCGATGCAGACCGCCGTCGCCTGAAAAACTCATCACCTCTCCTGCCGAGCAGACGCAAAAACGCCCAAAATACCGCC
>NZ_JAVHWR010000232.1:0-14150 GCF_032159565.1 Mycobacterium sp.
GCTGCTGCCTGCCCCACATCTCCCGGAAACCGGGCAAGTCGGCCACGGAGCCGAAGAAGATCTCGGCCAAGGCCCCGTCCCCCCAATCGGCGTCGATCTCGTCCAGTATCGCGGTGTACTGCTCCGGCGTGGGCTCCCCAGGGGACGTCGGGAAGTTCCTGGGAGAACCGGGCCACGGTGCCGTAGAGCACCATGGAGCGCACCCGCTCGGGATAGGTGGCGGCGAAGAGTACGCTCATCGGTCCGCCCTCCGAGATGCCCCAGAGGGCTGGTTTCTCGATACCGGCGGCGTCGAGAACGGCATGCAGGTCGTCCATCCTCTCGTCGAGGGTGGGGACATGGTCCACCGGATCGGACAATCCGGTGCCGCGCTTATCCCACGCGACGAAACGACTCGACGCACCGATTCGCTCGAAGATGCCGTTGAACTGCCAGGTCGGATCGTCGAACAGGTCGACATTGCTGACAAAGCCGGGAACCAGGACCACCGGCGTCTCCCCGTCGCCCATCACCCATAGGCGAGGCGAACAGCCCCATTGCGGGCGTACCGGACCCTCCCGACATCCACGTCAATATTGTGACAGTCCGCAGATCAACGGGTTGTAGTTCGGCGGCGTCGCCTCGCGATCGTTACAGACCTAGCCCGCGGGCACGGCGACTCGAAATAGCGTGCAGCCGAGGAGCGGGCTGGTTCGAGCTTGAAGATCCATCTGCCACCACCCGGGCGTGGCATCGAAGTGTCGGTCTCTCACGCCAAGAGCGCAGCGCAGTGTTCCGCTCGTTAAGTTCAGAAATCGCACCCTATGACCGCGATGCCACGGCGCAACCTTCATGTTCGCAAAACCCTGGTTCTGAGACCCTGGGCACCGGTCGGTCCGCTGGATTCCGGATGGTTGGCGGAGCCTGATACCCATCCCATGGCCCCGCGACATCTCTAACGCTCGAACACCGCCCACTGCGGTCTGTCTAGGCTCGTAGCAACCTTGATTCGTTGACTACAACTCGATTCTGCATGCACTACCAGGGCGATTCGAGAGCACTCAGGATTATCAGCAAAGACTGATGTTCACAAATCCGTTCACAAACGGCATGAAAACGGCCCCCGGAGTGATTTCCGGGGGCCGATTCCTTTTAGTAGCGGGGACAGGATTCGAACCTGCGACCTCTGGGTTATGAGCCCAGCGAGCTACCGAGCTGCTCCACCCCGCGACGGGTGAACGCCAGGTTACCGAAGGTGGGGGTGCAGCGCCAAATCGCTCACCGCGACCTGCGGCGTGCAGCGCGCAATCCAGGAAAGCAGCTCGTCAGCGGGCAACGGCGGCGTGTGCACAAAGCCCTGGGTGATGTTGCAGCCATACCGACGCAGGGCAGCCAGAGTCGCCTCGTCTTCGACCCCCTCGGCCACCAGGTCCGCCCCGAGATTGTGCGCCAGCGCCACGGTGGACCGCACGATGGCGATCGACCGCGGGTCCTCAGCCAGCCGCGATACGAAGATCCTGTCCAGCTTCAGTTCGTCGACCGACAGGTCCTGCAGCCTCGCCAGCGACGACCACCCGGTGCCGTAGTCGTCCAGCGAGATCCGCACCCCGAGGCGCCGCAGCGCGAACACCGTCTTGCGCGATCGCGACGAGTCGTTCGCGAAGGTCCCCTCGGTGATTTCCAGGATCAGCGCCTCCGGCGGCACATGATGGGCCGTCAGCAGCCGGTCGACGGTGTCGACGAGATCCAGGTCCAGCAGATTCACCATCGACAAGTTGACCGCAACCGTCATCCGGACGCCGTCGTCATGCCATGCCCGCACCTGGCCCAGCGCCAGGTTGACCACGCAATTGCCGACCAGGCGCATCAAGCCGGCCCGCTCTGCGGTCGGCAGGAACTCCTCGGGCAGCAGCAGACCGCGACGTGGATGCTGCCACCGCAACAGCGCCTCGACGCTATGCACTCGGCCGTCGTCGGCGCGGATCTTGGGCTGGTAGAAGCACGTCAGCTCGCCGCCCGACAGCGCGGCACGCAGGTCCTCAACGAGGTAGTCGTCGTAGTCCTTCTCCGACCGCACCCTGCCCGCGTCGAAGACCACGATCTCGCCGGGCGCCTCCTTGGCGTGCCCCATCGTCGTCTCGACACTGTTCAACAGATCGTTGGGGTGCTCACAATGGTCGGGAAACAACGCAATCGAGGCCGACGCTTCGATCTGCACCGTGATCGGATCGAGCTTGAACGGCGCACGCAGCGCTTCCAGCAGCGCTCCCGCCCGCGCCCGCGCAGTCGTGATGTCGACACCGTCGGCGAACAGGATCGCAAACTCGTCAGCACCCGTCCGGGCGATCACGTCGCCGGACCGCACCGACCGGGATAGCCGTGCCGCAACACGATTCAACAGTTGGTCGCCGACATGCCTGCCCGCGAAGTAGTTGATCTCCCGGAACTGATCGATGTCGAGCAACAACAGCGCCCGGCTGGTCTGCGACCGGAACAACCCCGTGGACTCCTCGACCGAAACGGCCGTCAGCGTCGTCGCCAGCGACATCCGGTTCGGCAGCCCCGTCAAGTCGTCCGTCATGGCCTGGCGGTGCGCCTCCGCGGTGGCACTGACGTCGCGGAACGTGACGGCGAACCGCCATGCGACCGCGATCAGCGACAACGCGGCCAGCGCCACCGCGACGCGGGTCTGGTTGGCCAACACGGCCACGGCCAGCGCGACACCAGCGCACAGGACCGCCGGAACATACGAAGAGAGACCGGGTTTCGGGCGGGGGCTCTTACCCGACGACGGCAGCCAGGCGGCGATGGCGATGAGTAGCGACGCGATCGGCCAGCACGCATCGATTAAGGTGCCCTCCAGATACGTGCCCGCCGCCGACTGGAACAGGTAGACGGTGTCGGCGATCGCATACGACATGAATCCCACGACCCCACGACAACAGGGCCCAGGTGGCCATCACCGCCAGCGCGACGGAGAAAACACCCACGCCGACCCAACCGACGCGGCCCAAAGCCGCGAATCGGCTCCACGCGAATCGCGTCCAGTTCTCCATCGACGCCGCCCCAAAGGTCTAGTTTGCTCAAACCTCAAAAGGCGATCTTGCCCTGAATTCAGGTAGGTAGCAAACCCCTGTTGCGTTACTTCGCCGTGTCGTACTTGTTCATCGCATCGTCCAGACGCTGCAGCGCGGTGCCGAACTCCGCGAAGTTGCCCCTTTGCTGTGCGGTGCGCAGCTCACTGAGCGCGGCTTGCACATCCGCCAGCGCGGCCGACTTGGCGGCCGACAGCTGAGTCGGTCCGCCCGGTGTTGGAACGGTCCCGATGGGTGATGGCACCTCGGGTGGGACGCCCTGCTGGTTGGGTAGCGCCCCGGGTTGGCCGTCCGATTGAGTGGCCGCGGGTGGCTTCCCGCCCGGTGGGCTCGCGGGCGCCGGTCCGGTGGCGGTGGCGTCGGCGCCTGCTCCGAACAACTCGGTGAGCGCGTCACGCACCGTCGGTCCGTACCCGACCCTGTCCTCGTACATCATCGCGACGCGAATCAGTCGCGGATACGACGACGCCGCGTCGCCGGCGCCCGGTGAGGCGTAGACGGGTTCGACGTAGAGCAGGCCGCCTTCGGCAACAGGCAGCGTCAGCAGATTGCCCCAGCGGATCCGGTTCTGGTTGTCGCGGCCGATGACACCGAGGTCCTGGCTGACCGCGGTATCGGTGGTGATCGCGTTGTTGGCCAGTTTCGGCCCGTTGACCTGACCGGGGATCGTCAGCACCGTGATCTTGCCGTAGGTGTCGGGATCCGAGCTGGCGCTGATGTAGGCCGCCAGGAAGTCACGCTGGAACCGGTTCATCGCGCTCGTCAACTGGAACGACGCCGACTTGTCGTTCTTCGCAAGGTCTTTCGCGACGATGTAATACGGCGGCTGATAGCTGCTGGCCGTCGGGTTCGGGTCCTGCGGCACGTTCCAGAAGTCCGATGTCGAGAAGAACGTGACCGGGTCGTTGACGTGGTACTTGGCCAGCAGCGCGCGCTGGACCTTGAAGAGGTCCTCCGGATAGCGCAGATGCGACTGCAGTTCGGGCGAGATGTCGCTCTTCGGCTTGACCACGCCGGGGAAGATCTTCTCCCATGCCTGCAGCACCGGATCCTGTTCGTCCTGTGCGTACAGCGACACCGTGCCGTCATAGGCGTCCACGGTGGCCTTGACCGAGTTGCGGATGTAGGACACCTGCTTGTCGGGCGCCAGCCGGTTGAACGCCACCTCGTTGGAGTCGGCGGTGACGCTCGACAGCGACGTCAGCTCCGAATACGGGTAGTTGTCCAACGTGGTGTAGCCGTCGACGATCCACACCATCCGCTTGTTGACGATCGCGGGGTACATGCTGGTGTCGGTGGTCAACCACGGCGCGACCGCCTTCACCCGTTCGGCGGGGTCACGGTTGAACAGGATTCGGCTGTCCGGCCCTATCGGGCTGGGGAACACCAGCTTTCGCTCGGAGAACTTGGCCGCGAACACGGAGCGGTTCAGCCAGTTGCCGATAGCCACGCCACCCTTGCCGCTATAGGTGTAGTTCTTCGTCTCGGTGTTGGTTTCGTAGTCGTACTCGCGGTCGTTGCCGCTCTTGCCGACGATCGCGTAGTCGGCCGACGTGCCCGCGATGACGGGGCCGAAGTACACGCGCGGCTGATCCAGCGGCGCGGGACCCGGCGAGATGACGCTGCCGTTGGCGCCGACGACGCTGGCAAGGAACTCGGGGTAGCCGCCGTTCTGGTTGGGGTCGTTGGCGACACCGCGCACCGTGTTGGCCGGCGAGGCGATGAAGCCGTTGCCGTGCGTGTACACGAAATGCCGGTTGATCCAGTCGCGCTGATTGTCGATCAGCCGATCGGGGTTGAGCTCACGCGCGGCCACGACGTAGTCGCGGAGGCTCCCGTCGGGCCCGTTGTAGCGGTCGATCGCCAGCTGGTCCGGGAAGTAGTAGAAGTTCTTGCCCTGCTGGAACTGCGTGAAGGCCGGGCTGACGATCGTCGGGTCCAACAACCGGATGTTCGACGTCGTGGCGCGGTCCGCCGCCACCTGCTGGGCGGTGGCAGGCGCATTGCCCGGATAGTCGCGGTAGGTGACCGTCTTGCCGGTGAGCCCGTAGGCATCCCTGGTCGCCGCGATACTTCGGCTGATGTACTCGCTTTCCTTCTGCGCCGCATTGGGTTTGACGCTGATCTGTTCGACGACCAGCGGCCAGCCCGCGCCGACGACAAGCGACGACAGCAGCAGCAGAACGACACCGATCGCGGGAATCCGCAAGTCGCGCAAAACCACCGCGGAGAACACCGCCACCGCGCAGATCAGCGCGATGGCCATCAGGATGAGCTTGGCGGGCAGCACCGCGTTGATGTCGGTGTAGCCGGCACCCGTGAACGGCTTACCGCTGCGCGTGTTCGACAACAGCGCGTAGCGGTCGAACCAATAGGCGATCGCCTTGAGCAATATCAGGGTGCCGACCAGGCTGATCAATTGGATACGCGCCGACCGGCTCAACGCACCGGTCCGCCCCGACAGCCGGACACCGCCGAACAGGTAGTGGCTCAACAGGTTCGCGATCAATGCAAGGAAGGTCGCGACGAACAGGTAGCTGATCACCAACCGGTAGAACGGCAGGTCGAATGCGTAGAACCCGAGATCCATGCCGAACTGCGGATCTTTGACGCCGAAGTCGCCACCGTGCAGGAACAGCTGAATGCGCTCCCAGTACGTCTGGGCCACAATGCCCGCGAAGAAGCCGATGACCGCGGGAACGCCGATGCCCACCAGCTTCAGCCGCGTCATCACCGCGGTGCGGTACCGGGCGACGGGATCGTTGGGACCGGTAGTCGGGACGAACACCGGCCGGGTGCGATACGCGAGCGCCAATGCACCGAAAACGATGGCACCGACCAGCGCCCACACCACGAGGAAGACGACGAGCTTGGTGAGCAACTGCGTCGCGAAGACCGACCGGTAGCCCATCTCGCCGAACCAGAGCCAGTCGACATAGCCGTCGACGAGGCGGGGCCCGATCAGCAACAGCAACACGACCGCCAGGGCGACCGTGATCAGAATTCGGCTACGTCGCGTCAGCTTCGGCATCTTCGCCGCGGGCCGCATACCCACTTGTCAACTCCCGTGTTCGCCCAATGCACATCTGATTGAGGTGCCCCAACTCTACGCACTGCGTTTCAAGCCAGCCCGGTCAACAACGGGATGCTTCGCCACCGGCAGAAAGCGCCTTGAGGGCGTCCACCGCGTCGCCGAGCTTGTTCACCTTGACCAGGTCTATGCCGTCTTGATGTGCCGACTTGGCCTCATCGCAGTTGTCGGCAGGGACGAGGAACACCGTCGCGCCTGCCTCGTGCGCGGCCAGGATCTTGTGGGTGATGCCGCCGATCGAGCCCACCTTGCCGTCGGAGTTGATGGTTCCGGTGCCCGCGACGAACCTGTCTCCGCTGAGGTCGCCCGTGGTCAGCTTGTCGATGACGGCGAGGCTGAAGACGAGGCCCGCGGACGGCCCGCCGATGTTCGCCAGGTTGAAGTTGATGGTGAACGGCGCCCACGGGGCTTCGACGACGCCGATACCGAGAACGCCCTGTTTCTTGTCCGGCGCGGAGCCGAGTTTTACCGTCGTGACGCCTGGGGCCGTGTTCTTGCGCCGGAAGTCGAGCACCACCTCGTCGCCCGGCTTGGTTTTCGCCATCAGCCCCTGAAACTGCTCCAGGTCGGTGACCAAGGTTCCGTTCACGGCGTCGATGGCATCGCCCTCTTTGAGCTTGCCCGCCGACGCCCCGTCCTTGCTGACCGTCTCGGCAGTCACCGCGGGCGGGTACTTCAGGTAGCCGAGCGCGGCGTATTCGGCGCTGTCCTCGGACCGTTTGAACTCCTGGTTGTTGGACTTGTCGATCTCGTCCTTGGATTTATCCGGCGGGTAGACCAGGTCGCGCGGTACCAACTGCTCGCGACCCGACACCCACAGCGTCAGCGCCTGTCCGAGCGTCAGGTTGTCGCGCTGGGACACCGTGGTCATGTTGAGGTGTCCGGTCGTCGGATGTACGTCGGCGCCCTTGATGTCGACGACCTCTTTACCGTCAATCTCACCGAGGGTGTCGAACGTCGGGCCGGGACCCAGCGAGACGTACGGCACCGTCACCAGAGCCAGCAGCACGCCGAAGGCGACGATCGGCGCCATGGCTACCAGCAGCGTAGAAATCCGCCTATTCACGCCAGCAACAGTAGACGGCCTTACGAACGCGGTTCACTGAGAGCGTGACGGCGGCCGCGACGCGACCCGCCCTTGGTGGGTACCGTTGTGGACATGGCTGACCTGCCCTTCGGCTTTTCGCCCGGAGACGACCCCGAGCGCGACAAGCGCAACAAGGATGCCGAATCGGGGTCCGGCTCGGGCTCCGGGCAGGATCCGTTCGGCGGCGGTGAATTCGACATCTCCCAACTCGGTCAGATCTTCAGCCGCCTCGGTGAGATGTTCAGCGGCGCCGGCAGCATGACACCCGGCGGCAAGCAGTCCGGCCCGGTGAACTACGACCTCGCCCGCCAGTTGGCGTCGAGCGCGATCGGCTTCGTCGCGCCTGTGCCCGAGGCGACCAGCGCAGCGATCGGCGATGCCGTGCACCTGGCCGAAACCTGGCTGGACGGGGTGACCGCGCTGCCCGCGGGCACCACCAAGGCCGTCGCGTGGACGCCGACCGACTGGATCGACAACACGCTGGACACCTGGAAACGGCTGTGCGACCCGGTGGCCGAGCAGATCTCGACGGTGTGGGCCTCGGCGCTGCCGGAGGAGGCCAGGACCATGGCAGGCCCGCTGCTGTCGATGATGACGCAGATGGGCGGCATGGCCTTCGGCTCGCAGCTCGGCCAGGCATTGGGCAAGCTGTCCAAGGAAGTCCTGACGTCCACCGACATCGGTCTGCCGCTCGGCCCAAAGGGTGTCGCCGCGCTGATGCCCGGTGCCGTCGAATCGCTTTCCGAAGGCCTCGAGCAGCCGCGCAGCGAGATCATGACGTTCCTCGCCGCGCGCGAAGCCGCACACCATCGTCTGTTCAGCCATGTGCCGTGGCTGTCCAGCCAGCTGCTCAACGCCGTCGAAGCCTTCGCCAAGGGCATGAAGATCGACATGAGCGGGATCGAGGAGTTCGCGGCCGGGTTCAACCCGGCGTCGCTGACCGACCCGTCGCAGATGGAGCAGCTGCTCAACCAGGGCATCTTCGAACCGAAGGCCACACCCGAGCAGACCGCCGCGCTGGAACGGCTCGAGACGCTGCTGGCGCTGATCGAGGGCTGGGTGCAGACCGTCGTCAATGATGCGCTCGGGGAGCGAATCCCCGGCGCCTCCGCGCTGAGCGAGACGCTGCGCAGGCGGCGCGCCACCGGGGGCCCCGCCGAGCAGACGTTCGCGACACTGGTCGGCCTTGAGCTGCGGCCCCGCAAGCTGCGGGAGGCCGCGCTGTTGTGGGAGAAGCTGACCCAGGCCGCAGGCATCGACGCCCGCGACGCCGTGTGGAATCACCCCGACCTGCTGCCGTCGTCGGAGGACCTCGACGAACCGGCCGGCTTCATCGACCGCGTCATCGGCGGCGACACCAGCGACTTCGACGCCGCCATCGAAGACGCCCTGAAAGACGTGCGCGACCTCGACAACGGCGAAGGCGAAGGCGAAGGCGACAAGAAGGACGACAAGAAGGACTGATCCGCGGCCTGTGGATAACTCCTGGCCGCTGTGCAATGCGTGGCAGGGTCGAATGATGACGCGCTATGCGCTCAACCCGGCCATGCCGGTGCTGTCCCGGCCCGACGGAATGGTCCAGGTGGGCTGGGATCCTCGGCGCGCGGTGCTGGTTCGTCCGCCGTCTGGGATGACCACCACAAGACTCGGCGACCTGTTGCGTGCCCTGCAATGCGGGGCCACCGACGCCGAGGTGCACGGGCTGGCCGACGGTGTCGACGCTTCCGCGGTGGCCGACCTGCTTGCCGCATTGGTCGACGCGGGCGTTGCGATGGCGATGCCGCGGCCCCGCACCCGCTCCGCGTCGATCCGGATTCACGGCCGAGGGCCGCTGTCGGACCTGCTGGCCAGTGCGCTGCGCTGCTCGGGCGCCAGGATCAAACAGAGCAGCCAGCCCCACGCCGCCGTCACCTCCGAGAGCACCGACCTCGTCGTGCTGTCGGACGCACTGGTGGCCGACCCGCGGATGCTGCGGGAGCTGCACACGGCCCGGATACCGCACCTGCCGGTGCGGGTTCGCGACGGCTCCGGTCTGGTCGGACCGCTGGTAGTGCCCGGCATGACCAGCTGTCTTCGCTGTGCGGACCTGCACCGCACCGACCGTGATGCGGGCTGGCCGGCCGTCGCCGCTCAGCTACGCGACACCGTCGGCAGCGCCGACCGGGCGACCGTGCTGGCCACCGCGGCGCTGGCGCTCAACCAGGTCGACCGGGTCATCGTCGCGGTGCGCGGCGGCGTCGGGATGGACCGCGCGCCGCATCCGCCGTCGACCCTGGACACCACGCTCGAGTTCGACGTCAACACCGGCTCGACCGTCGCCCGCCGGTGGTCGCGGCATCCGCGGTGCGGCCAGTGCAACTGAAAACGATTGTTGCCACACGGTGGCCGGACGCCCAGATACTTCATGGATGATGGACGGGTGAGCGACATCAAACGCGGCGGCGCAGCGCGCAATGCCAAGCTTGCGGGCCTCGGGGCCGGCATGGCGGGACGCGCCGCGCTCGGATTCGGCAAACGGCTGACCGGAAAGTCGAGAGACGAGGTCAACGCGGAGCTGATGGACAAGGCGGCCCAGCAGCTGTTCACCGTGCTCGGCGAGCTCAAGGGCGGCGCGATGAAGGTCGGCCAGGCGCTCTCGGTCATGGAGGCCGCGATCCCCGAGCAGTACGGCAAGCCCTACCGCGAGGCGCTGACCAAGCTGCAGCGCGAAGCCCCGCCGTTGCCCGCCGCCAAGGTGCACCGCGTGCTGGACGGTCAGCTGGGTACGAAATGGCGCGAACGGTTCTCGTCGTTCGAGGACAAGCCCGTGGCGTCGGCCAGCATCGGTCAGGTGCACAAGGCGGTGTGGTCCGACGGGCGCGAGGTCGCGGTCAAGATCCAGTACCCCGGCGCCGACGAGGCGCTGCGCGCCGATCTGAAGACCATGCAGCGGATGGTCAAGGTGCTCAAGCAGGTCTCCCCCGGCGCCGATGTGCAGGGGGTCGTCGACGAGTTGGTCGAGCGCACCGAGATGGAGCTCGACTACCGGCTGGAGGCCGACAATCAGCGCGCGTTCGCCAAAGCCTATGAGGGACATCCGCATTTCGTGGTGCCGCACATCGTGGCCAGCGCGCCCAAGGTCGTCATCCAGGAGTGGATCGAGGGCATCCCGATGTCCGTCATCATCCGCGAGGGCACGCAGGAGCAGCGCGACCTCATGGGCTCCAGGCTGTTCGAGTTGACCTACGACGCGCCGCGGCGGCTGCAGATGATGCACGGCGACGCGCACCCGGGCAACTTCATGCTGCTGCCCGACGACAAGATGGGCGTCATCGACTTCGGCGCCGTTGCGCCGCTGCCCGGGGGCATTCCGCCCGAACTGGGCATGGCGACGCGCTTCGCGCTCAACAGGGATTACGAAAACCTGCTGCCGACGATGGAGAAGATCGGCTTCATTCAGAAGGGCGAGCAGGTGTCGACCCGCGAACTCGACGACATGCTGCGCCAATATGTCGAGCCCCTCGAGGTCGAGGTTTTCCACTACACCCGTAAGTGGCTACAGAAGATGACCGCCGTCAACATCGATCGCGCGGCCGGCCAGATCAGGGCCGCGCGCCAGATGGATATTCCCGCCAAGCTGGCGATCCCGATGCGGGTGATCGCCTCCAACGTCGCGATCTCCTGCCAGCTCGATGCCTACATTCCGACGAGAAGGCTTGCCACCGAACTGGTTCCGGGCTTCGCCGAAGAGGCGTCTTAGTCCTTAGCGCTTCTCGCTCTTGCGAAACGCCGGAAACCGGCAGCCGTTTCAGGCGGCTGCCGGTTCCTTACGTGGACGCCCACGTGGCCGCTTGCGCGCGACGATCGTGCCGCGTTCGAGGATCTCCCCACCCCAAACGCCCCACGGCTCGTTGCGGTCCAGCGCCGCGATCAGGCACTCCCGTCGAATCGGGCAGGCTGCGCACAGTGTCTTGGCACGCTCGAGATCGACGGGGCTTTCCGCGAACCACAGGTCGGGATCGCCGACATGGCACGGCACGGCCGGTAGCGTCCTCTTTCGGCATGTCAGAGGGCCAGACATGTCCGTTCACCTACTTCCTGGTCGATGATCTTCGTTTTCCTTGGATCTGTGACCAGGTGTTCGGGGGTGTCCCAAAAACTTTGGCCACGGATCCGGTGATTTCGGGTCCGTGGCCATTCGGCTTTCTGGGCTTGCTAGATGTTGCCCCGATTCACGGACGCGACAATCGCGGTGGCGGTACGCGGCTTACGCGGCGTAATCGCAGCGGCAGCGGAATGGGCCGCGGCACCGATTGCCGGGACATGGAGGGTCTGCGCCATGCCGGCAAAGCTTACGCCGGTGAATGTATTGATGATCGCCATGATCGCAGCAACCCTCCTCTCGTCCGCTCGGGTGTGATTTTGAGGCTAAGCGTAGCAGGCATTTACCACAACCAATTTTCTGACCTGCGGTTTTGGCGCGATCTTTACGACGACTGGCGGCCTTTGACCAACGCAATCACGTCGGGTCCGAACTGCTCGAGCTTGCGGGCGCCGATGCCGGGTATCGAGACGAGCGCGGCCTCGTCGGTCGGCAGCGTTTCGGCGATCGCGATCAACGTGTTGTCGGTGAACACCACATACGCGGGCACGCTCATGTCCTTGGAGGTGCGCAGCCGCCAGTCCTTGAGATCGGCGAGCAGTTGCTCGTCGAGGTCCGACGGGCAGCCTTCGCAGCGGCGCAACATGACAGCCGCCGGTGTGGTCAGAGCGTTGTTGCAGACGCGGCACCGCGGGGTCGGGCCGCGCGGCTTTCGCGGCTTGTTCGGGGTGTCGGCCTGTGAGTTCGGGGCGATGCCGTTGAGGAAGCGCGACGGACGCCGCCCCTGCCTGCCGCCGGGATTGCGCGCCAGCGCCCAGCTGAGCGTCAAATGCACTCGGGCCCTTGTGACTCCGACGTACAGCAGCCTGCGCTCTTCTTCGACGGCCTCGCTCTCGGGTCCGTGCGCCAGCGCATGCGAGATGGGCAGAGTTCCGTCCGCCAGACCGACGAGGAACACGGCGTCCCACTCCAAACCCTTCGCCGCATGCAGCGAGGCCAGGGTGACGCCCTGCACGACGGGTGGGTGCCGCGCGTCGGCGCGCTGCCGAAGCTCGACGACCAGCGCACGCAAATCGAGCGAAGGGCGCTGCGCCACTTCATCGTCGACGAGCTCGGCGAGCGCTGTCAGCGCCTCCCACCGCTCGCGGGCCCGCGTCCCCGACGGTGGTTCGGCCGTCAATCCGAGCGGTTCGAGCAACTGGCGCACCAAGGGCGGCAATTCATCGCCGGGCGCGTCGGCGCCCCGTTCCGCCGCGCGCTGCATCGCCAGCAGCGCCTGCCGGACCTCCTGACGGCTGAAGAACCCCTCCCCCCCGCGTACCTGGAACGCGACGCCCGCTGCGGTCAGCGCCTCCTCGTACACCTCCGACTGGGCGTTGATCCGGTACAGCACAGCGATTTCCGACGGCGCAGTGCCGTTCTCGATGAGACGGGTGATCTTCTTCGCGACCGCCGCGGCCTCGGCGACCTCGTCGGAATGCTCAGCGAACGACGGCTTCGGCCCCGGATCCCGCTGACCGATCAGGTGCAGCTTGCTGCCCGCCACCCGGCCGCGGGCCGCGGCGATCACCTGGTTGGCCAGCGACACCACCTGCGGGGTCGACCGGTAGTCGCGTTCCAGCCGCACCACCGCGGCCTCGGGGAAGCGCCGCGAGAAATCGAGCAGATACCGCGGGGTGGCGCCGGTGAACGAGTAGATGGTCTGGTTGGCGTCGCCGACCACCGTCAGGTCGTCGCGCTCACCGAGCCAGGCGTTGAGTACCCGCTGCTGCAGCGGGGTGACGTCCTGGTACTCGTCGACGACGAAGCAGCGGTAGCGGTCGCGGAACTCCTCGGCCACCGCCGCGTCGTTCTCGATCGCGGCCGCCGTGTGCAGCAGGAGGTCGTCGAAATCCACCAGCGCCACACCGTCGCCGCGCGCCTTGAGCGTTTCGTATCCGGCGTAGACGCCCGCCACCTTGGCGGCGTCGAGTGGGATGTCACGGCCCACCTTGGCGACGGTGGCCGGATAGTCCTCGGGGCTGATCAGCGACGCCTTCGCCCATTCGATTTCGCCCGCCAAGTCGCGCACGTCGTCGGTGCTGACCTGCATCCCCGCCCGGCTGGCGGCCTGGGCGACCACGGAGAACTTGCTGTCAAGCAGTTGCCAGCCGGTGTCACCGACCACTCGCGGCCAGAAGTACTGCAGCTGACGACGGGCCGCGGCGTGAAACGTCATCGCCTGCACGGATCCGGTGCCGGACCCGTCGTCCAGCGCGCGCAGCCGGCTACGCATTTCACCGGCTGCGCGCTGGGTGAACGTCACTGCCAACACCTGGCCCGCGGCGACATGTCCGGATGTCACCAGATGCGCGATGCGCCGGGTGATGGTCCTGGTCTTGCCGGTACCCGCACCGGCGAGGACACACACCGGCCCACGCGCGGCCAGCACCGCCTCGCGCTGCTCGTCGTCCAGCTCGTCGAGATGCGTGGCGTCTGAGTCGCTCCTCGTGCGCGCGGCACTTTCTTCGCTCCTCACATGCGCGGCACTTTCTTCGCTCCTCACGTGCGCGGAGTCGACAGACATGGGCTCCATCATGTCAGTGCGCACCGACATTGCCGGGACCTGCGAGCCGCGTGGCCCGGATTACAGAATTTCGCCGGGCTCGGATACGTTGAAATCGTTATGACAGCAAGCGACGCCCAGCTCACCATGTACACCACGTCGTGGTGTGGCTACTGTTTCCGGCTCAAGACCGCGCTGAAGGCCGAAGGGATCGGCTACACCGAGGTCGACATCGAAAGCGACCCCGCCGGTGCGGAATTCGTGATGTCGGT
>NZ_JAVHWR010000233.1:0-24753 GCF_032159565.1 Mycobacterium sp.
CTGCGGTACAGCCCGGTAGAGTTGTTGCGCAGCAAAGACTTCGGTGACTACACCGCGGCCGACTTCGCCGAGGCCCAGCAGTTGATGGCCCGGCTTCGGGCTACCGCCTCGATGCGACGCAGCAGGCGGCGTCGGCCCGCGAGGCGGCGGCGGAGCCACGCACCCGACATCCGCGCGACGGTGCGCCATGCGTTACGCACCGGCGGCGAGCCCATCCGGCGAGCGTGGTACGCGCCGTCGCTGCAACCACGCCGGCTTGTTCTGCTGTGCGACGTCAGCGGGTCGATGGACAGGTACTCCCGGGCGCTGCTGCGGTTCATGCACGCGGCGGTCGCCGGTCGCCGACGTGTCGAAGCCTTCGCCATGGGCACACGTCTCACCCGGTTGACGCGCGAATTGTCGTCCCGCGACCCCGATCAAGCCCTGAAGAGTGCCGGTGTCGCAGCAGCCGACTGGTCCGGAGGCACTCGACTGGGCGATAGCCTGCGTGCCTACAACGACGGCTGGGGCATGCGCGGAATGTCCCGGGGCGCTGTGGTGGTCATTCTCTCCGATGGTTGGGAGCGCGGCGATCCGACCGTCATCGCCGATCAGATGGCGCGCCTGTCGCGGGTGGCTTACAGGGTGGTGTGGGTGAACCCACTGAAGGCGTCACCCGGCTACGCTCCGCTGGCGCGCGGTATGGCCGCCGCACTGCCGTACATCGATGAGCTCGTCGACGGCCACAATCTCAACGCACTCGAAGAGTTGGTCGAGATCGTCTCGAGATAACCCGTCCGGTCGGGACCGTCCAGAGGTCTGCGGTCAGCGTCGAGCAGGAATCACGCCGGCGAGCTCGAGGATCCGGGTCGGGGGTAGGTGCTGCTCGGTGATGGTTACGCCGAACTCCGAGAGCGCGTCCTCGATGGCGTTGGTGATCGCCGCCGGCGCGCCGATCATGCCACCCTCCCCGACACCCCGGTAGTTGGCCTTGATGCTCGACGGCGTCTCGACGTGGTGGATCTCGATCTCGGGTATCTCCATCGAGGTCGGAATCAGGTAGTCCATGAAGGTGCCGGCCTGGAAGTTGCCGTCGTCGTCGTAGGTGGACTTCTCGTACAACACCGCGCCGACGCCTTGCGCCACGCCGCCTCGAATCTGACCGTCGACGATGGCGGGGTTGATCAGCTCGCCGCAGTCCTCGACCACGAGGTAGCGGTCGATGGCCACCTGCCCGGTCTCGAGGTCGATCTCGACCCAGCACACGTGGGTGGACTGAGCCCACCCGCCCTCGCCGCCGTCCCACTGGCTGTTGACGAGCATGGCGCCGCCGCCCGGCACTTCCGGACCCCTGCGCATGGCCTCGCCCGCGACCTCGGGAAGCGTGACCGCGATGGACGGCGTGCCCTGCACGAAAACCCGCCCATCCTCGACCAACAGGTCGGCCGGCGACGCCTCGAGGAGATCAGCGGCAACGTCGACGATGCGGTCGCGGAGCTCCGCTGCCGCGACCGTCACGGCGCCGCCCGCCATCGCCGCCGACCGGCTCCCGCCGGTGCCCGCTATCCCGAACGGCGCGACACGGGTGTTGCCGTACTGCACGCGCACGCCGCTCATCGGGACGCCGAGTTGATCGGCGGCCACCTGAGCCAACGTGGTCTCATGGCCCTGGCCGTGGGGCACCTGCTGGGTGTGGACGGTCACCATCCCATCGGCCTCGAGCACCAGCCGGGCCGGCTCCGCGGAGCCGATGGCGCCCAACGCGGGCATGACAAAGTCGAAGAATCCAGGCGGCCCGGGCGCTGCCTCGATGTAGGTGGCGAAGCCCATACCCACGCACCGGCCCTTGGCGCGCGCCGCCTCCTTCTGCGCCTCCCACCCAGCGAAGTCGGCCAGCTCGAGGGCCTTCTCCAGGGTGACGCGTGCGGACATCCGCACGTCGAGGGCCGGCCCGGTGACCATCTTGGCCGGAAGCTCGTCAGGGCCGATCATGTTGCGGAGGCGGACCTCCGCCCGGCTGATCCCAAGCTGCCGGGCGAGGACGTCCATCATCCGTTCGCGCACCCATGTCTCGGCGGCCCACGGCCCGCGGTAGGCCACGTAGGTCCCTTTGTTGGACGCGGTGAGCACCGTCTCGAACTCCAGACCTCGGAGCCGGTACGGCCCCGGGATCATGACCTCGATGGTGCGGGCGTACAACGGCGCTCCGACGGGAAAGCCCGGGTAGGCGCCGACATCCATGGTCATGCTCACCCGGAAGCCGAGGATGGTCCCGTCGTTCTTCACCGCGACCTGGATCTTGAGGGTCTCCTCCCGGGCCTGCCCACCGACGGTCAGGTGCTCATTGCGGTCCTCGATCCACTTCATCGACCGCCCGAGGTGGAGGGCGGCCGCACACAGCGCAACGTCCTCCCGGCTCACCCCGGTCTTGGCGCCGAAGGCGCCGCCGATGTCGCCGGCGATCACGGTCGGGATCTCGCCCGGATCCTTGGCGACCAGGGCCAGCATCGAGCGCATCATGTACGACAGGCGTTTGGGCTCGCGCATGGCCGCCTTGGTCATGGCCGGCATCATCTGCTTGCTGATGCCGAGGAGCGACGGGTTGGCCTTGATGTAGGCGCGGGCGCCGGCACCGAACTTCCTGGTGTGCTCGCGATTGGTGGCCAGCTTGCGAAGTGACTGCCAGATGGGTTGGTTGCCCAGCAGGAGAGCGACAGCCCAGCGCATGCTGTGGGCGGACTGGGTGGCCGAGTGCAGGATCAGCTCACCGGTCACCGGGTCGATCTCGGCGACGGTGCCGCGAGTCTCCATGGGTTGGTTGGAGTGGCGGTGTTGCTCGAAAGTCTGGGTGATGACGCGGTCGGCATCGGCGAAGGCCTGATCGACGTCGCCATAGGAGTTCATGGCCCGGTACAGCACGTTGCCGCCGGCCTTGGGCCAGATGGGCGGACGCGACGCGTCCTGAGCCTGGGCCATGGTGGCCACCGCGGGCAGCGCCTCGTACTCGACTTCGATCAGCTCGCACCCGTCCTCGGCGACGCGGCGGGTGTCGGCCACGACGATCGCCACCGGGTCGCCCACCAGGCGGACCCGATCGACGGCCAGCGCGAAGAACGGCGGGTCGTACAGCCCATCGAGCGGCATCATTCCCAGGAAGGCGCCGGTCATGGTCTGCATGTCCGCACCGGTCAACACCGCCCGCACGCCCGGCAGCGCCTGTGCCGCGGCCACGTCGATGGCCGCGATGCGCGCGTGCGGGTAGGGGCTGCGCAGGAACGCCGCGTGGGCCATGCCCGGCACCGTCAGGTCGTCGACGTAGCGACCCCGGCCGGTCAGCAACCGCGGGTCCTCGACCCGCTGGACCCGAGCGCCGACCAACCGGCCGGCGATGGCTTCACGCATGGTCACTTACCCCCAGGTGACCGGTCAGGAGGGCCTCGACGCTGTCGACGATGCTCCGGTACCCGGTGCACCGGCAGAGGTTCCCCGACAGCTCCTTCCGGATCTCCTCCCGGGTGGGCGTCGGGTTGTGATCAAGCAGGCAGCGAATGGTCATGAGGAAGCCCGGCGCGCAGAAGGCGCACTGGAACGCATGATTTTCCAACATCGCCTGTTGGATCGGGTGGAGCACCCCGTCCTCGGCGAGGGACTCGACCGTCTCCACGTCAGTGCCGTCCGCTTGGACCGCCAACATCAGGCACGAACGCACCGCCCGGCCGTCGACGCGGACGGTGCAGGCCCCACACACACCGTGCTCGCAAGCCAGGTGGGTGCCGGTCAAGCCGAGGTCCTCGCGGAGCACGTCGGCCAGCGTCCGGCGGGCTTCGACCTCGAGCTCCTCGTCCCCCCCGTTGACCCTGACGGCGATCCGGTGGAGGTCGGTCATGATGCCGCGCCCACTCGGGTGTGAGCCTCAGCGAGGCAGCGACGGGTGAGGACGCCGGCGACGTGGGCCCGGTAGGCGGCGCTGGCATGGTTGTCGTCGGGCGGCTCGAGCGATCGGGTGACGACACTGGCCGCCTCGGCGAAGAGCTCGGCCGTGGGCGGTTCGCCCAGCATCAAGTCCTCCGCTTCGCTGACGCGGACGGGCCTGCTGGCCGCGCCGAAAAAGGAGAGCGCAGCCGCGGCAACCCGGCCGGTGCCGTCCACGTCGAGCGAGGCAGCCAGACCGACCAGAGCGTAGTCCGCGTGCCGCCGGGTCACCTCCTGCACCGACCACCCGGCTGAGCTCGGCCAGATGGGCCAGCGCACGCCGGTGAGCACCTCGTCGTCGTTGACGTCGGACGAGAGGTACCCGAGGAAGAAATCGGCGGCGGCAACGGTCCGCTCGCCGTCACGACTTCGCACGATCATTTCGGCGCCCACCGCCAAGGCGACGGCAGGGAGCTCGGCGGCCGGGTCGGCATGGACGATGCTCCCACACGCGGTGCCGCGGTTACGGATGGCCCGATGGCCGATGTGGGGCATGGCCGCGGCCACCAGAGGCTGGGCCCGACGCACGACGGGCGAGTCCTCTACGTCCGTGTGACGCGCGAGCGCGCCCATGAGGAGACCGCCCTCGTCTTCGGTGATCGCAGCCAGCGCGGCGATGCGGCCGATGTCGATGACGTGCTCGGGACGAGCCAGACGGAGGGCGAGCAGCGGGACGAGGCTCTGGCCGCCGGCCAGCACAGTGCTGTCGTCCCCGAATTCCCCCAGCTGATCGAGGGCCTCATCGATTGTCGAAGGCCGGTGGTAGGCGAAGTCGGGGAGCTTCACTCGGTCAGCGCCTGGTAGGTCAGCACGCGGATCTCCCGGCGTACCGGGTGGGTCGACGAGGGCACCAGTTGGGTCGGCAGCATGCCGATCAGCTCCTCCGCCGGGTCGTCGAACCAGAACACGGTGCTCGGCGCTCCGCCCCAGGCGTACTCACCCAGCGAGCCCATCACGTGGTCGCATTGGTTTTAGGCGGTTTCGCAGAGTTTTGTTCCCAAATCTGTTCCCAAACCGCAGCTTCGATCTTGCCGGCGTATTCCTTTGTCGCGTCATCCATGCGAGGCAGCCTCACGCACCTCGGCCTTCAACGGAGTTTCGGACCTGTCCGGTTTCCGGACGGTTAGTGGGCTCACCGTGGTCCTAAGCAGAACGGATGTTGTCCAAACCTTCCCGCTCCACCAGTCGCAATTCTTTAGCTCTGAGACTCATGACCCCTCACGCCGTCCGGCGGGCCGTCGGTCGATCGTCCCGCATGACAGGGCACTACCTGCGACCAACGGATTAGCGAATGATGGTTCCGGTTGAGTAGCCAAAGGTCCGGTTTATGTTGTGCAGCAGCGTTATTCGCTGTTGATGAATCCGATCGATACCGGTTGAGTTCTGCCCATTCCGGCCCATAAAGCGCCGAATAAAGGAAGACCAGGAGTTGGCACCCGGGCATATTGGTCGTATCAGAGTCTTGAGAGAATCAGCATTGCCACCCTGCGGAGGACACCCGGGTATTCGCCGTTAAATTTACAGTCTGCGCGGCGCACGCGTACCGCGGTGTCATCATGTGCCCCAGGAGCCTATGATCTGCGCTGATTCTCAGTCCGTGCGGTCCGCTTGGGGCCTTTGTCGCTGAATGCCTGCTTGACGAAGTCAGCGTGTAGCCGGCGCATCGCCGCGGGTGACTGTGCGGATTCGGACGATCTGCGGGCGATTCGCGTCCGAAACCGCACAATCGCGGAGACTCCGAAGAAAGTGCCCCCAGCAGTGTCCGATTCCACGGCATCGTTGGCTGAATTGAAGCCCCGGGGCGACCCACGTTGCGCGGCGATTGATCACTCACAGGGACAGCTCTAATTCTTCGCGGCGGCGCCGAGATATGGCTGACGCAGAGTGACAATCCTGCTGCACTTCGTACTAGATTCCTGCCATCGTGCCCTTAGTAATATATTCGGCGAAGTACTCGGTTATGGGCGAAGAACCAAGCGCTTTCTCTAACCACCTCCACCTACCGTGTGGATTGGTTTCGAGAAAGTAGTGTTTGCCGTGCTCATCGACGATTAAGTCGCTGGCTGCGAAGCTCAGGCCCAGTGCGCGGTGGAGCCGTGTGAGCCTCTCGTCGACGTCGCTTGGCAACTCGCACCATGAGTACCTCGATTTGATTTTCTCGCTTCGCCAATCTCTGACGCCGTGCACTTCAGCGGCCTCACTGTCAATGCGTACCGCAAAATTCTTGTCGCCAATACTTGTGATCCGCAGCTCGTAGCCGACATCTATCAGATCCTGAAACTGTGTTGCCGTGACCGAGACCGGTTGTAGATCAGACTTGTCGCTATCCGACAAGACATGTGTTAAAGCGAAGCCCCGTTCATCATCGTCATCTGTGATGATTGGCGTGGACAGTGTCTTTGCAACTATTTCGGATCTGTTCGCTATCCATTCCGCCGCGGAGGACGCGCTATTCGTGATCAACGTCTGCGGCGTAACAAAGCCGACATCAGCGGCTACCGAGTACTGATAAGGCTTAGTCGACGCGCGTCGCGTTGACCAGTACTCGTTGATCCAGACTGCGGGCCGAAGCAGCGAAATCACGCCATCGAGCAGATGCTCGGCCTCGGCCAGACAAAACCTGCGATATTCGCTGGGCACACCGGTGGCCAGCACCGGTGGTCCGAAGCGACGAAACCAAACCACTTTTGCGCTGGTGAGATCGACACGGTCCTGGCCCCGCTCCAGGTCGATGTGTCGGTGGCATGAGCTCAGCGATATCGTCAGCGCTCTGTCGCACGGATACTGGTCGACGTCGAGCCGGGCAACCGCGAGCTTTCCAGGCAGGAGCGAAGTGACGGCCTCGATATGGGGGTCAATCGAGGTGCCGACAACTAATACGTCTACTGATGTCCTGCTCGTCAAGTGTCGTTGTCCTCAGTGCTCTTGTTGCACGTCTTGGTAATTCGATTCTAAATACTTCGTGCTACCGACAGGGTTGGTGACCCGTTCGAGCCAGCGAGCCATGTATGGCAGCCTCGGCTGGTCGTCACGCTCATCGGGGGCTGGGAGGATGGCGGGCATAGGGACTGGCCTTAATCAACGCATTTCGGCATTCCACATCGACGAACTCGGACGCCGAAAACGCTAGCTTGTGGCCCTCCGTTGCGGGCCGTTTCGAAACCGCGGTCGTCGTCCACCATCGTGAATGGGCCGGCGGGAACCGGCGAGTGCGGGCGTCAGAAATCTGAATTCCCACGGGCGATTATCTAACTTTACTTGCGGCCGTTCGCCGGCGGGTTCCCGGGGATCTTCGGATAGATTCGTGGTTGGGATAGACCTGGGATGAATCCTCAAGTGCGCCAACGCGGGCCGAGCAGTATCGTCCCGTCCGCCGCGCGGTCGCCCGTCAGTGGGCTTGCCGGGTGGCCGAGGCCGCCATCTTTTCGGCGATCCGGCCGGCTTGGTCGCTGATCTGATATCCGCAGGCATTGACGTCGAGGACCACATTCAACACCGCGCGCAGCACGTGCTGGCAAACGTATCCGTTGCCGCCTTCGAGCGTGTTCAACTGCGTAATCGCCGGGGCATCCCCGACCAGGTTTCCTACGGTCCACCGGTAGACCTGCTCCAGGTGGGTTGCGACGAGGGTTTTTCCGGCGCAGGCCCGCCATTCGCCCACCGAGGTCTTCAAGAAGGCCAGCGCCCGATCGGCCGACGGGAAGCTCACAACCGCCTGCCCGAGGCGGTGGTCGGGGTTGTTTACCATCTCGTGCAGCGTCACGATGCTGGCCGCGGTGTATCCGCTCCCCTGATACGCGGGCGGCTCGCCGACAAAGAAGGCGCCCAGGCAGTCGGGATTGGATAGCGTCCGCTCGACCACCTCCCGTGGCGCATGAGCGATCGGCGTGGTGGGTTGCATGCCCGAGGCGCCCATCGCGGCGTTGACGTCCGCGACGGTTAGCAGGATGGAGTCCAGCTGGTCGGACGCCACCAGCGGCGCCAGCGAGGTCGCCGCGCGCTGCGGTGAAGTTGTTTGCGTGGATGCGATCGGATGAGGCCCTTCGCAGCCAGCCACTGTGACCGCGATGATCAGCAGCGCCGCCATGGCCGCGCTGGTGCCGAGGAGCCGGTGTATGCGTGATTGGCCCTCGCCGACCGGGCCGCCGGCGCCGGGGTCCCCCCGCAGGGTTCCGATCAACGACATGAGTTTCTCCTATGGACAGCGGCCGTCGGTTGGCAACGCCGATGTCGGCAGTTGTGGTCGGTGTGGAGGGATGGAAGACCACGGGCGGTGCGTGCGATTGAGGCAGCGCAGTGCTTCCGGGTTGGAGCCACACCGTCGGCGAAAGAAATCCTCGCGCGCGGCAACGACTCCCTGCACTACACCCACGGCTTCGGCAACGATGTCATTCACTGGCGGCAACAGTGAACAGTCCGCTTTCTTCCAATGCGTCTGCGATCGCCCATCGCTCGTCATCGGTTAGGCATCCCGGTAGCTCGAGCACATCGAACCGGGGTGCGCCAATACAGAAAGCAATCGCCTCACGTGCGACGCGTGAAACGGCCAATTCTTCTACCCAACCACGCTGTGTCTCGACGCCAAGAGCAACAAAATCGTCGGTTTCTCGATAGCTGAGAACCAAACTCTCGTGGCAACGAGCGAGGGTGCGCGCCGTAGGCCGACCGCCGTTCATGAGGTCAGTTCTGCCCAAGCCGTGGATGAAGCGGCCGGTTGCTGAGGAACCTTGCTGGACGCACCGCTCGAACAAGTCCGCCACCGGAACGGCATCGACCTGTGCGAGGAATCCGGCGATCGCACGGATCTTGAGCTGCCGCCGTCGAGTCGCAACAACCTCCTCGTAGGGGGCACCATAATCAGTTCGCTGGCGAGTGAAGTATTCATCGAGAATTGGCAGACATTGTTCTTGGTCTGTCAGCTGCTCACCGTCGCGCGGGCTGCTGACGTGAAGCGACAGCGACCAGCGGTCTGTCGGGTTGCGTGGATCGTGGATGCACGGTTCGTAGATGAAGCCGACTTGTCCAGCAAGAGCATCGAAGCGATTTTTCGGCACCAGCGTCTGATGGCGGTACGACTGATCGCGGTCGTACGTCTGGACTGTCAGCTGATTGTGACAGACGCCTGTGATTGTCCAGGCCGTGTGTTCGTGCGCCCCGGCACTGCGACCTGGCGGCCAGTAGCCAAGTGCAAAGCGGACCCCAAATTCAGGCAAGATGAAGAATGGAACCAACCCCGGACGCAGACCCGGTTGTTTAAGCCGGGTCAGCTCGTATGCCACGCAATCGACGAGGAACTCGTCGTCACGAACAGCCGCGGTTACCGCCGATCGGGCAGCAAGGACTGCATCCCTGTCTGGATGCTCGCGCACGTGCGATTGGGGGAACTCCTGCCGGTCAAACAGTTCGCACAGGTCATCGAGCTTCACTGAGCACTCCTGGGCCTTGTCCGTCGTCCGAGGGTAGACGTGGGCTGAATTCCGCCAATGCCATCGCACGGCGCACGGCGCCAAGCGGCGCGGCGCTGTCAACCGACACGGAGGACCTTTAGTTTCACCAATGCGGCCACCAGAGCGACCTTCTCCTCATCGGTCAAGTGGCCGGGCAATTCACGGACATAGAAGGCGCCTGTAATGGCAAGGAAACGCAGCGCTTCCCGTGCGTTTTCGCTGACACTGAGAAGAGGCCGACCGTCGTGGTCGATCAAGGCGACCATCCTGTCGACCGAGTCCAACGCCACTTGTTCGCAATCGCGGTTCACGACACGCCGGTGTGGAGTTACCCAACTCGAGTCGTCCCATACCTGCGGCAAATCCGTGCCGAAGATGTCACGGTATCGGTCGCCGAACTCGGCTAACGTCGCCTCGGGGATGTACATGAGGCCGGCGTTCGGCGCGTTGCTCGGAAAGTGGTGGCGGTAGCAACCGAAAAACTTGGTGCAGAAACCGCTGTACTCCGCGGTGAAAAGTACGAATTGGTGCCAAGCCTCATCCACGCACAGCGAGTGCATCTTCCAGTTCGTCGTTTGGTCGACGTGGGTTAGGACCAGGTAGCGCTTGACTTCGGTGAAAAGCGCGCAAGCCTCGTCAGGAGTGTCGACAAAGCGATCTTTCACCAGCTTCTCGATAAGAAAGGGCGCCTGGTAATCGAGCGCCTCGAATGCTCCTGGCAGGACATCCAGCACTGAGCGGGCAACGGTCTCCCGCTGGCTACTGGAGCGAGAGCTAACCTGGGCAGGCACTACCGGAGGCGGTTCTAGGGCCCATCGTTCTCTCTCACGCACATGCACCCGCATGTGCCGGTGCATTCCGAACCGGAGCCTGAGCCCGGATGCACCAAAATCCGAAGACGGCCTATCCGGGTTTCTTTGATATCGGAAGAATCGGTAGTTTCGATGGGCTCGATTGTCGTAGTCATGACCGGGAATTTAGCACTCCCTTGACAGCCGTCTAGAAATTTCGTCAAACCAGCCGCAGCCGCATCCGAACTGCGTGAAGCCGCTGATGGCGGCCGGTGGATCGCTGGCAACGGGAAGTCTGTGCTCGGGCCTCACGAACCCTGCTTGTGAACCAGGGAGGGTCAACCTAAAGGTAACTTAGGATTAGTTTCGAAAGGAAAAACCGTCAGCACTTTTGAAGTGAGGTAAACGCTTTTCTTGGAAAGTATTTCTGGGGCGAACTCGTGGGCCGTGGCGATCTCGGAAATGAGGTGATCGACGAGTCCGGTCCTTCTGTGGCGCATGAGAGGTCTTAGCGCTCTGACCTTGTTGGCGAATGTGTCGCTGGTGCAACTTCTGCCTTCGGCAACGTGCGGACCCCATCCGGGAACCGCGATTTCCGGCACGTAAGGCACCTAGCATGTCGGTAGTACGGTGGCGGACGCGATGAACCACCGCGTACGCCGACGAACTAAGACTGCGAAGACAGTGCTAGCCGACCGCGGATACGACGAGCGGTACAGATCTTACCGTTCCGTTGGCGACCGTTTGTGAGATCGCATGCGGGAGCAGAGGTCTGAGTTCAGTATAGGACCATCATGCACCTCACATCGGGTTTCACCGCGGCAGTAGTTCTTGCGGGCGCCGCCGTCGGTTTCGCCTGTCCAGCGTGTGCCGACGATCTCGATGGCGCGTACACCATCATGTGGAGCGATGGCAAAGCACCGGCCACCTGGACCTTCACCCCCTGCGGACCAGATTGCCGCCACGTGACCAGCAGCAAAGGCTGGAGCACAGACGCGCAACTTGTGAACGGCAGTTGGATCATGGGCCCGGTACAGAACACTGTTCATTGCTGGAGCGGCACCATCGAAACGGCCACGGAGAACAGCTCCTTCGATGCGGCGACGCTGTCCGGCACAAGCGTCGTCACATACCCAGTTGCATGCCCCCAAGACCCTCCCGGTGGATTAACCATTCAGTTCAGTTTGACGAAGGGGAAATGAGTGGGGGTGAACCTGGCCAGGGCCAACGCGAAGCGGTTCCGCTGGCTAACAGTGCCCCTGAAGCATCCCGGTGAGTCCGGAGACTTCTTGATCTGAATTGCTTGCATTGCGGTGGATCGACTTGGCGTTCCTTCCCCTGGCTCGAGGACATCCACCCCCGCCTTCATCTCGGTTTCTGGCGGCGGTTACGCGGCGGGGCGCGACTCTTGGTCGTGCAACCCACGTGCTTTTCGGCGGGACTCCCGTTGCCAACGCCGAGCTCTGACTAAAACCCGTATCTCTGCGATCGACCATATGGCGAACCCGGTTGGCACACTCTTGGCACAGCGGGGGTTCGCCCTTCGACCCAAATTGATCGCGAAATCTCGCTGAACTCCATGAATCGTGGTGGGCGCGGACGGTATCGAACCGCCGACCGCTGGTGTGTAAAACCAGAGCTCTACCACTGAGCTACGCGCCCGTGCCGGTGCAGGCTACACGCCAACGACCGGCGACCGGAAATTCCTAAGCCGACTCCAGGGCCTTCAGCGCATCGGTCCATACCGCCTGATCGCGCGCCTCGCCGGGCTGTTTCATCTCGGCGAACCGGATGATTCCGGAGCGGTCGACGACGAACGTGCCGCGGTTGGCGAAGCCCGCGTCCGCGTTGAACACCCCGTAGGCCGCAGCGACCGCGCCGTGCGGCCAGAAGTCGGAAAGCAGCGGAAAGGTGAAACCACTCTGCGTGGCCCAAACCTTGTGCGTCGGTGGCGGTCCCACCGAGATGGCCAGTGTGGCGGTGTCGTCGTTGTGGTAGCCGGCCACGTTGTCGCGGATCTCGTCCAGCTCGCCCTGGCAGATGCCGGTGAAGGCGAGCGGGAAGAACACCAGCAGCACGTTTTTGCCGCCGCGCAAGTCGCTGAGGGTGACCGGTTGCCCGTTCTGGTCCTTGAGCGTGAAGTCGGGAGCCTCGGTTCCCGTGTCCAGCACTACGGCCGCCGGTCGTTCGCGCAAGCGCTCACTCAGCGCCTGCCCGCTGCCTTGGACTTGGGCTGCACCAGCCTGCTGGCGCTCCAGTCGCCGAGGTTGGCCGACGACGTCTGCATCAGCCCGGCCGTCGGCGCCGATTCGGCGATCTCGGCGGGCATCACGTGGCCCGGTTTGCCCGTCTTGGGAGTCAACACCCAGATCAAACCGTCATCGGCCAGCGGTGTGATGGCGTCCATCAACCTGTCGACCAGGTCGCCGTCGTCGTCGCGCCACCACAGCAACACCACGTCGACGACGTCGTCGGCGTCCTCGTCGAGCAGCTCGCCGCCGCACGCGTCCTCGATATCGGCCCGGATGTCGTCGTCGACGTCGTCGTCCCAGCCCAATTCCTGCACAACCTGATCTTTTTGGATGCCCAGCCGTAGGGCGAAGTTCGGGGCGTCCTCCGCCGCGACCACCGTCGGTCCTCCTTCAACTGCTCGTAGAATCGTCCTATCGTCGCACGACCCGCATGGTTGGCGACGCCGGGCGCTCAAGGTTCATCGATATGCGGCGTCGCACATGTCCAGCGCCGTCGTCTTGACGTCGTTCAATTTGGACACCGCGGCGTTGAAATCGTCGGGCCCGTAGTTGCCCGCGATGGCGTTCGCGACGCCCCGAGCAGCGTCGACCCAGGCGTTGAGCGCATCCCGCAGCTGGGGCGACAGCGGGTCGCTGATGCTCTGGGCGACGAGGTCTGCGCTGTGGTTGAGGGAGTCGATGGCAGGGCCGGCCTTAGCCGCCGCATCCGGAGCACTGTCATTGAAAGCCTTGACGTAGTCGTTGACCGCGGTGATCGAGTCCACGCTGCTGGTGCTCAGCGCCTCGCACGAGCTGTGCACCGCCTCGGTGGACGACGACTTCTGGCGTTCGGACTCCTTGGAGCTCGACGAGGCGGCCGACTCCTCGCTGGACGCCGAAACCGATGCCCGGTAGACCGGCGCGTCGTTCGGGTTCACCTTGGGTGAGCCCTCGGTGACGGAGCTGCATCCGACGATGATCATGGCGAGACCGGCCAGGCTGCCGACCGCCTGAGCGACGATCCGCAGCCGCCATGACCTGGTAAGCGCCCCCGTCTGCACAGTCTGCAGACGTTACCGGTTTGGACGGCTGGTCGGCGGTTCATTCCACTAGCCACCACCGGCAGTGCAAGTGCGGCACGATGGGTGGACGATAGGGGTTGTCGAGGCCTATACCTGGAGACGAGGAGTGGAAGTTGACCACCGAGTTCGCGCGCCAGGACCTGGCCCAAAACTCCGGCACCGCAGCCGAACCCGACCGGGTGCGCGTCATCCGTGAAGGCGTTGCGAGCTACCTGCCCGATATCGACCCCGAAGAGACCACCGAGTGGCTGGAATCCTTCGATCAGTTGCTGGAACGGCAGGGCCCAGCGCGGGCGCGCTATCTGATGCTGCGGCTGCTCGAGCGCGCAGGCGAGCAGCGAGTGGCCATCCCGTCGCTCACCTCGACCGACTACGTCAACACCATTCCGACCGAACTCGAACCGTGGTTCCCCGGCGACGAGGAGATCGAGCGTCGCTACCGCGCCTGGATCCGGTGGAACGCAGCGATCATGGTGCACCGCGCGCAGCGGCCGGGAGTCGGTGTCGGCGGGCACATTTCGACGTATGCCTCCTCGGCGGCGCTCTACGAGGTGGGCTTCAACCACTTCTTCCGAGGCAAGTCCCACCCGGGCGGCGGTGACCAGATCTATATCCAGGGCCACGCGTCTCCCGGCATCTACGCACGCGCGTTCCTGGAGGGTCGGCTGACCGCCGACCAGCTCGACGGCTTCCGCCAGGAGCACAGCCATCCCGGCGGCGGCATCCCGTCGTATCCGCATCCGCGGCTGATGCCCGACTTCTGGGAGTTCCCGACGGTGTCGATGGGCCTCGGCCCGATGAACGCGATCTTCCAGGCCCGTTTCAACCATTACCTGCATGACCGCGGCATCAAGGACACCTCCAACCAGCATGTGTGGGCGTTCCTCGGCGACGGCGAGATGGACGAGCCGGAGAGCCGCGGGCTGATCCAGGTGGCCGCCAACGAGGCGCTGGACAATCTGACCTTCGTGATCAACTGCAACCTGCAGCGCCTGGACGGCCCGGTGCGCGGCAACGGCAAGATCATTCAGGAGCTCGAGTCGTTCTTCCGCGGCGCCGGCTGGAACGTCATCAAGGTGGTGTGGGGCCGTGAGTGGGACGCGCTGCTGCATGCCGACCGCGACGGCGCCCTGGTCAACTTGATGAACACCACCCCCGACGGGGATTACCAAACCTACAAGGCCAACGACGGCGCCTACGTGCGCGACCACTTCTTCGGCCGCGACCCGCGCACCAAGGCGCTGGTCGACAAGATGTCGGACACCGAGATCTGGAATCTCAAGCGCGGCGGCCACGACTACCGCAAGGTCTACGCGGCCTACCGCGCCGCCACCGAGCACAAGGGTCAGCCGACGGTGATTTTGGCCAAGACCATCAAGGGCTATTCGCTGGGCGCCCACTTCCAGGGCCGCAATGCGACTCATCAGATGAAAAAGCTTGCCCTGGAAGACCTCAAGCAGTTCCGCGATGCCATCCGCATCCCGATCAGCGACGAGGAACTCGACAAGAACCCCTACCTGCCGCCCTACTACCACCCCGGCCCGGACGCACCCGAGATCCGATACATGCTCGACCGTCGACGGACGTTGGGCGGCTTCGTGCCGGAGCGACGGACCAAGTCGAAGGTGTTGACGCTGCCACCCCGCGACGTCTACAAGGCGCTCAAGAAGGGGTCGGGAAACCAAGAGGTCGCGACCACCATGGCGATGGTGCGCACCTTCAAGGAACTGTTGCGCGACAAGGAGATCGGCCCCCGCATCGTGCCAATCATTCCGGATGAGGCGCGCACCTTCGGCATGGACTCCTGGTTCCCGAGCCTCAAGATCTACAACCGCAACGGCCAGCTGTACACGGCCGTGGATGCCGACCTGATGCTGGCGTACAAGGAAAGTGAAATCGGCCAGATCCTGCACGAAGGCATCAACGAGGCAGGGTCGACGGCGACCTTCACGGCGGCGGGCACGGCGTACGCGACGCACAACGAACCGATGATCCCGCTCTACATCTTCTATTCGATGTTCGGGTTCCAGCGCACCGGTGACGGGCTCTGGGCGGCGGCCGACCAGATGGCCCGCGGCTTCATCCTCGGGGCAACGGCGGGGCGCACCACGCTGGTCGGCGAGGGGCTTCAGCACGCCGACGGGCATTCGCTGCTGCTGGCCGCCACCAACCCGGCCGTGGTGGCCTACGACCCGGCGTTCGCCTACGAGATCGCCTACATCGTCGAGAGTGGCCTGGCCCGCATGTTCGGCGAGGATCCGGAGAACGTCTACTTCTACATCACCATCTACAACGAGCCGTACAAGCAGCCGGCCGAACCGGAGGGGCTGGACGTGGAGGGCTTGTTACGTGGCATCTACCGCTACCGGCCGGCTCCGGAGCAGAAGTCGAAGCAGGCCCACATCCTGGTGTCGGGAGTGGCCATGCCAGAGGCCGTTCGGGCCGCCGAGATGCTGGCCTCGGAATGGGACGTGGCCGCCGACGTCTGGTCGGTCACCAGCTGGGGCGAGCTGAACCGGGACGGTGTTGAGATCGAGAAGGAGAAGCTGCGGCATCCGGATCGTCCGGCGCGGGTGCCCTACATCACCCAGGCGCTCGCCGACACCCGCGGTCCCGCCGTGGCCGTATCGGACTGGATGCGTGCTGTGCCAGAACAGATCCGGCCGTGGATGCCCAACTCCTACGCCACGCTGGGCACCGACGGCTTCGGCTTCTCCGACACCCGGCCCGCGGCGCGGCGTTACTACAACACCGACGCCGAGTCGGTGGCGGTGGCGGTGCTGGAGGCGCTGGCCGCCGACGGCGAGATCGACCAGTCGGTCGCCATCGAGGCCGCCAAAAAGTACGAGATCGACGACGTGCTGGCGGCGCCGGAGCAGACATCCGATCCCGGGGTGGCGTGACCCGCGACCGTCCTTGGAGGATTCCGCCATAAAGGTGGCGTAGCTTTTAGGGATGGCCGACAACCGGTTCATCCCGCCCGCCTCCACGCTGGAGGTGCTGGAGACCGTCCCCGAATCGGTGCTGCGCCGGTTGAACCAGTACTCCGGGCGGCTGGCCACGCAGGCGGTGCACGTTCTCGAGGAACGGCTGCCGTTCTTCGGCGACCTCGAGGCGTCGCAGCGGGCCAGCGTTCAGCTGGTGGTGCAGACCGCGGTGGTCAACTTCGTGGAGTGGATGCACAATCCCAATAGCGACGTCAGCTACACGGCGCAGGCATTCGAGGTCGTGCCGCAGGATCTGCGCAGACGCATCGCGTTGCGGCAGTCCGTGGAGATGGTGCGGGTCACCATGGAGTTCTTCGAAGAAGTGGTGCCGCTACTGGCCCGCTCGGAGGACCAGCTGACGGCATTGACGGCCGGAATCCTCCGGTATAGCCGCGATCTGGCGTTCGCCGCCGCCACCGCCTACGCCGACCAGGCAGAGGCGCGAGGTGCGTGGGACACCCGGATGGAGGCCAACATCGTCGACGCGGTGGTCCGCGGCCACACCGGACCGGACCTGCAGTCCCAGGCCGCGGCGCTCAATTGGGACGCCACCGCGGCCGCCACCGTCATCGTCGGCATGCCGCAGCCCGACCGCATCGACCTGGCCAGCGACGACGTCCACGACGTCGTCAACAGGCACGGACGTGCAGCCCTTTCCGACGTGCACGGGACCTGGCTGGTGACGATCGTGTCAGGCCCGCTGACGCTGACGGACCGTTTCCTCGGCGAACTGGTCGGCGTCTTCGCCGACGCGCCGGTGGTAATCGGGCCGACCGCACCCACGCTGTCGGCCGCGCACTGGAGCGCCACCGAAGCGATCGCCGGGATGAACGCGGTCGCGGGCTGGACGGGTGCGCCGCGGCCCGTCGCCGCCCGCGAACTGTTGCCCGAGCGGGCCCTGCTGGGCGATGCGTCGGCGATCGCGGCGTTGGAGACCGAGGTGATGAGGCCGCTCGGCGACGCCGGACCGGCGTTGACCGAGACCCTGGACGCATATCTGGACTCCGGCGGCGCGATCGAGGCATGTGCGCGCGCACTGTTCGTTCATCCAAACACCGTGCGGTACCGCCTCAAGCGCATCGCGGACTTCACCGGCCGCGATCCGACCACTCCGCGCGACGCTTATGTCCTTCGGGTGGCCTCGACAGTGGGCCGCCTGACGCGGCAAGCACAGCATTCCAGCACGTCGAATGTGCCCGCTGGCCAGATAACGAGGCCCCCGGAGGCCGCAGTTGAGGCGGACCGGGCAGGGTAACAGATTTCGGCCCGATATCGATGGAGTCGCATCACATGCTGTTTTGTTGGTTCTCCACAAAAAGATAAGACCAGGTTCATAATCTCTTACACGGCGCAGATCCGTTCCCTCAGTGTTTCCTTAGAGACGTGCTCGCAATGCTTGCTCCCGGCCAGGGATCTCAGACCCCCGGCATGCTCGCCTCCTGGCTTGAGCTGCCCGGCGCGGCTGACCGTATCTCCACCTGGTCGCAGTCCAGCGGTCTCGACCTGGCCCGCCTCGGTACCACCGCGACGGCCGAGGAGATCACCGATACCGCGGTGACGCAGCCACTGGTGGTGGCGGCGACGCTGCTGGCTTGGGAAGAGCTGACCAAGCGCGGCCTGCTGGCCGACCGGGACTTCATCGCAGCCGGCCACTCCGTTGGTGAGATCGCCGCGTACGCGGTCGCAGGAGTGATCTCCAGCGACGACGCCGTCGCGCTGGCCGCCACCCGCGGCGCCGAGATGGCCAAGGCCTGCGCTGTGGAGCCCACCGGCATGTCCGCGGTGCTCGGCGGTGACGAGGCCGAGGTGCTGAGCCGCCTCGAGGAACTCGACCTGGTGCCCGCGAACCGCAATGCGGCCGGTCAGATCGTGGCGGCGGGCAGCCTTGCCGCACTGAGCAAGCTGTCCGAGGATCCGCCCGCCAAGGCGCGCGTCCGCGCGCTCGCCACCGCGGGCGCGTTCCACACGCGTTACATGGCGTCGGCCACCGACGGCTACGCCGCCGCCGCGGAGCGCGTTGCGACGTCCGAGCCGACGGCCACCCTGCTGTCGAACGCCGACGGACAGCCCGTCGCCTCGGGGGCCGATGCCATGAGCAAGCTGGTCGCCCAGCTGACCCGGCCGGTGCGATGGGATCTGTGCACGGAGACGCTCCGCCATTCGAACGTGACCGCGATCGTCGAGTTCCCGCCCGCCGGGACACTCGCCGGAATCGCCAAGCGAGAACTCAAAGGGGTTCCGACGCATGCCGTCAAAGGCCCTGCCGACCTGGACGGGCTAACCGAGCTCTAGAGGTGTGACTTCCGGCGCCGCTGGAGTCAGTACAACCGCATAACAACGTAAATCGCAGTAACACAACCAATTAGAAGGAGCCATAGTGGCCGCCACTCAGGAAGAAATTATCTCCGGTCTCGCCGAGATCATCGAAGAGGTCACCGGCATCGAGCCGTCGGAGGTCACCCCGGAGAAGTCGTTCGTCGACGACCTGGACATCGACTCGCTGTCGATGGTCGAGATCGCCGTGCAGACCGAGGACAAGTACGGCGTGAAGATCCCCGACGAGGACCTCGCAGGCCTGCGCACCGTCGGTGACGTCGTCAGCTACATCCAGAAGCTCGAGGAAGAAAACCCTGAGGCCGCTGCTGCGCTGCGCGAGAAGATCGAAGCGGATCGCCCGTGACCAGGCCTTCCACTGCTAACGGCGGTTTCCCCAGCGTTGTGGTAACCGCCGTCACGGCGACGACATCGATCGCGCCGGAAATCGAGAGCACGTGGAAGGGCTTGTTGGCAGGCGAGAGCGGCATCCGCGTCCTCGAAGACGAATTCGTCACCAAGTGGGACCTGCCCGTGCGTATCGGCGGCCACCTCAAGGAGAACGTCGACGACCACATGGGAAGGCTGGACCTGCGGCGCATGTCGTATGTCCAGCGGATGGCCAAGCTGCTCGGCGGCCAGATCTGGGACGCCGCGGGAACACCCGAGGTCGACGGGGATCGCTTCGCCGTTGTTGTCGGCACCGGCCTGGGCGGCGGCGAGAAGATCGTCGAGACCTATGACCTGATGAACGAGGGCGGCCCCCGCAAGGTGTCGCCGCTTGCCGTTCAGATGATCATGCCGAATGGTGCTGCGGCGGTCATTGGCCTGCAGCTCGGTGCCCGCGCCGGCGTCATGACACCGGTGTCGGCCTGCTCGTCGGGCTCCGAGGCGATCGCCCACGCGTGGCGGCAGATCGTCATGGGCGATGCCGACATCGCCGTCTGCGGCGGTGTCGAGGGCGGCATCGAGGCGCTGCCGATCGCGGCGTTCTCGATGATGCGCGCCATGTCGACCCGCAACGACGACCCCGAGGGCGCTTCTCGTCCGTTCGACAAGGACCGCGACGGGTTTGTGTTCGGCGAGGCCGGGGCGCTCATGGTGATCGAAACCGAGGAGCATGCCAAGGCTCGCGGCGCACAGCCGCTGGCCCGGCTCTTGGGTGCAGGCATCACGTCCGACGCCTTCCACATGGTGGCGCCCGCCGCCGATGGTCTGCGCGCCGGCCACGCAATGAAGCGGTCGATGGAGCTTGCCGGCCTGGAGCCCAAGGACATCGACCACGTCAACGCCCACGCCACGGCCACCCCCATCGGTGACACCGCAGAGGCCAATGCCATTCGGGTCGCCGGTGTGGAACATGCCGCGATCTATGCGCCGAAGTCGGCGCTCGGCCACTCCATCGGTGCGGTCGGTGCGCTCGAGTCCGTGCTGACGGTCTTGTCTCTGCGCGACGGTGTCATCCCGCCGACACTGAACTACGAGACACCCGATCCGGAAATCGATTTGGATGTTGTCGCGGGCGAGCCCCGGTACGGCGACTACAAGTACGCGATCAACAACTCATTTGGATTCGGTGGACACAACGTCGCTCTTGCCTTCGGCAAGTACTGAGGCGTTGGGGGGAAGGAACCATCGCAGCGAAATGAGTGGGCTGGCTACGGGGAACGGCTTCCCCAACGTTGTCGTCACAGGCGTCGCCATGACGACCGCTTTGGCGACCGACGCGGAGGCCACGTGGAAGAAGCTCCTCGAGGGACAGAGCGGCATTCGCCTGCTGGGTGATTCGTTCGTCGAGGAGTACGACCTTCCCGTTCGCATCGGGGGGCATCTGCTGGAGGATTTCGACGGTGAGCTGACGCGGGTCGAACTGCGTCGGCTGTCGTATCTGCAGAAGATGTCGACGGTGATGAGCAGGCGCGTGTGGAAGAACGCCGGGGAGCCCGACGTCGATCCCAAGCGGCTGATGGTGTCGATCGGGACCGGCATGGGGTCGAGCGAAGAGCTGCTCTTCGCGTACGAAGCCATGCGGGCCAAGGGCCTGCGTGGCGTGTCTCCGTTGGCGGTACAGATGTACATGCCGAATTCGGCAGCCGCCGCGGTCGGGCTGGAACGCAAGGCCAGGGCCGGGGTCGTCACCCCGATCTCGGCCTGCGCGTCCGGCTCCGAGGGCATCGCGCACGCATGGCGCAACATCGTGCTCGGTGAGGCCGACGTCGCGATCTGCGGCGGGGTCGAGACCAAGATCGAGGCGGTGCCGATCGCCGGGTTCGCCCAGATGCGCATCGTGCTGTCCACCACCAACGACGACCCGGCGGGTGCGTGCCGCCCGTTCGACAAGGACCGCAACGGGTTCGTGTTCGGCGAGGCAGGCGCGCTGATCGTCATCGAGACCGAAGAGCACGCCAAGGCCCGTGGCGCCAACATCCTGGCCAGGCTGATGGGCGCCAGCATCACCTCGGACGGCTACCACATCGTGGCACCCGATCCGAACGGTGAGCAGGCCGGGCATGCCATGACTCGGGCGATCCAGCTCGCCGGTCTGCAGCCCTCCGACATCGACCACGTCAACGCGCACGCCACCGGCACCAGCGTCGGCGACATAGCCGAGGGCAAGGCGATCAACAACGCGATGCACGGCCACAAGCCTGCCGTCTTCGCACCCAAGGGCGCGCTCGGACATTCGGTCGGCGCGGTCGGCGCGGTCGAGTCCATCTTGACGGTGTTCGCGTTGCGCGACGGTGTCATCCCGCCGACGCTCAACTTGAAGAACCTGGACCCGGACATCGACCTCGACGTCGTCGCCGGTTCGCCGCGTCCCGGCAATTACAACTACGCGATCAACAACTCGTTCGGATTCGGTGGGCACAATGTGGCGCTCACCTTCGGGAAGTACTGAACGCCCGATAATTCGGCGCGACAGGAGGTTTCGATGACAATCACGGCCCCCGAGGCAGTCGGCGAATCGCTGGATCCGCGCGATCCGGTTCTGCGTCTGAAGGCATTCTTCGACGACGACTGCACCCTGGAATTCCTGCACGAGCGTGACCGCTCCGGCGTGCTCGCCGCCGCAGGCGCCGTGAACGGTATGCGGACGGTGGCGTTCTGCACCGACGGGACCGTGATGGGTGGCGCGATGGGCGTGGAGGGTTGCGCGCACATCGTCAACGCCTACGACACCGCCATCGAGGAGCAGAGCCCGATCGTCGGCATCTGGCACTCCGGCGGTGCCCGACTCGCCGAGGGCGTGCGGGCATTGCACGCAGTCGGTTTGGTGTTCGAGGCGATGATCCGGGCTTCCGGTTACGTCCCGCAGATTTCGGTGGTCGTCGGCTTCGCCGCAGGCGGTGCCGCATACGGCCCCGCGCTCACCGACGTCATCGTGATGGCTCCTGACAGCCGGGTGTTCGTCACCGGCCCGGACATCGTGCGCAGCGTAACCGGTGAGGACGTCGACATGGCGTCGCTCGGTGGACCCGACACCCACCACAAGAAGTCGGGAGTGTGCCACATCGTCGCCGACGATGAGCCCGACGCCTATGCGCGCGGCCGTCGGCTGGTCGGATTGTTCTGCCAGCAGGGCCATTTCGACCGCAGCAAGGCCGAGGCGGGCGACACCGACCTGCACGCCCTGCTGCCGGATTCGCCTCGCCGTGCCTACGACGTGCACCCGCTCGTCGAAGCGCTGCTCGACTCCGATGCCCCCTTCGAGGAGTTCCAGGCCAAGTGGGCCCCGTCGATGGTGATCGGTCTCGGCCGGCTGTCCGGGCGAACCGTCGGCGTGCTCGCCAACAACCCGCTGCGGCTGGGCGGCTGCCTGAACTCCGAAAGCGCCGAGAAGGCGGCACGTTTCGTGCGGCTGTGTGACTCGTTCGGCATCCCGCTGGTCGTTGTGGTCGACGTGCCCGGTTACCTGCCCGGTGTCGACCAGGAATGGGGCGGCGTGGTTCGCCGCGGCGCGAAGCTGTTGCACGCGTTCGGTGAGGCCACCGTCCCCCGTGTCACGCTGGTCACCCGGAAGATCTACGGCGGCGCCTACATCGCGATGAACTCACGCTCGCTCAACGCGACGAAGGTGTTCGCGTGGCCGGACGCCGAGGTCGCCGTGATGGGCGCCAAGGCCGCCGTCGGCATCCTGCACAAGCGCGCGCTGGCCGCTGCGCCCGACGACGAGCGCGAGGCACTGCACGAGGAGCTGGCCGCCGAGCACGAGCGGATGGCGGGCGGTGTGGATTCCGCCATCGAGATCGGCGTGGTCGACGAGAAGATCGATCCGGCTCACACCCGCAGCAGGCTGACGCAGGCACTGGCCGAGGCGCCTGCACGCCGCGGGCGGCACAAGAACATTCCGCTGTAAGCAGACCTCGGCAATCCTCGCTTCCGTACTGTGGGTAGCGGCCCATTGCGTTGGGGGAAACCTGCAGGGCCCCGACAGAGGAGTTGAGGTATGCGATTTTCTGGAATCACGATGCACCGCGGAATCGTCGGCGTGATTGCCGCGGGAGCGCTGGCGGGACTGACCGGCACCGTCGCAATGCCGACGGCTTCGGCTGACGCCGACTGCACCGTTTCCGGGCTGAGCAACGCGATCGGCGCGGTGGGGGGGCAGACCGGACAGTGGTTCGCCGCTCATCCAGACGCCAACAGGGCCGTCACCGACGCAGGCGGCCAGGGCGGCGGAGCCGAGGCCGCTATCCGGAACTACTTCGTCGGCCACCCGTCGGAGTGGGCCGAATTGCAGCGCATCGCATCGCCGTTGCGCACGCTGCGCCAGCAGTGCGGATCGGACGTGGCGCCGGCGGACATTGCGCGGCTCTACGACGCGATGGCCTCGTAGCCGTCGGTTCGCCCGGCGGGTGAACTCCATCCCGCCGGCATGGAGTCAGGCCTGCGTGATGCCGGTCATGACGGGCGCAAGCAGGTCGGCGAGCGCAGCCCACGACACGGTCTTGGTCTCGGGCAGGGCGATGCCGAATTGATATGGGGTGAAGTGGATCTCCAGCCTTTCGGGGGTGGGGATCCAGTTCATCGTGCACCTCCTGCGAGCAGTTCCTCCGCGACAGTCAACACCGTGTCCCGGTCGGAGTCGACCAGCCCGATGCGGGTGCGCCGATCGACGATGTCGTCGACAGTGAGAGCGCCCTCGTGGGTCACCGCGTACTCGAACTCCGCGCGAATCACATCGATGCCGTCGGCAACCGGATCCGTCGGCCGGTCGCAGGTGGCCTTGGCGATGACGTTCGGCGCCTCGGCGCCGAACCGCGCGACCAGCGATGATGGTAGGTCAGTGGGAACGCGAAGCGTCGCAACCGGATTCGACGGCGCACCCACGAGCGGCAGGTTTCGCGTCCGGCAGCCGCCTGCCGACAGACCCCGCAATTCGACGGCCTTGTCGAGAACATCCTCGGCCATGTAGCGGTACTCCGTCAGTTTGCCGCCGATCACGCTGAGCAACCCAGACGGTGATTCCACGACGGCATGGTCACGTGACACGTCCGCGGTATGGCTGTTAGTTTTGCCGATGCTCCTGTCGTCAGCCCCCAACTTATCGATAAGCGGCCGCAGCCCCGCGTAGGCACCGATGACGTCATCTCGGCCGAGCTTGACGTCCAACGCGGTGTTGACGATGTCCAGCAGGAAGCCGATCTCCTCCGAAGTGGGCTCAGGGACATCGGGTATCGCGCCCGGCGCATCGTCGTCCGTCAGTCCCAGATAAACCCGGCCCAGCTGCTCCGGCATCGCGAACACGAAACGGTTGAGCTCACCGGGAATCGGAATCGTCAGCGCCGCAGCCGGATTACCGAAAGTCTTGGCGTCGAACACAAGATGTGTGCCACGGCTCGGCCGCAACGCGATCGAGGTGTCGACCTCCCCCGCCCACACCCCGCTGGCATTGATCACCGCCTTTGCTTTCGCCGCAAACGACTCACCCGTCAGTTGATCGGTCAACC
>NZ_JAVHWR010000235.1:0-13341 GCF_032159565.1 Mycobacterium sp.
GCGGGCGAGGTTTTTCGTGACACTGAGCAACGCGCTCTTGGCCGCGGTGTAGCCCACCAAGCCCGCCGACTGGTGCTGCACCGACATCGCCGTCACATTCACCACCCGGCCCCACGGCGCGGCACGCAATAGTGGCAGCGCCGCTCGCACAGTTCGCACAGCGGACACCACGCCTGAGTCGAATGCCGCCGTCCACCGCATGTCGTCGAGATCCTCGAAGCGACCGGCCCCTGCTGGCCCGGCAGCGTTGACCAGCACGTTGAGGGCGCCCCACCGTGCGCCGACCGTCGCGAAGGCGTCCTCGACGTCGGATGGCGAGCCCAGATCCGCCTTCAGCGTCAGCACCTCGGGACTGCCGGCGGCCGCTAGAGCGGTGCCGGCGGCGGCCAGTCGGTTGTCATCCCTGCCGATGATGGCGACCCGTGCGCCCTGTTCGGCTACGCACGCAGCGGTCGCGAGTCCGATACCGCGGGTGCCGCCGGCGATGACGGCGGTGGCGTCGGCGAGTCCAAGGTCCACGGGGCCGGCCCTAAGCGACCACACGCCGGTCGAACTGGCGGGCAAGCCAGTCCGCGCTGTCGCGTGCCGCGGTTCGAGCGACCGCGGTGCCTGCGAACATGTCGAAGCCGTGAACTGCGCCTGCGTAGACGTGCAGTTCGGTGGGCACGCCCGCCCGGCACAGTCGAGCCGCGAACTCGATCGATTCGTCACGCAAACAGTCCACCGCGCCCACACCGACGAATGTCGGTGGCAGCCCACATAATTCGGTTGCCCGGCCTGCCGCCGCATCCGCCGGCACGCCGTCGGTGTCGTAGCGGTCGCCGAGATATGCCGACCAGCCGAACGCATTGGCTTCGCGACTCCAAACCGGCAATCTTTCGAGTTGGCTGGACACGGTCAGGCCGCGGTCATCGAGCATCGGGTACTCCAGATACTGGAACAGCAGCGGTACCTGCCCGCCATCGCGCCACCGCATTGCCAGGCTCGCGGCAAGCGCACCGCCCGCGCTTCGGCCGGCGATCCCAACCCGCCGCGGATCGATCTGCAGATCAACGGCGTGGTCGACGATGAAGCGGAGCCCCTCGTCGCAGTCGTCCAGCGGCGCGGGGTAAGGCGCTTCGGGCGCCAGCCGGTATTCGACGCTGACGCACACACAGCCCAGCCAGCGGCACCACTCCATCAGCCGGGTGTCGTCCATGTGCCGGTTTCCGATGACCATCCCGCCGCCGTGCATCCAGTACACGGCAGGCGGCGTGTCGCCGAGCTCGATGGGTCGAAGAACAGAGAGCGCGACGTCTCCGCGTTCGGTGATCAGCTCGGTGCGCTCGATGTCGGATGCGGACAGCGGCTCGAACGTGCTTCCGGCGCGCATGGCGGCGAGGTTCTCGGCGGAGAAGTCGAAATCCGGGAAATCGCGAAGACATTCGGCGATCTCCGGGTCGATCCAGTTGGCGCTGTTCACCGTCATCCACCGACACCCATCAGGTGCCTGCCCGCACCCACGAGCCCGCCGTCGACGCGGATGTCGCAGCCGGAGATGAACGCCGCGCCGTCGGACTCGAGAAAGGCCACAGCCGCCGCGATGTCTCCGGGCCGCCCGGGTAGTGGCCTATCCGGACGTTTCACCGGCGTCACCTCGACCATGACGGGCACAATGGGCTGACGATCCAGCTCCAGCCTGCCCATCGGCGTGTCGATCAGGCCGGGTGAGATCGAGACGGCGCGGCCGCCAGTCTTGCCCCACGGCGTGGCCAGGCGTTCCACCAGCCGGATCACGCCGCGTTTGGCGAGGACATAGGCCGTGGCACTGTCCAGCGGCCGGCCGAGTGCCTGCTCGATCGCCGCGAGAAAACCGTCAGCCAGCGGATCGTCGAGGAACGGCTCCACCGCCGCGGGAACATCGCTGTAGCCGGCGATGGATCCGATCAGGATCGCGGAGCTGCCCGGGTTGACCAGGGGGAACAAGGCGTCGGTGATGCGAACCGACCCGGCCAGATCCACGTCGAGCACCGTGGCCGCATCGGCCATCTCCGGTGAAACGCCCGCGGTATGCACTAGGCAGCGCAGGCGGCCAAGCCCGCTCACCCGATCGGCGACCGCAGCGACATCAGTCGCAGAGGTCACGTCACAGGACAGCGTGTCCACGACCGCCCCCTGCGCGCCCAGGGCCTTGCGCGCCTGGTCGAGCAGATCCTCGCGGAGATCCACCAGCAACAGACGCCCGCGATCGGCGAGTGCGCGGGCACAGGCCAGCCCCATGCCGCCCGCACCCCCGGTGATCACCAGAATGTTGTCAACAGCCATCGTGCCCTCTCGTTGTTGAAAGTCCTTCCACCGCCTCAGAGCCGTTGAATGATGGTCGCGTTCGCCATCCCGCCCCCCTCACACATGGTCTGCAGGCCGTAGCGGCCGCCAGTGGCCTCCAGGTGATTGACCAGGGTTGCCAGCAGCCGTGTTCCAGAGGACCCCAGTGCGTGTCCCAACGCGATTGCTCCTCCCCACGGATTGAGCCGCTCCGGATCAGCACCCAGCTCCTGCGCCCAGGCCAGTGGCACACAAGCAAATGCCTCGTTGACCTCGTATGCATCGATATCGTCGAGCGTCAGGCCCCCGCGGTGCAATGCCCGTTGAGTGGCCGGAATGGGTGCGGTCAACATGTAGAGCGGGTCGTCCCCTGCGACGGAGAACGCATGAAACCGGGCGCGGGGCCGCAGGCCAGACGCGAGTGCCATCCGCTCGCTCATGATCAACGCCGCCGAAGCCCCGTCCGTCAGTGGAGAAGAGTTCCCCGGCGTGATCCGCCACTCGAGGGCGGGAAAGCGCTCGGCCGCTTCGGTCGAGGCGAAGGACGGCTTCAGACCGCTGAGCGCCTGCGTGGTGCTGTCGGCTCGAATGGTCTCATCGACGGCGTGCGTACCGGGGCGGCCGGTCGCGTCGACGATCGGCATCGCGACGATCTCGTTGGCGAAACATCCGTCGGCTGCCGCGGCCGCGGCCCGTTGATGTGAGGTGACGGCGAAAGAATCCAGCGCTTCCTGGTCAAGCTTCCATCGTTCCGCCACCAGTTCGGCGGCCACCCCCTGTTTGACCAGGCCCTGCGGATACCGCGCCGCGACGCTCGGCCCGAAGGTATCGGCGCCCGATGATGCTGTTCCCATCGGAACCCGGCTCATGGACTCGACGCCGCAGGCGATCACGGCGTCGTACGCGCCGGCCATGACGCCCTGGGCGGCGAAGTGCACAGCTTGCTGGCTGGAACCGCACTGGCGGTCAACGGTCGTGGCTGGCACGGACTCCGGAAAGCCTGCGGCCAGAACCGCGCTGCGGGCGATGTTGAAGCTCTGCTCGCCCACCTGCTCCACGCATCCGGCGATGACATCGTCGATACAGCAGGGATCCAAATCGTTTCGGGTCAGGATCTCCACCAGCACCTGGCGCAGCAAGTCGACGGGGTGGCAGCCCGACAGTGCGCCACCGGGTTTGCCTTTGCCTGAGGCCAACCGGACGACATCGACGACCACGGCGTTGTTCATCTCTAACCTCCGCTGGCGTAGACACTTGCCGATGGCGAGTCGACCGCACCGGTAGGGCAAGTGTGCCACATGGCGAACCCATGACATGCATTCAGAGAGAACCTGATTGTAGTAGAAAGAAAGTGATGGTCTACTGGGTCCATGAAGGTGACAGTCGATCCCGATCTCTGTGAAGCAAATGCATTGTGCGTGGCAGAAGCCCCTGAAGTGTTTGATCTGAGCGACGATGAGGTCGTGCACATCCTCCTCGCGAAACCGCCCACAGGACTGGAGCCATCGGTGATTGAGGCGGTCAGCGCCTGTCCGAAACAGGCATTACGGATCGTTACGGACTGAATGAATAGCCCAGTTCCGCCCGAGCCAGCACATCTGCGTTGCACAAAATGAACTCGTCGTTCTACTCTGGGGAAGGTCGGTTCTTACCTCTTGTGAGAGCCCGCGTGCCTATCTTCTAGGAGGGAACTCGCATGCTGCCCGACGACGCCAAGATCATCTCGGTCGACGACCACGTCATCGAGCACCCGCGCGTCTGGCTGGACCGGGTGCCGGCCAAGTATGCGGAGGTAGCTCCGCGCATCGTCAAGCTGCCCGACGGCAATGACACCTGGCTCTACGAGGGGAAGCAGTCCGGCAACTTCGCGCTCAACGCCGTCGCGGGCAAGCACCCGCGGGATTTCGGGATGGACCCCCGCAGCTATGACGACATGCTGCCGGGCTGCCATGACATCGAGGACCGCATCAGGGACATGGACATCGAGGGTGTCTGGGCCCAGTTGTGCTTCCCCAACTTCGGTGGCTTCGCCGGAAGCACCTTCCATACGGCGACCGACAAAGACTTCGCGAAGATATGCATCAGCGCCTACAACGACTTCATCCTCGATGAGTGGTGCTCCTATGCGCCCGAGCGCCAGATTCCCTTGATGATGGTGCCGTTCTGGGACATCGAGGCATCTGTCGCCGAGATCGAGCGGACCGCCGCCAAGGGTGCCAAATCCATCTCCTTCATCGAGGCGCCTCATAAGATCGGTCTGCCGTCCTATCACACCGACCACTGGGATCCGATCTTTCACATTTGCGAGGAGGCCGGCCTACCGCTGTCGATGCACTTCGGTTCAGGCGGTATGCCGCAGGGACTTGCTCCCGACGGTGACCTGTTCATCGGTATCGCGCTGTTCGGGCTGAATTCGATGATGGCCACCGTCGACCTGCTTATGTCGGACGTCTTTTACAAGTTTCCCAACGTCAAGGTTGCCCTTTCTGAGGGCGGTATCGGATGGATGCCATACCTGCTCGAACGCATCGACTACTCCTGGGGTCGCCACAAGTACTGGTGCGACATCAATCCCGACAAACTTCCCTCGGATTTGTTCCGGGAGCACATCTACGGATGCTTCATCTCCGACCAGTCCGGCATCGAGCAGCGCCACCGAATCGGCATCGACAACATCATGTTCGAAAGCGATTACCCCCATTCGGATTCCAACTGGCCGCACACGCGCAAGCTGCTCGCCGAGCACCTCGTCGATGTGCCCGACGAAGAGGCGCGCAAGATCGTCGAGCTGAATGCCCGCACCCTGTACAACTTCTGGGCCTGAGATTCGATGCCTGACGCATTCATCCTTTCAGCCGCCAGAACACCGATTGGCCGGGCCCGCAAGGGATCCCTGGTTTCCTTGGACGCCTACCAACTCGCCGAGGTCGCCGTCGGCGCGGCAGTGCAACGGTCCGATATCGCGATCGCCGAGCTCGACGACCTCATCCTCGCCGAGTCGTTACAGGGTGGCGGCGTGATCGCGCGGAACATCGCGGTGCGTCTGGGTATGACCAGCGTGCCCGGGGTGGCCATCAACCGACACTGCGCCTCGGGCGCCACCGCAGTGCAGTTGGCGGCGGCCACCATCATGGCCGGCATGGCAGACGTGATCGTCGCCGGCGGAACAGAAAGCGCTAGCACCATGCCTCGGCTTACGAAAATGGCGCCCGGGGCGCAGGAGCCCACCCCTTGGTCGCCGCAGAGCCACCCCGATGCCCCCGGGGTGCCTGCCTTCGACATGTCGGTGACCATCGGAGAGAACACCGCCCGGCTGCATCACGTGACCCGCGAGCAGGCCGACGCCTGGTCCGCACGCTCACATCAACGTGCGCTCAACGCGATCGCCAAAGGGTACTTCGACGACGAGATCGTCGCCGTCCCCGTCGGTCACGGCGCGACGACCGTCATGTTCGGCACCGACGAACACCCGCGGGACACCACGCCCGAAGCGCTCGCCGGACTGAAGGTCCTACACCCAGAAATGCCCGGCGCCGTCGTCACGGCCGGCAACTCCGCCGGCATCAACGACGCCGCCGCAGCGCTGGTCATCGGGAGCGCCGACTTCGCGGCCAGTCACGGCCTGGCCCCGCTGGCACGGATACGCGGGTGGACGTCCGTCGGCGTGGAGGTCAAGCACACCGGGATGGCCCCGGTGACGGCAATCCCGCTGGCGCTCAAGCGTAGTGGTCTCACACTCGATGACGTCGACCTCGTCGAGATCAACGAAGCCTTCGCGACGATGGCGGTGGCGTGTACCCGTGACCTCGGTTTGGACGAATCGATCGTGAACGTCAACGGAAGCGGCATCAGTCTCGGCCACCCGATCGCAGCGACCGGCGCCCGCATGGTCGTATCGATCATTCATGAACTCGCACGACGCGATTCGCGGATAGGCGTGGTGGCGATGTGCGCCGGCGGAGGCATGGGCTCCGCAATGGTAGTCGAACGGATCTAGGGTCAGCCCAACCGGTCAGCGCCGCACCGCGAGTTTGGTGTAGCGCCCGCCGAGCAACCATTCAGTGACGTAGAGGTTTCCGTCTGCGTCTGTTGCCACTGCATGTGGTGAATTAAAGCGGTCGTGCTGAGGCAGATCGGGTATCTCAGCACGCCCGTCGTCGGCCAGGTCATTGGGCCACCCCGGTCGGGTCGGCCATCCCTGCGCCGCTTCGGGATCCGGGTTGGCGCCGATGTACCCGACGAGGTGATCCTCGGAATCCAGAACGGCCAGGCGCTCATAGATCTCCGCGACCACCAGTAGGTCGCCCCATCGCGCGAAGTCGCTTGGACTGTTCAGGAAGGCCTCGCCAAACGTGCGCAGGTAGCGGCCCTCCAGGTCGTAAACGAGGACCCGCACGTTGATACGGTCGGCGATGTAGAGCTCGGGAACCTTGTCATTTCGCCGGTCGATGAAGATCGCGTGCGGACACAGGAGTCGCCCGGTTCCCTCTTCGCCGGTCAATGTCGAAAGGTGGTTTCCGTTCTTGTCAAAGCGGTGGACCAAGCCAGATCCGTATCCATCGGCTACCCAGATGTCCCCTGTTCCGCCGAACCGCTCCTCGTCCACGGCGCAGCCGCACGGACAGTACGGCCCCATCGGACCGGCAGGAATTGCCGGATCCTGCTGCGGCGTGGGCAGTTCGAAGAGTATCTGGCCGTCGAGGCTCATCTTCACCACCCGAGGCGCCCTTGTTTCGCAGTGCACACCCTTGCCGAACAGCGGAGTCCAATTCGGGTCGCCGTCGCCGGCACCGCAGAGGAAGACGAATCCGGGATCGCTGACCCAGAGGTATTCGGCGTCGCCTTCGCGGACGAGGGTGATGCCGTGGCCTTCCGTGAGGCCCGTCTCGACCACACGCAAGAGCCGGCCATCGGAATCGAACGCGACGAGTTGACCTGCGTGAAAACAGATGATTTCTCCGCCGTCGGTTGCGACGACAGCGTTGTGCACCCAACAGGATTCGGCGCCCTCGACGCCGGGCAGATCTGCCCAGTCGCCGACCACCTCATAGGACGGCATGTTGGTGGGTCTAGGGATATCTATGGACACAACAAGAGGCCTTCCCTGACTCTCTCGGGCTCGGCGTCGTTCGTCCTCGACCACGATGCTCCCGTTTCGTCCTCGAACTCGATGCGCACCCGAAGAGATGCGTTGAGCGCCAAGACATAAAGACCAGACGCACGTTGATGCGGCCTCAACCAGCGCGGGTAGCGCAGCGCCGTGTGCGAGGCGAGAATCTCCATCCGGCCGGCCGGGAATGAGGGCCCCGCAGTCGGCGCCGGGGCATCCGGACCGACTCTCAACTTGGCGACGACATCGGCGAGCGCCTGCGTTGAACGTTGCGCCCCGTCGGTCAGAAGATTGCCATGGGAGTCGACGGCATCCACCGTCACCGTAAGGCCGGTCGCCATGAAGGTGCTGTGATTCATCACCGTCACAGCCCAGATCTGCGGGCCAAGCAAGGGCACCGGGCTTCGGTACGTCGCGACTCGGCGCGCAGCCGCGCGACTTTCGAACCGCGCGATCAGCGCGCTGAGATCGGAGTAGGGCAGGTCCGCTGCAATCGCCTCGTACACGCGGCTCTCGGCGGCAGAATCTCTGTGACCGATGAAACGTGGAACCACTCCTTCGCATGCCAGCCTCTGCGTCACTTCCCTGAGCCTGGCTTGATCGTCCGCGTTTTGGATGTCGGAAGGTGATTCAGCGACTAGCCACACCAAGGCCAACGTGCCGGCCCTCCTCGAGTGCACGACGTCGCCTATCGCTTCATTCAGATTTGGCTGCATCGGGTCGAAAACTGAGATCGACACATCAGCGCGGTCCAGATCCTCGGCAGCCCGGGTGGAGGCCTGCCCGAATGAGGGCGCGAGCACGATTTGATGCCGCCGCGACCCGACGGCGTTCCATTGATCGACTGCGCGAACGACAGCGGCGCGCAACCCGTCGCCGTGGGGTGTGGCTATCGCCACCTCCACGACATGAGCGGTGAACACTGGCTCATCTCCTCGTGCGTTCTTCTGCACCTAGTGGTCGCGTCTGATTACATGAGGTGCTAGCAAAGTGTACCGATACTTGCTTTCTACGCAAACGACATCCTACTATTGCGCACATACCTTGTCCGTTACGCTGCCCGCTCGAGGTGCTGCGGACAGGCTCAAGTTCGCCAACGAACAGGAGAGACTGTGTCGGCCGACCGGTGTGGGTTGGATTTCGAGCCGTTCAAGCCCGGTCCGCACGAACAGTTGCCGACGGTTTACGCCCAGCTCCGCGAACGCTTCCCCGTTTATCGGACGCGGTCGAACATCTGGGTGATATCGCGGTTCGACGACGTGAAGACGGTGCAGTCGACCCCCGATGTGTTCTCATCGCGCCCCAACCCGTACGAGGGTGAATCGGCGTCGTCGGATGCCGAGATGAAACCCGAAGTCATCGAACGACTCATGGCCCTGGCAGCCGGGATCCCCGTCGACATGAACGAGATGGCCTCCGCCAAGACGATTGCCGCCGCGGACCCGCCCCAGCACACGCGTATTCGCAGAATCGTCAGCCGAGGGTTCACCCCGCCTCGGATCAAGGAGATGGGTAACGCGATCAGTTCGATCGTCGAGCGCTGCCTCGCCGGTATCAACGACGTGCCCAGCTTCGATGTCGTCGAGCGGCTGGCCGTACCGCTGCCGGTGGAGATGATCTGTCACATCCTCGGCATCGACCGAAGTGAGTTCGGGCGGGCTAAACGCTGGTCCGATGCGTTCGCTGCGGCCGCCGGCGCCGAGTTCAGCAGTCCCGCCGAACGTAACGAGTTGATGCTGAGCACCATCAAGGAGTTCAGCACGTACTTCGTGCCGCTGATCGAGGCGCGGCGCACTGAGCCGAGGAGTGATCTAGTCAGTGCGATGGTGGCGGCGATCGACAACGAGTCGTTGAGCAATGTCGAAACGCTGATGGTGGCGATCACGATCATGGTCGCAGGCAACGAGACCTCCACGAACCTCATCGGCAACACCGTGGTCGAACTGCTGGCCAACCCCGACCAGCTCCAACTGCTACTTGACGATCCGTCCTTGCTGCCCAACGCAGTCGATGAGGCGAACCGGCTGACTGCGCCGATACAGTTCGCGTTTCGCGAGGCAACGGAAGACACCGAGATCGCGGGCACGACGATTCCGAAGGGGTCCATCCTGGCGCTGCACATGGCCGCCGCAAACCGCGATCCCCGACGCTTCGACGAGCCCGACCGCTTTCTCATCACTCGGTCGGCCGCCAAGAATCTCTCGTTCGGACACGGGATCCATTTCTGTCTTGGTGCCCACCTGGCCGGTCAGGAAGTGCGGGCAGCGATCGGTGGACTGCTGCCATATCTCGATGACCTGGAACTGACTGGCGCTCCGCTGCAACGCAATCCGACGGCACTGCTGAATGGGTGGCAACGCGTCGAACTGGCGTGGAGGTCGTAGTGGATATCAACGGAGCCAGCGCAATAGTCACCGGTGGCGCGTCCGGTATCGGCGCGGCATCTGCACGGCAGTTGGCCGCGAGGGGGGCGAGGGTCGTCGTCGCCGATGTGCAGGCAGACCGCGGGACTGCACTTGCCGACGATATCGGCGGCGTGTTCGTGGCCGTCGACGTCACCGATACCGGACAAATCGAAGCCGCTGTCCACAGGGCCGCCGAGCTCGGCCCACTGCGCATCCTGGTCAACTCCGCAGGCGTCGGTTGGGCACAGCGCACCATCGGCAAGGACGGTCAGTTCGCATCGGCGCACAATCTCGACCTCTACAAAAAGGTCATAGCAATCAACCTGATCGGCACCTTCGATTGCATACGGTTGGCTGCCACGCAGATGAGCACGAATGAGCCACTGGATGGCGGCGAGCGCGGCGCCATCGTATCGATGGCCAGTGTCGCTGCTTTCGACGGGCAGATCGGGCAGGCGGCGTACTCGTCGTCCAAGGGTGGTGTCGTCGGCATGACGGTGCCCGTGGCCCGTGATCTGTCCGCGGTCGGGATCCGGGTCAACACCATCGCGCCTGGGCTGATCGACACGCCTATCTACGGAGCAGGCGAGGAGTCGGAGGCCTTCAAGGCGAAGCTGGGCGACTCCGTGCTGTTCCCGCACCGCCTGGGCAGGCCGGATGAACTGGCCTCGATGGTCGTGGAACTGGTGACCAACTCCTACATGAACTCAGAGGTCGTCCGGGTGGACGGCGGGATCAGGCTGCCCCCGAAGTAGCTTCGACGAACACGCTCTCCGGAACCGCGTCATCGAGGCCGGGCGGGACGGCCCGGTTGCTCGCGGCCATCAGGTCGTTGGCGCTCATCGCAGTGGTGACAGTCCAGCCGTGGGCGCGCAGCCAGTCCACAACTTCTGTGCGCTCTTCGTCGTACAGCAGGTTGCCGGCTTCGGTGATGTCTTTGGCGCCCATTTTGACCGCCGCCGCGCGATACCGATGCATCTGCTCTTCTCGGCGCGCGAAGCTGTCCTGGCTGAAGAATTCGTTGGTGAATGCCTCCACAGCGATCCGGCTGCCGGGGGCGCTGAGCGACTGTATGCGGTCGAACAGCAAGTTCTGGGCGTCCGCCGTCAGATAGGGCAGCAGTCCTTCAGCCGACCACGCCGGCGGAAGCGACGGGTCGAACCCGGACTCCACCAGCGCTGTCGGCCAGTCCTGACGCAGGTCAATGCCGACGCCGACGTGGGTCGCGATCGGTGCGATCTGGTGAGATTCCAGTGTGCCCGTCTTGAATTCCAGCACCTTGGGCTGGTCGATCTCGTAGACCACGCACCCGGCAGGCCAGGCGAGTCGCCATGCGCGCGCATCCAGACCGGCGGCAAGGATCACCGCCTGGCGGATACCGGCACCGGCGGCGGCGAGAAAGTACTCGTCGAAGAACTTCGTCCGGCAGGCCGTATAGCCCATCATTGCCTGCATGCGGACCGGTAGTTCCGGATCGAGATCGACCAGCTCGGCAGGCAATTCGGCGTCGAGGTAGATCCGCCAGATGCCGTCGCCCGCCGCGTCGAGAAAGAGTTTTGCGAACGGATCGCTGATCAGCGGATCAGCGCTGTTGGTCTCGGCTGCCCGGCCGCCTGCGACCCCCAGGGCGGTCGCGCCGACGCTCTCATTGATGTCCCAAGTGTCATCGTCTGTTCTGGCCATCGGAGTCCCTTCGCTGCCACTCGAACGCGGAAGAACACAGCGTATACGAAAATGTTAGGTCTGCTTATTAAATGGCGGCCGGCTGACCCTTTTCGCCCAGAACGGACCGCTGCCGGCGACCACGGGCCACCTAGAGAAGACTAGGTGCCGCGGCAAAGGCCAATCAGCACCTCGGCGTCAGCGACGCTGCGCAACAGGTCGTTGAGATGGGTGCACGTACTTGTCCCGAACAGTTCCTGCCGGACCCGGAAGTGCAGCTCGCCCAACGTCATTCCGGTGATCCGCTCGGCGCTGGCGACCGCGCCGGGGCACTCCTGCCACGGCAGCACCCGGGGAGTGGCCTGCGATTCGACGATGACTCCGCTGGCGGTGTCGACGGTGGCCTCCAAGGTGTACTCGTGGATGATCGTCTCCACCCCGTCGGCACGCACATAGGTATCGCGGAACATTGCATCGATGCCGACTCGGCTGTCTTCACCGGCATCCAAGACGTCGATGCGACGCCGCCTGCGCATGCCATGACGCGGCAACTGCGCCATCGGGTGCCACGCGAGTCGATCACTGTCGTGATCGAGATCAGGAGCTTCCGGACCGGTGACGATCGCGGGGTCGCCGGCTTCGAACGAGGTCATCAGCAGCCCGCCGGTGGCGAACCCTGCGCACTGGTCTGCGACAGGTAGATAGCCCGATTTCGTGAAGTGCCCGAGCACGTTCGAGGCCGACAGCGCATGACCCGAGATCAGCGTTGCGACCGGAACGTCGTCGAGAAGCGTGTAGCGGAGGTCGTGGTGCTGCCGAAGCTCTGGGGCGGCCTTGTCGGCGGCGGCGCGGAACCCGCTCATCGCCGGTGCGCCGGATAGCCGGGCCAACCCCGCGACTGGCGGGACTACCTCGACATGTCGGACGACGCGGGCGACGAGCTCGATGGTGGCCGAGAGTTCTGCCGCACCGACTTCTGACACCGACCCGTCGGCCGCCGTCCACAGATCGCGCGCTCGCCCCTGCAGATAGACGGGGTCCAGCGAGCCCTCGTCGCGGGTCATATCGATGGACGAAGTCCGGCGCGCGGAGCCGCGGCGCCGCGCCGGATTCCCAGTGGTGGGCTGATGGATGCCGTGCAGCGGATGTAGCGCGAACTCCGGCGTGCCGAGGTCGGTCACCGGATCAATGCTAAGCCGGGCGGAATGCGAACGTCACAAACGATTCGCCGGCCGCGGTGTCCAGCGTGGTGGTGGCAGAAACCAGCCGCTGGCCGATCCGCAGGTCGCTCGCGGCGGCGTCGATGATCAGCGACTCCACGAGCAAGCCCTCCGGCAACTCGACGAAGCCCACCACGTAGGGCTTGAACACTTTCGGGTCCCGTTTGCCCTTGTACGGCAGGGGCGGAGCGAACTCCTGGGTGGTGAATGTGTAAAGCGTTCCCTCGGTGGACAGTTCAAGCGGCTCGATGTCGGCCTGAACCTGCGGGCTGCCGTCGAACAGCTCTGGGCGCTCCGCCGGGAACTTGACGACGCCGGTGCTGCGCCGCCGCGACCCGAACAACACGGCCCGCTCACCGTCGACTCGGAACAGCCCCTCGGTGATCAGTGCGGTCATGTCAGACCACCTCGATGACCATTGCCGCGCCCATGCCGCCGCCTGCACACATGGACAGCACACCGATACCGCCACCGCGCCTGCGCAGTTCGTAGATCGCCGACGTCACCATCCGCGCGCCCGTCGCGGCGATCGGATGACCGAGGCTGATGCCCGAGCCGTAGACGTTGACGATCTCCTCGTCGAGTCCGAGTTCCCGGGCACATGCCACGGCCTGGGCGGCGAACGCCTCGTTGATCTCGA
>NZ_JAVHWR010000009.1:0-66060 GCF_032159565.1 Mycobacterium sp.
AAGCCGGTCATGTCCGCGGAGCCGGCTCGGCGGCCACCCGCTGCACGACGGGTTGCAGATCACCGGCGAGCAACTCCCGCAGGAACACCGCCGCGACCCTGTGCTCTCGGTCCAGCACGACGGTGGAGGGGATGACGGTGGTGGGGTATTTGCCACCGAAGGCGATCATCGTGCGCATCGACGGGTCGTAGATGGACGGGAACGCGACCTTGCGGTCGGTCACGAAGTCGCGGGCCGCATCACGGTTGTTGTCGCGCACGTCGATGCCGAGAAACGCGACGCCGTCGGCCTTGGTGGCGTCGTACACCTTCTGCAGTTCGCCGATCTCCGTGCGGCACGGCCCACACCACTGACCCCACACGTTGATGACCACGACCTTGCCGGTGAAGTCGTCGAGCGAGAGCGTCTTGGCGGGGTCCATCAAACTGGGTCCGGCCAATCTGCCTGGGCGGCCGCGGCTTTCGGGCGGGTCGTAGAAGATGTCGGTCTTTCCGCCGGGGGCCACGAACTCGAAGGTGCCGCCCTGCGCGACGGCGTCGTCACCGGTGGAGCATGCGGCGAGCGCGATCAGCGCCGCACTCGCAATGACGACCCACCACCTCACTGCCCGGCCAGCTCCGAATAGCCCCAGCCGACGTAGCTGTCCCCGTGGAAGTAAAAGGAGGTCAGCGAGGCGAGGTTGCACAGCCGACGAGTCGGGAAGTGATGCAAAGACTTTCCGGTCACCGCCCGCCGCAGCGTCTCCACCGGAAGCTGGTGGCTGACGCACACCGCTTCGTGGCCCGCGGCCTTGACCCTGGCGCGGTCCAGCGCAGCCGTCATCCGCTCGGCGATCTGCTCGTAGGGTTCGCCCCACGACGGCGTACGCGGATTGCGCAGGTGCCACCAGTTGCGGGGATCCCGCAGGGCGCCGTCGCCTGGAGAAACCCTCTGACCCTGAAAGATATTGGCCGATTCGATCAGATCATCGTCGGTGTCGATAGGCAACCCGTGCCGCTCGGCGATCGGGGTCGCCGTCTCCTGCGCACGCTCCAGCGGCGAGGCGACGACGTAGACGATGTCGCGGTCCGCCAACCAGTCAGCGACCCGTTGCGCCTGGGCCCGGCCGCGTTCCGACAGGTGGTAATCGGGCAGGCGGCCATAGAGGATCTTGTCCGGGTTGTACACCTCGCCGTGCCGCATGACATGCACGATCGTCTTCTCCGTCATGTCGGCCGGGCCTCCGCTGCGGCCCGCGCGGCAGCCGGTAGGGCGGCCGCGATGCGGTCGAACGCCGCGTCGTCGAGTGCGGCCGAGACGAACCACGTCTCGAATGCGCTGCACGGCGGGTAGATTCCCGCGTCGAGCAGTGCATGGAAGAATGCCGGGTAGCGCCATGTCTCGGTGGCCTTCGCCGAGGCGAAGTCGGTAACCGGTGCGTCGGTGAAGAAGACGCTTAACATATTTCCTGCTCGCGAAATCCCGTGCGCCACACCGGCGTCGGCGAGTGCGCGCGACAGCATGTCGGCCAGCCGGTCGGCGTTGGCATCCAACTTCGCGTACACGTCGTCGTCGGCGGCGCGCAGTGTGGCGAGCCCCGCAGCCATCGCGACAGGGTTACCCGACAGCGTGCCCGCCTGATACACCGGCCCGAGCGGGGCCAGCCGCTCCATCACCTCGGTCCGGCCGCCGAACGCCGCCGCGGGTAGCCCGCCGCTCATCACTTTGCCGAAGGTGAACAGGTCTGCGTCGACGGGATCGATGCCGTACCAACCTGATCGGCTGACCCGGAACCCGGTCATCACCTCGTCGACAATCAGCAGCGCGCCGTGCCCGGCGGTGATCCGGCGCAACTCGGCGTTGAAGCCCGGCAGCGGCGGGACGGTGCCCATGTTGCCTGCGCTGGCCTCGGTGATGACGGCGGCGATCTCGTCGCCGAATCGGCCGAAGACGTCCTCGACGGCCGGGATGTTGTTGTAGGGCAGAACGATCGTGTCGGCGGTCGCGGCACCGGTGACGCCCGGAGATGCCGGCAGGCCAAGCGTCGCGACGCCGGAACCGGCGTCGGCCAGAAGAGCGTCGCTGTGGCCGTGGTAGCACCCGGAGAACTTGACGATCTTGGCGCGCCCGGTGAAGCCACGGGCAAGCCGGATGGCGCTCATCGTGGATTCGGTGCCGGAGTTGACCAGCCGCAGGCGCTCGACCGGTGCGACCCTCCCGATGATCTCGGCGGCGAGCTCGCTCTCGGCGGGCGTGGGTGCGCCGAAGGAGAGGCCGCCTGCCGCGGCACGCTGCACGGCGTCGACGACGGCGGGGTGGGCGTGGCCGAGGATCATCGGGCCCCATGAGCAGACCAGGTCGACATATTTGTTGCCGTCGGCGTCTGTCAGCCAGTAGCCCTCGGCCGAGGTGATGAAGCGCGGGGTGCCGCCCACCGCCGTGAAGGCCCGCACCGGCGAGTTGACGCCGCCGGGGATGAGGGCGCACGCGTCGGCGAAGAGCTTCGCGGAGACGTCGGTGCCGGACATGGCCACCAGTGTCCCAGCTGGCCCTAGCGCGTCAACTACAGGGTGTAGGAGTGCGTGAGTGTTACCCGGTGCGGTCCGATTGCCTGAGTTGGTTCGCCAGTTCAGCCAGCGCGAGGCGAGCCCAGCCGTGCCATAGCGCCCCGAGCGCCAGGAGAGCGGGCCTGGTGAGCGCCGATCGCGGATGGATCGTCCAGCGCCACGTCACCTTCGTGACAGCGCCCGAGGCCGCGAAGCTGAATTCTCCGTCGACGCTGCTCGCAATCCAGGACAACGGTCCCCGAATGCTCGTCAGCTCGTAGCCGAAGCCTCGCGGCGCATCAACCTTGACCAGCTCCTCGACAGCGCTGCCGCCGCCGGCCATCTTCAGCGTCCGGGTGTTGCCCGGCGTGCCCCACGAACCGCCGTCGACCACCTGGCGAATCGGCGGGAACGGCCCGTACCAACGGCGAAACACCGCCGGAACGTCCATCAACAAGGTGCCGCGGAAGGCGGCCTCCGCCCCGACGGGCAGTTCCTGCGGTTGATCCACTACCACCGGCTGAGCCATCCGACGATGCTAAGCGGTGGCATTGCCTCGCGCGATGTTATCGAGATCTGCATGACGGTCCGTGATCGCTGTCGGATAGCGACCACCACGCAGAAATCGGCGCGGCTCAGCCGGGCGTGAGCGCGAAGGTGGGGTGGTCGGCGTCGGCGGGCAGCTCTTTCCAATAGCCCTCGACCACCTTGCCCGCCAGCGGCCGGTAAGCGGCGATGACCGGCGCACGCTCGTCGACGGGCACCTCCGTCGCCACGTACCTGGTGTCGCCGAGCTTCACGTTGGGGTCGGCGCGGACGTTCTTCACCCATTCGGCCTCGCCGCGGGTGGACACCAGATACTTGACCCCGCCGACCTCGGGAACGACGACCGGGATCTGCTGCGGCTGCTTGCTGACGCGTTTGGTCACTGTGAGTGTCTGGCTGTTGCCGACACCCGTCGCCATCGCGACCTTGTTGAAGATCTTGCGGACGAACCACGGAGGCTTGAGGTAGGCCATAGCCCCGAGTTTGGCGGTGGTGTGCAAGTACCGCAATGGGTGGCGCAATTCAACACGTCACGTCCGCGCGGTGACATGTGCGCGGATCGGGCCCTTGGCGACCGTGGTGAACGGCACGTCGACGGGAAAGTCGTCGTCGACCGATCTGATCTCCATCGCCCGCACGATGGTGGCCAGCGCCAGGGTGGTCTCCAGCCGGGCGAAGTGTTCGCCGATGCACGGGCGGCCGCCGCCTAGAAACGGCAGGAACTGCCATCGGTCCCTGGCTTTGTTGTTCTCAGGGCTGAACCGGTCCGGATCGAAGTCCGACGGCCGGTCCCACAGCGCCGGATCATTGTGCAGCCCATAGAGTCCCACGGCAATCAGGGTGCCCGCTTCCACGCGGTAGCCGTCGACGGCGATATCGCGAGTGGCCAGGCGCGCCACACCCGCCGCGGGTGGACACAGCCGCAACGCCTCGTGCAGCACCTGCGTGGTGTAACCGAGGTGCGGCACATCTTCGGGGGTCAGCTCACGGTCGCCGATGGCAGCGGCCTCGGCGGCGACTCGCTCTTGGACGTCGGGGTGGTGGCCGAGGATCCACAGGGAGTACGTCAGCGCTGTCGCCGTGGTGTCGTGCCCGGCGAGCATGAACAACAGCAGGTCGTTGGAGATGTCGGCGTCGGAAAGCGGCTGCCCGGTTTGAGGATCGGTGGCGGCGATCAACGCCTGTACCAACGGCGCCTCGCGATTCGGCTCCGCGCGGCAGGCGGCGATCATCTGGTCGGTAATCGCATGCATCGCTGCGACCGCCGCGCGGGCCCGGCGCCGGGCAGGGGTCGGGAGCCATCTCGGCGCCCGCACCGGGCGCAATGAGCGGTCGGCGGAATAGGACGATGCGACGTGCATGCACCGGGCGATCGTGTCTGCCCGTTCGTTGAGATCGACGCCGAGGATCGAGCGGCCCAGCGAAGCCATGGCGACCTTGCGACACTCCACATCCAGGTCGATTTCTGCGCCATCCAGCCAGCGATCGACGAATTTCCGTGCGGCACCGGACATGTGGCCGCCAAAAGTGCGCACATTGTGCTTGGTGAAGACCGGCTGAAGCGCTCGCCTGCGGGGCCGCCATTGCTCGTTGGGCAACACGAAAAGGCTGTCGCCCGCGATGTTGCGCACCTCGTTGTGGATGATGCACCGCTCAGAGAAGGCGTCGGTGCGTCCTAACACGTCGCGCATCGCGTTCGGCGAGAACACCGCCACGATCGGCGGGAACAACTTCTTCGGCCCGAACTGGATGCGGGTGATGGGTCCGCCCGCGTCGCGGATCGTCTCCTGGCCTGTGTCGAGCCGCCGTAGCAGCATCACCAGATCCTTCAGAGGCAAAGGATTCTTCGGGGCCAACGGCAGCGCGCCGACGTCCGTCACGCGGGAACCGCCCGCAATGCCGTCGGCAGGCTGGGCAGGAAGTGCCGGGTCGCGAAGGCGCGGATGTCGTCCACGGAGTCAAGCGGTGGCGCGCCGGGCAGCAGCAGCGCCATCGCCGCATACCGCAGAATCGTGTCGGCCAGGTCGTTGACCGCCGGTTCGCCGATGCGGTCTGCGAACCCCTCGGGAAAGATCTCACGCAGCGCATCGGCCATCCGCTCGATCGCGGCGCCATAGTGCGTGCGGGCCATCTCGAGCACCAAGGCGGGCTCGTCGCTCATCATCCGGTTCAACACCCGGTGCCTGCGGAACCGCAGTATCGACAGCGTGAATGCTTCGACGTAGTAATTCGACTGCGGGCCTGCCTGTTTCAGCTCTGCGGCGATGTCGGCGAACAGTGCGACATTCTCACGTTCGATGACGGCGGCGACCAGCTCGTCCTTGTTGGAGAACCGCCGGTAGATGGTCGTGCGGCTGACTCCTGCGCGGCGGGCGACGTCTTCGAGTGCGACCCGACGCAGGCCGTGCCGCTCGAACTCGACGACGGCGGCGTCGAGGATGGCTTCGGCGCTCGGGTCAGCCGCGCGCATAACCGGCTTGAGCGAATTTGTTGTAGCGCAGCCGCATCGGCAGATGGTCCCACACCCAGTTGACCGGACGCGACCGCCACAGCGCCGCGAAGCGTTGGTAGCGCCGCTCCTGACGCCCGCTCCACGGCAGGCCGAGCAGCTCACGGGTGCGGGGCGGCATGCCACCTGTGGTCAGGAACGCCGCCGGCGGGTTGACCACCGCCGAGACGAATCGCCACAGCACCGGCGAAACGCCCTTGGGACAGGGATAGCCCTTGCTGACATAGCCGACGCCGTACTTGGCGGTCGGGTGGGCGACGACGATTTCATCGATCATCCGGTTCCAGTACCGCTCGAACTCGGCGTAGTCGGCAGGCATTGCCCGCTCGCTGACGCCGTAGCGGCGGTACCAGGTCTTGGATTCGAGGTAGATCTGCTCCTTCTCCTCGCGGCTGAGCCGTTTGACGAAGGTGTCCGCGAAATAGAGCACCTGCTCGACGAACGTGGCGTGCGCCCAGAAGTATGTCTCCGGATCCAGCGCGTGGTAGCGCTCCCCGCCGGGCATCGTGCCCTTGATCTCGTGATGGAAGTCACGGACCCGCTGACCGGGGTTGTCCTGGTCGCTGCCGTACACCGTCATGAAGATCGGCGGCAGGGACCGCTTGACCCGGGCCGAGGTGTCGGAGAAGAACACCGAGTGGTCCAGCACGCCCTGCCCGAGTTCGGCGAGCATGTTCTGCAGCACCGCGGGCCGTGGGCCGATGAGATACATCCGGTTGTCGCCGAAATAGCGCCATACCAGCGACTGCGGGCCCAGCGGCAGGGCGTCGCGATGCTTCGGGGTCTCCGCCAACTCCGTCATGTGCAACAGTGTTACAAATTCTGACCTTTGTTCCAAACGGGAATGCTATTGCGCGGGCTCGCGTCGGCGGAGGCGGGCGATGCCGACCACCGCCATCACGCCCGCGACGGTCGCCAGCAGCAGCATCAGCACCAGCATCGGGGGGCTGTAGGCCACCGACGTCGTCTGCGGCTCACCGGGCAGGATCGGGGCGACCGTGACGGTGGTCTGCGCGCCGAACCAGCTCAACACCGCGCCGACCGCCGCGAGCACGGCCACCGTCACCTCGACGACCGCGCGGCGGTGCCGGCTCATGACTTGCGCTCCGGCGGGATGCGTTCCTCGGTCAGGTGGATCAGCTGCGCCCGCAGCTGCTGGTGCTTGCGCGCCCAGGCCTGCGCATTGCGATTGTTCGTCAACTTGATGCCGATCCCGGTGCGGCCCTTCGGCACGCCGGTGAGCTCACCGAGCGCCCGTGCGGACATCCACGCGAGTTCCTCGTTGCCCTCCGGCGCCGGATAGATCCGCACGATGTCGTCGATGTGGATGCGCTCGGCGCCCTCACGCAGCGTGGTAGGTGTCAGCTCCACCGACGTGTGGATGCGCGCTGCCTTCACCTGAACGGCGGTGAAACCCGACACCAGCACGAAGAACACAGTCGGCACCAGCCATTGAAAGCCCAGGCCCGCGGACATTTGGATCAGCAGCATCGCGATGCCCGCCGCGGGCCCGGCCAGCACCCACAGCCAGCTGGCGCCCTGTTCGTAGAACAGCACGTCGGTAGGCTCGCTGGTCTGCGTCAAGGCGTCTCCTCGGTGTGGAACCAATCCTGTGCGGATGGCCGCATGATCAGCACGGCCCCCACCATCGTCAGGATCATCGGTATCAGCCACAGGATTCCGCCCGTCAGGAGTGTGAACAGCGCGAGCAAGACGACGAGTGCGAGCGAGAGCCCGACGGCCGCCCGCCGCGGCCGAAGCCGGCCCGCCCTGGTGCGGCCGGCCAGATAGCCCAGGGCCAATCCCGCCACCGCGAACAGGATCCCGGCGCCTCGGTAGACGGTCGGCAGGTTGCCACGCGTCAGCGCCATCAGCAGGCCGAGAAGTACCAGCGCTATCGCCGCCAACAGCCAGAGCCAGAACACCGCTTCGACGATGCGTGGCCGACGTGACGGCGCGGGCACGGGGGCTGACATGGTCGGCAAGCCTAACGAACGAAGAAGGCATGGGCGTCTTTGCGGTGCAGCAGGAACACTCCGCCGAGGATCAGCACCGAGCCGACGATGGCGCTGACCGCGTAGAGCACCGCGGACGTGGTCGGCCGGTCGGTGGAGAACAGGCTCGTAACTGAGTACACCACCGAGGCGACCCCGCCGCCGGTCAGCACCGTGCGGGCCCAGCGATAGCCGTGCCGCATCAGGACCAGGAACGTGACCACGACCGCTGCGAGCACGAACACGAACATCCCGGAGAAGACGAAGACGACCGCGGGCGGGTGCGGCCGGTGGGTGTCCACCAGGTCCACCACGTAGCCGGCCACCATCAACGGCACCGCCACCAGCCACAGCCAGAAGCCGGTGTCGACGTCGGCGGGCCGTGCCTCGCTCACGCTGTGCCGATGGTTCGCAAGCAAGGTTCGCTCACGCCAGCCAGTCGGCCACGTCGGCCGCCCAGTACGTCAGCACGATGTCGGCGCCTGCGCGCCGGATGCAGGTCAGCGACTCCAGTGCGGCGGCCCGGCCGTCGATCCAGCCGTTGGCGGCCGCGGCGCTGATCATCGAGTACTCGCCGGAGATCTGGTAGGCGGCCACCGGCACCGGCGAGATGTCGGCCGCCGCCGCCACCACGTCGAGATAGCCCATCGCGGGTTTGACCATCACGATGTCGGCGCCTTCTGCGATGTCCAGTTCGATTTCGTGCAGAGCCTCGCGAGCGTTGCCCGGATCCTGTTGGTAGGTACGGCGATCCCCGCTCAAGCTGGAGGACACCGCCTCACGGAACGGACCGTAGAACGCCGACGCAAACTTCGCGGCGTACGCCAGAATCACCACATCGGTGTGGCCGGCCGTATCAAGGCCGGCCCGGATCGCGGCCACCTGACCGTCCATCATCCCGCTGGGGGCGACGACGTGAGCACCTGAATCTGCCTGTGCCACAGCAAGTTCGATGTAGCGAGCGTTCGTCATGTCGTTGTCGACGCGACCGGATCCGTCGAGCACCCCGCAGTGGCCGTGGTCGGTGAACTCGTCGAGGCAGGTATCAGCCATCAGCACGGTCTCGTCGCCGAGGTCCTTGGCGAGGTCGCGCAGCGCGACGTTGAGGATGCCGTCCTCGGCGACACCGGCGGAGCCGACGGCGTCCTTGTGCTCTTCCCGCGGGACGCCGAACAGCATCAGACCGCCGACGCCGGCGTTCACCGCGTCGGCCGCCGCCTTGCGCAGCGAGTCGCGGGTGTGCTGCACCACGCCCGGCATGGACGCGATCGGTTTCGGCTCGTCGATGCCGTCGGCGACGAACATCGGCAGCACCAGATGCCTTGGCTCCAAAGACGTCTGCGCGACCAGTCGACGAAGCGCCGGTGTCGACCGGAGTCGACGCGGACGGTGACTCGGATAGGGCATGCTGGCCGCCTTCTTTACGCCGACGGGCTTAGCGGCGGCGACTCTTCTTGCGCGGCGGCGGCAGTGCGCCCTCGGCCCGCAGCCGGGCGGCGTGCTCGGCCAGCGCCTCGACCAGCGGACCCACCGCGGCCACCTCCGGCTGCACATCGACGCGCAGGCCGAATTCCGCTGCCGTTTCCGCGGTCTTGGGCCCGATGCACGCGACGATCGTGCGGGCGTGCGGCTTGCCCGCGATCCCGACCAGGTTGCGCACCGTCGAGCTCGACGTGAAGCAGACCGCGTCGAAGCCACCCGTCTTGATCATCTCGCGGGTGTCCGCAGGCGGCGGTGCGGCACGCACCGTGCGGTAGGCGGTGACGTCCTCGATCTCCCAGCCGCGCTCACGCAAGCCTTCGGCCAGCGTCTCGGTGGCGATGTCGGCCCGCGGCAGCAGCACCCTGTTCACCGGGTCGAAAATGTCGTCGTACGGCGGGAATTCGTCGAGCAGCCCCAGCGAGGACTGCTCACCCGACGGCACCAGTTCCGGCTCGATACCGAACGCGCGCACCCGCTCGGCGGTGGACTGCCCCACACACGCGATCTTCACACCGGAGAACGCGCGAGCGTCGAGGCCGAACTCGTTGAACTTTTCCCACACCGCGCGCACCGCGTTGGTCGAGGTGAACACCACCCACTGGTAGCGGCCGTCGACCAGACCCTTGACGGCGCGTTCCATCTGCGCCGGGCTGCGCGGCGGCTCCACCGCGATCGTCGGCACCTCGATCGGCAATGCGCCGTGCGAGACCAGCTTCTCGCTCATCTCGCCCGCCTGGTCCTTGGTGCGCGGCACCAGCACGGTCCAGCCGTACAGCGCGCGGCTCTCCCACCAGTTGAGCTTTCCGCGGTTGGCCACCGTCTTGCCGATCGTCACGACCAGCGGCCCGGTCAGCGGGCCCGCGGGCTCGTTCGCACCGATCGCCGCCCTGTCGTTGAGACCGCCGAGCGTGGTCTCCACCGAGCGCTGCTGGCACGTGGTGCCCTGCGCAGTGACGACACACGGCGTGGTGTCGGCCAATCCGTACTCGATCAGCGTGCCGGCCGCGTCGGCCAGATGTGACGCGGTGGCCTGGAGGATCAGCGGCCCCGGCGAGGCGGCCAGCGCAGCCCAGTCCACGTCGCCGCGGACGTCGGCTTCAGTGTGCGTCGACCCCAGCGGAAGGCCCGCATACGACGGCACGGCCGTCGTGGCGGGCAGGCCGGGCACGATCTCGAACGTCAGGTGCGAGCGCGACAGCACGTTGACTTCGGTGATCACCGAGTCCACCGACAGCGGATCTCCCGCGACCAGCCGAACCACGTCCACTCCGGTCCTGGACTCGGTCGCCAGCGTCTTGGCCACCTCGGCCGGATCACCCAGTGCGGGCCGGATATCCGGACCCGCAGGAATCGCGGTCACGGTCTCGCCATCACCGTCGGCGTCCGTCGCGGGCTCGGCCTGCTTCGGGCCCGACGGCGGCGGTAGTTCGGACCCACACAGGGCCAGCACCGCGTCGGGCACATCGGGGTCGGTGAAAATCAGTGCGGCATTGGCGAGCACGGTTCGCGCACGCGTCGTCAGCAGGCCCGGGTCGCCGGGCCCGGAGCCGACGAACGTGATGCGGCCGGGCCTCTGCTTACGCCCTCGGGTCGTCATCTGTCTCTCCCAGCTTCGACCAACAGATCGCGTGCCCCCAGTTCGAACAACTCCGCGGCGACCGAGAGGCCAAGCTCTCGGGGCCGCTCGGGAGTTCCAATCCCGGACGCACGGATCACGTCGGATCCGTCCAGCGTCGCCACGCAGCCGCGCAGCGACAGCTCTTCGAAGACTCGGCCGTCCTCATCGATGGACTCGACCACCTCAGCGATCGCGCCCACCGGTGCGGAACAACCCGCCTCCAGTTCGGCGAGCAGGACGCGTTCAGCGGTGACTGCGGCGCGCGTGTCGGCGTCATCCAACTCCGCCAGCAGCGCGACGAGCTCGGTGTCGCCGCGGCGGCACTCGACCGCAAGCGCACCTTGAGCCGGTGCCGGCAACATCTGCACCGGCTCGAGAGTCTCTGTGACATCCGCTAATCGCCCGATGCGAGCCAGTCCCGCCCGGGCGACGACGACGCCGTCGAGATCACCGTTGCTTACCCTGTTCAACCTGGTGTCAAGGTTGCCTCTTAGGGGGCGGATTTCCAAACCGAGACCCAATGCTCTAAGCTGCGCCGCCCGTCGCGGGCTGGAGGTGCCGATCACCGAGCCCACCGGCAGTTCGCCAAGCACCATGCCGTCGCGAGCCACCAACGCGTCGCGAGCGTCCGCGCGCGGGGGGATCGCGGCGATCGTGAACCGCGGGTCCTCGGCGGTCGGCAAATCCTTGTACGAGTGCACGGCCATATCGACCTCGCCGTCATGGATGGCCTCCCGCAGCGCGGCGGTGAACACACCGACGCCGATCGACGCGATCGGATCGCTGGATCGGTCGCCTTCGGTGGTGATGATGACCAAGTCGGCGGGATGCCCCATGGCCACCAGGGCGTCTTTGACGGCACCCGCCTGGGTCGTCGCCAACAGGCTGCCCCGGGTGCCTATCCGGATGAAATCTGCCAAGTGCTACTCAGGTTTTTCGAAATCGGTTGTTACGAAGGGCATTTCGGGACCCGCCACCGCTTCGACGGCCTGCGGGTCCAACTCGAACAGTTCGCGAAGCGCCTCGGCATAGCTGTCACCGCCGGGTGAGCCGGCCAACTGCTTGACCCGCACGGTGGGCGCGTGCAGAAGCTTGTCAACGACGCGGCGCACCGTCCTTGCGACCTCGTCGCGCTGCACCGCCTCCAGGTCGGGCAGCCGGTTGTGCAGCCGCAGCAGCTCAGCCTCCACCACGTCGGCGGCCCGCTGGCGCAGCGCGGTCACGGTCGGGGTCACCTCGGCCATCCGCTGGCCGGCCAGGTAGTTCGCCACTTCGGCGGCGACGATCGCGCGCGCCGCCTCGGTGTCCGATGAGGCCGCGCGGGCGGCCGGATCGCGCTGGAGCCGGTCCATGTCGACGACGAACACGCCGGGCAGGCCTGCGACCGCGGGATCGACGTTGCGCGGCATGCCGAGGTCGCAGATCACCATCTGCTTGGGCTCTTGACCGTGGGCCAGGCCGCGGTGCACGTCGGCCAGCGAGACCACGGGACGCACGGCGCCGGTGCAGCTGACGACGACGTCGGCATCGGTAAGCACCGGCGTCAGGTGGTCGAACGGGAACGCGTCGGCGGTGACGCCCATCTCGCGAATCTTCTCGGCGAGCCGCTTGGCCCGTGGCAGCGTCCTGTTCACGATGTGCACCCGCTCGACGCCCGCGCGCACCAGGTGCTTCGCGGACAGGGCACCCATCGCGCCGGCCCCGATGATCACCGCACGGCGCCCGGCCAGCCCGCTCAGCTTGCCGTCGGCCATGTCCAGCGCGACGGACACCACCGACGCGCCCGCCGCGTCGATAGCGGTCTCGGTGTGCACTCGCTTGCCGACCGACAGCGCGCGCTGAGCCAGCTCGTGCAGGGTGCGCCCGACAGTGTGATTGGTCTCGGCCGCGGCGTAGGCGCGGCGCACCTGCCCGAGCACCTGCTGTTCACCGATCACCGCCGAATCCAGGCCGCTGGCAACCGCGAACAGGTGCTCGACGGCCGCCTCGGCATAGCGGACATACGCGTATTTGGTGAGGTCGCCAAGGCCCATGCCGGAATGTTCGGCGAGCACCTGCCCGATCACCGAGAGGCCGCCGTGGAAGGCGTCGACGACGGCGTAGACCTCCACGCGGTTGCAGGTGGACAGCACCATCGCCTCGGTCACAAGTGAGGACCGCAGCGCCTGCTCGACGATCTTGGCTTGATCGGATTCGTCGGTGCTCAACTGCTCGAGGACGGACACCGGCGCGCTGCGGTGCGAAACCCCGAAAAGCAGCACGCTCATGGCCTCGTCACCACGTCATCCACGGTAGTCGTTCACCAGCTGGGCTACCAAATTGCGGCCAACGGCGGTCACTTCGCGAGATCGGCCCTCAACCTGGGCTCGTCGAGCTCCCAGTAGCTGTGCTCCCTGCCGTCGAGCAGCACCACCGGCAGCCGGTCGCCGTACTCGGAGCGCAGCGCGGAATCACCCCCCGCGGCCGCGGCGTCGACGTCGGTGATCGCCACGTCGAAGTCCAGTTCGCCCGCCAGCTCGGCCAGCCGTGCGGCGGTCTTCTCGCACAGCGAACAGCCCGCTCTGGTCAGCAACACCACCTGCGCCCGGTTCATGCAACCAGTATCGGCTCCAATCCGGTGTCTTAGTGTTGACAGGTGCCCATTAGAGATGGTGACGAAGCCGCCGTGCAGGCGTTGGCGGGCGACGCCAGCGCCGAGACGGCCGTCGCGCATCTCGCCGAAGACGAGGACGCCGCCCCGGCGGCGCCGCCGCCGGATCTGACCGCGGCCGCCTTCTTCGACGTCGACAACACGCTGGTGCAGGGCTCGTCGCTGGTGCATTTCGCCCGCGGCCTGGCGGCCCGCAAGTTCTTCACCTACGGCGACCTCGCGCGCTTCGGCTACGCGCAGGCCAAGTTTCAGCTCACCGGCCGGGAGAACAGCGATGACGTGGCGGCGGGTCGGCGCAAGGCGCTGGCGTTCATCGAGGGCCGGTCCACAGCAGAACTCGTCGCGGTCGGCGAAGAGATCTTCGACGAGATCATCGCTGACAAGATCTGGCCGGGCACCCGCGCGCTGGCGCAGATGCATCTGGACGCGGGTCAGCAGGTGTGGCTGGTCACTGCGACGCCGTACGAGTTGGCCGCGACGATCGCCAGCCGGCTGGGGCTGACCGGCGCGCTTGGCACCGTCGCCGAATCGGTGGACGGGGTGTTCACCGGCCGCCTGGTCGGCGACATCCTGCACGGATCCGGCAAGGCCCACGCCGTGCGGTCGCTGGCCATCCGCGAGGGCCTGAACCTGCGCCGCTGCACCGCGTACTCGGACAGCTTCAACGACGTGCCGATGCTGTCGCTGGTCGGCACGGCCGTGGCCATCAACCCCGACGCCGACCTGCGTGACCTGGCCCGCGAACGCGGGTGGGAGATCCGCGACTTCCGGACCGCACGCAAGGCCGCCCGGATCGGGGTGCCGTCGGCGCTGGCGCTCGGCGCGGCAGGTGGCGCACTGGCGGCCATCGCGTCGCGACGCCACGACAGATGAATCGCCTGAAAAGCGCGCTGATAGGCTCTCGCCGACCATGGCCATTGCTGAAGACATCATCGGAACCCACTACCGGTATCCCGACTATTTCGAGGTCGGCCGCGAGCAGATCCGCGCGTTCGCGCGCGCGGTCAAGGACGACCATCCGGCGCACTACAGCGAGGCCGCCGCGAAAGAGGTCGGATGCGACTCGCTGGTGGCGTCGCTGACGTTCCTCGCCGTGGCAGGCCGCAAGGTGCAGATGGAGATCTTCGAAAAGTTCGCGATCCCGATCAACATGGAGCGGGTCCTGCACCGCGACCAGAAGATCACCTTTCACCGGCCGATCCTCGCCGGCGACAAGCTGTTCTTCGACTCCTACCTCGACTCGGTGATCGAGGCGCACGGCACCGTCGTCACCGAGATCCGCGGTGAGGCGAGCGACGCCGACGGCAAGCCGGTGATCACCAGCGTCGTCACCGTCATCGGTGAAGCCGCCCATGACGACGAGGCCGAGGAAGTGAGCGCGGCGATCAAAGAACGCCGCGACGCCGCAATAGCGAAAATGATTGCCGGGCAAAGCTCTTAAGGCTAGTCGGCTAAAGCTTGAAGCGGTTGGCCCGATATCAGCCGAAGAACATATTCCTGCGGTTGGCCAGCAACTGATAAAGAGTCTGCTGGACGGTTTCGCGGACCTGGTCGGTCAACTCGAATGTGATCATCGGGTCGTCGGCCGCGGCGTCGTCGTAATCGGCGGTCTCGATCGCCTCGCCGAACTGGATGTGCCACTTCGACGGCAGCGGCAACAGGCCCGCGGGGCCCGCCAACGGGAACAGCGGGGTGATCGGGAAGTAGGGCAGCCCGAACAGCCGGGCCAGCAGCTTCACGTCGGCGATCATCGGGTAGATCTCCTCGGACCCGACGATCGAGCACGGCACGATCGGCGCCTTGGCGCGCAGCGCCGCCGAGACGAACCCGCCGCGACCGAATCGCTGCAGCTTGTAGCGGTCGTTGAAGTGCTTGCCCAGACCCTTGTATCCCTCGGGGAACACGGCGGTCAGCTCGCCTGCAGCGAGCAGCCGGTGCGCGTCGGAGGTGCATGCCATGGTGTGGCCCGCCTTACGTGCCGCCTGACCCATGACCGGCATGGTGAACACCATGTCGGCGGCCAGCAGCCGCAGATCCCGGTGTGCGGGGTGCTTGTCGTGCACGGCCACCGACACCATCAGCCCGTCCATCGGCAGCACGCCGGCGTGGTTGGCCACCACCAGTGCGGCGCCCGTTTCCGGCAGGTTCTCGATGCCGCTGACCTCAACCCGGAACCACGAGTTGAAGAGCACACGCAGCAAAGGCAAGAAGACCGAATCGTTGAGGTGCCGATCGAAGCCGAATTCGTCGACGGTGTAATCGCCCGTCATCCGCTTACGAATGAATTCAGCAACCGAGGCGATTCGCTGAGCGAGTTCGTTCGGTGGCTCGTCGGCGGGTGGCGTGCCCGCCGCAGCAGAGCGACGTTCGTCGATCTCGCGCACGACCGCGGCGATCTGCTCGGCCGACGCACGGCTGTTGGGATCACTCAGCAGAGAGGGATGCCGGCGCGCGCCTTCGCCACGGGCCGCTGCCCGCCGCTGCGCCGCCTGCCGCCCCGTATTCGAGTGCAGCGGAATGACTTTCGCTTTAGACTCGCCCGCCACGTCGATACCTTCTCCCCACCCGATTTCGAGCCTTCGTTCAACGTCCCCAACGCTGCGCCGCCGATACGGCGCGACTCTCCATTGAGCGTACCCATCGTGGGTCAACGATCGGAGTCAATCCACGACCACGTACGTAATCGTCAAAAGCTTCCGTCGTGGTCCACTTCGGGTTATAGCCTAATTCATTGCGCATGCGCGCGGTGTCCATCACTCGGCCGTAGCTCAGATAGTCCAACTGCTCGCGATCCAGCTCAGTGTAGCGAGTTGCGCGCCTCAGCGAATCCACAGCCCAGAGCCCGAATCTCGGCACCGGCAGGGCCACACGGCCCGCGCGCCGGATGGCCTGAGACATCATGATGATTCCGGAGGCGCCCACGTTGAAGGTGCCCGATCTGCCCGACACGGTCGCACGCTCGAGGACGCCCAACGCGTCCTGCTCATGCAGCAGCTGCAGCCGCGCGTCGTGCCCGACGACGGTCGGCACCACAGGACCCGCCAGATAGCGCGACAGCGCGGTGTCCATCGCCGGGCCGATCATGTTGGCCAACCGCAGGATCGTCAGCGAGATGTCGGGCCTGCGCCGCGCGAGCCCGCGCGCATAGCCCTCGATGTCGATGCTGTCGCGGGCGAAGCCGTCGCCAGGTGGCCGCCTGCTGCTGGAGTCCTCGGTGAACAACACCGGGTCGAATGCGCTCGAGCCGTACACCTCGGACGTCGACTTGACGACGACGCGGCGCACCGACGGCGCCTTCTGGCACGCCGCGAACAGCTGGATCGCGCCCATCACGTTGAGTTCCTTCAGCGCCGCCTTGCCGCCGGAGCGTGGCGCGTAGGACGCCGCCGCGGCGTGCACGACGGTGTCGACGTCACCGTTTCGGATGACCTTGGCGATGAACGGGTTGCGGATGTCGGCCCGGACGAACTCCGCCCGGCCCATGCGCCGCAGCAGGTCCTTGCTCGGCGCGACCGCGTCGACGGCGATGACGTGGTTGATCGACGGATTCTGCGCGAGCCGGGCGATCAGATAGCCGCCGAGGAACCGACAGGCGCCGGTGACCAGCACCACTTTGGGGTGGTGCAGGGTGTCATCGTCGCGCCCCTGGCTGCGGCGCCCGGAGCGATCTTGGGAATCCATCCGCCCAGCCTATCGACGGAGCAGTAGTACTACTTGCCGAGTTTTCTGCGCTGCACCCGGGTGCGACGAAGCAGCTTGCGGTGCTTCTTCTTGGACATGCGCTTACGCCGCTTCTTGATGACTGAACCCATGAACTCCGCTACCTAGATTGTTTCAAGACGTCTTCTCACGCCATTTGGCTCGACCCGCATACTTTACCGGGCCACCGGTGCGGAGAAAAAACCGACGACTGACGAGCGCTCGCGCGAGGCGCGACTCGGCCGCTTGATCGTCACCCGGCTGCCCTGTCGCACCGGCTCCTCAACGCGGCTCACGCCGCTTGATCGTCACCCGGCGTCTTGATCGTCACCCGGCGTCGAAATACGACGTCTCCAGCAAGTCGTGGACCGCCTTGGCGTGCACGCGGAACGACCTGCCGACCCGCACCGCGGGTAGCTCGCCGTTGTGCACCAGGCGGTAGACCGTCATCTTGCTGACCCGCATGAGGCTGGCCACTTCGGCGACGGTGAGAAATTGAGCCCGCGGGGGCTGGTCGGGAACCGCATCGTTACGCGCATGCTTCCCGTTCGCCGAATCCCGCCCCGATGGCCCGTTCATAGACGTCATCGCAACCCAATCCTTCAGGCACGGGCTGTTCCAGCGGCTTCCCCACCGCTGGGTACGACCCCGCGCTTACACGAGGAGAATAGCGGGGTTATTGGGGTTATTGCGACGGGTGTGGGGTAATCGATTGAAATTCGTTGAATTACCCGGATGTGATTCCGAGCTGCGAAGATCGTAGTTTTGCGGCCTCGACGGCCTCCGCAAGGGCGGCCCGGACACCGCCCTTCTCGAGTTCCCGCAGACCAGCGGCGGTTGTGCCGCCCGGCGAGGTGACCGTGGCGCGTAGTTGGGCCGCTGTGGTGTCCATCCCGGTGCCCAGAGCGCCGTCCCCGGCCGGTTGGGCGACATCGAGCCGCTCGAGCAGCATTGCGGCCGATCCGGCCATGGTCTGGGCAACCAGATCGGTGGCCACGGGCCGGGTGAGGCCCGCCGCGACGCCGGCGTCCACCAGGGCCTCGACGACGTAGAAGAAGTACGCCGGGCCCGATCCCGACAGCGCCGTGACGGCGTCCATCTGAGCTTCCGCGACGGTCAGCACACCGCCGACGGCGTCGAAGATCGCCGAGACCTCTTTGAGTTGTTCGGCAGTCGCGAACCGGCCGGGCGCCAGCGCACTCACGCCGCCACCGACCACCACCGGCGCATTGGGCATCACCCGGATCACGGGTGCACCGGCGGGCAGCTTCGACTCGTAGTACTCGGTGGTCACGCCCGCGGCCACCGTCACGAAGACCTGCTCCACGCTCTCGGTCTCGGCGTGGGCGGCCGCGTCGGCGATTTCTTCCACGATCGTCGACACATCGGCGGGCTTGACTGCGACGACGACGAACGAGGCGTTCTCCGCGGCATCGGCCACCGAGGTGACCAGCACCGAATACCTGTCCGACAGGTACTTTGCGCGGTCCGCTGACTTCTCGGCCACCACCAGGTCCTTGGCCTGCCTGCCGGCGCGCAGCAGCCCAGCCAGCAACGCTTCGCCGATACTGCCACCGCCGATGATCGCGATCCTTGCCACGGTCAAAGCATTGCAGACGGCCGCGACGGTTACTGCGCGGGCGGCACCATTGCGAGCTGGCGGCTCTGGACGACGATGTGGCCCTCGCAGTCGACGACGATGTGGTCCTCGTCGAACCAGTCCTGACCGATCTGCACCGTCGTGCAGATGATGCGCAGCCAGCCGTCGGCAGGCAGGGTGCGCAGAAACGCCGTGAGCTGGACGGTGGGCGCCCAGCCGAATCGGTTGACGCCGAAGGTCACCGGAGCCGACACATCGCCGCACAGCAGCGCGAACAGCGGGTCAGGCGCCACGCCCTTGGGGCGGACCCAGTACTCGATCACGGGCGGGCCGCCGTCGGCGCGCGGCTCCATCGTGGTCAGCGACGGCCGAATGTCGCAGCCATGGGCGAGGTTGACGACGGCGGCCATCGGGTGGCCGGGGCCGATCGGTTCCAGCCCCGGCGGCGGCTCCGGCGTCATCAACGGCACCACGGGGTTGACCGAAAGCAGCGGCGGAACGTGATGTTCCGGCTCGCCCATCGTGACGGCGGCGCGCACCGCAGTGCGCTCGCCCTGGCTCAGCTCGACGTCGATCAGGCTGACGCGGCGGCCGCGCTTGCGGACAGTCGTCGTGACGCGCATGGGGCCGGGGTCGGGTGCCCACAGGTAGTTCCCCGAGATCGCGATCGGCCAGGCGCTGTCCACGGAATGCTCCAGACGGGCCGCATTCGCACACAGCGCCAGCATCGCGCCGCCGTGCACCTTCGGCCCCGATCCCCTGGGTCCGATCGTCCAGTGCTCGTTCAGCTCACCGTCGTAACGGCCGTCGCCTGCGGGCGTGAGCGCCATCGCGTCGGTGAACAACGTGGATCCAGACAATGCCGTCTCCTCACAGATTCAGGTGCTCCTCTCGTCCGCCGCGAGTCAGCGCAGCAGATGTTCGCGGGCGAACTGCAGCGATTCGTTGAGCAGTGCCTCGCGTTCGGCCGCCGTCCGCGCACCCGAGGTGGTGACCTCGAGGATCACGTGGCCCGAGAACTCGTCGCCCGCGAGCATTTCGCAGACCTCCACCGTCGGCTGGGTGCCGCGGCCGGGCACCAGGTGCTCGTCGGTAGAGGCTCCGCTGCCGTCGCAGAGATGCAGGTGCACGAGCCCCTCGCCCATGCGGCGCGCCATGTCGACCGCATCGGTGCCCGCTGTCGCGGTGTGCGACAGGTCGAGCGTGTAGTGGGCGTGGTTGCCGTCCAGCGGGTCGTAGGACGGGGCGAACGCCGAGATGCCTGGTCCCGGCCTGCCTCCGCGCTTTCGCATCCGCTCGATCGACGTCTGGCCCGCGCCGAAGAACCGGTCGGCGCGGAACGGGAACATGTTCTCCACCGCCACCATCACGTCGCTGCCCGACTCGAGCTCGGCGACCTGATCGGAGAATCCCTCGGCGTAGCGGCGCTGCCAACGAAACGGCGGATGCACCACCACCGTCTGCGCGCCGAGCTGTTCGGCGGCACGCACGCTGCGCTCCAGCTTCGTGATCGGGTTGGCGCCCCACACCCGCTGTGAGATCAGCAGGCACGGGGCATGCACCGACAGCACCGGCATCGAATAACGCCTCGACAGTTGCTCGACAGCATCAATGTCTTGGCTGACCGTTTCGGCCCACACCATGAGTTCCACACCGTCGTAGCCGAGGTTCGCCGCGTATTCGAAGGCGGCCTCGGTCCTCAACGGATAGACCGAGGCCGTCGACAGACCGACCTTGATTGCGGGGCGCACGGTGCTGGCTTGGGGCGGCTATCCCGATTGCAACAACGCCAGCGGCCCGAGCGTGACTAGAGCGCCGACCGCGACCGCAATCAGTGTGCTGCCGATGTCCTCGGTCTTGCGCACCACGCGAACGCCGACCACCAGCCCGAGGATGACCAGCACGGACAACACCAGCGCGACGATGTTGTTCCACTTCCACAGCTGGTCGAACGCGATGAACAGGCCCGCACCGAAGAGGACCGCGAGGACGCACTGGCCGACGACAAGGGCACCGCGCGCGATCGACGACATCGTCGACTCGTCGTCGACCTCGAGATCGTCCTCGTCCTCGTCGTCGTGCTCGAGATCGTCGCCGAACTCGAGGTCGTCGAGGCGGCCGGCGCCCCGGCGGGCCAGGTCGTCGGCGACCGAATCGCCGCCGAACAGTGTCTGACCCGACGAGCGCAGGTACGACGGCAGCTCGTCGGCGTCATCCTCGGTGTCCGGGGCGGTCGCCGCTGCCATCGCGGGCCGCGTCAGACCGAGATCGGACCCGACGGCCTCGACCGCGTCGTCGTCGTCGATGTCGAGCGGATCGGGGCTCATCTCCTCGGCGCCGACGCCGGGATAGCGCCGCGGCCCGAGGCCGGTGTAGGAGGGCCGGCGCGGTGGCGGCTCGAAGAACAGCGGCTCGGCGTCGCGCTGCTCGAGGTGCGCGGCGTAGTCGGCTTCCTCTTCGGTGAGCGCGATCTCGTCCGGGATGTCGCGGACGTCCTCGGCCTGGTCGACGTGCTCGGCGCCGTTGGCAGGCAGCGGACCGGTGTAGTCGTCGCCGACTTCTTCGAACTCGTCGGTGGCCGGATCGGGCGCACCTCTGTGCGTGTCACCGGTCACGATCGGAATCTCACCGGTCAGCTCGGCGACCGAGACGGAATCGTTGTTGCCGCGACGGCGCCGGCGGCGCCCGCCCACCGGCGGTGCACCGATTGTGCCGTTCTTTGCCAGCAACTCCGCGACCGATATCGGCCTTGTGTTGCTGAAGCTCTCTTCTGGTCCTGTCATCGTGTGTTGCCTCTGGGCTTAGCGGCTTTTCTGTCCCCGTCGCGTACGGACATCTCCACCAGTGCGGTTCCGTCGGCTTCGCTGTCGAGTTTGCGCAGAATCACGCCTTCTCGCAACGCCCATGGGCAGATGTCCACGGTATCGATTGCCAACGCTCGCATGCTTGCCTCCGCCACCAATGCACCGGCCACCATCTGTGGCGCCCGTTCGGCACTCACCCCTTCCAACTCTGCTCGGTCAGCCGCGGTCATCCTAGAGATGAAAGCTATGAGCTGCCTAAGGCCGGTAGCTGTCAGCGTCCTCTTCACCCACGGCCCCTCGCCCGACGGCGCGGCTCCGGTCAGCCGCGCCAGCGAACGGAAGGTCTTGGAAGTGGCGACCGCGAGGTCGGGCGTGCCCGCCTTGAGCATTTCGGCCCCCGCGTCGGCGAGCTCGGTGGCCAGCCAGTCCCGCAGCATCCCCACCCGCCTGCGTCCCGGCGGATCGTCGGGCAGCCATTCCCTGGTCAGCCTGCCAGCGCCCAGAGGCAGCGACAGCGCCACCTCCGGCTCCTCATCGACGCCGTTGGACAGTTCCAGCGATCCGCCGCCGATGTCGATGTTGATGATGCGGCCCGCGCTCCAGCCGTACCACCGGCGCACCGCCAGGAAGGTGAGCCGGGATTCGTCGACCCCGCTGAGCACCTGAAGGGCCACGCCGGTCTCGGCCAGCACGCGGGCCAGCACGTCCTCGGAGTTGCGGGCATCACGCACCGCGGAGGTGGCGAACGCCATCAACTCCACGCAGCCCGAACTCGCGGCGATCTTGGAGAACTCGTCGATGGTGTCGATGAGCTTGTCGGCGCCCTTGCGGGTCAACTTGCCCGAGGAATCGATGGCCTCGGCCAGCCGCAGCGACGCCTTGGTGGAACTCATCGGTGTCGGATGGCCGCCACGGCGAGCGTCCACCACCAAGAGATGGACGGTGTTGCTGCCCACGTCGAGCACACCCAGTCGCACACGTTCAACCTAACGGGTCTGGGAGTGAACTTCGTGCGCAGACCGCGGTGTGGCGGGCCGATAGAAGATCCCACAGGTCGCCGGGCGGTTCATGATCACCGACATATGTTGGTGTTCGCGGCCGTGGCAACTTAGCGTTCGGGGGAATTCGGCGCTAGCGTTGAAACTGTGACCGCAGAGCATCCCGGTGAGGTCGAACTGGATTTCGCCCGTGAATGGGTGGAGTTCTACGACCCCGATAATCCCGAGCACCTGATCGCCGCCGATATGACGTGGCTGCTGTCCCGGTGGACGTGTGTGTTCGGCACACCCGCGTGTCACGGCACCGTCAAGGGACGCCCCGACGACGGCTGCTGCTCCCACGGTGCGTTCCTGTCCGACAAGGACGACCGCAAGCGCCTCGACGCGGCGGTGAAGATGCTGACCGACGACGACTGGGAGTTCCGGGAAAAGGGATTGGGCCGCAAGGGCTATCTCGAGATGGACGAATACGAGGACAAGCCGAACTGGCGAACCCGAAAGTACAAGGGCGCCTGCATCTTCCTCAACCGCCCCGGCTTCAAGGCAGGTATCGGCTGCGCGCTGCACACCAAGGCCATCCAACTGGGTGTCGAACCGCTGACGATGAAGCCGGACGTGTGTTGGCAGCTGCCGATCCGACGTACCCAGGAGTGGGTGACGCTGGCCGACGGCACCGAGATCCTCAAAACGTGGATCACCGAGTACGACCGCCGCGGCTGGGGCGAGGGCGGAGCCGATCTGCACTGGTACTGCACCGGCGACCCGAACGCGCATGTCGGATCCAAACAGGTCTACCAGTCCTACGCACCCGAGCTGACCGAACTGCTCGGTGAGAAGGCCTACGCCGAGCTGGCGGCAATGTGTAAGCGGCGCAATGGTTTAGGGCTGATCGCCGTACACCCGGCCACCCGCGCCGCCGAGTAGCGGCGTCAGCCTATCTGATCGGACTTCTCAACGCGGCTCGTTCCTCACCGCTTGATCGTCGTCCTCAGCCCTCCAGCTTGTAGCCCAGACCGCGCACCGTCACCAGGTGCACCGGATTGGCAGGGTCGGACTCGATTTTCGAGCGCAACCGCTTGACGTGGACGTCGAGGGTCTTGGTGTCACCGACGTAGTCTGCGCCCCACACCCGGTCGATGAGCTGTCCTCGGGTGAGCACCCGTCCGCTGTTGCGCATCAGATACTCCAGCAGATCGAATTCTTTGAGCGGCAACGTGATCGACTCACCGTTGACCGAGACGACATGGCGTTCGACGTCCATCCGCACCGGGCCCGCCTCCAGCACGCCGTCGGCGATGCCGGGGTCTTCGGAATCCGTGCCACGACGCAGCACCGCCCTGATCCGCGCGATCAACTCGCGCGCCGAGTACGGCTTGGTGACATAGTCATCGGCGCCGAGTTCCAGCCCGACCACCTTGTCGATCTCGCTGTCGCGTGCGGTCACCATGATGACCGGCACGCTGGAACGTGACCGCAACTGCTTGCACACGTCGGTGCCGCTCATACCGGGCAGCATCAGGTCGAGCAGCACGATGTCCGCGCCGGCCCGCTCGAATTCGGCCAGGGCCGAAGGCCCGTCGGAAACGACGGTGGCCTCGAAACCCTCCTTGCGCAAAAGGAAGGCCAGGGGATCGGCCAGGGACTCCTCGTCCTCGACGATCAACACGGTAGTCATCGACGTTCTTAATCCTCTCGTTCGTCCGACTCGCTCGCGCGGTCCGGATAGGCCGGAATCGACAGGGTGAACGTCGATCCCGTGCCCGGCTGACTCCACAGCCGGATGGATCCGTTGTGATTTGCCGCAACATGTTTGACGATCGCAAGCCCGAGACCGGTACCTCCGGTTGCTCGCGATCTGGCCTTGTCCACGCGGAAGAACCGCTCGAACACCCGTTCCTGATCGGCGGCGGCGATGCCGATTCCCCGATCGGTGACGCCGATCTCGATGTTGTCGCCCCGGCGCCTGCGACTGATGGACACTCCAGACCCGTTGGGTGAATATGCGATTGCGTTGGACACCAGGTTGGCCAGCGCAGTTACCAGAAGGGGTTGGTCGCCGAGCACTTTGTAACCGGTCGGCGCGTCGGAGGTGATTGCGATGTCGGCTTTGTCCGCTGCCACCTTGTATCGCGACAGCGCCTCTGCGACAACGGTGTCGACGTCGACGGCCTCGAGGTCGGGCAGCGGTTCGGCGCCCTGCAGCCGGGACAGCTCGATGAGCTCGCCGACCATGTCGGCCAGCCGCTTGGATTCGACGACCATCTTGTCCGAGAACCTGCGCACGTTGTCCGGGTCGTCGGCGGAGGCCAGCAGCGCCTCGGCGAGCACACCCATCGCCCCGACAGGTGTCTTGAGCTCATGGCTGACGTTGGCGACGAAGTCGCGGCGGGTGGCTTCCATCCGTGCGTGCTCCGACTGGTCGTCGACATAGACGACGGCGAACCGGCGGTCCTCCTCGGTCAACAACCGGACGTGGCCGCGCACCGACAGGCCGGACCGGCCGGGCAGCGCGCGCCTGCGCGGGGAGAGATCGACTTCGACGTCTTCACCGGTACTCAGGGTGCGCTGCGCCGCCAGCCAGGCACGGTCGTCGAGCAGGCGGTCCCGCACCAAGCCCAGTTCTCGGGCTCGGTGGTTGGTGTAGACGACATCACGGTAGGTGTCGACCACGACGATGCCCACCGGCGACAGCGACACGATGTGGGCCAGCATCTCCGAGACGGTGATGCCGGACTGCTCGACCGTCCGTCGCTGCCTGCGCTCGACGAATCTGGGCATCAGACCTACGCCGACCCCCACGCCGATCACCAGCGCGAGCAGTGCCACGCCTGCCGTCAGCAGCAGCGCGGATACCACACTCACGAGCAAATGGTACGAAACTGGTGAACGTCATCCCAGCAGCGTGCGGCCAAAACGGGACAAGTCACACGGTGAAGCGCATGTGTTCGGTTCTCGTTCATCCAGAGTTTGCCCAGGGCCGCTTCCCTGCGGACTACTTCGCGCCCTGGCTCGCGACGGCGGCGGCGCCCGCGGCGGCGGCCTCGGGGTCCAGGTAGGTGCCGCCGGCGACCTTCGGCCGCAGTTCGACGTCGAGGTCGTAGCGCAGCGGGATGCCGGTGGGGATGTTCAGCCCGACCACGTCGTCGTCGGACATCTTGTCGAGGTACTTGACCAGCGCCCGCAGCGAGTTTCCGTGCGCGGCGATCAGCACGGTCTTACCCGCGTTCAGGTCGGGCACGATCACCTCGATGAAGTACGGCAAGAATCGTTCGACCACGTCCTTGAGGCATTCGGTCCTCGGCGGTCCGCCCGGGATATCGGCGTAGCGCGGATCGCCGTCCTGGCTGTATTCGCTGCCCGGCTCGATCGGCGGCGGCGGCGTGTCGTAACTGCGCCGCCACGCCATGAACTGCTCTTCGCCGTAGCGTTCCTTGGTTTCGGCCTTGTTCAGGCCCTGCAGCGCCCCGTAGTGGCGTTCGTTGAGCCGCCAGCTGCGGTGCACGGGTATCCAGTGCCGGTCGGCCTTGTCCAGCGCCAGGTTCGCGGTGGTGATCGCCCGCCGAAGCAGCGACGTGTACAGCACGTCGGGCTGGCGCTCCAGTTCCTTGATCAGCTCGCCGGCGCGGACGGCCTCAGCCCTGCCCTTCTCGGTGAGGTCGACGTCGACCCACCCGGTGAACAGGTTGCGCGCGTTCCATTCGCTTTCGCCGTGGCGCAGCAGGATCAGCGTGGAATCTCCCATGGCGACGATCTTCTCACGTGTCGCGCACCTCACGCGTTTCGCTCCGAGATCGACGAAATGGCGCAACCTACTCGTACAAATCCGCCCAAACGTTGGTTTGGGCGTCGGGTGGAGTCAGTCGGCGTCGTCGTCGATCAGGTGCTCGAACGCCTCCAGGTTCTTCAGCGACTCGCCGCGAGACACCCGCCACTCCCATTCTTTTTGGATGGAGGTGCGAAAACCCAACTCCAGCAACGTGTTGAAGTCGTTGTCGACGGCCTCGAGCACCTGACCCAGCACGCGGTCGACCTCGTCGGGGGTGACGGAGTGCAGCGCCATCCGGCCGATCAGGTAGATGTCGCCGACGTTGTCGAGCGTGTAGGCCACCCCGTACAACCGGCGGTTGCGTTTGAGCAGGAACCGGTACACGCCCTCGTGGTTCTCGTCGGGCTTGCGGCAGACGAACGCCTCAACGCGCACCGAATGCTCGCCGATGGACAGGATGGTGTTGGTCTTCAGCCGTCGCTCGCCCGGCAGCTCGACGATGATGCCGGGCAGGCCGCCCTGCGCGCCTTCATGGCGGGTGCAGACCAGGTCGCTCTCCTTGCAGGCGTCCTCGATGACCTGCTGCGCGTCTTCGGGTGTCACGCCCGGACGCCCCTACGCATCGAGAACCGGCGCCCCGTGCGGCGCGCGGCGCCGTCATGGCGCTGGTGGCGCGACCCGTAGTCGCCGATCGCCCCGCTGTAGCCGGCCAGCAGCCCGTCGACGGTGTGCGCCCAGGAGAACGTGGCGGCGTGCTCGACGGCGGCGCGGCGCATCGTGGCGGGCCCACGCTGCGTCAGCTCGGCGATCGCCCGCGTCCAGTCGTCGACGTCGTGGCTTGCGACCAGCGTGCCGGTCACGCCGTCGCGCACCGCGACGGGCAGGCCGCCGACGGCGGCGGCGACCACCGGGGTGCCGCAGGCCTGCGCCTCGACGGCGACGAGGCCGAACGATTCGGAGTAGCTCGGCACCGCGACCAGGTCGGCGGCGCGATACACGTTGACGAGTTGCTCGCGAGACTGCGGCGGCAGGAACGTCACCCGATCGGAGATACCCAGTTCCTCGGCCAGCCGAACGAGTGTGTCGGGCTCCGCGAGGCCCGTTCCCGACGGCCCGCCCGCGATCAGCACCCGCAGGTTCGTGATGGTGTCTGTCAGCCGGGCGGCGGCGCGCAGCAATATGTCGGGCGCCTTCAGCGGCTGGATGCGGCCGACGAAGGCGAGTATGAGTTCGTCGGGGGCCAGCCCGAGCGCCTCGCGCGCCGCTCGCTGATCGCCTGGTGTGAAGGTTTGCAGATCGACGCCGGGGTGAACAACGTCGATGCGTGCCGGGTCGGCGTGGTGAAGCGAAATCAATTGCTGCGCTTCGTGTTCGGTGTTGACGATCAGCCGATCGGCCTCGTCGACCACCTGCTGTTCGCCGACCGCGCGCAGCGGCGGTTCGGGTGCGTCGCCGTCGGCGAGCGCAGCGTTCTTGACCGCGGCGAGGGTGTGCGCGGTGTGCACCAGCGGCACCGCCCACCGGTCGCGCGCCAGCCAGCCCACCTGACCCGACAGCCAGTAGTGCGAGTGAACGATGTCGTAGTAGCCCGGCTCGTGGGTCGCTTCGGCCCGCAGCACGCCCGCGGTGAACGCGCACAGCTGCGTGGGCAGGTCGTATTTGTCCAGCCCCTCGAACGGGCCCGCGACGACGTTGCGGACCAGTACGCCGGGCGCCACCCGCACCGTCGGCTCATCGGCCGACGAGGTGGCCCTGGTGAAGATCTCCACCTCGACGCCGCGACGGGCCATCCCAAGCGCGGTCTGCAGCACGTAGACGTTCATGCCGCCCGCATCGCCCGTGCCGGGCTGCGCCAGTGGGGAGGTGTGCACCGACAGCACGGCGACTCGCCGCGGAGCCTCGCCGGCGGCGGCATTCGACAGATCCGTCGCTAGGCGCACACAGACATGTCTACACCGTGTTCAGCGGCGGCCGTCGTCGAGTTCGAGTCCGGGCACTGTGTGCCGGCGTGGCCTCAAGCCGTCGCTTCCGGCCTGCGCGCGAGCGCCCGTCGCATTGCGCCGATCGGATCGGCGTAGATACCGCCGAGCGACACCACACCGGCACCCGCCTCCTGGACCCGGTTGCCGAACGAGGTCACCCGGATGTCGCGCGTCGGCAGCACCGACCGCTGCGCGTACGCGGACTCGACAACGCCCATGGCCTCGGGGTACTCGGTGAATGCCTGGCCGCCGACCACCAGATCGTCGGGGTTGAGCATGTCGCGCAGCAGCGCGACGGCCTCCCCGAGCACCCGGGCCCGCTCGGCCAGCAGCGCGCGGGCCTGTTCGTTGCCCTGCCGGGCCGCGCGCAGCACGGCGGTCATGGTGGAGCCGGGCCCCTCGACGGGGATCACCCGCTGCTTGCGGGCGGCGATGAGCACCGCCTCGTCGCTGACCGTGGACTCCAGCTGGCCGGTGCCGCCGAGCAGATCCGACTGGGCGGGCAGGCCGGCGATGGTGCCAGGACCGCTGGCGGGCGAATGGACCCTGCCACCGATCGACAGCGCGTAACCGACGGTCTCGCGGGCGTACACGTAGAGGCTCGTCGCCTGATGCGACGCACGGCGGGTACCCAGCAGCAGCTCGGCGCCCGCCATGGCGTCGACGTGCGAGGCCACCGACACTGGCAAGCCGAGCGTTTCGGCGATCACGGGGCCCACTGGAGCATCCGACCAGCCAAGGCGTGGGTGGTCGAGATAGCCGGTCGCGCTGTCGACGACGCCGCCCGAGGTGACGCCGGCCCACAGCGGGCGGCGGCGGTGCCAGCGGCTCAGGTAGCGGCGCGCGCTGCCGGCCAGCGACGCGAGGGCGGCCGCCTGGGCGCCGCGCGGCGTCGGGGTCTCGACGACATCGAGGGTGCGGCCGAACAGGTCGGTGGCCACGATGCTGGTGGTACGCGCGCCGATGTGGACGCCGAGGGTGAGGAACGGTTCGTGGTTGACCTCGACCGGCACCCGGGGCCTGCCGATGGCACCGGACACCGCGAGGTCGGCACGTTCCCGCAGCACGCCAGCGTCGAGAAGCGCGGTCACCTGGCGGTTCACCGTCGCGATGGACAGCTGGGTGACCTTGGCGATGACGTCACGCGCGATCGGGCCTCGCGATCGGGCGGCGTTGAAGACCGACGCCGCCGCGGCGTCGGCGACGCACAGCGACGGGGCGACGATGTGGTGGCGCGACAGCAGGGCGCGCTTGGTGTGTGCGGGGGTCGGGGCTGGGCGGAGAGTGGTGGTGCGCACGGTATGTCCTCGTCAGTAGTCGGCTGGTGGGTCTGTGCCACACCTGGCGACTCAGCGGGACTGGCGAATGTCCGACTCGGGTCAGGCGCGGCGGTATGCGCGGCGACAACAACAACACGCGCGCCGTGCGCCGATGGCCTGACTACTGCGGATCACGTCGTGAACTTAGCACGGCCAACTAGCTCTCTGCGCAGTGACGTCGGTCGCCGTAGGGGGGAGCGGCACGCCGACTCGAGGGTTGACCCGCGTAGCAGGCTAGGAGATTCGCGCCAACTACAGTTGGTCGCATGACGACACCCGTTGCCGACCGCCGGGTCGCGGTGGTCACCGGCGCCAGTGCAGGTATAGGTAAAGCGACCGCGAGAACCCTTGCCGCTCAGGGCTTTCACGTGGTCTGCGTGGCCCGCCGCGAGGGCCCAATCACGGCGCTCGCCGACGAGATCGGCGGCACCGCGTTCGTTGCGGACGTGACCGAGAAAGATGCCGTTGCGGCGCTGACCGACAGCCTGAACCGGGTGGACGTGCTGGTCAACAACGCCGGCGGCGCCCGCGGCCTTGAGCCCGTGCTGGAGGCGGACATCGACAATTGGCGCTGGATGTGGGAGTCCAACGTGCTCGGCACGCTGCGGATGACCCGCGCGCTGCTTCCGAAGCTCATCGACTCCGGCGACGGCCTGATCGTCACGGTGACGTCTATCGCCGCGATCGAGACCTACGACAACGGTTCCGGCTACACGTCGGCGAAGCATGCCCAGGGTGCGCTGCACCGCACGTTGCGCGGTGAGCTATTGGGAAAGCCCGTGCGGCTCACCGAGATTGCGCCGGGGATGGTCAAGACCGACTTCTCGCTGCGCCGGTTCGAGGGCGACGAGGAGCGCGCCGACGCCGTCTACAAGGGCGTGACACCGCTGGTGGCCGAGGATGTCGCCGAGGTGATCGGCTTCGTCGCGTCGCGGCCGTCGCACGTCAATCTGGACACCATCGTGATCCGGCCGCGCGACCAGGCCAGCGCATCGCGCTTCAACCGGCAGTAGCGCTTAACCGCCAGGACGCCCGTTGACCGGTTGTGGCGCGCCCGTCGGGGTGGCGGGCGCGGTGCTGGGGATGTTGGTGGGCGGTGCCTGCGACGACAGCGCCGACATCGAGGTCCACTCCTCCCACGGCACCGCCCAGTCCCAGATGTCGCCGTCGGCGTAGGACAGGTCGATCGAGGTTCCCGTCACCTCGACCGGGTCGCCGTAGATCGCACTGCCGAAGTACTGCTGGGCGTTCTCCAGATTGAGGTTGATGCAGCCGTTGGTCACGTTGGTATTGCCCTGCGAGGCAATGCTGTTGGGATTGCAGTGGATGAACTCGCCGTTGTTGGAGATGCGCACGGCGAAGCGCTCGTGCACGTTGCTGTAGCCGGCGGCCGGGTTGCTCATGTAGAAGTCTTCGTGCTTCTCGCTCACCACGTGCACCCCGCTGCGGGTGATGTTGCGCGGCAGGTCGGCCTCCCCGTAGCTGCAGGGAAAGTCCATGATGACGCCCTCGTCGGTGATGACCTGGATGCGATGCGACGAGGCTTCGGCCTTCACGACCTGCCGGCGCCCGATGACGAAGTTCAGCGAGATGTCCTGGGCGCCGTAGGCGTCGTCGCCGAACTTCACGCCGTAGAACTTCGCGTCGACGTTCACCGTCGCCCCCGCCGGGTAGTAGTCCTTGGTGCGGTAGTGCACCCGCGACCCGCCGACCTCGTCGGGCAGCCACGCCCAACTGCCCTCCACCGGCGGATTCGCGGTCACCTTCAGCGCCTTCTCCACGGTGGCCCTGTCCTCGTCGGCGATCGTCGAGTCGAACTGCAGGATGACAGGGACCGCGACGCCGACGACCTGACCGTCGGCGAGTTGGAACTGCCCGTTGACCCGAGTCGACGGGTTGACCGTGGTGAAGCTCCCCTTCACAGGGACGGCCTTGCCGTCACGGCCGACCACCGCACCCGACCACTTGTAGTCGACGCCGTAGCCGAGCGGTTCGGTGACATTGAAGGCGGTGCGCTCGCGGTTGATCGCGCCGGCAACGACCTTGCCATCAGCGTTGGTCAGGCTGACCCGCTGGAACCAGCCGTCACGGACCTCGACGCGGACCGGCATCGTCGGAGTCACGTCGGAAGCGGCGTTCGCCGGGCTGTAGGTCAGCGAAGGCGCCGACGGGGCCTCGGCGGCCTCGGACGGCGCCTTGGACTTACCGGCGCAAGCGGCCAGGACGCCCGGAGCAACCGCCCCGACCGCAAATGCGGTCAGGGCCCGGCGCCGAGATATCGGCGGCAACGGATTGGCTGGGCTCACGTGTTCCAAACATACCTAGAAAGAGGCTCCAACCAGAATCGGCTCGGGTGTGAGTTCAATCGCGAACGTCGCCTTCACGCCGTCGCGTACCCGCCTGGCCAGGGCAATCACGTCCGCGGCGGTGGCTCCGCCGCGGTTGGTCAGCGCCAGCGCGTGCTTGGTGGACAGTCGCGCCGGGGCCTCGTCGCCGGGGTAACCCCTACCGAAGCCGGCATGTTCGACCAGCCAGCCGGCGGCCAGCTTGACGCCGTTCGGCGCGGGATAGTTCGGCACCGGGACATCCGAGCGCGCCTGGATCCGGTCGAAGTCCGCGGCTGTGACGACCGGGTTGGTGAAGAACGACCCGACGCTCCAGGTGTCATGGTCGGCCTCGTCGAGCACCATGCCCTTGCGTTTGCGCAACGCCAGCACGGCGTCGCGCACCGCGGCCGGATCGATGCGCTCACCCGGTTCGGCGCCGAGCGCAGCGGTCAGCTCGCCGTACCGCAACGGCGCGCTGCGGCCCCCGGCGTCGAGCACGAACTCGACCTCCAACGCGATGGCGGCCTCGGAGTGTCTGAGAATGCTTGTCCGGTAACCGAATCCGAGCTCTTCGCCGTCAACCCAGCGGTCGTCTCCGGTGGCGCGGTCCAGCAACCGGACGCGTCGGATCGTGTCGGAGACCTCCGCCCCGTAGGCGCCGACGTTCTGCACCGGCGTCGCACCCGCCGAACCGGGGATACCCGAGAGGCACTCGAGACCGCCGAGGCCGTGCTCCAGTGCGGTGACGACGACGTCGTCCCACACCGCACCCGCCTCGGCGCGCAAGATGTTGCCGTCGACGCTGATGCCCGCATTGGCCAGCCGGACCACCGTCAGGTCGGGCACCTCGTCGCCGAGCACCACGTTGGAGCCGCCCGCCAACACCAGCACCCGTTCACCGGAGGTGTTCTCGCCGTTCAAGGCGCGGACGACGGAGATGATCGCGTCGGTGGTGTCGCAGGTGATCACGCGGCGCGCGACCGGGCCGACGCGCAACGTGGTCAGCGGCGCGAGCGGCACCTGCTCGACGACGGGTACACCCCGTAGGCGCGAACTGACCACGGGCCGTAACGGTAGCCTGGCCAGCTATGCCGCGTTCATTCGACATGGCCGCCGAGTACGACGGCAGCGTCGAACAGGTCTACCGGGCATTGCGCGATCAGAACTACTGGAACGAGCGCCTTGCCGATTCCGGCGCAGACGAGGCGACGCTGGATTCGATGACCGTCGATGACGGCGGCATCGACGTGGTGACGACGCAGGTGCTGCGTCGCGACCGACTGCCCGGCGTGGTGATGCAGTTCCACCGGGGCGATCTGTCGATCGTGCGCGAGGAGGCCTGGAGCCCGGTGCGCGACGGAACCGCCACGGCCACCGTGACGGGTGCCATTCCCGGCGCTCCTGTATCGCTGACCGGCACCGCGGTGCTCGCTCCCACCGACGGCGGCGGCTCGCGCCTGCAGTTCACCGCCAGCGTCGAGGTGCGGATCCCGCTCGTCGGCGGCAAAGTCGAAAACTTCATCGGCAGCCAACTCGTCGAGTTGCTCATCGCCGAGCAGCGGTTCACCACGGCGTGGATCAAAGACAACCCGTAACCGGCCGGTAACCTGGTGTTATGGCGCGCCGGATGGACTACAGGATCTGCTACGACGCGCCTGCGGAAAAGATCTTCGGAGACTTCACCAGCCGCGACTACTGGGAAACCCTGATGGACGCCTACCGGTTCCTCACCCCGCAGTCCGAGATCACCACGTTCACGACCAACGGGTCGGGCACCGACATCGTCTTCAAACAGAACCTGCCGCGCATGTACCTGCCGCCGGTCGCACGCAGTGTGATGCCCGCCGACATGATCATCACGCGCGAACAGCATTTCGACCCGTACGACCACGCCAACAGGCGGGGCAACGGCACCTACCGCGCCGGCATCCCGCACGGGCCCGGCCACTTCGGCGGCAAGTACTTTCTCACCGAGACCGACACCGGCAGCGAGCTTCGGCTCGTCAGCGTCTGCAAGGTCTACATCCCGCTCATCGGCGGAGCGCTCGAGAATCTGATCCTGCACCACATCAAGCAGCTATTCGATGCCGAAGAGGCGTTCACCGCCGACTGGATCGCCAGACACCACTAGCGCCTCAGGCGTACGGCGTGGATCAGGGCGGTTGCGGTCGGACGCCTTAAAATCGGGTCATGGGCGCTCCCGTCGGACAGCTGACGCGGGGCACCACCGGTCACAACCGGCTGCGGCGCTGCGATCGCTGGCTGGTGCACTCGCCGCGGGTCCGCACCGCGCTGCAATCGGCCGCCGACCCGGTGGTCGTCGATCTCGGCTACGGCGCACTGCCGGTGACCACCCTCGAATTGGCCAGCCGGTTGCGGACGGTGCGCATCGACGTGCGGGTGATCGGCCTGGAGATCGATCCTGCACGGATTGTTCCGCCGCAAGGAGGCGTCGAATTCGGTCTCGGCGGCTTCGAGTTGGCCGGCCACCGCCCGGTGCTGGTGCGCGCGTTCAATGTGCTGAGGCAGTACCCGGAGGACGCCGTCGACGAGGCCTGGTCACTGATGAAGACGCGGCTCGCGCCGGGCGGCCTGATCATCGACGGCACCTGCGACGAGCTGGGCAGGCGGTGCTGCTGGGTGCTGATCGACGGGGACGGGCCGGTCAGCCTGACACTGGCCTGCGATCCGTTCGCCATCGAGCGCCCGTCCGACCTCGCCGAGCGCCTGCCGAAAGTCCTTATCCACCAGAACGTCTCGGGTCAGCCGATCAACGCGCTGTTGGCCGCCGCCGATCACGCGTGGGCCAGCGTCGCGGGCCACGGGGTGTTCGGACCGCGGGAGCGGTGGCGCGCGATGCTGAACACGTTGCGCGACAACGGCTGGCCGGTCGAACCGCCCCGCCGCCGGATGCGCGACGGGGTGATCACGGTTCCGTGGGCTACTGTTGCCCCGCCTCGGCCTTGACCAACATCGGCTCCGGTTCGACCACGTCCACCTCGTCGAGTGCGTCGTCGACATCCTGCGCCACCGCGATGTCAAGCCCCCGGATCGGCCCGGCAGGTGTCACCAAAGCGATTGCCACATAGGTGATCAGAGACGCCGCGAAGGCGATGAAGGTGGGCCAGCCGTCGAAGGACGCGTCGAACACCCCGTTGGGAATGTAGAGGATCGTGTTGTCGAGGCCGTACATCGTCGGCGTCATCGCGAACAGCACCAGCCGCACGGACAGGCCGACGACGATCGACGCCAGCGCCGCGACTGCGGTGCCCTTGCGCCACACCAGCCCGAGCATGAACGGCACCACGAGGCAGGCCAGCAGAAGGTCGAAGGCCAGCGTGAGCAGAATGCCCGTCTGCTTCACATAGATCGCGATCACGATCGCCACGACCGTCGCCGGAACCATCGCGATGCGCGTCGCCCACAGCAGCGGATCGCGTTGTCCGGACACATGCACGCGCCGGACCCCGCCCAGGTTGCGAACGGTCACGTTGGAGATGGCCAAGATGGCACCGTTGGCGGTGCTCATCGACGCACCGACCAGACCGCACAGCACGATGATCGTCAACGCCAGCGGCGCGTATCGGTCGAGCAGCACGAAAAGGATTGGGCCGTCCAGTTGTTCGGGCAGGAACGCCTTGGCCGAGAGCACGACGATGCCGAACGGCACGCAGATCGCCACCACACCGGTCGCGGCACCGAAGCAGGCCCTGCGGGCGGTCTCGGGAGATTTCGCCGCGAAGATCCGCTGCATGAAGTCGATCGCGACGATGTCGCCGATACCCAGGGCGATGAGCGTCGCCCAGTTGATGGTGGCGCCCTGCGCCGAGTCGGTCATCTGACCCAGGTCCAGCGGGCCCGTGCCCGGCGCGATCGCGATGCCGTGCGTGACCGCCATCCAGATCAGCAGACCGACGGCACCGATGAGAACCAGCGACATCTGGATGATCGCCGTGTACGCGTCGGCGATCAGTCCCCCGGTGCCGGTGTAGGCGACGGCGAGGATGGCGATGATGACCGCACCCAGCCAATACGGGGTGCCGAGGAAGTAGTTGAACAGGAAGCCGCCCGCGACCAGGTTGCCGGCCACCAGAAGGCAGAAGCCGACAATGAGCATCAGAGATGCCACCGCCTCGACCTGGCGCCCGAATCGCAGCCGGTAGTAATCCGGGAACGACGTCAGCCCCATCCGGTTCATCGGCTTGGCGACGAACACACCCGTCAGGAACAGGCACAACGCCAGCCCCAGCGGCAGGCAGGCGCCGGCCCAGAAACCGAATTCGGCTGCCAGGTCGGTGTTTCCGAGCGTGGCGTTGGTATCGACCGCCGAGCCCATCAGCGCGCCGCCGACCAACATCAGCGGCAGGCTGCGACCGCCGACCAGAAAGTTTGCGCTGTCACCTGCTATTCGTTTCGAGACCAGGAAGCCGACGAGTACGACGACCGCGATGCTGATCCCGACACCGAGAAGAATCATGGGGAGCCTCCTTGCGAGCTCAGGGGCCTCCCGGGCTTTTGTCCCGCCGTGGAGCGGCCGGCTTCGTCGTCAGCCACCTGCGTCTCTCGGACCAGACCCGCGAAGCGGCGGAACCCTAGACGCGCCTCACGAGTGAACGTGAGTCGTCGGTCAGACAAACCGCGGTTCGTTACGGCGGTGGGCAAGCCGTGTTAACGGCTCGTTGCAGTTTCGACTGGCGCGTCGACGGATCGCTGCCAAAATAAGGAACCAGGAGTCGCCGACCGGCTCCCCGGACGAGGTGCGTCGTACCCGGCTTGCGACAAGACGGCGCTCGAGGAGTCATCATGTCCGATCAACCGTTTGAACCTCTCAATCGCGAAGGCGCATGGGCCCAGCAGGCCGAGGCCCGGCTCTCCGACCGCAGGGAGCGCGAGGAGATCGAGCGCTGCCTGACGCTCGGTCTCGAGGCGGCGCCGACGATCAAAGACCGCCGGATCTCCACGTTCGTACGCGGCGAACTGCCGCATTTCGCCGGCGAACGCGGAACGTTCCTGAAGTGCCCGTTCATCGAGGACGTCAACCAGGTCGACGACGCCGAGGTGGCGTTCTTCGGCGTCCCGCTCGACGCGGGTGCCACCTACCGGCCCGGCACCCGTTTCGGTCCGCAGGGAATCAGGCGCTCCACCAACCTGTTCGGCACCTACAACTACGAGATGGGCGTCGATCTGCGCGAACAGCTCAACATGGTCGACATCGGCGACGTGTTCACGATTCCCGGCAATCTTGAGAAGTCGTTCGACCAGATCAGTCAGGCGATGGCGCACGTCGCGAGCAAGGGCGTGATGCCCGTCGTGCTCGGCGGGGACCACTCCATCGGCTTCCCCACCATCCGCGGTCTAGCGCCCTACATGGACGGCAACATCGGGATCATTCACTTCGACCGCCACGTCGACACCCAGGAGTCCGATCTCGACGAGCGGATGCACACCACGCCGTGGTTCCACGCCACCAACATCAAGAACGCGCCCGCGACCAACCTGGTGCAGATCGGCATCGGCGGCTGGCAGGCGCCGCGGGCGGGCGTGAAGGTGGGTCGCGAGCGCAACTCGACGGTCATCACCGTCGGCGACGTCGAGCGCGTCGGCGTCGAGAAGATCGCCGAGATGGCGCTCGAGGTCGCGTGGAAGGACGCCAAAGCCGTCTACCTGTCCTTCGACATCGACGTCATCGACGCCGGGTTCGTGCCGGGCACCGGGTGGCCCGAGCCCGGCGGTCTGCTGCCGCGCGAGGCGCTCAACCTGGTGCGCATGGTGTCCGAACCGGGACTGGCCGGCATCGAGGTGGTGGAGTGCTCGCCGCCCTACGACTGGGCCGAGCAGACCGCGCTGCTGAGCTCGCGGGTCATCCTCGACAGCCTGGCCAGCCAGATCCGGTCCGGCAAACTCGGCAACAAGGCCGCTTCGGCAGGCCGGCACGCCTGGGGTCCGTAACTCACTAGTCTTTGAGGCATGCGAATCGCGTTGGCGCAGATCCAGAGCGGCACCGAACCGGCGGCCAACCTCAGACTGGTCGAGGAGTACACGCGCCGCGCCGCCGATGCGGGCGCAGGCCTGGTGCTGTTCCCCGAGGCCACGATGTGCCGGTTCGGGGTGCCGCTGGCCGAGGTCGCCGAACCGCTGGACGGGCCGTGGGCCGACGGGGTGCGCCGCATCGCGGCGGCAGCGGGCATCACGGTCATCGCAGGCATGTTCGTGCCCGCCGACTCCAAGGACGGGCAGGCGCGCGTCACCAACACCTTGATCGCGTCGGGCTCAGACGTCGACGCGCACTACGACAAGATCCACCTCTACGACGCGTTCGGATTCTCCGAGTCGCGCACCGTCGCGCCAGGCCACGAGCCCGTGGTGATCACCGTCGACGGGGTGGCCGTCGGGCTGACCCTCTGCTACGACATCCGCTTCCCCGAGCTCTACGTCGAGTTGGCACGGCGCGGCGCGCAACTCATCACCGTGCACGCATCCTGGGGCACCGGGCCAGGCAAGCTCGAGCAGTGGACGTTGCTGGCCCGGGCCAGGGCGTTGGACACCGGCAGTTTCGTCGGAGCCGTCGGCCAGGCCTACCCGGGCGACGAGATCGCCGAGCTGGGGCCGACGGGAGTGGGCGGCAGCGTGGTGGCATCCCCGTTGGGTGAGGTCATCGGGGCGGCCGGACCCGACCCGTCGCTGATCATCAGCGATATCGACCCGAATGCCGTGCAGTCGGTGCGGGACACGATCGCGGTGCTGCGTAACCGCACAGACCTCGCCGAGTCGCATAGGGCAGAATCGCGGGCGTGACTGATCCCTGGGCTCGCCCGGCCAACCAGCCCCAGGCTGGCCAACCGTCGGGGACTCCCCCGCCGCAGTTCCCGCCGAGCGGGCCGGGGCAACCTGCGCCCCCGCCGCCTACCGGACCCGGGCAGACGGATTCCGCGCCGGGCGGGCGGATCAAGAGGCTCTTCCGTGACCCGCTGACCATCGTGCTGGTGGTCGTCATCGTGGTGGCGCTGGTCGCCGCAGGCCTGCTCGCCGCGGAGCTGTACGCGCGCAGCCGGGCCGACGACGTGGTCGCCGCCGCCACCGAGTGCGTTGTGCAGGACGACGTCACTGTGTCGTTCGGGGCGTCGCCGTTCCTCATTCAGCACATGACCGGGCACTACGGCAACATCTCCATCGAGACAGCGGGCAATCAGATCCGCGACGCCAAGGGCATGAAGGCGCAGGTGAACATCGACGATGTGCGGTTGCAGGACAACGGGAATTCGAAGGGCACCATCGGCGCGCTGGACGCAACGATCACCTGGACCGCCGACGGCATCAAGCAGACCCTGCAGAATTCCATTCCCGTCGTCGGAAGCTTCATCACGGACGTCAAGACCAACCCGTCCGACGGCACCATCGAACTCGAGGCGACACTGGGCAGCATCACCACCAAGCCGGCGGTGCAGGACGGCGCGCTCGCGCTGCAGGTGGTCAACCTCAGCGGGCTCGGCTTCACACTGCCACGGGAGACGGTGCAGCCTGCGCTCGACGCGTTCTCCACGCAGCTGACCAAGAATTACCCGCTCGGTATCAAGGCCGACGATGTTCAGGTCACCGATACCGGGGTGACAGCACACTTCTCGACGAAGAACGCGTCGATCCCCGCGGGCAACACGGACCCCTGCTTCGCCGGTCTCTGATCGCCCAAACCAACGATTGGGCGGAAAAGTACGAGTAACCGCCGCCATTTCGTCGATCTCGGCTGGCTATCTCGGCTATTTCGCGGCTGGCTATCTCGCGGCGAGCCCGTCGAGCCCGTCGAGCACAGCGCGGGTTCGGGAAAGCCCGAGCCGGGTCGCGCCCGCATTCAGCATCGCGACGGCGTCGTCGGCCGTGCGGATACCGCCGCTGGCCTTGACCCCGATTCGGGGACCGACGGTGCCGGCCATCAGTTCGACCGCGTGCACCGATGCCCCGCCACTGGGATGAAAGCCGGTGGAGGTCTTCACGAAATCGGCGCCCGCTTCGACCGCGGCCCGACACACCGACGCCAGCGTGTCGTCGTCTGCCAGGCTCAGCAGCGCCGCCGACTCCACGATCACCTTGAGCACGGCGTCGGGAACAGCGGCACGGACCGCGGCGACATCGGCTCGGACGCTGTCGAATTCACCCGATGCGGCGGCGCCCACGTCGACGACCATGTCGATCTCGTCGGCGCCGTCATTGACGGCCTGCGCCGCCTCGGCGGCCTTGATCGCCGAAAGATGTTTGCCCGACGGGAATCCCACCACCGAAGCGATGTGCAGACCGGCGGGTGCCGTCGATTTCGCGGTCGCGATCATCGAAGGCGACACGCACACCGCATACACCCCGAGATCGGCGGCCTGCGCCACCAACGCCGTCACATCCGCTTGTGTCGCTTCGGGCTTGAGCAGTGTGTGGTCGACGAGCGCGGCGACTTCGCCGGGGCTGCGCGTCTGCGGCACTAGAACGGTTCTTCTGTGCCGCCGGGGTTGCAGTGCGCCGCGCGCATCTCGTCGCTGGACACCTCCGGCCGCCACGGCTCGAGATTCCAACTGGTCTTGCCCGGGTACGCGAGCTCCGCGTACTGCCAGTGGCAGATGAATTGTTCACGCATGCCGGGGATATCGGCGTCCGGGGAAGACGTCAGCACTTCGGTCCACGCCTCGTCGGCCGCAGCGGCGGTGCCGCCCTCGGTGGACGCAATGCGGGCGGAGTCGGTCGGATAGACACGCAGGCTGGACAGGTCGCCCCACTTGGCCCATTCGGTGTGGGCGACGTACGGCGGACCCGGAACGGGATCGGCGGTGGCGGTGCCCGTGAGCGTGAGGGCAGCAGTCAGGGCCGCCGCGCAGGCGGCGAGGACACGGCGCACGCGGCTACCGCGACTTTCCCTGTATATCGAGGATTTTGGGCCGCACGTCGACCAGATAGATGCCTGACGCCACGGCGGCGATCGCCGCACCGAAGGGATCCCGGAACACCAGCAGCAGAAGCACGCTGCCGCCGATGATCAGAAGCCAAACCGGCTTGGTGAGCTTGCCTGCCGCGGTGTACGCGTCGGGGCGTTGCATGGCTGCGTGGACGAAGGCGTAGACGGCCACGGCGAATGCAACAACGACGAGGGCCAAAACAATGACGCCCGCTAGGTCGGCAAGGATCACCTCACCAGCCTAAGCGGGCGCCACCGTCGGCGTCGAATTTACTTCTGGGTGACCTTCTTGGCCGGGGCCTTCTTGGCCGGAACCTTCTTGGCCGGCGCCTTCTTGGCGGCACTCTTCACAGGAGCCGCGCCCTTCTGCGCCTTCTTGGGCAGCTCGACGCCAACCAGCTTGGCTGCGCGCTCGCCGACCGCGCGGGTCTGCGAAGCAACGTTGCCCAGCGCCTCCTGGGTCAGCTCGACCGCCTGGTCGGTGTAGCTTTCGACGCGGCCCGCGGCCTCTTCGAGGGCAGGCTGATTGCGCAGTCGCTCGAGGGCGATCTCGCCACGCTCGACCAGCTTGTTGTAGGTGGTCTGAGCCGCATCCGCGTAGCTCTCGGCGAACTTGCGCAGCTCGTCGGAGCTCAGCCGGTCACGCAGGTCACCGAACTGGCTGGGGAGATCCTCCTGCAGCCGGGTGATCCGGGCACGGCTGTCCTCGACGCGCGCCTCGGCGTCGCTGCGGGCCTCGCCTGCACGGTCGCGCAGGGTGGCGACGATCTCGTTGACCCGCTCGAGAGCCAGGTCGGCAGCGCCAACCGCGGCGAGCAGCGGAGCCTTGAGGTCGTCAACGGTGGGCTGGGCTTTCGTCGGGTTGGCAGTCTTCTTCGCCATGTCGATATTTCCTTTCACTGATTTCACTCGGTCAATCGGTCATCGTCAGACAGTGTTCGTCTCAGGTCAGTCAGTAGCCGGCTCCTCATCGGTCGGCCTGTCTTCGGAGACAAGAAGGGCTTCGTTCTGTTCACAGAACGAGGTGTAGATGTCGAGGAGCACCTGCTTCTGCCGCTCGGTGATCGCGACGTCGGTGATGATCGCGTCGCGGACCTCGTTGGTCTCGCTGGGTTCCAGGATTCCGGCCCTGATGTAGAGCACCTCGGCGGAGACTCGCAGTGCCTTGGCGATCTGGCTCAGCACATCGGCTGAGGGTTTCCGCAATCCCCGCTCGATCTGGCTCAGATAGGGATTGCTGACGCCGGCCTTCTCGGCCAGCTGCCGCACCGACACCTGAGCCGCCTCGCGCTGCGACCGGATGAAGCTCCCGATGTCCTGCGCAGCGTTGGAGACCACCTCGACGAGCTTCTCGTCCTGCGACATGGCGGTTACCCCCTTCGGTGCCGTGGATGCGGGCGCGACGAACCCACCGTACGACGGGGTGCTAACTTTTGCAAGCACTAGCTAGCGCAGGTCAGAAGAGTAGCTGGGCTATCGAATAGATGATCAGGCCGGCGAGCGCGCCCACCACGGTGCCGTTGATTCTGATGAATTGCAGGTCACGCCCGACATGGAGTTCGATGCGCCTGCTGGCCTCGTCGGCGTCCCACCGCTCGATGGTGTCGGTGATGATCGTTGTGATCTCCGCCCCATATTGGGAGACCAGGTGCTGAGCCGCCCGGATGATCCAGTTGTCCACCTTGTCGCGCAGCTCGCCGTCGTCCCGCAAAGATTCGCCGATGTGTACGACGGAGTCCGCGATGCGGGTGCGCAGGGCCGATGACGGGTCGTCGACCGACTCGAGGATCAGGCGCTTGAGGGTGTTCCAGGCCGTCTCCGCCGCGCGGGTGACCTCGTCGCGCGCCATCAACTGCTCCTTGACCTTCTCGGCCCGCGCGATCGTCGCCTCGTCGTGCTGCAGGTCGTCGGCGAACTCGAACAGGAAGCGGGTTGCCGACCGACGCAGCTCATGGTCGGGATTGCGGCGCACCTTGTCGGTGAAATCCATCAGCTCGCGGTGGATGCGGTCGCCGACGAGATGGTCCACCCAGCGCGGAGACCAGGTCGGGGAGTCGCGCTCGATGACCCGCTCGATGACCTCGCCCGCGTTCAGCGACCACTGGAAGGCGCGGTCGGCGAGCAGTTGGATGAGAGCTTCCTGGCGGTTCTCGGCCAGCAGCGTGCCCAGCACCCGGCCCACCGGCGGGCCCCACTGCGGTTCGGCGAGCCGCCTGACGATCATCCGGTCCAGCACCTGCTGAACGTCCTCGTCGCGCAACATCTCGACGCCGACCCGCAATACCGTCGACGCCTCGGCGGCCACCCGCTCTGCATGCGCCGGCTCCGAGAGCCACTTGCCCAGCCGGCCGGCAACCTCGGCGTCGCGCAGCTTTGTCTCGACGACTTCGGCCGACATGAAATTCTCCCGCACGAAGGCGCCGAGCCCCTCACCCAGCTGGTCTTTCTTGCGCTTGATGATCGCGGTGTGCGGGATCGGAATCCCCAACGGATGCTTGAACAGCGCGGTCACCGCGAACCAGTCGGCGAGTGCACCCACCATGCCGGCTTCCGAAGCAGCGGCAACGTAACCGGCCCAGGCGCCTGCGCCGTTGGCCTCGGCCCATTGGCAGAAGAGAAACAGAACGGACGCCCCGACGAGGAAACTCAGCGCGACGAGCTTCATCCGCCGCAGGCCACGACGACGTTCGGCGTCGGCGATGGTGTCGGCGCCTGCCAACGTCTCAGCGAAGCTGGCCCGCTCCGCAGGCGGCGCAGGAAGCGCCTGCGACGCGCGGGCCCCTGCGTCTGGTCTGTGTGCCACACCTACATCATCCGCTACATCGGCCAGTGTCAGCCGTGCCGACAGCCCAGGTGTGACCAGCCGCCGTATTATCAGGTGGATCAACGGAACGGACTAGCGCGATAGTGACACAGCAGACTCCGCCGGGGGCGGTGAAGACCGATGGACGCAAGCGGCGCTGGCACCAGCACAAGGTGGAGCGTCGCAATGAGCTGGTAGACGGCACTCTGGTCGCTATTCGGCGACGCGGCAGCAACGTCAGTATGGACGAGATCGCCGCAGAAATCGGTGTGTCGAAGACCGTTCTCTACCGCTACTTCGTCGACAAGAACGACCTGACCACCGCGGTGATGATGCGGTTCGCGCAGACCACCCTGATTCCGAACATGGCCGCGGCACTTTCGTCGAATCTTCAGGGCTACGACCTGACCCGAGAGGTCATCAAGGTCTACGTCGAGACCGTGGCCGCCGAACCGGAGCCGTACCGGTTCGTGATGGCGAACAACTCGGCGAGCAAGAACAAGGTGATCGCCAACAGCGAGGAGATCATCGCCCGCATGCTCGCGGTCATGCTGCGCAGGCAGATGAATGACGTCGGCATGAATACGGGCGGCGTCGAGCCATGGGCGTATCACACCGTCGGCGGCGTGCAGCTGGCCACGCACTCGTGGATGTCGCATCCGCGGATGAGTTCTAACGAGCTGATCGATTACCTGACGATGCTGTCCTGGAATGCGCTCTGCGGCATCGTCGAGGTGGGCGGCTCCCTGGAGAAGTTCAGGGAAATGGCACACCCGTCGCCGATCCTGCCGCCACAATTGCTCAAAGGATGAGCAGATCAGACGATCTACCCGAGCCGTGGACACGCGAACCGCACGACCACCTGGTGTTCCACGAGGGCGACAAGGTCGCCGACATCGACACCAGCGCGACGCCGGGTTTCAAGGGTAAGAAGTCCGACGCCGCCAAGGTGCAGCCCAAGCGCAACGAGCGATTCGCCGAACTGCAGGAAATGCTTTACGCCAACAGCAAGGGTGCCGGCGACAACAAGTCGCTGCTGCTGGTGATGCAGGGCATGGACACTGCGGGCAAGGGCGGTATCGTCAAACACGTTGTCGGAGCGGCTAATCCGCAGGGCGTGCGATACCACGCGTTTGGGGTGCCGACGGAGGAGGAACGCCGGCACGACTACCTGTGGCGGATCAGGCGTGCACTGCCACCGGCCGGCCACATCGGCGTTTTCGACCGCTCGCACTACGAGGACGTGCTGGTGGTGCGGGTCCACAACCTGGTGCCGCCCGAGGTGTGGGGGAAGCGCTACGAGGAGATCAACCGGTTCGAACAGAATCTCGTCGACGAAGGCACGACCCTGATCAAGGTCGCGATGTTCATCTCGCTGGAGGAGCAGAAGAAGCGGCTGTGCAAGCGACTCGATCGGCCCGACAAGTATTGGAAGTACAACCCGAAAGACGTCGATGAACGGATGCTCTGGCCGCAGTACGTGGAGGCCTACCAGGCCATGCTGGAGAAGACGTCGACAGACTACGCGCCGTGGCACGTCGTGCCGTGTGACCGCAAGTGGTACGGCAGGCTGGCGATCCTCGAGCTGTTGATAGAGGCGCTCGAAGGGCTCGGGTTATCCTGGCCGCCACCGGATTTCGACGTCGAGGCCGAGAAGAAGCGGCTCGCCGACGCCTGAGCGACCGCCTCGTCACTTGACGAGGGTGAATTGCCCGACATTGGTGATGCCGCGCCGGAAAAAGTCCGCACACCCGGTCAGGTATCGCATATAGCGGTCGTACACCTCGTCGGACGTGATCTCAATTGCCTGCGGCCGGTTGGCTTCCAGGCTCTCTGCCCACATGTCGAGCGTGCGCGCATAGTGGGGTCGGAGCAGATGGGCGCGCTCCAGCGTGAAACCCGAGTTCGCCGCGAGCTCCTCGATGTCCTCGACCGCCGGCAGCTGTCCGCCGGGGAAGATCTCGTTTCCGATGAAGCGCATGAACTTCAGATCGTTGATCGTCAGCTTGATCCCGTTGTCGCGGAAGTACGTCTGCGGATGAGCGAGGATCGTGTGCAGAAGCATTTTGCCGTCGGCGGGCAGGATGTCGAAGGCCCGCTTGAAGAACAGCGGATAGCGCTCGGCCTTGAACGCCTCGAACGCGCCGATGGTCACGATCCTGTCGACGGGCTCGTCGAACTCCTCCCAGCCCTGCAGCCTCACCTCGGCGTTGCGGCTAGGGGGCAGAGTCGCCATCAGCCTCTTGCTGTATTCATACTGGTTGCGGCTCAATGTGATTCCGATGACGTTGACGTTGTAAACATCGACCGCGCGGCGCAGCGCCCCGCCCCAGCCACACCCAACGTCGAGCAGCGTCATGCCGGGCTTCAGATCCAGCTTGCCCAACGCGAGGTCGAACTTGGCGAGCTGCGCGTCCTCGAGCGTCACGTCGTCGCGCTCGAAGTAAGCGCACGTGTATGCCATCGTCGGGTCGAGGAAAGTTTGGAAGAACTCGTCTGAGACGTCGTAGATGGACTGGGATTCCTCATAGTAGGGGTCCAGATCAACTACGGCATCAGACATCGACTACCCCGTCCCTGTTCCGACCGGCACGCCGGAACGAGGTTACGGGCAGGTGCTTCACGGCACATGCACGCAGGCGGCTCCGGGCTGAACCGTCACGTCATAATTACGAAGTAAATCTATACAACGACAGGCGCAACCCCAAGTCCGCAGCTCAGTACGCGTAGAAGCCTTTGCCGGACTTCTTGCCGAGTTGGCCGGCCTCCACCATCCTCAGAAGTAGCGGCGGCGGAGCGAAGTTCGGGTCTTTAAACTCCTCATACATCGAGTCCGCGATGAGCTTCATGGTGTCGAGGCCGATGAGATCGGAGAGCCGCAGCGGGCCCATCGGGTGCGACAGTCCGGCCACCACCGCCGTGTCGATGTCTTCGACGGTGGCGACGCCGGCCTCGGCCATCCGGATCGCCGACAACAGATACGGCACCAGCAGCGCGTTGACGATGAAGCCCGACCGATCGCCGCACCGCACCACCTTCTTGCCAAGCACACCACTCGCGAACTCCTCGGTGCGCGCCAAGGCCCCGTCGGAGGTGACCAGCGTGCTGATCAGCTCGACCAGCGGCAGCACCGGCACCGGATTGAAGAAGTGCAGACCGAGCACGCGGCCCGGATTCTTCGTCGCCGCAGCGATTTTCATGATGGGAATGCTGGAGGTGTTCGACGCGAGCACCGCATTGGGGTCGGTGATGAGCTCGTCGAGCTGGGCGAAGATCTTGCCCTTGACGGCCTCGTCCTCGACGACCGCCTCGATGACGAGCTGGCGGTCGGAGAGATCGGCGAGGCTGGTGGTGAACGTCAGCCTCGCCAACGCGGCATCGCGATCGCCCTCGCTGAGCTTGCCCTTGCTCGCCGCACGTTCGAGCGAGGCGGTGATGCGGTCGCGGCCCGCGGATACCAGCTCCTCGGTCGGCTCGAACACCATCACGTTCGCACCGGCCTTCGCCGACACCTCGGCAATGCCCGAACCCATCTGTCCCGCGCCGACGACGCCTACCCGGTCAATGCTCACTTGATCTCCTAACAGCCGCAGACCCCGCTCAAGAAACCCGAGCGGGGTCTGCGCTGTCAACTCCGTGCGAGTCAAGCCCGCGCGAGCGTGCATGCTTGTACGCATTTTCTCGCGTGTTGCTGTACAGACACGCACGCTCGCGGGGCGGGAGGTGCCCCCAGCTCGCGGTGACGGGTTAGTGGAACTGGCCCTCTTCGGTCGAGCCCGTCAGCGCCGTCGTCGACGAAGTCGGGTCCACCGTGGTGGCGATCCGGTCGAAGTAGCCCGCGCCGACCTCGCGCTGGTGCTTCGTGGCGGTGTATCCGCGCTCCTCGGCGGCGAACTCGCGCTCCTGCAGCTCGACGTAGGCGCTCATCTGGTTGCGGGCGTAGCCGTAGGCCAGATCGAACATCGAGTAGTTCAGGGCGTGGAAGCCGGCCAGCGTGATGAACTGGAACTTGAAGCCCATCGACGCCAGCTCCTTCTGGAACTTCGCGATCGTCGCGTCGTCGAGGTGCTTGCGCCAGTTGAACGACGGCGAGCAGTTGTAGGCCAGCATCTGGTCGGGGAACTCCGACTTGACGCCCTCGGCGAACTTCGCTGCCAGCTCGAGGTCGGGCGTGCCGGTCTCCATCCAGATCAGGTCCGAGTACGGCGCGTACGCCTTGGCGCGTGCGATGCACGGCTCGAGGCCGTTTTTGACCCGGTAGAAGCCTTCCTTGGTGCGCTCACCGGTGATGAATGGCTGATCGCGCTCGTCGACGTCGGAGGTGATCAGCGTGGCCGCCTCGGCGTCGGTCCGGGCGATCACGACCGTCGGCACGTCGGCGACGTCGGCGGCCAGGCGAGCCGAGGTCAGCGTCCGGATGTGCTGCTGGGTCGGGATGAGGACCTTGCCACCGAGGTGACCGCACTTCTTCTCCGACGCCAGCTGGTCCTCCCAGTGCGAGCCCGCGACGCCTGCGGCGATCATCGCCTTCTGCAGCTCGTAGACGTTGAGCGCGCCGCCGAAGCCGGCCTCGCCGTCGGCGACGATGGGAGCCAGCCAGTTCTCGACGGACGTGTCGCCCTCGACCTTGGCGATCTCGTCGGCGCGCAGCAGCGCGTTGTTGATGCGGCGAACGACCTGCGGCACCGAGTTGGCCGGGTAGAGGCTCTGGTCGGGGTAGGTGTGTCCGGAGAGGTTCGCGTCACCGGCGACCTGCCAGCCGGACAGGTAGATGGCCTTCAGGCCCGCGCGCACCTGCTGGACGGCCATGTTGCCGGTCAGCGCGCCGAGCGCGTTGACGAACTCCAGGTCGTGCAGCTGCTCCCACAGCACCTCGGCGCCGCGGCGGGCCAGCGTGGACTCCTCGACGACCGAGCCCTGCAGCGCCACCACGTCCTGCGGGGTGTAGCTGCGCTCGATGCCCTTCCACCGAGGGTTGGTGTCCCAGTCGTGCTGGATCTGTTCGGGTGATTTCGGCGTGCCAACGGTAGACATCCGGCTACTCCTTCTGTGTTCCTCTGATAGCTGCGGCGTCGGCAGGCTTCCCTGTTTGTTAACGCCCAAACAACTTGGCTGTTGCGCTAATTCGATAATGCACCGAGGCATACGCGCAGGTCCAGCCATACCGGTTGCCAATTTTCGCTAACAGCACCGCAAGCTTGCAAAGTTTGCGAAGGACCGTGTCAGCTTGACCGGTTCAGTAGTTACCGACCAGTAGCCAATTTCTGCAGGTCAGTACGCCCGTACTGTTAAACGATCGGGATCAGAGCGAGAAGACGGATGCGACGGCTTTCGTCTCGTCGCCGACCGCGTATGTGAGCGTTGTAACAGTGCGGTCCGTCAGTTCGGCGCCGAACTGCTCGGTTGAACCCGCCGGGTGCGTATGCCTGATGATCTCCAGCTTGTCGCCGAGTGCGATCGGAGCGTCATGCTCGATCGTTACCCTCAGCGGCGCCTTCAGCATCTCCGGAGTGCTGGCCAGATAGTCCTCGACCACACTCCAGTACACCGAGTTGTTCATGTGATCGAAGATGTCGATATCGCTGACGCGGACCGGATACTCGCGGATCTCCGACGCGTCCTCACGACCGCCGCCCTTCAGATACGCCTTCCATCTCAATCGGTCGACATCGGTGGTGCGCCGCAGGCCCTCGAGGAAGTCGTCGGCGATGCGCGCGGGCCCCTGCGTCTCGCGGTTGATGTTGATCCAGAACGCCTCGGACTCGATGAGCCCACCTCTGCGTCCGTCGACGCGAACCCTCATCTCACACCATCGGTTGGAGGTCCCCGAACACCAGCGCCGCAGCCGCAACATGTCCTTGAACTCGATGGGCTCGATCATGTCGACCATCGTGCGGCGCACGATCCACAGCGGGTGCGTCTCCTCGAAACCCATTTCCCGGAGTTGATCCGAGCCGATGTCCTGGATGTGGCGGGTGGCGGCGTCGAACTTCAGCCTGCCCGTGCGGTCGACGTCGGCGACGCGTAACGGCCATTCGATGTCGAAGACGTCCGGATGCGGATCTGGCACAGGCATCATCACCTTCGCCAAGCCGGTGCTACCTGCAATTCCCGCCATGATCGGTTCTCCCCTGCTACTTCAAATAGCTCCTGAGATACTGCCACAGCAGCGGCCGTGCCAATATTGCGAAGGCCGCCTTCACATGCCGCTATGCTTACTGACGTGGCGAAAACGTTCGTCGGCTCACGGGTGCGGCAACTCCGCAGTGAGCGTGGTTTCAGCCAGGCGGCACTGGCGCAGATGCTGGAGATCTCGCCGAGCTACCTCAACCAGATCGAACACGACGTCCGGCCACTCACGGTCGCGGTGCTGCTGCGGATCACCGAGGTGTTCGGCGTCGACGCGACGTTCTTCGCCTCCCAGGACGACACCCGGCTGGTCGCCGAGCTTCGCGAGGTCACGATGGACCACGACCTCGACATCGACGTCGACCCGGCGGAGATCGCCGACATCGTCAACGCCCATCCCACGCTGGCCCGCGCGATCGTCAACCTCCATCGGCGCTACCAGCTCACCACCACACAGCTTGCCGCGGCCACCGAGGACCGCTTCTCCGACGGCAGCGGCAGCGGGTCCATCACGATGCCGCACGAGGAAGTGCGCGACTACTTCTACCAGCGGCAGAACTATCTGCACGAGCTCGACACCGCCGCCGAGGATCTAACCATCGACCTGCGGATGCACCGCGGTGACCTGGCCCGCGATCTCTCCGACCGGCTCAAGGCGGTGCACGGAGTGCACATCGTGCGGCGCACCGACCTCGGCGACACCGTGCTGCACCGCTACGACCCCGCGACGCGCAGGCTCGAGATCGGCAACCACCTGTCGTCGGGCCAGCAGGTGTTCAAAATGGCGGCCGAACTGGCCTACCTGGAATTCGGCGCCCTGATCGACAAGCTCGTCGACGAGGGCAAGTTCACCAGCGAGGAGTCGACCACACTGGCCCGGCTCGGTCTCGCCAACTACTTCGCCGCGGCGACGGTCCTGCCGTACGGCCAGTTCCACGAGGTCGCGGAGAGGTTCCGCTACGACGTCGAGCGGCTCTCGGCGTTCTACTCGGCCAGCTACGAGACGATCGCGCACCGGTTGTCGACGCTGCAGCGGCCGTCGATGCGTGGCGTGCCGTTCTCGTTCGTCCGCGTCGACAAGGCAGGCAACATGTCAAAGAGGCAGTCCGCCACCGGATTTCACTTCTCGTCCAGCGGCGGCACGTGCCCTCTATGGAACGTCTACGAGACGTTCGCCAACCCGGGGAAGATCCTGGTGCAGATTGCGCAGATGCCAGACGGCCGCAGCTATATGTGGGTGGCGCGCACGGTCGAGCGCCGCGCGTCGCGATATGGTCAGCCGGGCAAGACGTTTGCGATCGGGCTCGGCTGCGAACTTCGGCACGCACACCGGCTCGTCTACTCGGAGGGACTGGACTTGGCGGGCGACATCGCCACCCCGATCGGGGCGGGCTGCCGGGTGTGCGAGCGGGACAACTGCCCGCAACGGGCTTTCCCCGCACTGGGTCGCGCACTCGACATCGACGAGCACCGCAGCACGGTGTCGCCCTACCTGGTGAAGCAATCGTGAGCGCGCCTGCGCGCATCGAGCCGGGCGGCTTTCGCGAACTCGGCCCGATCGGCTGGGTGTACTGCAAGCTGGCCGCGCGACGACAGCACATTGCTGAAATGCATCTGTTCACGATCATGGGACGGCACAGGCTGCTGCTGTGGCCGTGGCTGCTGTTGGGCGGATATCTGCTGTTCCTCGGGAAGCTGCCGCGCGACGACGCCGAACTGGTCATCTTGCGTGTCGGACACCTGCGCAACTCCGAATACGAGCTGCAGCAGCATCGCCGATTGGCGCGCAGCCGCGGTGTCGGGCCGCAATTGCAGGCCAGGATCTTCGAGGGGCCAGACGCCGAAGGTCTGACCGACCGGCAGCGCGCACTGATCACCGCCACCGACGAGTTCATCGTGACTCGTGGCGTATCGCCGGAGACCTGGGCGATGTTGTCGACTCACCTCAACAGGGCGCAGCTCATCGAATTCTGCACGTTGGCCGGACAATACGACGCAACGGCCGCCACGATAGCCACGCTGCAGATTCCGCTGGACTATCCCGACTGAACCCGCGAGGGGATGCCGGCTTCCCCGCGCCTGCCAGGTCGCTGACCTCGATTTTGCACTCACGGTCGTGCCGCGACCGTATTCACAGCCCTCAGTGCAATTTCTGCGACATTCCCTGCGCGTTCGCTACAGGTACGTGACTCCGAGGACGACCAGCGAAAGCAGCACGGGAGAAATCGGCAGCGCGGCCAAAAACGCCGCCCGCACTTCCTTCTTCTGCTGGTAGGCCCGCCAGGCCAGCAGCCCGGCGACGACGCCCACGACGAACGACGCCGCCGCGACGACCAGCACCCAGCTGCTGACCGTGCGGGTCGCGATGGCCGCGGAGATACCGGCCAGCCACAGCATGTGACCGACAATCAATCCGCCGATACCGGCGACCCAGATCGCTCTCAAAAGTTGATCATGTGGCCGACGAGCCCGTGGAAGCACTCCTGCAGCGCTTCGGACATCGTCGGGTGGGTGTGGACATTGCGGGCCAGCTCGGTGGAGGTCAGGTCCCACTTCTGCGCCAGCGTCAGCTCCGGTAGCAGCTCCGACACGTCGTGGCCGATCAGATGTCCGCCGATCAGCTCTCCGTACTTGGCGTCGGCGATCAGCTTGACGAACCCGCTCGGGTCACCGACGCCGTGCGCCTTGGCGTTCGCGGTGAACGGGAACTTGGCGACCTTGACGTCGTAGCCCTCGTCGCGGGCCTGCTCCTCGGTGAGCCCGAAGCTGGCCACCTGCGGCTGGCAGAACGTCGCGCGCGGCAGCATCCGGTAGTCGCCGAGCGGCAATGTGTCTGCGCCGCCGATGGTTTCGGCCGCGACCACCCCTTGGGCCTCGGCGACGTGCGCTAGCTGCAGCAGCCCGGTGACGTCGCCGATCGCATAGATGTGCGGCACGTTGGTGCGCATGTAGTCGTCGATGCCGATGGCCTTGCGTTCGGTGATCGCCACGCCGGCCTTGTCCAGCCCGTAGCCTTCGAGGTTGGGCGCGAACCCGATCGCCTGCAGCACCTTCTCGGTCTTGACCTCCTCGGACTTGCCCTCCTTGCTCACGGTGACTGTGACCTGGCCGCCGTCATCTTTGATCGACTCGACCTTGGTGCCGGTGAGCATCTTGACGCCCAGCTTCTTGAACTGCTTCTCGATCTCTTTGGACACCTCGGCGTCCTCGTTGGGCAGCGCCCGGGGCAGGAACTCGACGATGGTGACGTCGACGCCGTAGTTCTTCATCACGTACCCGAACTCCATGCCGATCGCGCCCGCGCCTGCGATGACGATCGAGGACGGCAGCTCGCGCGTCATGATCAGCTTCTCGTAGGTGACGACGTTGTCCGACAGCGAGGTGCCGGGCACCAGCTTGGTGCTGCTTCCCGTGGCGATGATGATGTTGTCGAACGTCACGGTCTCGGTGTCGCCCTCGTTGAGGTCGACTTCAAGGGTGTGGTCGTCTTTGAACTTGCCGTAGCCGTTGATCTCGGTGATCTTGTTCTTCTTCATCAGGAAATGCACACCGGCGACGCGACCCTCGGCGACCTTGCGACTGCGGTCGAAGGCGACGCCGTAGTCGAACGTCGCCTCCCCGCTGATGCCGAACTGTTTGGCTTCCTTGGTGAAGATGTGGGCGAGTTCGGCGTTGCGCAGCAACGCCTTCGACGGAATGCAGCCGACGTTGAGGCACACCCCACCCCAGTACTTGGGTTCGACGACTGCGGTCGTCAATCCCAACTGGGCGGCGCGGATCGCTGCGACGTACCCGCCGGGGCCTGCTCCGAGAACAACGACGTCATAGTGGCTCACCCCGCCAACATTAGTAGGGGATGACGCCCACCAGACATCGGCTTGCGTGTTCGCAGAAGTAGACCCCGTACAGCACGGCCGCCGCGGCCGTCGACGCGAACGGGGCCGACATCAGCGCGATCGCCAATCCGGATATCCACGGCTTGCCACCGGCCGTCGCCGCGATCAGCGCCGCGACGGTGCACATCACCAGGTAGACCAGCACAATGAAGACGGAGGGCGTCTTGTTGATCGAGTGGAACCACCAGTAGAACAGGCCGAGTCCGACGGCCGCTGCCACGATCCACACGGCGGCCACCACGAGCACGAACGTCCAGCGCTTGAGGTGGCTGTCCGCGTCCGGTGTGGCGGGCTGCTCCGCCGGCGCCGGAAGGGGCTCGAACGGCGCCTCGTCAGCGACGGCGGGGTGTTCGCCGGTGAACGTCGGCGTGAAGGGCGCCGTCGGCTCGCCGGCCGGCGGACCGGAGTCACCGTTCGTCTCGGGGTGCACACGAGGGGGATGCCACCCCAGCGGTGCACGGTGGCGGTGGGTGCCCCGGTATGTCTGCTCAGGCACCGTGCACCACCTGGATTGCGGCCAGCGCGCCGAACCAGCCCGGCGCGATGGCGAGGATGAACGCGCCGAGCGCCGTCATCCACCATCGATGCGACACCAGGATCATCACCAGTCCGAACGCGCTCGGCACGCCGACGACGAGTGCGATCACGGCATCGGGCCGGACTGAGGCGCTCACCAACTTCATCGCGGCGATTCCGCCGATCAGCCCGACCGCCGTCCCGACCAGCATCGCGCTGGCCAACAACCATGCCCGCGGTACGGGGATCATGTTTTCGACGATAACGCCGCCCGCAGTCGAAACGGCTCAACGGCGCGGCGTGCCAGGTATCGGACACGCATCAATTGCCGCCGCGACCACGTGTGTGCCGCCTGCGGCGGGCCGCACGCCACGCTCGTAGTCGGCACCCGTCACCGGAGCGCTGTCGGCCAGCGACCGGTTCTCGTGGTCGGTGAAGGCCCGGCCTCGCGACAGGAAGCGCAAGCCCTCCGGGGCCTCCAGGCTGAACCCGCCGCCGCGGCCCGGCACCACGTCGATGACCAGCTGGGTGTGTTTCCACGTCTCGAACTGCGGGCCCGAGATCCACACCGGCACGCCTGCCTCCCCGACGTCGAGGACTGACAGCAGGATGTCGCGGTCGCCGACGATGAAGTCCCCGTCGGGATAGCACATCGGCGACGACCCGTCGCAGCAGCCGCCGGACTGGTGGAACATCAGCGCTCCGTACTTGCCCTGAAGCTTCTCCAACAGGTCGGCGGCCGCGCGGGTGACCAGTGCCCGAGACGGCGCGTCTGGCATCAGTACCGTCGCCTCCTCGCGCTAGCGCTCATCAGAAAAATCCCTGGGCCTTATTGCTGTAGGAGACCAACAGGTTCTTCGTCTGCTGGTAGTGGTCGAGCATCATCTTGTGGTTCTCACGGCCGATGCCGGACTGCTTGTAACCGCCGAACGCGGCATGCGCCGGGTAGGCGTGATAGCAGTTCGTCCACACCCGGCCCGCCTTGATATCGCGGCCCGCGCGGTAGGCGACGTTGCCGTCGCGGCTCCACACGCCCGCGCCCAGGCCGTAGAGGGTGTCGTTGGCGAGGGAGATGGCGTCGTCGTAGTCGGAGAACGACGTCACCGCCACCACCGGGCCGAAGATCTCCTCCTGGAAGATCCGCATCTTGTTGTTGCCCTCGAAGATGGTGGGCTGAACGTAGTAGCCGCCGTTGAGGTCGCCGCCGAGCTGCGCGCGCTCGCCTCCCGTGACGACGCGCGCGCCCTCGTCTTTGCCGACCTCGATGTAGGACAACACCTTTTCCAGCTGGTCGTTGGAGGCCTGCGAGCCGATCATGGTCTCGGTGTCCAGCGGGTCGCCCTGGCGGACGGCCTTGGTGCGGATCGCCGCGAGTTCGAGGAACTCGTCATAGATGTCGGACTGGATCAGGCTGCGCGACGGGCAGGTGCACACCTCGCCCTGGTTGAGGGCGAACATCGTGAATCCCTCCAGCGCTTTGTCCTGGAAGTCGTCACCGGCGGCCATCACATCGGAGAAGAAGATGTTCGGGCTCTTACCTCCGAGCTCCAACGTGACCGGGATCAGGTTCTGCGACGCGTACTGCATGATCAGCCGGCCGGTCGTGGTCTCGCCGGTGAACGCGATCTTGGCGATCCGGTTGCTCGACGCCAGGGGCTTACCCGCCTCGAACCCGAACCCGTTGACCACGTTGCACACTCCCGCGGGCAGCAGATCACCGATCAACGACATCAGGTACAGAATCGACGCGGGTGTCTGTTCGGCGGGCTTGAGCACCACGGCATTTCCGGCCGCCAGGGCGGGCGCCAGTTTCCAGGTGGCCATCAGGATCGGGAAATTCCACGGGATGATCTGGCCGACCACACCCAGCGGCTCGTGGAAGTGGTAGGCGACGGTGTCGTCGTCGATCTGGCTCAGCGAACCCTCCTGCGCGCGGATGGCGCCCGCGAAGTACCGGAAGTGGTCCACTGCCAACGGGAGATCGGCGGCCAGAGTCTCGCGGATCGGCTTGCCGTTGTCCCACGCCTCGGCCAGCGCCAGCGATTCGAGGTTCTCCTCCATGCGGTCGGCGATCTTGTTCAGAATGACGGCCCGCTCCCCCGCCGCCGTCTTGCCCCATGCGGTGGCCGCGCCGTGCGCGGCGTCGAGGGCCTTGTCGATGTCGGCCTCGGTTGACCTCGGGATCTCGCAGAACGCCTGACCGGTCACCGGTGTGGGGTTCTCGAAATACTCGCCACCCGACGGCGCCACCCACTCGCCGCCGATGAAGTTCCCGTAGCGGGATTCGTAGGCCATCAGAGCGTCGGCGGACCCCGGACGGGAGAATACGGTCATGACTGACTCCTTCGAGAGTTGTTGACAATCACTACTTTTGGTGTGGCGTGCGGATGAAACGCGGACGCGCATCCTCGCCGACCGCCACTACGGGCTCAGACAATGGCTGACCGTGCATAGTGCCGATTGTGCTCTCCATCACACCTTCCCGCCAGCCGCCCCCGGCGGTGGACGAGACCGCCATACGCGCCGACCCGCTGCAACCCTTGTGGCCCGGCGCGATCGGGTGTGTGGTGGATCGCATGACGCAGACGCTGGACCCCGCCACCGCCCTGGATCCGCAGGAGCGGGTGGCCACCTGGCTCGCCGACTTCGAGGCCTCATTGGCGGTGCGCGACATCGACCGCGCGGTCGCCAAGTTCGCCACCGACAGCTTCTGGCGCGATCTGGTCGCGTTCACGTGGAACATCACGACCGTCGAGGGACCTGACCAGGTCGCCGCCATGCTCGGCGAGCGCCTCGCCGGCACCGCCCCGTCGAACTTCCGCACTCGCGACGAGGCGATCGAAGACGCGGGCGTGGTCTCCGCCTTCATCGAGTTCGAGACCGCCGTCGGCCGCGGCGTCGGCCACCTGCGGCTGAAGTCCGGCCCTGCGGGCGATCAGGCGTGGACGCTGCTGACGGCTCTGCAGGAATTGAAGGGGCACGAGGAGCGCATGGGCCCGTCGCGTGTGCTGGGTGCGGTGCACGGCAGCGATCACGACACCCGGTCGTGGGCGGAGAAGCGGGCGGACGAGGAAGCCGCCCTCGGCTTTGCGGCCCAGCCGTACACCTTGGTCGTCGGCGGCGGACAGGGCGGTATTGCACTCGGTGCGCGCCTGCGCCAACTGGGGGTGCCCAGCATCGTCGTCGACCGCCACGAGCGGCCGGGTGACCAGTGGCGGAAGCGCTACAAGTCGCTGTGCCTGCACGACCCGGTCTGGTACGACCACCTGCCCTATCTGCCGTTCCCGGCGAACTGGCCCGTGTTCGCGCCCAAGGACAAGATCGGCGACTGGCTGGAGTTCTACACCCGGGTGATGGAGGTGCCGTACTGGTCGAAGACGACGTGTCTGTCGGCGTCCTTCGACGAGCACGCCAAGCGGTGGACGGTCGAGGTGGACCGCGACGGCGAACGCGTCACGCTGCACCCGACGCATCTCGTGCTCGCGACGGGCATGTCCGGCAAGCCGAGCATCCCCACGCTGGCCGGCCAGGACGTGTTCCGCGGCGACCAGCACCACTCCAGTGCGCATCCCGGGCCCGATGCCTATGTCGGCAAGAAGGCGGTCGTCGTCGGCTCCAACAACTCGGCGCACGACATCTGTAAAGCGTTGTACGAAAGCGGTGTCGACGTGACGATGGTGCAGCGCAGCTCGACGCACATCGTGAAGTCGGACTCGCTGATGGAACTCGGGCTCGGCGACCTGTACTCGGAGCGGGCGGTGGCCGGGGGCATGACGACCGAGAAGGCCGACCTGACGTTCGCCTCGCTGCCGTACCGGATCCTGCACGAGTTCCAGATCCCGGTCTACAACGCGATCCGCGAGCGGGACAAGGAGTTCTACGAGCGATTGGCCGCCGCCGGCTTCGAACTCGACTGGGGCGAGGACGAATCCGGGCTGTTCATGAAGTACCTGCGCCGCGGGTCGGGCTACTACATCGACGTCGGCGCATCCGATCTGGTCGCCGACGGCGCGATCAAACTGGCGCACGGTCAGGTCGACCATCTGACCGAGGATTCGGTCGTGCTCGCCGACGGCACCGCACTGCAGGCGGACGTGGTGGTCTACGCGACCGGCTTCGGGTCGATGAACGGCTGGGCGGCCGACCTCATCGGTCAGGGCGTCGCCGACAAGGTGGGCAAGGTGTGGGGGCTGGGCTCGGACACCGCCAAGGACCCCGGGCCGTGGGAGGGCGAGCAGCGCAACATGTGGAAGCCGACCCAGCAGCGCAACCTTTGGTTCCACGGCGGCAACCTGCATCAGTCGCGGCACTACTCGCTCTATCTGGCGCTGCAACTCAAGGCGCGCCACGAGGGCATCCCAACCCCGGTGTACGGCCTGCAGGAGGTCCATCACCTCAGTTGACGACCCAGCCGCCACAATGACGGGATGACAGGCACGGATCCATACCTCTGGCTCGAGGACATCACCGGCGACGACGCGCTGGACTGGGTCCGCAGACACAACGAGCCCACGCTCGCCCAGTTGGGTGGCGAACGGTTCGAGCAGATGTGCACCGAGGCCCTCGAGGTGCTCGACACCGATGCGCGAATCCCCTACGTCCGCCGCCGCGGCGACTGGCTGTACAACTTCTGGCGCGACGCGGCAAACCCCCGCGGCCTGTGGCGCCGCACCACACTGGACGACTATCGCACCGACACACCCGACTGGGAGGTGGTGATCGACCTCGACGCGCTGGCCGCCGAGGAGGACGAGAACTGGGTATGGGCGGGCGCCAAGGTCATCGAGCCCGATCATTCCCTGGCGCTGATCACGTTGTCGCGGGGCGGCTCGGATGCCGCCGTGGTGCGTGAGTTCGACATGCGCACACGCGAATTCGTCGTCGACGGCTTCCAGGTGCCCGAGGCGAAAACCCAGATCAGCTGGGAGGACGAGAATTCCGTGCTGATCGGCACGAACTTCGGCGAGGGCTCACTCACCGACTCCGGGTACCCACGGCTGGTCAAACGTTGGCGACGCGGCACACCGCTCGACGACGCCGAAACCCTGTTCAGCGGGGCACGCACCGACGTGCTCGTCGCGGCGTCGAGGGACCGCACACCCGGCTTCGAACGGACGCTGCTGAGCCGCGCCGTCGACTTCTTCAACGACGAGGTCCACGAGCTGCGCGACGGCGAGTTCATCCGCATCGAGACGCCCACAGACGCCACCGTGTCGGCGCATCGCGACTGGCTGCTGATTGAGCTGCGCACCGACTGGCACACCGGAGCCGGTTCCTACCGTGCGGGTTCGCTGATCGCGGCCGACTACGACGAATTCCTTTCCGGCACAGCCGAACTGTATGTCGTATTCGAGCCCGACGAGCACACCAGCCTGCATCATTACGCATGGACGAGGGACAAGCTGGTGATCGTCACGCTCGCCGATGTCGCCAGCAGGGTGCAGACGGTGACGCCAGGGACGTGGACCACCGAGCCGGTACCGGGCATCCCGGACAACACCAACGCCGTCATCGTCGACACCGATGACCTCGGCGACGAGATCTTCCTGGATTGCAGCGGATTCACCACCCCCTCGCGGCTTCTGCACGGACCCGTCGAGGGCCCGCTCGAGCAGATCAAGTCCGCACCGGCGTTCTTCGATGCCGACGACATCACCGTCACACAGCATTTCGCGACGTCGAAGGACGGCACCGCGATTCCCTACTTCGTTGTCGCGCCGACCGACAGCGCCGGGCCCGGACCGACACTGCTCGGCGGCTACGGCGGTTTCGAGGTTTCGCGGACGCCCGGCTACGACGGGGTGCTGGGTCGGCTGTGGCTGGCCCGCGGCGGCACCTACGTGCTGGCCAACATCCGCGGCGGCGGCGAGTACGGGCCCGGCTGGCACACCCAGGCGATGCGGGAGGGCCGCCACCTGGTGGCGGAGGATTTCGCCTCGGTCGCACAGGATCTGGTGCGGCGCGGGATCACCACGGTCAGCAAGCTCGGCGCGCAGGGCGGCAGCAACGGCGGACTGCTGATGGGCATCATGCTGACCCAGTACCCGGAGTCGTTCGGGGCGCTGGTGTGCAGTGTCCCGCTGCTGGATATGCGGCGGTTTCACCTGCTGCTGGCCGGCGCGTCCTGGGTGGCGGAATACGGCGACCCAGACGATCCCGACGACTGGGAGTTCATCGCCGAGTACTCGCCCTATCAGAACATCTCGGCACAGCGCGGCTATCCGCCACTGCTGATGACCACGTCGACCCGCGACGATCGCGTCCATCCCGGGCACGCGCGCAAGATGACCGCGGCGCTGGAGGCGGCCGGGCACCACGTGCACTACTACGAGAACATCGAGGGCGGCCACGCCGGCGCGGCGGACAACGCGCAGACGGCATTTCGGTCCGCGCTGATCTTCGAGTTCCTGCACCGCACGCTGAAGGATTGATGCCAGGGCCGGTTCGGCATCGCCGCTAAACTGACAACTTGGGCCTTGGAGGTTGGCGATGTGGGTTGAGCCGGAGCTGCTGAGCTCGGGTGGCGACGTGGCGCGCAGCGCAGGCGAGCGTGTCCTCGGCGGTGCGGCGGCGCTGGCCGAGGCACCGATCGGGTCGAGCATCTTCGGTGACTTCGACGCGGCACGGTCGTTTCATCAGCGCTTGAGCGCGCACCGCAGCAGCCGCGTCGACGCCATGCGGGACAACCATCGGACGCTGACCGATGTCGGGCAGAAGGTGCAGATCGCGTCGGGCCGGTTCAGCGAAACCGAGCGTCGGAACTCCGAAGACGTGTCGCGCATCGCCGATGCCTGACTACCCTGCGCTGGTCTATTTGAGTGTTCCGGAATTGATCGGCGCGGCCGGGGGCGACCCCTGGCAGATCGATGACACGATCCAGGCGGGCGCACCGGGTGAGATCAGCGCGCTCGCCACCTCGTTCCGCACCGCCGGTCTGTGCATCACCGAGACGGACGAGGAGTTCTACCAGGCCAAGAAGCGCTTCGACGAGGCGTGGGACCGCGACGATCCCGCGCATCCCGTCAACGATTCCGAAGAGGTCAGGCGCGCGACGCAGTGGCTGCACCTCAGCCAACGGCAGATGGCCAAGGTCGCGGCGGATCTGCAGGACATCGCCGCGACCCTCGCCGAGGCGCAGCGCAGCGGCCACGTCTCGATCGGCAACCTCAACGGCAGGCTCGTCCAGCTCGACAACACGATCGCAGCCGAGATCGCCCAAGCGCAGGCCGACGGCGTCAACCTGGACTGGTCGGAGCTCAAGACGGCCGCGATCGACGCCACCAAGAATTCTCTCGGCGAGATGACAGCCGTCCGCGACACCTACGGCACCAAGCTGGATTCGGCCGAGCTGGAAATGGCGGCCGACGGCTATGACACAGATGCGGTCAAGGGCGCCGAGGGCGACGGCCGGCTCTCCGAACAGGACCAGGCGCGCGCCGACGCCGCGAAGTACGACGAAACCCAACGGGCCGAGGATGAGGCGTTGGTCAACAGCGGCGGACCGATGACCCCGGAGAAGGCGGCCGCCGCCGCGAGGCTGCGCGATTTCGCCACGGTCAACGACGCCGACGCAAACCCCTACGACGTGCAGTACGCCGGCGAGCGTCTGCACGACCACAACATGGCCGATTTCATGGGGCCGCTGCCGGTCGATCCGATCCTCGGCACCACGGCTGCCCAGCAGGCCAGGTCGCGCCTCGAGTTCCAGCAGAAGCTGGAAGCGGGCCTGCTCGGATCGCCGCCGATGTCGCCGAACGCGGCGACGGCGTTGCTGGACAGTTGCGACACGCAGGCCCGTGCGATGGTGCTGAGCCGCGCAGAGCAGCAGCTGCGCAGCATGGGCTTCTCCGACGACGGGATCAAGAAGATGCTGACCGGCCTTGGGTCGTTGAGCGACAGCATCGGCACCGGCACCGAGCGGTACGGCGATGCTGCAGAGGAGTCCGGTAAGCGCGCGCTCGGCCAATTCGGACACCTGTCGCCTGCCGACGCCGAGGTCTTCACGAAATGGGGCGGACGCCTCGGCACGATAGGCAATATCGCTCAACTGGTCAGCGCGGGAATCGATTTCATCGACGGCGGGGACTCCAAGTACCAGGACCTCGGATCGGCACTCGGCGGCCTCGGCGGCGGCTGGATGGGCGGGATGGCCGCAGGCGCAACGGTCGGTTCGGTCGGCGGGCCCTTCACCGCGGCGGCCGCGGCAGTGATCGGCGGCGTGCTCGGCGGCCTCGCAGGATCGGAGGTCGGCGGTGCCGTCGGAAGCAACTTCGACCCGAAGCTGCCCCTCGGTGCCGGCGGTGGCGGCGCGAGCTGGTGACGATGGATCACTCAATCGCGCAGGTCGTCTTCTACGCGGGCCTGGCGGCGGTCGTCCTTGGCGCGCTGGCGGGCATGCGCCCGTTGTGGCGATCGAGTGTGTTGTCGCCCGCATCCATACAGCGGCGGGCCTACTGGACCGGTTCGGCCGTTGGAGCGGTCCTCGTGTTCATCGGCCAATTGCCGGATTGGCGTTCGGGTCTGGCGATCGCTTCAGCGGTGGCCTTCGTCATGACGGGAACCGCTTGGCGGTTCACCTCTCACCTCAAGATCGGCGACACTGTCTACGCGGCGAGCCGCCACAACCGAAGGCCGGACCCCCCGCCGGCGCTGCCGGCCGACGGCGAGTAAGACTTATGGCATGCATGTCGTCATCGCCGGTGGCCACGGCAAGATCGCGTTGATACTCGAACGGCTGCTGTCTGCGCGGGGCGACTCGGTCGCCGGGTTCATCCGCAATTCGGCACAGGTCGGCGACCTCGAAGCGGCGGGTGCGACCGCGTTGGTCGTGGATCTGGAGAAGGCCTCGGTCGACGAGGTCGCCGGACACCTGCGCGGCGCCGACGCCGTTGTCTTCGCCGCCGGGGCCGGCCCGGGCAGCGGTGCGGCACGCAAGGAGACCGTCGACCGCGACGCCGCCATCCTGCTGGCCGATGCCGCTGAGGCCGCGGGCGTCGAGCGGTACGTGATGATCTCGGCGATGGGCGCCGACCCGCAGGCCACCGCCGACGACGAGGTGTTTCAGGCGTATCTGCGCGCGAAAGGCGTTGCCGACCAGAACATCCGGGCCCGCTCCGCGTTGAAGTGGACCATCGTGCGGCCGGGCGGGCTCACTGATGACGCGCCGACCGGACTGGTGAAGATCGCCGATTCCACCGGTCCTGGAAGTATTCCCCGCGCGGACGTCGCGGCTGTCCTCGTCGCGGTGCTCGACGAGCCGCGCACCGCAGGCCAGAGCTTCGACGTCATCTCGGGAGAGACCCCGATCGCCGAAGCCGTGGCCGCGCTCGTGCGCTGACGGCGATACTGCAGGCATGTCCCAGTTCGAAACGCTGCTGTACAGGGCGGAGTCGCCCGTCGCGACCATCACGCTGAACCGACCAGACGAGCTGAACACGATTGTTCCGCCGATGCCCGACGAGGTGGAGGCGGCGGTGACCCTCGCCGAGCGCGATCCGGCGGTCAAGGTGATCGTGCTGCGCGGCGCAGGCCGAGCGTTCAGCGGCGGCTACGACTTCGGCGGGGGCTTCGAGTACTGGGGCGAGTCGATGAACACCGACGGAAAGTGGGATCCCGGAAAGGATTTCGCCTTCACGACCGCCCGCGCCACCGGCCCGACCCAGAAACTGATGGCGATCTGGCGGGCGTCCAAACCCGTGATCGCGCAGGTGCACGGTTGGTGTGTCGGTGGCGCAAGCGATTTCGCGCTGTCCGCCGATATCGTGATCGCCAGCGACGACGCCGTCATCGGCACGCCGTACTCCAGGATGTGGGGCGCCTACTTGAGCGGGATGTGGCTGTACCGGATGGGCTTCGCGAAGGCGAAGTGGCATTCGCTGACCGGGGAGCCGTTGACGGGCCGCGAAGCCGCTGACGTCGAGCTGATCAACGAATCGGTCCCGTTCGACCGACTGGAGGCGCGCGTCGCCGAAGTGGCCGCGATGCTGTGCCGAATCCCGTTGTCCCAGTTGCAGGCTCAGAAGCTGATCGTCAACCAGGCGTACGAGAACATGGGACTGGCGTCGACTCAGACGCTTGGCGCGATCCTCGACGGGCTGATGCGCAACACCCCGGACGCACAGCAGTTCATCGAGACCGCCGCCACCGAAGGGGTCCGCGCCGCGATCGAGCACCGCGACGGCCCGTGGGGCGACTACAGCCAGGCGCCGCCGGAGCGGCGGCCCGACCCGTCGCACGTCATCGAGCCCTAGCGCCGGCCCGCAGATCGAGCAGCGCACCGAGGTCGGCGATCGCGCGCAAGGTGTCGTTGAGATGCGTGCAGGTGCTGGTGCCAACGAACTCGCCGCGGACCCGATTCCTCAACTCCGACAGCATCATTCCTTTAACTCGGACAGCGCTGCCGATGGCTGCTGGACATTCTTGCCACGGCAGCACCCGCACCGTGGCCGCCACCGACGTGATCGTTCTCGTCGCCGCGTCGACCGTGCCCTCGACGGTGTACTCGTGCACGATCGTCTCGACACCGTCGCCGTCGACGTGGGAGTCGCGGAAGTGTGCATCGAAACCACCGTCCGGGGCGAGGTCCAGTCTCCGGAACCGCCGCATGCCATGCGGGCGCAGCGGTTCGACCGGGTGCATGCCGTCCGCAGGAAACGGCGGCGCCACGGGACCGTGCACCGACGGGATGGTGCCGTTGCGCTTGGCGTAGGGAACGAGCGAAGCGTCGGACGCGAAGCCCGCGCAGATGCCCGCCATGTGATCGGCGGTGCCGGGCGCCAGCTTCTCCTCGATGCCGAGATTGATCGCCGCGTGTTGGACGGCATAGCCGGACACCAACGCCGCGCCCACCCAGTCGTCGAGCAGAAGATGCAGCAGGCCGGCCCGCCGGACCTCGTCGGGAAACAGCCTGGCGACCGTCGAGCGGAACCCGGGTCCCACGCGGACTCCCGTCAGCTGCGCCAGCCGTCCGTCGGGCGGGTCGGAGACGATCTCGTCGATGACCCGCCCGGCCAGGTGTGCGCGCACAGCGACCTGCCCGAGCACGTCCACCGCATCGGCTCCGGCGACCGCGTCGCGGGCCCGCAGGTCGACCGCGGAGTTGCCGGCCTGCGCCGGGTGGGTGTCGATGGTGCTCGTCCGCCGCAGTGCACCGGTCACGGGCGGCGGCCACGTCCGGACCGGCCGCTGTGGCCCCTTGATGTCCGTGACGAATGGCATGGCGAGACTCTAATCGCTGCGGCGCAACCCGCCGAGCATCGAGGCGAAAATGCCGGACACCACCAGTACACCGCCCGCGGCCAGCGTCAGGTTCAGCCAGTGGTGCAGGCTGCCCTCGGCCGTGTTGACCATGACCTCTGCCACCTGACGGATGTCACCGGTCGTGCGGTTCAGCCCATCGTCGATGTAGCGCCTGCCCACCTCCAGTCCGGCCCACCCCGCCGCACCGACCAGAAGAGCCGAAACACCCAGCGCGGCAAGCGCTTTGCCCCGGGATCGCGCTGTCGCCACTGTCAGCAGGGCGAACACCCCGGCGAGTACGCAGGCACCGATGCTCACCCACGGACCCCACGTCGACAACGCCTTCAACTGGCCGGGCCGCAGTGAGGAGTTTTCGGGCACCGTGATCGGCACCATGAGCGTGTCCGGCACGTCGAGATTGAGGGTGCCGAGTGTCTGGCGAAGCGAATCGTCGGAGAGCATCGGTGCGATATCGACGAGCCAGCGGTCGCCGCCGCCCTGGTCGCGGGCAACCGAGTCGGTGAACATCCACCGGTGGGCGATGCGGTTGGCCTGGGCGAACTGTCCGGGAAATCCCGAGTTGGCGGTGTAGGCGCCGGTCACGCCGCGAACAAGCTCGGCGTTGTTGAGCGCGTACCCGTTGTCGGCGGCCAGCTCGGTGATCTGCGTCGTCAGCTCCGAGGCCATCGCCTGCTGCAGTAGGGGATTCTGGGCGGCCGTCGCCGCC
>NZ_JAVHWR010000010.1:0-3298 GCF_032159565.1 Mycobacterium sp.
GACGCAATTCCTGTCGATACGACGCCACACACGACCGCACCGCGTTGCCGCAGTGGTCCTCCGACGTGCCGTTGTGGCGCCCGGCGACCCAGATACTCGCGGCCAACCGCCGCAGGTCCCACTCCCAGCCCCCCGGGTGGGCCTCGTCGAAATCGTTGAGGTCGATCACCAGATCCCGCTCCGGAGAAGCGTAGAACCCGAAGTTGCCGAAGTGCGAGTCACCGCACACCACGGGTGTGATGCCCGTTGCGGGCAGATGCGCGACGTCCTCGGCCATCACCACCGCGGTTCCGCGCAGAAATCCGTAGGGCGAGTCGACCATGCGACCGACCCGGATCGGAATCAGCCGGTCGACCCTCCCGCGGTGACTGATGTTGATCAGTTCCACAGGGTCAGGACGATCAGAAGGCGCCGTCCAGTCGGCCAGCGACTTGCGCGGCACGCGCTTACGCAAACTTTTGCCAAGGGCATATCGCTCGGCCCGTGTTACCGGTCGCTGCCGCAATGACCGATACGCGTTGCCGTCGGCATCGGCGAGCACGGTGTGCACGCTGGCGGGTGCAGTGCCATCCATATCGGTGGGATACCCCGTTCGTAGGGAATAGTCCAGTGGCCAGCTGGCGGGTAATTTCCCGCTGATGGCGTCAACAGCGGCCAACCAACGGAGCAAGTGAAGTGTTAGACGATCCTCAGAAGCTCGCGAAAGTGTTCGCCTCAGCCAATGCAGTCGGCAGGCCGCTGCTGCAGTCGCCGCTGCATCGGATCGTCAGCGGTCGTTGATGCTGCTGAACTACACGGGCGGCAAGACGGGCAATCAGTACGCCTTCGCCATCGGCTATTTCGCGCGGGATGACGGAGATGTTTTGGTGTCCAGTTCGGCTAACTGGCCGAAGACCTTTGGGAACGCCCGCGATGTACGGCTGCTGATCAAAGGCCAATGGTTCACCGCCCAGCCGAAGGTGATCAAGGAGCCCGAACAGAAGGCGCATGTTCTCGCCGAGTTCGTCCGACGCAACGGAGTTCAGGCCGCCAAGGGCTTGATGCTCGGCCTGCCGGGAGACCATCAGCCGGATCGCCAACAGTTGCTCGAAGCCGGAGCCAAGACGACCTTCATCCGTTTCGCACTGGCACCCGAATTGAGACACCGTAGTCAGCTGCCCCGAACTATCTCCTCAGGTCTAGTGGATCATCCACGGGCGGCGAGTTGTGTGTCGCCTGGCAGTCGCTCGCGGTGTTCTTGGAACCCGCTCAGCGGCGTTCAGGCGGGAGCCGGGAGGTGGCGACCGAGATTGTCGCGCAGAGCTATCCGTTAGCCAGCTTCACGGTGACCCAATGCCGTCCAGGGCGCTCTCGTCATTGCCGCGCTGCAGCAGGTAGGGCGCGACCGCGCGGTGCAGAGGTGAGACCAGGGTCCAAATCGTGCGTGCGACTGCGGGCCGCGTGTAGAACAGATAGGTCGTGAAAGACGCTGTCTCACCGGTGTTTCGGCCTACGATATGCCCGTGGGCAACGGGTGACACGGCCTCGAGGTGGACGACCTCGGCCGTAGACACGACTATTTTCCACCCCAACAGGTGTTCAGACGAGGAAAGCGGACCGAGTCGCATTCCGAGCACGTAGCGGTGCACCGGGGGTACGAGCATCCGTATGACTGGCGCTCGGTCGAGAGCGGTCCGGAACGCCTGTTCAGGCGAGCGTGAGTCTGTGGGTCGTAGACGAATTTCAAAGGAGTCGGCGTAGTCAAAGTCAGACCCCCCAATTAACGGCTCCGCGGCAGGCACCGCGCATCGGCGAGCACGCGGACGGTCAATCGTCATGTCATGGTGTCCTTTCTGCGGATTCCGTTGTCGCCGCGACCTGCTCGGGCATGCGTATGCGACGGATTCCGACGACTCCCAGGAACAAGCCGGAGGCGACTTCCAGCAGCGTGACCGCCCAGGACAAAACATCGGGATGTACATCGTCGAGATACGACGCGCTGATCACGCTCCAGTGGGGCACGACATGACTGGCGGCCACGAGCGCAGCAGCGACGAGTCCGACAAGTGCGGCGACAGCAGGTGCGCGCAGGTCCCGCCGCAACGCAACGACGGCCACCAGCACCGCGGCCGCGGTCAACGTGCCACCGCCAATCATGATCACGACATTGAGTCCTGCCATGTGCTGTCTGACGTGATCGACCGTATGAAGAATATTCGCCGCCAAAAATATGGCGGCCGCTATGCGCAGCCCGTCAAACCGAATCCGTCGTGTCGCATCCATCGCAACCATCGCAACCATCGCAACCATCCGTGACAGCCGTTACGGGCGATCCATACGGTGCCGTATTGTACGGTAGCGTATGGTTGCTGGATCGGTCAACAGCCGCTGCGTTATTCCTGAAAGGGAGGTGGGCGCGATGGCCGCCCCGACTCGCACACCGCGCACGACCTGGATCCAAGAGGGACTTCGCGCACTTGGCGTCGGCGGCCTCGACGCGGTGCGCATAGAAGCGCTGGCTCAGGCACTTGGTGTCAGTAAGGGCGGCTTCTACTGGCAATTCGGCGACCGCAACACCTTGCTCGAGGAAATGCTCGACGCCTGGGAGCGCGTCGTCACGGACGAAGTGATCAACTACGTGGAAAACGGCGGTGGTGACGCGCGAACCAAACTGCGGCGACTGTTCGCGATCGCGGTCTCCACCTACGACATGATCAACATTGAATTCGCGATCCGCGACTGGGCGCGACGCGACACGGTCGTCGCCCACCGACTCAAGCGCGTTGACGACCGTCGCATGCAATACATGCGCTCGCTCTTCAGCGCCCTCTCGGATGACCCAGACGACATGGAAGCCCGCTGCCTGCTGGCCTTTTCGCTGTTCGTGGGCAACCACTTCATCGCTGCCGATCACGGCGCCAGAAGCCGCGAAGAAGTGATGAAGTCGGCAGTGGAAAAGCTCTTGGCCTAGGAACCCGGGTCATGGTTGCGCCGGCCGCCGGAGGCAATATCTGAACTGCCGGCCGTTGGTCCGGCGCGCAAAATCCGTAGCGGGAGCCGGCATCGACTGCCCAGTGGGCTTCGGTCGCAGTCACACGGGACCGTCCGGCGCGATTGACCAGGGCCAACGTCGGGTATTACCAGCTCACACGCTCTCCGAGGAGTGACCGAGATGGTGGGCTGGCTCGATCAGCTGCAGCAACGAAACCGTGTGGTGGGCTTTGTCGTTGCGGTGATCTACAAGTACGTCGATGACCAAGGCGGCTATCTGGCTGCGCTGATCACCTACTACGCGTTTGTGTCGCTGTTTCCGCTACTG
>NZ_JAVHWR010000018.1:0-24618 GCF_032159565.1 Mycobacterium sp.
GTCGTCGCGACCGACGACGAACAAGCGGCCGTCCGCGTCGACGTACCCGACGTCGCCGGAACTCATGTAGCCATCGTGAAAGTCCTTGGTGGCACCCGACGTATAGCCATCGAACTGGCTGGAGTTCCGGACGTAGATGGTGCCGACTTCCCCTGGGGCCTGTTCGCGGAACTCGCTGTCGAGGATGCGAATGTCGGTTCCCGCTGCGGGTCTGCCCGCGGTGTCGGGCGTAGCACGCAGGTCCTCGGGCGTGGCCGTCGCGATCATGCCTGCCTCGGTGGCGTTGTAATTGTTGTAGATGACGTCGCCGAACCGATCCATGAACTCGATGACGACGTCCGGTCGCATTCGTGATCCCGAAGCGGCCGCGAACCGCAGTGTGCGGCCGCTGTAGCGGGAGAGTACGTCGCCGGGCAGGTCGACGATGCGGTCGAACATCACCGGTACGACGCAGAGTCCGGTGGCGCGATGCTCGTCGATGAGGGCGAGGGTGGCCTCGGGGTCGAACTTGCGCCGGGTGACAACGGTGCACGCCATGAAGGCCGCGAATACCAGTTGCCCGAATCCCCAGGCGTGGAACATCGGCGCGACGATCACGGCCGTTTCCTCGGCCCGCCATGGCGTCCGGTCGAGGATCGACTTGAGCTCTGCGGGTCCACCGCCGGAATGTTTGGCGCCCTTGGGCGAGCCGGTGGTACCCGACGTCAGCAGGATCAGCTTCGACGTCCGCGCGGACGGCGAGGGGCGTTGACGCATGTGCCCGTCGATCAAGCCGGCGACGGTGAGGGCGTGCGCGTCGGGATCATCCGTCCACGCCACGATCTTGGTCGCCTTCGGACGGTCGTAGAGTGCCTGGGAAATGGACGGACCGAACTCCTCGTCGTAGATGACGGCGTCGACCTGCTCGCGGGCCACCACCTCGGCCAGTGCCGGACCGGCGAACGACGTGTTCAGCAGCAACACGTCGGCACCGATTCTGGTGGCGGCGATCAACGACTCGACAAACCCGCGGTGATTGCGGGCCATGATTCCGACAACGTCGACCTTGCCGGGCAGGCCCTGCAGGGCCGCGGCCAATGCGTCGCTGTGCTGGTCGAGCTCACGCCAGGTCAGCGTGCCGAGTTCATCGATCAACGCGGGTCGGTCGGGGCAGCGTTGGGCGGCGATCGCAAAACCCGAGGCGACGGTCATGCCCTCGCGCCGTACCGCCGCTGCCATGCGTACGTATCGGTCGGGCCGCATCGGCGCGAGCACGCCTGCGCGAGCCAGCGTGCTCACGATGCCGACCGACTGGTTGAAGCGTTCGAGGATGGGCATTGGTCTCAACCGATCACCGGGAGTCGCCGATGGGTGGCGAGCGCGTCGAGCGCCTGCTGCATGACGTGACGAACGTGGGCGTCGACCTCCACGATGTCGGGGTCCTCGCCGAACTCCGCGACGACGTCGATGGGCGGCAGCACCTGCGTCACGATCTTTGTCGGGAGCGGCACGTTGACCGGAAGGACTGCCGAAAGTCCGAACGGAAAGCCGAACGAGATTGGCAGAATCTTGGCCCGCAGCAGTTTGTCCATTCGTGTTGCCTTGGCCAACCACTCGCCACGGGACAGAAAGAGTTGGTTCTCCTGGCCGCCGATCGACACCGACGGCACAATGGGCACGCCGGCGTTGAGGGCGGCCCGGACGTACCCGGTGCGGCCACCGAAATCGATCTTGTTCGCCGACAGCGTCGGCCGGTAGACGTCGTAGTCACCGCCGGGGAACACCACGACGACGCCGCCTGCGCGCAACGCCTCGTCGGCGTTGGCGTGGCTGGCCGGAATGAACCCGGTCCTTCTGAGGAGGCCACCTGCCGGGGTGGAGAACATGATGTCGTGGGTCAGGGTGTAGACCGGCCGGTCGTAGCCGAACCTGGCGTAGAAGTCGGTGATGAAGACGGGCACGTCCATCGCGAACAACCCACCCGAGTGGTTGGCCACCACCAATGCGCCATCGGGCGGAAACTCGTCGAGCCCCCGCACCTCGGCACGGTGCCAGCCCTTGATCACCGGCCGGATCAGGCGCATCAACCGTTCGGTGAGACCCGGATCCCATTTCGTGATGGCGGACGGCTCGATGTCAGACGAAGTCACCTTGCCCCCTATCGAGAAATCGTTAGATATTTAATTTATTACGCCTCGCCGTCGCGGGGTACCCGTTTACCGTGGAGACGCCACATCGATGACCGATTCACGGCGATGGAGGGGTGTTGAAGAGGCTCGGAGGCTGGGACGCGGTCCTGCTCTACAACGAGACGCCTAACCTGCACCAGCACACGATGAAAGTCGCGGTCGTCGACGCGTCGGAATGCGACGATTTCGGGTTCGACCGCTTTCGTCAAACGCTCGCGCGCCGCCTGCATCTCCTCGAACCGTTGCGGTACCAGCTCGCCGAAATTCCGGGCAAGCTCCATCATCCGATGTGGTTGGAGAACTGCGATGTCGATCTCGACTACCACGTTCGGCGGATGCAGATCAGGCCGCCAGGGGGTCGTCGGGAGTTCGATGCGGCGATCGGCGAGGTGGCCTGCACCCCGCTGGACCGAAGCAGGCCGCTGTGGGAGTTCCATTTCGTCGAGGGCATGCCCGACAACCGGTTCGCCATCATCGGCAAGGTCCACCACGCGCTCGCAGACGGCGTGGCGTCGGCCAACCTGATGGCGCGTGCGCTGGACCTGCCCGGTTCCTCACAGTCCGAACGAGACGATTACCGGCGGGACCCGTGCCCGTCCAATGCGCAACTGCTGCGTGCCGCGCTGCGTGACCACGCTGCGTTGCTCAGGGAGCTTCCGCGCCTGCTGTCGGACACCGTCAAGGGCATCCGGCGGGTGCGCCGCGAATCCAGGTCCGCACCCGACCTTGCTCGCAACTTCCATCCGCCTGCGACCTTCCTCAACCACGTCGTCACGCCGGGCCGCACCTTCGCCAGCGCCGCGCTCGACCTCGCCGAAGTCAAGGCGATCGGCAAGCAACTCGGCGTGACGATCAACGACATGGTGCTGGCCATCAGCACGGGGGCACTTCGCACACTCCTGCTCAAGCACGACGGCCACGCCGACGAACCGCTGCTGTGCGGAGTGCCGTTGAGCATCGACCCGTCGCCGGAGCGGATATCGGGGAACGCGATCGGGACCATCGTGGTGTCGCTACCGGTGCACGTCACCGATCCGCTGGACTGGGTGCGTCTGGCCCGGGTCGGCGCGATGATCGGCAAGGAGAACGCCCGCCTGCTCGGCCACGAGCTGGTGAGCCGCTGGTCGAGCTACGCTCCACCGGCCTTGACGGAGTGGGGCTTTCGCCGCATCGCGATCAGTGGACCCAACAAGCTGGTCAACGTTGCCATCTCCAACGTTCCCGGGCCGCGCGAGTTCGGCCGGATCGCATGCGCCCCGATGGTGGAGCTCTACTCGGTAGGACCGCTCACGTTCGGGGTCGGAGTGAACATCACGGTCTGGAGCTACGTCGACCAGCTCAACATCTCGGTACTCGCCGACGACGTGACGTTTTCGGATCCTCACGAGATGACTGACGCAATGGTCGAAGCGTTCGGCATCATCCGACACGCGGCCGAGATGCCGACGGACGCCGCGCGCCGACCGCGCGCTCTCTAGTCGCATACGACCACGATGGCAGGTGCGATGAAACTGGTGATCGGCGCGAGCGGATTCCTCGGTTCGCACGTCACGCGACAGCTGGTGGGCCGGGGTGAGCGGGTGCGAGTCCTGCTGCGCCGCACCAGTTCGACCGTCGCCATCGGCGACCTCGACGTCGAACGCCGCTACGGTGACGTGTTCGACGATGCGGCGCTGCGCGACGCGATGGCCGGCTGCGACCACGTGTACTACTGCGTCGTGGACGCCAGGGCGTGGCTGCGCGACCCCGCTCCGTTGTTTCGTACGAACGTCGAGGGCCTGCGCCACGCGCTTGACGCGGCCGTGGATGCGGACCTGCGGCGCTTCGTCTTCACCAGCACCATCGGCACCATCGCGCTCAGCGAGAACGGACGCCCCGTCACCGAGGACGAACCATTCAACTGGGCGGACAAGGGCGGCGGCTACATCCGTTCCCGGGCCGCCGCCGAGAACTTGGTACTGCAATATGTCAGGGAGCGGAGTCTGCCCGCGGTCGCGTTGTGCGTTGCGAACACCTATGGCCCCGGTGACTTTCAGCCGACGCCGCACGGTTCGTTGGTGGCTGCGGCCGCGAAGGGCAAGATGCCCGTGTACGTCAAGGGGATGTCGATGGAAGTGGTCGGCATCGAGGACGCGGCCCGCGCGCTGATCCTTGCGGCCGAGAAGGGCCGCGTTGGCGAGCGATACATCATCTCGGAGCGATTCATCGGCGCTCGTGAGCTGTACGGGACGGCGGCGGAGGCCGGGGGAGCGAGGCCGCCTCGGATCGGGATTCCGCTGAAGCTCATGTACGCGTTGGGATTCGGCGGAGACGTCGCCGCGAACGTGCTCCGACGCGACATGCTGCTGTCCACCCTGTCGGTGCGGCTCATGCACATCATGTCGCCGATGGACCACGGCAAGGCGGAGCGGGAGCTCGGGTGGCAGCCGGAGCCGATTCACGATTCGATCCGCCGGGCGGTGGCGTTCTATCTGAAGCGCTAGCTGTCGGCCGCGTGGTCGCGGGGGAGTCGGCCGCGTGCCAGAAGATCGGCGCGTAGCGCCTGCGCGTCGGCGGTGTTCTCCAGCACCGACATCAAGTCAGTCGACGACTGAAGGTGCTGGCGCATGCCCATCTGCTCCCATGCGCGCACCAGCATGGTCTTCGTCGCCATCAGGGTGGACAGCGGGGCACGGGCGATCTTGGCCGCCAACGCTTCCGTCACCGGCTCGAGATCATCGCGCGGGACGACGCGGTTGACCAGGCCCATCCGTAACGCTTCCTCGGCGGTCAGAGTCTGTGCGGTGTAAAGGTATTCGGCGGCGCGCTTGTAGTTCATGAACACGTACGGCTCGATCATCGTCTCGCCACCCGCGAAGCCGAGGCCGGGCACCAGCGGCATCTGAAAGTAGGCGTCGTCGGACGCGATCGTGAGTTCGGGCAGCAGCGCCCAATACGTACCGCCGCCGATCGCGTAGCCGTGCACCTGCGCGATCATCGGCTTCGGGAACTCCCAGTACCGAAGCATCGGCCAGAGGAACAACTCCTTGCTGCCTTGGTAGTTGCTGCCCATGTGAGCCTGCGACTCGGCGAACTCGGGGTAGGCCTCGGGGGCGATGACATGTCCGGCGCAGAAGCCCTTGCCTGCGCCCTTGACGATGACCACCTTGACCCCGTAGTCCTGCCGGGCCTCGTCGAGGCACGAGTCCACCTGGCTCACCATCTCCGAGGACTGTGCGTTGGCCCGGTCCGGCCAATTGAGGACAATGCGGGCGATCGCGCCGTCGCGCTCGTAGCGCACAACGCCGAGATCTCGGCTCTGGGAAGGAGCTTCGGTCACGATTGCCTCGAATTCCTCAGATGCCTCCGCGCGTCACGAGCTGCCCGGCGATCACGTTGCGTTGGATTTCGTTGGTGCCTTCGCCGACGATCATCAGGGGTGCATCGCGGAAGTACCGTTCGACATCGTATTCGGTGGAGTAGCCGTATCCGCCATGGATCCGGACGGCATTCAAGGCGATTTCCATCGCGACTTCTGACGCGAAGAGTTTCGCCATACCCGCTTCCATGTCTGCGCGTTCGCCGCTGTCGTAGCGCCGCGCTGCGTACAACGTGAGTTGTCGCGCGGCAGTGAGTTTGGTGGCCATGTCGGCGAGATAATTGCCCACGGCCTGATGCTTCCAGATCGGCTTGCCAAAGCTTTCGCGATCCTGCGCGTAGCGCAACGCGTCGTCGAACGCGGCCGTGGCCACACCCAGCGCGCGTGAGGCCACCTGAATGCGGCCTGTCTCAAGGCCTTTCATCATCTGCGAAAACCCCTTGCCTGCGACGCCGCCCAGAATGGCCGTGGCAGGCACCCGGGATTCGTCGAACGACAGTTCGCAGGATTCGACGCCCTTGTAACCGAGTTTCGGAAGGTCGCGCGAGACTGTGAGGCCCTGGCCGTGTTCGACCAACACCACCGAAATGCCCTGATGTCGTGGTGTGGCGTGCACGTCGGTCTTACATAGAAGAGCGATCAACCCCGAGCGCCGTGCATTGCTGATCCAGGTCTTGGAACCGTTGATCGCCAGTTCCTCACCGCCCGGGCCGACAGGCAGCGCGGTGGTGGTGATGTTCTGCAGATCCGACCCGCCGCCAGGTTCGGTGAGTGCCATCGTCGCCCGCGTCTCACCGGTCGCCATCGCAGGCAGGTATTTCTGCTTCTGGTCTTCGGTACCGAAGAGTGTGAGGAGTTTGGCGACGACCGTGTGGCCGCCCATCGCGCCGGCCAGGCTCATCCAGCCGCGAGACAACTCTTGTGTCACCTCGACGTAGCAAGGCGTCGAGACCGGGGAGCCGCCGTACTCCTCGGGAACGGCGAGGCCGAAGATGCCGATGCGCTTCATCTGCTCGATCCACGCATGCGGGTATTCGTTGGCGTGCTCCACCTCGCGGACCGTTGGCCGGACGTCGCGATCGATGAAGGCGCGCACGGTCTCGACGAGCATCGTTTCTTCGGCGTTCAAATCCGCACCCATGTGGCATCCCTACCGGCGCCGGCGCCCGGCGCCGACGTCCCGAAAAGTCTTGGACGGAGCGATCAGGCGTTCGCCAGTGCAGGCGGCTTGACCGCGTCCGGATCGGGGTTGGCGATCGGCAGCCCCATGAAGCGGCGTGCGTTGTCGCCCATGAAGTCATAGGTGCGCCGCGTGTCCATGCCCTCGGCGTACTTCCAATAACGCTTTGGCTCAGCCAAACCTTCGGGATGCGGCCAGTCCGAGCCGAACAGCACCCTGTCCCATCCGACGGTCGCCACGACGTCGGCCACCGAGCCCTCCCAGAACGGACTGACCCAGACGTTGCGGCGGAACACGTCGTGCGGATGCTCGGGGAAGTTCTGCGGCATCTTGTTGTACGTCGACTGCAGATCGTCGAAGAGCGGCTTGATCCACGCGCTGCCGTTCTCGACGCTGGCGATGCGCAGCTTCGGGAATCGGGTCAACGTGCCGTGGCAGATCAAGCTGGTCAGCATGTCAGCGATCTCGCGGTGCCCCAAGGCCGTCCACTTGAACGCCGACATCTCGAATGCGCTGCTGGTTGACGGCGGCTCCCACTTGTCGATGTACTCCTGCAGCGGCGGCTGGCTGGCGTGCAGCACGATCGGCAGGCCGGCGTCCTCGACGTCGCGCCAGAACGGGTCGAACTCGGGCAGCGCAGGCGAGCGCCACCCCTTGTAGCCGTACACCGGGGCCGGCTTGATCAGTGCGACCTTGGCGCCGTTGTCGAGCAGATACTCGAGCTCGCGACGCGCCTCGTCCACGAGGCCGAGGTTCAGCACCGGAGTGCTGTAGATCCGATTGGCGTGGCTGAACCCCCAATGCTCGAGCATCCACTGGTTCAGTGCGTGGATGATCGCAGCGGTCAGGTCGGGATCCTCGGCGGAGGAGTGCTCCACAAGGTTGGCCAACGTCGGGTAGTTCAGGCATGCGTCGACGCCCTGGCGGTCGAGTTCGGCGATCCGGTCCTCGGGGTTGCGCGCGCCGGGCGGGGTGTCGATGCCGCGACCGGACATCTCCCGCATCGACAGGCCCTCGGGGTTCTGGCCGGAGTAGAACTTCTCGTGCGCGCCGGGCGCGGCGACCCGCTCGAACGTCGGGTTCGGCATGTAATCGGTGATCTTGTTCAGGATCGCGATCCGGGTGCGCTTGCCCATCTGGACGAACTGCACCTTCGGCTGAAATTCCTCGGGCAGGAATTTGGTCAGTGCGTCGGGGGTCTCGTACATGTGCTGGTCGGCATCAAAGATCGGTGCGTCGGTGAACTGCGTCATTGGTGTGGCCTCCCACTGCTCTCGATCGGGCTTGGCTACGAGCTTCGCGTAACTTGACACTTGTGTCAAGTTCGTGCCTTGATTTTCGTGAAAAGCTGACTCAACTGCGGTGATTGCGCTTGACAATACCGTCATATATTGTCGCGGCATGACCCTGACCTCGGCGCCCGTCGACCAACTGGACGGCGGGCGGGGCGAGCGGACCCGCGCGGCCATCCTGGACGCCAGCCGCAGGCTGTTCCTCGAGCGCGGCTACAGCGGGACACCGATCAACGCGATCACCGAGGCGTGTGGCATCTCGCGGGCAGGCTTTTACACCTACTTCAAGGACAAGCGGGAGATCTTCAACGTCCTTGGCAGGACGGCATATCGCGAAGCCCTCACCGTGATTGCCGAGTGGGCCGAGGCCGATGAACCGTTCGGGCCAGACGACATCCGGCGCTGGGTCGGCCACTATTTCGACTACATGGACCACCACGGAGCGTTCGTGCTTGCGTCGGCGCACTCGGCGCCCGACGACGACGTGTTCCGAAACTCGCGCAACCGCATGGTGACGCGCGCGTCGTGGAAATTGGGTCAGGCCATCGCCGGCGACGGCGCGCACTCCCCGGACGTCATCGGAGTCACGGTGATGGGCCTCCTGGACCGGGCCTGGTACACCGTGCACCGGCAGACAGTCGCCGTCGACCGCGACGAGATGATCGCGGTCGTCACGGAGATGATTGTGGCCATGGCGTTGCCCGTTGCGCCCCGAACCCGGGGCGTCTAACCGCCTGGCGGTGCGGGTAATAGATGGGAAGTACGCACCGTCGGCTCAGCCCCGCGCCGGCTCATTTCGGTACTGAAGGAGCAACGAATGTCAGGTTTCGACACGAGTCAACCCATCGCCGACGAGAACTCGTTGAAGGATGTCGACACGGTTAAGAAGACGGCCGATAACGAGTCCGCCGCAGAGAAGGACGCCGTCGGCAGTACCGACCCCGACGAGCTGGGAGACGCTACGCCCGGCCCCCGCTGATAGGGGCGTCAGCTTTATACCCGGGGAATGGATTCTTTAGTCGTGGGAATGGCTTTCCCGCACATCGCCGACCGCCTCAACGGGCGGCAATTCCGGACGGGTCGGGGTGCATGGCGGGGGCGGAGAGTCCGGTCAGCATCAGCGTGACGACCTGATCGCGCACCTCACGAAAATCGGTGTCCAGGCGACCGCGGATGCGTGCCTCCAGATGACGCACGGTGACGGCGTGGATTGCAAAGGAGTCGAGCTCTGGGCGCGCATTCGGCAGGCTGCCATCGGCCAAGCCAGCGGCCAGCGCATCTGTGAGCACCGCTCGGTGCCTGGCATAGGTGGTTTCCAGCGCTGCTGCGATGCCCGGCGCGCCGTTGACCTCCGAAGACATGAAAGCCAAGGCATCGCGGAATCGCACTTCCCGCCAGCCGATACTCAGGTAATCCTCAATCCAGGCGGCGACAGCCGCAGCAGGCGTGTCGGCGGCCGCAACCGCCTTTTCGAGACCGGCCAGGATCAGGTCGCCCGCCCACTCCTGCATCGCGATGATCAGGTCGTCCTTGCAGGCGAAGTGCCGGTAGAAGACGCGTCGGTTCACCCGAGCGACCCGCAAGATGTTCTCGATCGACGTGTTCGAGACTGCGGGCGGCCCGGCGGCTCCTTCGCTGATCAACCGATAGGCGGCGCGCATGATCGCGTCGCGCTCAGTCGCGCGACCATTATCACTCATTCGCGCACTCCGTTTCGTGGGAATACCTTTCCCAAAGTATCACCACATTGTCTGGGAACGCCATTCCCGATACTGTGCTGATATCAGCGGGTGATGCGGTGCAATTGTGAGGAGTAAAACGTGAAGGGCCTGCCCAGCATGCAGCCGACCGGATGGTTTCAGGTCGCCTGGAGCGCCGACGTCGCCGAGGGCGACGTGATCGGTTTGCACTATTTCGGCGTCGATCTCGTCGCCTTCCGTGACCACAGCGGCGCCGTGCACGTGCTCAACGCGCATTGTCAGCACCTTGGGGCCAACCTGTCCAAGGGTGGGTGCGTCGTCGAGGACGGCATTCAGTGCCCCTTCCACGGCTGGGTGTGGAATGGGGAAGGCCGAAATGTGCGGATCCCATACGAGAACCGGCCGAATCGGGGACGTCGGGTGCGGTCCTGGCCGGTGACCGAACTCAATGAGTCGATCTACATCTGGCACGACGTATCCGGACGCGCCCCCATGTGGGAGGTGCCCGACGCGATGCGGGTGCTCGGTGACCACATCCACGACCGGGCTTATCTCCCGGTGGGACCCGAGGCGCGAATCAAGTTCTCCGGCATCCACGTACACCCGCAGATCATCGCCGAGAATGCCGTAGACCCCCATCACTTCCGATTCGTGCACAAGACTCCGGTCAGTCCAACAGTGCTGCGTGAAGACGTCGATGACGTGACGTGGTCGGCGAAGGTCGGGTTCGGCCGACGGTGGAGCGATGGGGTCGACCAACCGGGGGAAACCAAGAACACCTTGGAGATCTACTGGTCGGGCATCGGCGTCTCGTTCAACGGCGAGCACACCCGCGAGGGGGTCCGGGTCATCGCTATCTGCGCCACTCCGGTCGACGATGCGACGTCAGACATCTTCTCCACCTACTGGGTTGACGAGGCCAGCGGAAACCACAACGAACGGTTGAACGCTGCGCAGGCGGCGTTGCCGGACGACATCGCGATCTGGGAACACCAGATATACATGGATCCGCCCGGCTTGACGACCTCCGAAGCCGCCGGCTTCAAGCAGTTACGCCATTGGGCGCGCAGTTTCTACCCCGACGCGGAGGCCGTCGCAGCCGAGCCGACGCCATCCGGTGTCCGCTGACCGACCGCAGCGCGTGAGTGGGACGTCATGAATGCAGCGAAGTACTTCGAGATCGTCTCCGTCGTCGCATTCGTGGCGCTGATGGTGTGGGTGGTGTTGGACACCCGCAGGCGCGGAGAGTTGGGTGTGGTCGGGTTGCTGGCGGTCGCCGGGTTCAGCATCTTCTGGCAGGAGTTCTACGCCGACTGGGGCTCCTATCTGCTGTGGACTCCCGACTTCCACATGCTGCCGTGGGGTGCGACGCCGTGGACAACTCCAGAAAAGCCCGCGATGAATCTCACCTCCTATCCGGTCTTCATGACCGCGGCGTTCGTCTCGATGCTGGCCCTACAGAAATGGGCGCGCAGGCGATGGCCCGGGGTACATCCCATGGTGCTCAGCCTCATCACGGCCGGCCCGGTCCTCATCGGCTTCAACCTGGTGATGGAATACGTGTCCGTGAAGACGTTCGGTCTGTGGACCTACGTCGACACCATCGGACCAGTGCTACACACCGATGCAGGCACGATGCCGCTGCTGTATCCCAACATTCCCTTCGGCCTCTTCGGAGCGGTCACCGCGTTTCTCATCGGTTGGACCAATGCGGAGGGAAGGCCGCGCTTCGAAGCGCTCGTTGCCAAACCTGGCCTACCGCAAGGGATCAAGCGCGACGTCCTGCGGGCAATCGCATGGGTTCTCACGTTCAACGTGACCTACTGGCTGTTCCTGATCACACCGACCATCGTGCTGCGTCTGACGCTGGGCGAGCCGTCGGCCCTTGTGCCCTGATGCGAACAGTTGAGTGCTTCCACGAGCGGTCAATGATTGTGCTTCAACACCTCACGACCGTGAGAGCGAGATCGGATACACCAATGTCCCGGGGGCGCCGTCGCAGCCCGTGTCGAACGACGACGTGAGCGTGCCGGCCATCGTGGTCGCATCCCATGAGTAGACGTCGTGAGTGGTCGATGTGGGACCGTAATACACGTTCCCGCAACGCAAACCGTATGGATCGTCGACTGTCAGCGTGTAGCGGCCGTCGACGAGCGCAGCATCGCCTGCGTAATTGAACGCTTTCGCAACAGGTCTGGCGATCCCGAACACGTGGATGCAATCGGGCGGTGCTGCACCGCCGACGCATGGCGTGACCGACCACACCCAGGTGTGGAAGTCCAACCTGTCCGGAATGATCAGATCGAAGTTGCCGATCGGGTTCGCCGCGTCGGCAGGGGGAGCGATGAACGTCGCGACCGACACCAGCACGGCGCCTACGGCGCCCATGAGGGCCCTCTTCATGGGGCGCTCCTTCCAGCGTGACCCGACCGACCGACTATCAGGCGGCAACCATCTTGAACGGCATCTTGACCACCAGTTGCTTGTTGATCCCGCAGGCCCCGCTGGGAGACGTCGTGACGTCGTCGCCGAGATAGGTGTCGGATCCCGGCAACTGCTGAGCGGTCAACGGGTCGCCGGCGTAGAACGTGAACAACTGCACTCCGTCGGCAGCGGTGCCGTCGGGGCAGGGCTGCCAGGCCGGCACCACGTGCTGGACGTACCACATCCCTGCCTTCTTGTAGATGTCGGCGGACCAACCGCGATCGCTGCTCATCGTTCCGACGCAATCGGTGGGATCGGCACACGAGGACGTGATCGTCCACGTACTGCGGACGCTGGTCTCGTCCCGGTATTGGTCGTTGGTCATCGCCCACTCGCCGTTCGACGTGGCGACATAGCGGCCGTTGAGGCTGCCATCGTCGGCGCCGGCCGCAGCGGTTGGCGACACGGCAACGCACCCTAGCGTCGCGGCCACTCCAACCGTCGTCACGCCGCGCCTGAGCGCTCGGGGAGGCGGAACCATCATTTCCGCATGTTAAAGCGTTCTTGGTTACGTCGTGCGGTTTTCACGCCAGGTCTCCACGCAAATTCGTAAGCCTATCTGTCAATTGACAGCACCTTACATCTGCCAAAAAACTACCCTCTCGTATCCCTTACGATGTAGCCTGCCGTGCAGGAGCGGTTCGACGTCGGACTACCCGTCCGAAGGTTCATGACCGGTGGGAGGGCTCGTTTGACGGACTCAATCGGCGCGACTGAGGTGCGATGAACCACCGCGCCGTGCGGCCCCTTGCCGGGGTCACAACCGTTCTCGGGATCGTCACGATCGTGGCCATCGCCGTCTATTTATTCCAAGGCGGCTATGCGGAGACGGTCCCGGTCACGGTGGTGTCGCAGCGCGCGGGCTTGGTGATGAACCCGGACGCCAAGGTGAAACTGCTTGGTGCCCAGGTCGGCAGGGTCGCCTCCATCGAGCCCGTAGCCAACGGCCGGGCCCTGATCCACCTCGAAATGGATCCCTCTCAACTGGCTGAGATTCCGGCCAACGTCGCTGTCGACATCGCCTCGACGACGGTGTTCGGCGCCAAGTCTGTGAACTTGGTGCCGCCCGCGGATCCCTCACCGCAGAAGCTGAAGCCAGGCCAGGTGCTCGACGCCGGACGGGTCACCGTCGAGTTCAATACGATCTTTCAGCAGCTGACCGCCGTCCTGTCGAAGATCCAGCCCGAGAAGCTCAACGCAACCCTCGGCGCGATTTCGTCGGCGGTGGACGGCCGCGGCGAGAAGTTCGGTCAGGCCCTCAGCAACCTGGACCGGCTGCTGGCCAGTCTCGATCCGAGCGTGCCCAACTTGAGCCACGACATCTCTGCGTCGGCGACGGCGCTGACTGCCTACGCTGACGCGGCCCCAGACCTGTTGGCGACGGCCGACAACGCGACGCGGATCAGCGAGACCATCGTCGACGAGCACGACAACCTTGACGCGCTCCTGATCAGCGCCAGCGGACTGGGCGACATCGGCAACGATGTCATCGGATCGAACCGCCAACCGTTGACTGACCTACTGCACCTGTTGGTTCCGACCACCGAGCTGACCAATCGCTACAACGAGGCACTGACGTGCACGCTGTCCGGTTTACATCGGCTGGCTTTGGAACCGCCACTGCAGGAACCGGGGGTCGTGGTCTCGATCGGATTCATGCTGGGCCTGGAGCGATATCGGTATCCGGGCAACCTGCCGAAGGTGGCCGCGTCGGGCGGCCCGCAGTGCCTGGGCCTGCCGGTGGTTCCTCCGAACTCCCGTCCACCCTTCCTCATCGCCGACGTCGGTGCCAATCCGGCGCAGTACGGGAATCAGGGGATCCTGCTCAACTCCGACGGGCTCAAGCAGGCGTTGTTCGGACCCCTCGACGGGCCCCCACGTAACACCGCCCAGATCGGACAGCCGGGATGAGCACCCATCAGCGAACCGGTCTGAAGTTCGGAGTGTTCGCAGTGGTGATGGCGCTGCTGACCGCAACGTTGTTCGTTATCTTCGGGCAGTACCGGACCGGCGCGACGAACGGATATTCCGCGGTTTTCCGCGACGTCTCGGGACTGAAGGTGGGTGACTCGGTCCGGGCAGGCGGCCTGAGGGTAGGCACGGTCAAAGAACTCATCATGCAACCCGACAACACCGTAGTGGCGACGTTCGACGCCGACCGCAACGTCGTGCTCACCACCGGCAGCGGAGCCGCGGTGCGTTACCTCAACCTCGTCGGCGACCGCTACCTCGAGTTGATCGATGGCCCGGGATCGACACGACTCCTGCAGGCCGGCTCTCAGATCCCGGTCGACAGGACGGCGCCGGCGTTGGACCTCGATCAGTTGTTGGGCGGTCTCAAACCGGTGATCGCCGGGCTCAATCCGCAGGACGTCAACGCGTTGACGGCGTCGCTGTTGCAGGTCTTCCAAGGGCAGGGCGGGACGCTGGATTCGCTGTTGTCGAGTTCAGCGTCGTTCTCCAACGATCTGGCCGACAACAGTCAGGTGATCCAGCAGTTGATCGACAACCTCAACACGGTGGTGGAAACGCTCGCCAAAGACGGAGACAAATTCTCCGGCGCAATCGACCGCCTCGAGCAGCTCGTCGGCGGACTCGCCACGGACCGGGATCAGATTGGTGCCGCAATCGACTCACTGAGCACCGGGACAGCATCGATCGCCGACCTCCTCGCCGCCGCGCGGCCTCCCCTGTCGGGCACGATCGACCAGCTGAACCGGCTTGCACCCCTGCTCGATCAGAACAAGGCGCTCGTCGATACTGCGCTGCAGAAGGCTCCGAACAACTACCGCAAGCTGGTTCGGCTCGGCGCATACGGCGCCTGGTTCAACTACTACCTGTGCGAACTGTCTGTGCGGGTCAGCGATCTGCAGGGTCGCACCGTGGTGGTTCCGTGGGTCAAGCAGACGACGGGGAGGTGCTCGGCGACCTGATGCTCAAATACCGTGGCGCCAACCTCATTCGGCCGGGAATCATGGGAATCATCCTGATCGTGCTGGTCATCGCCATTGGGCTACAACCCGAGAGGCTGTGGTCGTGGGCGACGGCCATCCGATACCAGGCCATGTTCGCCGAGGCGGGTGGATTGGTCGTAGGCAACGACGTACGCGTATCCGGCATGAAAGTCGGTTCGGTAACCGGTGTTTCCTTGGATGCCGGCAAGGTCCTCGTCACGTTCAGCATCGACGGGAAAATCCGGCTCGGCTCAGAGAGCACCGCGCATATCCGCACCGGGACCCTGCTTGGCCAACGCATACTGGCTATCGAGTCAGAAGGCAGTGGGCGCCTGAGACCGCTCGATGTCATCCCGATTTCGCGGACCTCGTCGCCTTATGCGCTGACCCAGGCGGTCGGCGACCTGACCACCAACACGGCCGGCACCGACACCGACACCCTCAACCAGTCCTTGGATACGTTGTCGGACACCATAGACCAGATCGCGCCGCAGCTGAGTACGACATTCGACGGGCTGACGCGCTTGTCACGTGCGCTCAACGGCCGCAACGACACCCTGCGGCAGCTACTGAAGAGCGCGGGTCAGGTCAGCGGTGTGCTCGCGGAACGCAGCCAACAGCTCAACACACTCATTCTCAACGCAAACGACTTGGTCGGGGTGCTCAATGACCGACGCGAGGCGATTGTCGGCTTGATCACCAGCACGTCAGCGGTGGCGCGGCAGTTGTCCGGGCTGGTGGTCGACAACGAAAAGGAACTTGCGCCCGCGCTGGACAAACTCAACTCGGTCACCGCAATGCTGGAGAAGAACCGAGACAACATCGCCAAGGCGCTGCCCGGGTTGGCGAAGTACCAAATGACGCAGGGCGAGGCGGTGGCCAACGGCTTCTACTACAACGCGTACGAACCAAACCTGTCACCCGCCCAGTTCCTGCAGCCGTTCCTCGACTATGCGTTCGGCTTCCGGCGCGGCGTCAACGCCGGGCAGCCACCCGACAACGCTGGGCCACGGGCCGAAATCCCGTTGCCCTACAACGGAATTCCGGGCGGCACGCGGTGAACCGAAGACGGCGTACGACCGTGCTGGCTGCCGTTTTTACGGTGCTGCTCCTTGCCGGCGCAGCCTTCCTTGTGCGGCAGACGTACTTCGGCCCGACCAGAATCACCGCGTACTTCACCAGCGCCACCGGAATCTATCCCGGAGATGAGGTGCGAGTCCTTGGGGTGAAGGCCGGCACCATCACCGCCGTCGACCCGGCGGGCGCCCAAGCGAGGATGACGATCGACGTCGACCACGCCGTACCGATACCGGTCGACGCAAAGGCGGTGATCGTCGCCCAAAGCCTGGTGGCGGCGCGGTATGTCCAGCTGACACCCGCTTACCTATCGAGCGGTCCGACGATGCCCGATGGTGCGGTGATTCCTGTCGACAGGACCGCTGTGCCCGTCGAGTGGGACGAGGTGAAAGCCCAATTGATGCGGCTCGCAACCGCCTTGGGGCCGCAGACCGACGCGTCTGGCACCTCGGTATCCCGGTTCATCGACAGTGCGGCCGACGCGATGCACGGCAATGGCGACAAGCTGCGCCGAACGCTGGCGGAGCTCTCGGGGGTGGGGCGCATCCTGGCCGACGGCAGCGGCAACCTCGTCGACATCATCAAGAACCTGCAGACCTTCGTCACCGCCCTTCGGGACAGCAATGAGCAGATCGTCGCGTTCCAGGACCGGTTCGCGACATTGACCAGCGTGCTGAACGACGACAGGTCCGGGCTCGACGATGCGTTGACGGATCTGTCTGTCGCGGTCGGCGACGTGCAGCGCTTCGTCGCGGGCAGCCGTCACCAAACCGCCGAACAGGTTCAGCGGCTGGCGGACGTCACCCAGAATCTCGTCGATCACAAGACCGACCTGGAGAACATCCTCCACGTGGCGCCCAACGCCATCTCCAATGGGTACGACATCTACAACCCCGACTCGGGGAGCATGGTGGGGTCGTTCGCGTTGAACAACTTCGCGGATCCCGTGCAGTTCGTGTGCGGCGGAATCGCCGCAGTCGCCGACGCCACGTCGGCCGAGACGGCGAAGCTGTGTGCGCAGTACCTCGGGCCCGGTCTGCGACTGCCCAACTTCAATTATCCTCCGTTCCCGATCAACCTGTACTTGACGAAGTCGCCCGCCAACGTGCTCTACAGCGATCCGGCGCTGGCGCCTGGCGGTGAAGGCCCGCGTCCGGGTCCAACCGAAGCGCCGCCGTCGGTGTCGGCATATACCGGTTCGGCGGACAATCCCGTCCCCGCTCCCGCCGAGGTGCCGTTCCCGGCGGTCGCGCCGGGCCCGACCGCGCCCGATCATTTGCCCGCCGCTCCATCGCCTGCTCTGTACCCCGGAGCGCCGGTACCAGGGCCGCCACCGATCGCGGCGCCGCAACCCGAGTCGGCACCTGCGGCAACGACATTGCCGCAGTTGCTGTTACCGGCCGAGGGGCCGCCGTCATGATCGAGAGGACGCTGACGCGGCTGATCACGGTGGCGTGCTGCGTGGTCGGGGTCGCCACCGGATGCGCCTTCCACGGCCTGAACTCACTGCCGCTGCCCGGCACCCTAGGTGACGGGCCAGGCGCCCAGATCTACCACGCCGAGTTCGCCAATATCGGTACGCTGGAATCGAACTCACCGGTGATGATCGATGATGTCGTGGTCGGCAGTGTCAGAAAGATGACATTCTCGGATTGGCACATCGACGTCGACCTGTCGGTTGAGGCCGATGTCGTGGTGCCCGCCAACGCCGCGGCCACCATTGGGCAGACGAGCCTGCTCGGATCCCTGCACGTGGCCCTCGACCCACCGGTGGGGCAGTCACCCAGCGGGCGGCTTGCACCGGGCGCGACGCTGCCACTCCAAGAGTCGGTGACCTATCCCACGACCGAGCAGACGTTGTCGTCGCTGTCGGCGGTCGTCAACGGCGGAGGCCTTGGCCAGATCGGCAACATCATCGGTAACTTCAACGCCGCACTGTCGGGCAGGCAGGACGACGTCCGTGACGTGCTGACGCGCCTCGACAAATTCGTCGGAGTACTCGATGCGCAACGGGCCGAAGTCATCGCGTCCATCCAGGCGCTGAACCGACTCGCCGGTACCTTCGCCGGCCAGCGCGATGTGATCTCCGAGGCGCTGCTCAAGATTCCCCCCGCACTGGACGTGCTGATCGCCGAACGGCCGCGCATCACTGCCGCGCTCGACAAACTTCGCATTCTGAGCGGAACCTCCACGCGACTGGTCGACGACAGCCAGGCCGATCTGGTGACGAATCTGCGCAACCTCGACCCCACAATTCGTGCCCTCGCCGACGTCGGAGACGGACTCGACCAGGCGCTGGCAACGGCAACGGTGTTCCCGTTGGGCCAGAACGTGATTGACCGCGGCGCGCGCGGCGACTTCATGAATCTCTTCGCGATCATCGACTTGACGATTCCGCGGCTCAAGCGCTCTTTGATGCTGGGTACCCGTTGGGGCGAGCCCGGCGCAGCCCTGGTGCCTGCGCCGGGAGAGCCCTATTACCTGCGCTACACCTACGACCCGCTGATGACGCCGATCACGGGGGCAGCGACCGTCCCGACTGCGCCGGGCGGTGCGCCACAGCCAGTCGACGGCGCGCCACCGCTGCCGCAGAGCGCTCCTCTTACACCCGGCGAAGCGGCTCCCGTCCTGCCCCGAGGCCCGTCGCCACCCATCTTCGCGGGACCCTACGGCGCGCCGGGGGCCCCGGCCGGCGCGCAGCCGGCCGCTCCAGCGGGCGGTGGCTGATGCTGACGCGCTTCGTCCGCAATCAACTGATCATCTTCACGATCGCCGGTGTCGTTGGTGTCCTGGTGATGGTGCTGGGCTATATGCAGGTACCGACCCTGCTTGGCATCGGGCACCTCACCGTCAAACTCGAGCTGCCGGCCTCCGGTGGTCTCTACCGGTTCAGCAACGTCACCTATCGCGGCGTGCAGGTCGGAAAGGTGACCGAGGTCAAGCCCGTGGATGCGAACCACGTGGAAGCGACTCTGTCGCTGAACAATTCGCCGAGGATCCCGTCGGCTCTCACCGCGCAGGTCCGCAGCGTGTCGGCGGTCGGCGAACAGTACGTCGATCTCCAGCCGCGCGGTGAGTCTGGCCCGTTTCTGCAGGACGGGTCGGTCATTCCAATGCAGAACACCGCGGTTCCCCAACAGGTGGGGCCCATGCTCGATCAGCTCAACGCGCTGGTGAGCAGCATTCCGCAGGAGAAGTTCGGTGACCTGCTGGACGAGTCGTTCAAGGCTTTCGATGGTGCAGGCTATGACCTGGGTTCGTTGCTCGACTCGTCGGCGAAGGTCACCGGCGACCTCAACGGGGTCGCCGACCAGACACGTGCCCTCATTGACGACAGCGCACCTCTGCTGGATACACAGGCGCAGAACACCGATGCGATCCGAATCTGGACACGCAGCCTGGCAGGCGTCACCGATCAGGTGAGGCGCAACGATCCGGCGATACGCACGCTGCTGCAAAACGGGCCGGGAGCCGCCGACGAAGTGTCCAAGCTGCTCGCCGACGTGAAGCCCACGTTGCCGCTGTTGCTGGCCAACCTCACCACAATCGGCCAGATCGGTGTGACGTACAACCCGTCGATCGAGCAGTTGCTGGTGTTGTTCCCGGCCTATGCCTCGGCGATTCAGTCGGTGGCGCCCGTCAACAATCCCACCGGTCTGGCATTGGGCGACTTCTCGGCAACCCTCGCCGACCCGCCCGCATGCACGGTCGGTTTCTTGCCGCCGTCGGCGTGGCGATCGCCGGACGAGACTTCCGAAACCGACACGCCCGACGGTCTGTATTGCAAACTGCCGCAAGACTCTCCGATCGCGGTGCGCGGTGCGCGGAACTATCCGTGCATGGGCCATCCGGGAAAGCGGGCGCCGACGGTGCAACTCTGTGACGATCCGAACGGATTCGTACCGCTGGCGCAGCGCCAGCACGCGCTGGGCCCGTCTCCGTTAGACCCCAACCTGGTCGCTCAGGGCATCCCGCCAGACGATCGGGTCGATGCCGACGCGCATCTCCACGCTCCGATCGAAGGCACGCCGTTGCCCCCGGGCATTCCACCTGCACCAGAGGCGATTCCGCCGGGGCCCCCGCCGCCAGCGGAACCCCCCACCGCTCCCGCAGCGGCTCCAAGTTCGTTCGCCGGCAACGGAACTGGCGCGTCTCCGTCGGTTGCGGTCGCTCACTACAATCCGCGAACGGGCGCGTACATGTCGTCAGACGGCCATCTGTATCGCCAGTCGAATCTCGTTGCCGGCAAGCCGAATACGTGGACAGACCTGGTTCTGGCCTCGCAATGAGGGCAGTCAGCCCTGGATGTCGGGCGCAGGAAAGTCGACGCCCGCAGCCTCACACCAACGACTCAGCATTTTGAGCATGGCGTCGGGGTTGTAGATGTCTTCCTCACGCGACCATTGGTTCTCGCCCGCATACTCGAGAAGAGTCCACGATGGCACCGAACAAGGGCCGTTCCCGTCGACATCGGGCATGACATTGCCGACTGCGAACACGACGAGCCCGTCTTCCTCGTCGAACGTCCGCCACAACACGGGGAAGGTCATTTGCGGCCACGCGGTCATTGCCGGGACGAGCCACTGCTTGATCTCGGCGCGGCCGTGGTAGGTGCCCAAGAAGTGCTCGACATAGACGGCATCCTCGGTGAACAGTTCGCAGTAATCGTCCCAGTCGCCGCTGCCCTGGGCGGCGACGCTCAGGGCCATGAGATGGTCGTGGGCCGCTGCTAATTCGTTGCGTGAATACATCACTGGACTCACTTCTCGGTTGTTCGCCGGCCGAGGGCGCGGCGATGGTACATGTCAGCATGTCAGGCGTGAACAGCTTGGGTTACCAGATTGGTGCGTGTAGATGCCTTGAAATGCATACTACATTCTACTTTTTGTAGAACAATGCGTTCAACGCCGTCATCCACTATGGCCCAACCGGAGAGGGACCAGTGACCTGCAAGGTCGTCCAATGGGGGACTGGGAATCTAGGTACCTTGGCTGTGCAGAGCATCCTCAAGCACCCTGACCTCGAACTGGTCGGGACCTGGGTGTCTTCGGCGGAAAAGGCGGGGCGCGACGTCGGGGAGCTGTCCCGGGTGCCCCCGATCGGACTGCTGGCGACCCAGGATGCCGAGGCGCTGATCGCCGGGGAAGCCGACTGCATCTGTTACGCCGCCAACAGCATGGGCCGCGAGGATGAGGTGGTCGCCGACTGCGTCCGCATGCTGCGGGCCGGCAAGAACGTCGTCAACGTGTCCGATCCGGCGCTGGTCTACCCCAAGGCGAAGGGCGGCGATGTCTATGACCGCCTCCAAGAGGCCTGCCTTGCGGGCGACGCCTCGTTCTACACCAGTGGTGGGGACCCGGGCTGGGCAGGGTTCGGATTGGCGCTGGCGCCGCTGACCGTCGCCCAGCAGGTCCGTTCCCTGCGGTTGTTCGAGATCTACAACTACGGCCAGTGGAACAACCCGCAGTTGGGTCTCTACGGTTTCGGCGCACCCGACACCTCGGCCTCGATGATCCTGATGCCCGGCGTGACGGCGAGTATCTGGGGGCCCACGGTCGCCATGCTGGCCGACGCGATGGGCGTCACGCTCGACAGCATCGACGAGGCGCACCGCGTCATCCATGCCGAAGAAGACTTCGACATCCCGTTCGGCCACATTGCCAAGGGCACCGTCTCGGGCATGTCGTTCGAGATCAAGGGCATGGTGGACGGCGAGGAGCGCATCGTGATCGAGCACATCACCAAACTGCGTCGACAGGACTTCCCCGAGCACGGACTCGATGACGTCTACCGCGTGGTTATCGAGGGCGAGCCCAACATCAAGCTGGACATGTGGCTCACCTCGGATTTCGGCGACACCACCCACGCGGGCTACATCGTCGCGGTCACGCCGGTGACCAATGCCATTCCGAGGGTCTGCGCCGCGCCTGCGGGGGTACTCACCTACCTCGACCTGCCGCCACATGGCGCCCGCGGCCTGCTCTGAGGCGCGTTCACAGTCACAATGCTCGACGTGTTAACGCTCGGACGGACGATCCTGGTGCGCTGATCGGCCGGGAATCGAGGAAAGAGTAGACACCCGGCGGTGCGGCGCATACGGCACCGCGTGGCGTCCCACATAACCCAGTACGTCTTGCATGCGTCCTTCGGACGGCTCCGCGCGGAGATAGCATATGTTCACTGAGTTGTATCACAGATGCTGTATCGGGACTATAGTATTCTCTTTGCACGAACAGGTTGTTAGCGTCATATGAGACGACCACCTCCGCTGCGGTGGTCTGCCGAGGCGGTGGAGCGGAGGCATTCCTGCGACATGGAGGTATCGCGCTGTGAGTGACCGGTGGGACTACGAAAAGATGTTCGTCGACGGCGCGTGGACGGCCGACGACGTCGTCGGAGTCATCGAGGTCATCGACCCGGCCACCGAGGAGGTCATCGGTTCGGTTCCTGACGCGGGTCCCAAGGCCGCACACGCGGCGATTGCGGCGGCCCGGCGGGCGTTCGATGAGGGGCCCTGGCCGCAGAAGTCTCCCCGCGACCGGGCCACAGCGCTGCGCCGCTTCGCCGCGATCCTCGATGAGCGCCACGACCTACTGAAGAAACTGGTGATGGCCGAGTCCGGCTCGGTCGGCTTCCTCGCCGACATCATCCAGGTCCGCGGCACCATCGACATCGCCGAGTGGATCGCCGAGGCCATGGAGCGCTCGGTGCGTTGGACGGAAGTGTCTCCGCCTGCCGGAGGCCTGACCGGGATGGCGGGGCATGCGGTCGTCCGCGAGCCAGTCGGTGTCGTCGCCGCCATCACCCCATTCAATTTCCCGTTCTTCCTCAACATCGTGAAGGTCATGCCGGCTCTGGCAGCCGGCTGCACAGTGGTCCTCAAGCCGCACCAGTGGACACCGCTGGACGCTTTCGAAATCGCCAGAGCTGCTGACGATGCCGACCTACCGCCGGGCGTGCTCAACGTGATTGCCGGCGGGCCCGAGGTCGGTGAGGAGATGACCACTCACCCGATGGTCGACATGGTGACGTTCACCGGCTCCACCGCAACCGGGCGGGCGATCATGGCGGCCGCCGCGCCCACCGTCAAGCGCCTCCAGCTCGAGCTCGGGGGCAAGAGCGCAACCATCGTCCTGGACGACGTCCCCGAGGAGCACGTGGCCACCATGGGCATCATCACCTCGATGATCCATGCTGGGCAGGGCTGCGCCATTCAGACCAGGATGTTGTTGCCCGAGCACCTGCTCGACGCGTATGTCGAGGGAGCGAAAGCGTCGGCAGCGTCTCTTAAGGTGGGCGACCCTCGCGAGCCTGACACCCTCATCGGTCCTCTGATCCGTGAGCAGCAGCGCGCCCGTGTCGAGGGATACGTGCAGTCGGGGATCGACGAAGGCGCCGAACTCGTGTTCGGCGGCAAACGTCCCGCGCGTCTGGCCAAGGGCTTCTTCTACGAACCGACGCTTTTCATCAACGCCCGCAACGACATGCGCATCGCCCAGGAGGAGATCTTCGGTCCGGTCCTCACCGTGATCACCTACAAGACCGAAGACGAGGGCATCCGCATCGCTAACGATTCGATATACGGACTTGGTGGTGGCGTCGTCTCCGGAAATACGGCGCGGGGTTTCAACGTTGCGCGTCAGATCCGGGCGGGCAACGTCGCGGTGCAGACGGTCGGGTCGCCGACGAGCAACGCTGAGACGTTGGGCACCTCAGGTCCTGGTTGGTCAGCCGAGCAGCCCAACGGTGTTGGTATCACTGGTGTATTCGGCGGCTTCAAGCAGAGCGGGGTGGGCAGGGAATGGGGCCACCACGGAATCGAGGAGTTCACCGAACTCAAGTCGATCGCCTGGAGCTGAGGCGACCTCGGAGTTGATCCTTACGCACCTTGCCGGTGGCTGTCCGAGGTAAGTCGCCGACGATCTCGAGGTGCTCTGGTGTCAGGTGACGCGCGGTGCCGGCGACGGAGAAATGCGCACGGATGTCGGTGAGCGACAATGTGGCTGCGGGCCGCAGCACGACGAAGGCGCATGCCCGTTCCCCGTACAGAGGGTCCGGTGCCGCCACCACCGCCGCTTCGGCTACCGCCTCGTGCTCGGCCAGGATGTCCTCGATCAATTTTGAGGACAGGTTCTCCCCGCCCCGGATGATGAGGTCCTTTCGGCGGTCAGTGATCGTGAGGTAGCCGTCGCGGTCGAGCACGCCGATATCACCGGTGCGAAACCAGCCCCCGGGCAGGAACGCATCGGCATCTAGTGTCGAATCGCGGTAGCCCGCAAACAATTCGGGGCCGCGGCTGAGGATCTCGCCGTGACTGCCTACGGGGAGGTCCTGCAGTGCGTCATCGACGATCCGGACCTCGACGCCTTCGAGAAGCCGCCCGTCGGTGTGTGCCCGTTTGTCCA
>NZ_JAVHWR010000022.1:0-32757 GCF_032159565.1 Mycobacterium sp.
CGAACACCTGCTCATGCGGATACACCGACCGCATCATGTCCAAGATGACCGGCGTGGCCTTCTCCCGCGGCGAGGTCTCAATCCGAATCACACCCTCGATCGGATCGTTGCTGGATTCGCGAGCCGCTATATCTTCAAGCGCTGGTAGTGCCATGATGTCCCCCTGCGTAGTTGTCCGTCCGCCGAGCTTAGACCGACAACCGGGATCATAAGCAGCAAATTGTCAATGCTGGAAAAAATCTGCGAAATTACCTCGACTTGCGTGGGCAAGGGCGTGTCGAGGATGTAACACAGGCTTACACAGATTTAGCCTGGCTAGTTGATGCGCGGTCTGGTCCACCGACTATCCGGGCGGCGGCCGGACGGCCGCCCGGCGCCGCTCAGGCAGTCACGTGGTGCGGCACCTCACCGCAAAGGCTGGCCAGGCGCTGTACTTGAACGCGCAACTACTCGAACAGAGAGAGGTGACTCGACGGCGGCGCCGTCTTCGACCTGCGCCGATGGGAATTAGCTAGAAGTGTCAGCGAGCGGACTATTGTCGTCGGCGTTACCAAATCCGTTCTCGGCGTGGCGCTTTCCTGACGGACAAAAACCCTCTGCCTAACGGACGTCGATTTCTGGCTCGTGGGCGATTACGGATGCCCCGCGAAACCGGAGCATTTCCTCGACAACTCCACGCCACGTATGCATGAGAGGACTCATCAACCTGACCGCGTCGACCACCAGCACGCTGTCGCGCGTAAGTACGCCGCGACGCACGTCGGCGCCATGAGCGTTCTCTTCTTCGCCCCGGCTACCGCCAACGCCATCGACAATGACTCGACCCAGGCTGTGACGGGTGCGCACCGACGCCGACGGCTACCCCGATGAACGACGGTCAGGATGTCGTCGTCGCCGGGAAGATCGTCAGCTACCGCGGCGGAAAGATCATCGTCACCACCGCGCCGGAGAAGACCCGGTGCGGCCGCCCGTTACCAGGCAAACCTGCCTGTGTTAACACAACCCAGACACCGTTCCCCTCAGTGGGCCCGCCATCCAACAGGGGTGGCGGGCCGACCTGTCAGGCGGGAGTCATCGACCCGATGAAGTAGGTCTCGTGCCCGGTCGGGTATCCGCCGCCGTCGGTGGCGATGTGAACGTGGTCGTAGTGGTTGGCGGTCTCGTTGCCGTAGTCGGCCGTCCAACTAGGTGCGCCGATGCCCGGATAGAAGCCCTGGCGCCAGATCACGTGGATCACGCCCCAGCGATTCGCGTTGGCGAGTGCCAGGCCGGCAATCTGATTACCGAGTTCGATTCCCTCGTCGCTGCTGTGGTTCGGAATCATCACGTCGATCGCCAATCCGTTGGGATGCCATTTCAACGCGTCTTGTCGAACGCCGCCGATGGTGGTGATCTGGGGGAACATCACGCTGATTGCGCGGGCCACCCAGATGGTGTGGATCTGCAACCCCGCCTCGGGAGCAACGCCGACGGGCAATGCGAATGACGCTGCCTGATTGGCCACAGGCGCGGCTGCGGCGACCAGATCGGGTGCCGCGGGACTTGCGGCCGGCGACATGCTGGGCACGAGGCCGGTCGGGACTGCGGCCGGAGTTTCGGAATCCGAACCTGGGTCGTAGAGCATGACGGCCGAGACCGCGAGCGAGGCCACGACCACCAGCAAGCGGCCACGACCGTTGGCTAATACGCCCTTCCCCACGGGCGCAGCTTACTTCCGCGCCCATTGCAGCGTGGCAATCTTGGGCTCGCAAGTCTTTGCAACCCGCTGTTGTTGGCATGTCGACTCGCCCGCACGACCGGGTGAGACTTCGCGAAAGCGTCAGCCCCGAAAGCTAACCGGCTGCAAAGTCGGGGCAGAGATTTGTTGTCGCAGCGCTGACGAAAAGGGTGCCTTGTCCGGAGGCAAGCTGGAACTCCTGCTCGGCGGCAGTCATCTCGTCGAGAACAGAAACTCCGCTGCGAAGCTGGTCGCACACGTGATATCCCGCTCCCACGGTGTCTGCCTGGTTGCCGGCGATCAAAGGGATGTTCAAGGTCGCCAGTTCGTCGAGGAATACATCGCGGGGCTCAGCCGAGGCGACGGGCGCGGCGGCCAAGGCGGCCAACGCCACTGCGAACGCGACCGATCCCAGCGCCATGCGGTTGAGAGCCATCGAGGTGTCCTTTCATGTTGGCAGACGAACGCCTGGACGAACTCCCGAAACGTAAGCCACCAGCGGCCGGGGAGATATCCGGTGTTTCCCTACATCTCTGCCCTGTCCCGTAGTACTACTCACCCGCGCCGGCCTGCGTACCGGCATGCTGGACGCATGGCTTCGCCCACGTCAGTCCCCGACGCCCGCACGGTAGCCGAGAACACCAAACCCGACCGCGACCGCGCAGTCGACGTCGCCCGCCTCGCCGCGCTCCTCGTCGTGATCTTCGGCCACTGCGCATTGCTGCTCGCGACGATCGATTCGGGCGGCCTGCGCATCGGCAACCTGCTGGGCGAAATGCCCGCCCTCACCCCGATCACCTGGGTTGTGCAGGTCATGCCGCTGTTCTTTCTGGCAGGCGGCGCTGCGGGCGCGTACGGCTGGCGCGAAGGTACGCAGTGGGGGACCTGGCTGTTCACCCGCGCCCAGCGACTCTGCCGTCCCGTGTTCTGGTATCTCGCTTTCTGGACGATCGCCCTCTTGGTGGCGGCGAAGATCCTTGGTGCCGACTCGGCAGCAGTCCTCGGCGGGGAGTGTGTTGCCCTGCTCTGGTTCCTCGGTGTCTACCTCGTGGCGCTGGCCTTCGTCCCGACGCTGACGCGAATGCGATCGGGGCGTGCGGCCACCGTCGTAGTCGGGTCGCTTCTCGCGGCGGCCGTCGCCGTCGACGGAGTGCGCATTACCACCGGTGTGCCCATGTGGGGCGTCCCCAACTTCTTGATCGTCTGGCTCGTCCCCGTGGTGATCGGTGTCGCCTATGCGCGCCGGCTGATCCGCGTCCCGGCCGCGTTCGCGGTGGGGGTGGCGGCGTTCGCCGCTCAGGTGCTGTTGGCCACCTTCGGGCCGTACGAGGTGTCGCTGGTCGTCACCGGGACCGAACGCATGTCCAACGTGACGCCGCCGACGCTTTTGCTTGCCCTGCAATGCACCTGGATGTCGTGCGCGTTCGTTGCTTTCGCGGGTCCCGTGCAGCGCTGGGCGCAGCGACCGCGGGTGTGGCAGGCCGTCGCGGTGGGCAACGGGGGAGCGATGACCCTCTACCTCTGGCACATCCCGGCGATCGCCGTCGCAACCTTCTGCATGCACGCGGTCGGTCTCGACGCGTATGACGTGACGGCACGGGGCTTTTGGGCTCTTCTCACACTGCGGGCGGTGATATTCGCCATCGTCATGGCCGCGATGTTCTTCCTGCTGTCACCGCTGGAGCATCGTCGACTTCTCTGGTGGGACTCCGCGGTTCGCGCCACAGGCGTCCGATCGGCCGCTGCGGGCGGGTTCACGTGCATGGCCGGTGTCGCGCTCGTCATGCTGGCCAAAAACGGGTTGGCCGGTATCACCGGCTACTCACTGCTCGGCTGCTTCTTCGCCGCGGCAGTCGCTGCGCGGATCAGCGCCGGCGGGCCGCAGAAAGACATGTGACCTGTTCCACATGACGCTGTTTTGCGGTGACCGAACCGGAACGTCGGCCGGATAACGTGCACGTTGACGGTCACGTCAGCGTCGCAGATTGGTAAACCCTCGCACGGTCGCCGTGCCGCACAGAAGCACTCGAACTATGCTCAGCGTCGAGTGGCCGTTCAATGCAAAGCGGCAACGTCGGTTCGACGAGGGCGGGACCCAGCGAGTGCGAACAGTATTGGGGCTGTCGAAGACGTCGATGACGATCGGCTGGGTGCTGGTCGACGGACGAGACATCACAGGCGATCCGCTGGACCACGACGTGTTCGACATCTCCGACTCGAGCGCCGCCGCGCCCGCCGCCACCGCGCGCCGGGTGCGTGATATCGCAACGGCAAGTGGCTACACCGTCGACTCGGTGCACGTGACGACGAGCGGCAACATGTCGTCGCTTCGGGATGCGCTGACGGAGTCGGGTTTCGGCGAGGTGGTGGCGGTTCCGCTGACGGAGGCCACCCGTGCGTGGGCGATCGACGCCGGACGGGCGAACGAGCAGGCGACAATCGCGGTATGCGTGCTCGGGCGCGATTCGGCATCGCTGTCGGTGGTCGACACCGATAGCGGCGTACTGCACGCGACGACGACCACAATTACCTCCGACACTGTGGGCCTGACCGATTGGCTCGGCGCCGCGCTGGGCGACAACGGTTCTCGTCCGGAAGCGCTGTATCTGATCGGGTCTCGATCCAAGCTGCGTGCGCTCGCCGGCCCGCTCGGCACGGGTCTGTCGATTCCGGTCGTTGCGACGCATGACGCGCAGCTCGCGCTGGCCCGTGGCGCGACCTTCTCGGACGGTACGCGCGTCCATCATGGCGCCGTCTCCAGGCGTTCCGGCCTCGCCGCGCACGCGAGGACGCTGAGTGTGGTCGCGGCTGTTGCGGTGGTGTCTCTGTTCACATTGTCTTCGGCGGGCAGCCCAATCCCTCTCGCGAAGACCAGTCTTCCACGATCAGCACCGGCGGCGGCCGGGGCCGAGAAGGTGCCGACCAGCGCCCCGCCAGTGGCACCCGCGCAGTTGCCGCCGCCGGCTGCGGATCAATCGGCGCCCGAAGAGCCGACGCCCACACCGACTTTCGAGGCCACACCGGTCATCGCCGATGTCGTTGCGCCCGATGCCGTTCCCGCGGTCGCACCGGCCACGGTCGACGTCGCCCCGCAGATAGAGCACGTACCCGAAGTGCAACCGGTACAGCACATCCCGGCACAACCCGCGGTTGCACCGGATCCCGCCGCTCCGGCGCCACCCGACACGCCTCCGCCGGATCCATTGGCCGCGGTGCTAAGCCCCCTGTTCAGTGGTTTGCCGTGAGTTAGAGGCGGCCGACCGCGAATGTGGCTGCCTGGCCGACCATCCCGTTGACCGGATAAAGCGCGTGCGCGAATGTCGGCCCGCCGCCAGGAGTTCCGTCGCAGATTGTGTCGCCCTGGGCGCAGAGTTCAATGGTCTTCGCCGCGTAGGCGGGGCCGATCGTGATCGCCGGCGCGCCGTACTGGCTCGTCCACGCGGCGGATGGCTTACCGAACAGGGCGACAGCGGCGACATGGTCGGCAACCTCGACCGGCAACGGTTGGGGGACGAAGGCAGCGGGAACCCCCTGCGGCACCTCGGCAGCGGTCACGAATCCTGCCACCGCCGCGCCTTGCGAATAGCCGCCGAGCACGATACGGGTATTCGGGCAGTTCGCCGCTGTGGACTGCACATGAGCGCCGGCGTCCCTGATGCCGGCGATGACGGTCTGGGCGAACGCCATCGTGTCGTTGAAGTCGCCGCTGGCGGCGTAGTCGACCGGATACACCGCGACCGACCTACCACCAGCATCCGACCGCAGTGCGTCCACGAACGCCTGTCCGACCCCTCCGACTCCCGGCGGCTCACCGGTGCCGCGGGCGAAAATCACCTCAACGTCCGGGCACGGGTCTGCGGATGCCGGTGGCACGGGAATGCCCCCCAGTGCCGCCCATGCGATCGCTGTCGCGATGACCAACTTGCCGATTCTCATCAATGATCCTCCCCGCCTCGTTGGGCTGAGGGATACCCCAACTCGGCTGCGTCTATATCCGGCTTGCGGCGAAGGCAGCGGCATCGTTGACCATTCCCGTCTGAACATAGGCACCGTGGGCCCGCATGTCACGGCCGCCCTGGAAACAGATCGGGTCGTTGGGTACGCACATCTCGATCGTCTTGGCCTTGTACAGCGGACCCACCGATGGCAGCGGGCCGGCCGACAGGCTGTCGGCGAACGTGCTCCGTGCGCCGCCGAACTCGGCGGCAGCAGCGACGTTGTCGGAGACCTCTGGCGGCATATAGGTGGTGGCCAGATCGACGACCGCCGCCCCCTGCGAGTATCCGCCGAGAACCATCTTGGTGTCTGGGCAGTTCGCCGCCATCGCGCGGACATGTGCACTCATATCGTCTGCGCCTGCGGGAGCGCTCGCGGCGAAGTCGTTGCTCGCCGCGTAGTTGACCGCGTAGACGCCGACCGAACGACCGCCCGCCTGCGAGCGGAGTGAGTCGACGAAGGCTCCTCCGATGCCGCCCACGCCGGGCGCTTCGGTGGTACCCCGGGCAAAGACGATCTCGACATCGGGGCACGGCGCGGCGCCGGCGGCGGGTGCCGCGAATAGGGATATGGGCAGTGCTCCGGCCGTCGCGGCAACCGCACCGACGATGCAGGCCCGGCCCGCGATCGTGATCCTCATGCTGATATGTCGCTCGCGAACGCCGCGATGTTAGGCCTCGGTCGGTTGGCTAGCGCGGTATGAGGCGTAACACCGGAATGGTGCGTCCCGTCCGCGCTGTTTTTTCGCGATAGTCCGTGAAGCCGCCGTAATAACCCTCGGCGAGCTTGAACAGCCTGGCGTACTCGTCGCCATCGGTCACCTCTTCGGCCCGAAACGGCTCGTTTCCCAATTCGCACGAGGGATGCGCGACCAGGTTGTGGTACCACTGCGGGTGCTTGTCGCCGCCGTAGTTCGAGGCCATGACGATCGCGTTCGGTCCGTCGTGGAAATAGGCGATCTGCGACTGACGCGGCCGGCCGCTCCTGGCGCCCGTCGTCTCGAGCGTCGCGGAGGGCACATTGAACATGCCCAAGCTCGCCCGACCGTTGCTGACCCGGCCGAGCCACGGATCGATCTTCGGCGCCAGAACTCTGCCGAGGACCTGGCCGAAACGCGAGCGCGCGGATCTGTTCAAGGCCCGGGCGACCGCCGAGGGCCTGCGGGTCGGGTCGACGCGACGCAAAGGCACGAGAAGACCTTATGCCGTGGCAACGCCCCGGTACGCTAACCGTCGAAGCCGGTCCACAGCGGAGGGGACGAACATGAAGTCGATCGCGGTACTGGCACTGGCCTGCGGCGTCACCGCCGCACCGATGATGGCGGCGGCGGGTACTGCCTGGGCGGATCGCGGCGCCTGCGACGGCGTGGACTGCGTTCCCTTCGTGGATCACAACATCGTGCCCACCGACTACTGCTCGTTCACGTCCAGGTATGTGTATGGCGTGGATGCGAAGGGCGACACATTCGCCTGTGCCGCGACGAACCAGTGGCTGCCGGTGGCTCCGCTGATCGGAGTGCGCACCCTACGGGCACCGTGCGACCCGAATGTGCCGGCTTCGGCGCAGTCAGGCGCCGGTCAGCCCCTCAAGTGCGAGGGCGGAGCGTTCACGTCGGACTTCAACACGCTCTATTACGCCGGCAGTTGACTGCCCGCGGGGCCAGGCGGTAACGAGGGAAAGGGTTAACCGCCGTTGGTGACGGGGTTCGACGACAGCGTGATGATCTGCCCGTTCTTCCAGATGCACCACCGTCCGCCCCAACCGGTGGTCCACACCACGGGCTCACCCAGCCAGAACTCCGCCGGCTTGCCCGGCGCCCAGGACGGCACCGGGTCGCCCACGGCAGCCCACGGCGGATTCGGCGGCGGGGGCGGGTCTGCGCTTGCCACGCCCATGCCGAGAACGCCTGCGGCAAGTCCGCATGCGACCGCCAGCACGGGTAGGGCCCTGCTGAAGGTCATGTCCAGTCCCACACCGTCGGATCGTTCGGCGGGTAGTTCATGCAGACGTCGGTGGCATGTGCGGCGACACCCTTGTTGTTGAAGAACAGCTTCGCCCAGTTGCCCCAGTGCGTGGCCATCTGCTCGTAGTAGACGTTGGTCGCGGTGTCTTCCGAGTACTGCCGCCTGCCCGCGTAATCCAGCGTGAAGAACCAGTAGATGCGGTCGCGGGCAGCGTCCTGCACGTCGATCGGCCTGTTGTGGTAGTCGATCATGTAGCGCTCGTAGTACACCGGATCGGTGTCGCGCGTTGCGGCCATGTACTGGTCGACCGTGCAGGTGGTCTTGAGTATCCGGTTCGGGATCGGATAGTCGTCTGTCGCGTCGGCCGATGCGACGGCCGGAATCGTCATCGCGACCATGCTCACCGCGGCCGCTACGATGCTCGCCTTACCCAACATCACTTCTCCCTTTCCCTTTATTGCTCTGCCGCCAACGGCGGACCTGCCGGCGCAGGCGGCGTGCCCGCACCCGGACCCGGCTGCGCCGTCTGTGTGAGGATCGGCAGCTTGTCGGGGCAGTAAGTCCGATAGGCGGCACCGAGGAACTGATATGTCTGCTCGGTGGTGGTGTCCTTTTTCAGCTGCCGTTGGACGAATTGGGCGGACTGATTGGCATCGTGATCGAGGTTATTCCACAGTCGCTTACACGCGATCTTGCCGATCCACGCGTTGTAATCCTTTTCACCGTAGATCCCGTAGATGTGCAGCTCGTTGTAGAAATCGGTGTCGGGGTCGGAATGTGCTGGTGCTGCCACAGCCAGCGCGGGCACCGTCAACGCGAGGGCCGTCAATACGGCCGAACTAATCTGTTTCCCCCTCATGGGCACCTATCTTATCTGATTGACTTTTCAAATTAACCCCATAGGGCTTTCTTCGTTCTCTATCGAATTGGCCCCGTGGGGCTTTCATCGTTCGAATGGCGGCCGGGCGTTACACCGACCTGATCTTGTTCTGTTTTCGGCTCCGGCCACGGCTCGGGGACGGGACGCTGGCGGACCCGTTGCGGCCACCAGAACCATTTACCGAGCAGCGCGGCGATCGCCGGCGTCATGAACGACCGGATGATCAGCGTGTCGAACAACAGGCCGAGACCAATGGTGGTGCCCACCTGACCGATCACCCGGAGATCGCTGACCACCATCGACATCATGGTGAAGGCGAATACCAGCCCAGCCGATGTGACCACCGAGCCGGTTCCACCCATCGACCGGATTATGCCCGTGTTGATGCCCGCATGGATCTCTTCCTTGAACCGGGAGACCAGCAGCAGGTTGTAGTCGGATCCCACCGCCAACAGGATGATGACCGACATCGCGATGATCATCCAATGCAGGTGCATGCCGAGGATGTACTGCCAGATCAGCACCGAAAGGCCGAACGATGTGCCCAGCGACAGCAGCACCGTACCGACGATCACCGCGGCGGCCACCACCGCACGGGTCAGCAACAGCATGATGATGAAAATCAGGCACAGCGACGCGATTCCGGCGATCAGCAGGTCGAAATTCGATCCCTCCGCCATGTCCTTATATGTGGATGCGGTGCCTGCCAGGTAGATCTTCGAGCCCTCCAGCGGCGTGCCCTTGATGGCTTCGAACGCCGCGTTCCTGATCTGATCGATGTGCGAAATGCCCTCTGGCGTAGCGGGATCACCTTCATGCGAGATGATGAACCTGACCGCCTTGCCGTCCGGCGAGACGAACATCTTCATCCCGCGCTTGAAGTCGGCGTTGTCGAACACCTCGGGCGGCAGGTAGAACGAGTCGTCGTTCTTGGACGCGTCGAACGCCTGGCCCATCGCGGTCGAGTTCTCCTGCAGGGCCTTCGTCTGATCCTGCTGACCCTTCTGGCTCTGGTACATGGTCAGCGTGATGTTCTTCATGTTCTTCATCGTCTCGATCATCGACGGCATGATCGCGACCAGTTGCGGCATCAGGGTGTCCAGACGCTCCAACAGGGGCACCAGCGTCTGGACGTCATCGGTCAGCACGTCGATGCCATCGAGCGTGTCGAAAATGGCCCGTATCGAATGGCAGACGGGGATGTCGTAGCAGTGCGGTTCCCAATACAGAAAGTTACGAATGGGGCGAAGGAAGTCGTCGAAATCGGCGATGTTGTCCCGGACTTCGCCGATATCGACGGCCATCTGCTTGGTCTTCTCGACCATGGCGTGGGTGGTGTCGGCCATCTGCTGGGTCAGGCTCTGCATACGTGTCATCGTGTCGATGGTCGTTTGCATGTCGTTGGCCTGGGTCAGCATGTTCGCCATGACCTTGTCCATGTAGTCCTGGTTCATCTGCTGGGTGGTGCCCTGCATGCTGATCTGGAACGGAATGGACGTGTGTTCGATCGGTGTGCCGAGCGGCCGGGTGATGGTCTGCACGCGACCGATACCGGGAATGTGGAAGATGGCTTTGGCAACTCGATCAACGACGAGCATGTCGGCTGAATTGCGCACATCGTGGTTGGTTTCGATGAGCAGCATCTCCGGGTTCATCCGGGCCTGCGGGAAATGGCGGTCTGCGGCCTGATAGCCCTGATTGGCGGGGATGTCAGCGGGCAGGAACTCGCGATCGTTATAGCTCGGCACGTAGCCAGGGAGCGCAAGCAGGCCGACGAGTGAAAGCGCAATGGTGGACACCAGAATCGCTCCGGGCCACCGCACCACCGCGGCACCGATCTTGCGCCAGCCGCGCTCCCGCATCCTGCGCTTCGGGTCGAAGAGCCCGAAGCGACTGCAGATGGTCAGCAGTGCGGGCGCCATGGTCAGCGCGGCCGCGACCGCGACGAGCATGCCGATGGCCAACGGGATGCCCAGCGTCTGGAAGTACGGCAGCCTGGTGAAGTGCAGGCAGAAGGTGGCGCCCGCGATGGTCAGGCCTGAGCCGAGGATGACGTGCGCCGTGCCGTGATACATGGTGTAGAACGCGGTTTCGCGGTCCTCACCGTTGTTACGGGCCTCGTGATATCGGCCGACGAGGAAGATCGCGTAGTCCGTCCCCGCCGCGATCGCCAACGTGGTGAGTAGGTTGACGGCGAAGGTCGACAGACCGATCAGCTCGTAATAGCCGAGCGTCGCAACGATTCCGCGGGCCGCCGCCAGTTCGAAGAACATCATCCCGAGCACGAGCAGGACGGTCACGATCGAGCGGTAGACGAACAGCAGCATCAAAAAGATCACGCAGATGGTGATCGTGGTGATCAGCTTGACGCTCGAGTCGCCTGCGGAGTGCTGGTCGCTGGTCAGTGCGGCGGGCCCGGTGACGTAGGCCTTCAGACCTGGTGGCGGTGTCGAGCTCGCGACGGCGTCGCGAACGGCCGCGACCGACTCGTTCGCGATCGTCTCGCCCTGGTTCCCCCTCAGGTAGAGCTGGACGTACGCGGCCTTGTTGTCGGCGCTCTGCGATCCCGCAGCCGTCAGCGGATCACCCCAGAAGTCCTGGATGTGCTCGACATGAAGCTTGTCTGCTTCGAGCTTGTGAACCAATCCGTCGTAGTACTTATGGGCTTCATCACCGAGCGGCTGGTCACCCTCAAGGACGATCATCACCGAGCTGTTGGAGTCGAACTCCTGGAACGTCGTGCCGATGCGTTGCATCGCCTGCATCGACGGTGCGTCGTTGGGCGCCAGCGACACCGAGTGCGCCTCGCCGACCTTTTCCAGCTGCGGCGAGATGACGTTCACCAGCACCACGAGTGCGAGCCAGCCCAGCAGGATCGGCACCGAGAACAGCCGGATGAACCGCGGGATCATCGGATGCGCGCCGACGTGTGTGTTGCTCATGCGGACTTCACCAAGCAGAACGTCTGCGCGCTCAATCCGGTTGTCGTCCTCTCATCCTTGACGACATCATCGACTGTGATGCGGCAGGTAATGCTGTCACCGTCGCCTTGCGCGATGATGTTCGGGCTGGAGGCCGGGGCCGTTGTCGTCAAATCGAGTGACCACGGCAACGGGGCGTCCACCGCCTTCTGCGGCTGAGCATCCAGGTCCAGGTAGTTGATGGTGGCGACCGTTCCCGTGCCGAAGATCTCGTACTTCACTCTTTTGGGGTTGAACGGCGCCGGGTCGTTCACCAGGCCCGCGCCGGGCCTCGTGAGCTCGGTTTTGCCGAAGACGCCGCGCAGCCGGTCGACCATGAAGAACCCGAGCAGAACCACCGCGACGATGAGTAGCGGGACCCAGGCCCGCCTGAGAACTCTCAGCACGGAAGACCTCGCCGCGACATCGCCCGACCCATTCACGCTCTCCTAGATGTAGGCTCGTGCTTAACTTAGCCCATATAACTTCTGTTGGCGCAACAGGCTAGCGCAAATGTCGAAGCTTCCGGCGCCGCGGGATCGCGAGTCAATCGATACTCCTGATCACCGACCTGGCGAAACCGCCGACATCTCCGGAAAATGGTCGTACTCTCCGGCTAGGGCTGTGGGTGTGGGCAAGGGGAGGCAGCAATGCCCTTCGTCGAGAATAAGGTCGGCGGTTTGGTCCGCCGGTTCACCGTCGCCGCGATCACCGCGGCGCTGGCGTCGGGCCTCTGTGGGGCGCCGACGGCGGCCGCCTTCTCGAGTGCGCCGGTCGAACAGCTCACCGTGGCGTCGACGTCGATGAGCCGCGACATCCGGGTCGAGTTCCTCGATGGCGGCCGGGGCGCCCACGCCCTGTACCTGCTGGACAGCATGGAAGCGGGCGACGACTTCAATGGCTGGGACATCAACACCGCTGCCTTCGACTGGTACAAGGGCTCAGGCATATCCGTCGTCATGCCGGTCGGCGGGAAGTCGAGTTTCTACAGCGACTGGTACGGGCCGGCGACCGGCAACGGCACGACCCGTACCTATAAGTGGGAGACGTTCTTGACGCAGGAGCTTCCCGCCTACCTCGCCGGGAACAAGATGGTGCCGTCGACCGGTAACGCGGTCGTGGGGTTCTCGATGGGTGGTTCGTCAGCGCTGGTGTTGGCCGCCTACCATCCGCAGCAGTTCATTTACGCCGGATCCCTGTCGGGCTTCCTCAACCTCTCGGCGGCCGGCCAGCAAGGCCAGGTCGGTATCGCCATGATGTGGAACGGCGGCTTCAACCCGGACGCCATGTGGGGTCCAGCGGGCGACCCGGCTTGGGCACGCAATGATCCCACCGTGCAGGCCGGCAGGTTGGCGTCCAACGGCACCCGCCTCTGGATCTACTGCGGGAATGGCACATCCACCGACCCGGCCCTGGCCAGCCCTGACGCGCCCATCGCCGGACTCGGGTTCCTCGAGAGCTTCGCAGTCGACTCGAACAGGGCTTTTGCGGACGCGTACGTGGCGGCAGGCGGCAAGAATGCGACGTTCAACTTCCCCGGCGGCATCCACAGCTGGGGTTATTCGGGCCAGCAGCTACAGCAGATGAAACCGGACATCCAGCAGGTTCTTGGTGCCAAACCCAGTACTTGATCACGACAACCGTTCCCGCAGTTCACGTTTCAGTACTTTGCCGTAGCTGTTCTTGGGCAGTTCGTCGATGAACTCGTACCGCTTGGGCCGCTTGAACCGGGCGATGCGGTCGAGCAGGTGGGCGTCCAGCTCAGCAGGGTCGACCTCGCCGACGACGAAAGCCACCACGACCTCGCCCCACTCCTCATCCTTGGCGCCGACAACGCCGGCCTCCACGACGGCGGGATGTTCGAGGATCGCCTCTTCGACTTCGCGTGGGTAGATGTTGCTGCCCCCGCTGATCACCACGTCTTTCGAACGGTCGCGCAGGGTGAGGTAGCCGCGCTCGTCGAACGAGCCCATGTCCCCGGTGTGCAGCCAGCCGTTCTGCAGGGTGGCGGCGGTGGCGGCGGGGTTCCTCCAGTAGCCGGACATCACGACGTCGCCGCGGCAGACGATTTCACCGATCTCCCCGATTTCGGCGTGGCTGCCGTCGTCGCGCTGCACCGCTACGTCCACGCCGGAGCGGGCATAGCCGACCGACCTCAGGACGGCGTCGTCGGCGTCGACGTGGTCGGCGCGGCGCAGACCGGTGATCGTCATCGGCGCCTCACCCTGTCCGTAAAGCTGCGTGAAGATCGGCCCGAACGCGGTCATCGCCTTCTTGAGGCTGTCCACATACATCGGGCCGCCGCCGTAGACGACCGTGCGCAGGTTGCCGGGACGTGACCGGCCGGTCTGAACCAGTCGCTGAACCATCGTCGGGGCCAGGAAGGCGCTGCAGCCAGGGTGGTGCTCACACAGATCGAGGAACTCGTCGGGCTCGAACGCTCCCGACGCGGGAATCACCTGCCGTGCCCCGCGCAACACGTACGGAGGAATGTAAAGGCCCGATCCATGCGACATCGGTGCACCGTGGATCAGGCCGCACTCCTCATCGGGTGAATCGAAGTCGGCGAGGTGCGAGACCGTCATCGCCATCAGGTTGCGATGCGACAGCATTGCACCCTTGGACCGGCCGGTCGTTCCGCTGGTGTAGAACAGCCACGCCAGCTCCGCCGGGTCGGTGCACGGCGTCGGCACCGGCTCGGCGCCGAACCGCGCCTCGTATCCTCCGTCGTCGATGACCTCGACAGGAACGGTGGTGACGGGTGCGAGCTCGGCGGCAATCTTCGGTGAGGCGAAAACCACTGCGGCGGCGGCATCGTCGAGGATCTGCTGCATCTCCCGCGGATGCAGCTTGTAGTTGATCGGCAGATACACACACTCGGCCGCCCATACGCCGAACATGAGCTCGATGATCTCGGGGCAGTTCTCGCTGGCGACCGCGACGCGCGCCCCGGGCCCCACTCCGCGAAGCGAGCCCGCCAGTCGCAGCGCCCGATCCCGAAGCCCGCCCCAGGTGTGCAGTTGGTGCTCACCGCGATACACCGCACCACGGTCGCCGAAACGGGCAGCGGCCTGGTCGAGCAGGCTGAACAGGTTCACCGAGTTCTGTCCCCCTGCCCTTCGGGCGGGTGGGCCCCCAGCTTGCTTGGGGAGTGCCCCCACTTCGCGCAAGCACTCATCGCCGGGCCACCCACTCCGAGTTCAGCGCGAAGTCGGACAAGTACTTCGTCGAACTCCAACCGCCGTCGACAGCGATCGTCTGGCCATTGATGAAGGCCGCGCCATCGGAACACAGGAAGGCGACGGTGCTGGCGACGTCGTCGATCCTGCCCAGCCGCGGGTACGGCGTCATCTCCGTGTTGATCTTCTTGAACCGCTCGTCCTCGAGGCGCTGAGCGACCATCGGCGTCAGCGTCACGCCCGGCGCCACTGCGTTGCAACGGATTCCCTGCGGCCCGTACTGGCAGGCGATGTGCATGGTCAGCGATGTCAGGCCGCCTTTCGCCGCCGAGTAGGCGCCGCCACGCAGGCCCCCGACGACCGCGAACGTCGACGTGACGTTGATGATCGCCGAGCCCGCCTGCATATGCGGTATCACGTCTCGTGCCAGCCGGAACGGCGCGCGCAACATCAAATCGAGGAAGTAGTCCAACGACTCGTCGTCGGTCTCGTGCAGCGGCTTGGGGCTGCCGACGCCCGCGTTGTTGACGAGGAAATCGACCTGGCCCCAACGCTGCACGGCGAGGTCCACGATGCGGGCAGGCGCATCGTCGGCGGTGAGGTCGACGGATATGGTCGCGACCCTCTCGGGATCGCCGATGGCCCTCTCCAGATCGGCGAGCCTGTCTGCATCACGGCCTACGCCGAGGACGGCCATGCCCATCCCCGCGAGTTTGGTCGCACACCCGAAGCCGATGCCGCTGCTCGCGCCCGTCACGATCGCCACTCGTGCTTCACCCACCCGCCCAGAACCTGTCATATCACCCGTCCGCCTTCGTCAATGCTGCCCGGATCTGATGCTTCAGTACTTTGCCTGCGTCGTTCTTGGGCAGCATCTCCCAGATGACCACCTGCTCAGGCACTTTGAACTTCGCGACGCCGTAGTCGGCAAGGAAGCACCGGAGGCTGTCGACGTCGGGGCCGGGGACCGCTTGCGGCACGATGACGGCACATGCCCGCTCGCCGGTCCTGGCATCGGGTAAACCCACGATCGATATCTCGACGATGTCGGGATGCCCGGCGAGGATGTCCTCGATTTCCTTCGGGGCGATGTTCTCGCCGCTACGGATGATGATGTCCTTGGCCCTGCCGGTCACGACGAGGTAGTCGCCGTCCACCCACTCCGCGAGATCGCCGGTGCGGAAATAGCCTTCGTCGTCGAAAGCGTCCCGCTCGTCCTCGGGATTGCGGTAGCCGACCAACATCTGTGGACCGCGGGCGTGGATCTCGCCCGACCCGGGCGGTGCCGTTTCGTGGGCGACCAGCTTGACGGTCGCGATGCCGGGGCGCCCGTCGGTATCGGCGGCGTGCTCTGAGTCGGTGGGTGAACCGACCGTCGTGACGGGCACCTCCGTCGAGCCGTACACCCGTGTCACCACCGCACGGCTGAAATAGTCTGCGGCCCTGCGGATCAGAGTCGGCGGTACCGACGCCCCGCCGCAGATGAAGACCTTGAGATCCGGCAACCGGGTGCCGGCGCGCTCAGCCGCTGCGAGCAGCCCCTCGAGAAACGGAGTCGCGCCCGCCATGTGAGTGCAGCGCTCCGAGGACATCAGCGTCACTGCCTCGTCCGGGTCCCAGCGGTCCATCAGCACGGCGGTGGTGCCCAGAAGTAGCGGACATTCGAAGGCGTAGATCGAGCCGCCGATGTGTGCGATCGGCGACGGCACCAGGAACGTGTCTCCGGGGTCGATCAGCCAGTGGTCGCGGAGCTGGCAGATCAGCGCGTGAATCGAGTCATGGCTGTGCAGAACACCTTTCGGGCGGCCCGTGGTGCCCGAGGTGTAGAGGATCATTCGCACAGCTGCAGGATCGAGTGCCGGCAACTCCTTCGAGTCGCACTCCTGCTCGAACAGGCCGGCGTATGCGGCGCGATCACCCGACTCCCCGCGAACGACGACGACCTCCGGCGGCGACTGCATCCCCGCCGTCGCCCGATCCACCATGGCGAGATAGTCGTGCTGCCGAAATTCGCGGGGTATGAATAACATTCGGCTGTCGACGTCTTCGAGGATGAACGCCAACTCGCGCTCACGGAGTGAGGGCAGTATCGGGTTGACGGCGATTCCCGCCAACGTTGCCGCCAGGTAGACGACTGCGGCCTCATGCCAGTTAGGAAGCATGAAGGACACCACGGAGCCGGTCGGCATGTGCGCCAGCAGCACCCGCGCCAGCGTGTTGGCCTGCGCGTAGAGCGATTCGCAGTCGAGCCGGACGTCACCGTCGACCAGCACGGCCCGTTGCGGTGTCAGCCGCGCGGCTTCGGCTATCGAATCGGCCAGTGTGGGCATGTCACTAGCCTCTGACCCGCCGCATGGTCATCGAGTGGCGGAACCGGGACGCGGGATGGGTGTTGATCGTCACCTGGGCAACCTCGCCGTCCGACGTCGTGTAGGTGCGTTGCACTTCCAGCGCGGGTGACCCCGGCTCGACCTTGAGTCCCTGGGCGAGTTCAGGCGCGATCAGCACAGCCGCGATCTCCTGGTTCACCTCGACGATGCTGACGCCGAACAGGTCTTCGATCAGGGGGAAGATCGGACCCGTGTGGCGTTGCAGAAGCCTGCCGACCGACGCGAACGCACGGTTGATGTAGTACTCGGTTCGGCACAGGGCGAAGTCGGCGCCCTCGGACTGCCTGAAGCCGCGGACGGCCAGCCACTCCTCGCCGCCGCCGAGGCCGGTCCGCGCGGCCACATCGTCGTCGAGCGTCACCATGCTGATCGACTCGATGGCGAAGCGGGCCTCGGTGGCAAAGGCCACCAGATCGTTGATCGACATGACGTCGTAGGCATCCGACGTCGACCGCGGCACGACGAGCGTTCCGGTGCGCGGTCGCGACGACACCAGGTTGTCCTCACGCAACCTGCGCAGCGCCTCCCGCACTGTGTAGCGGCTGACCGAGAAACGTTCGCACAGTTCGTGTTCGGTGGGTAGCTGCGATCCGACCGGGTACACGCCCTCCACGATGTCCTTGCGCAGCGCGCGCGCCACCTGGATGTAGCGATGATCGACGGGGGATGTCTCGGCCATTCGTGTCTACCTGTCAGGAGGTACGGCGCAACGCCAGCACGCTGCCGTCCGCGTCGGCTGAAACATAGAGGGAGCCATCGGGTCCCGCCGCGATGCCGGCGAAAGGACCCTGCGGCCCGGAGAACGGCGGCATGCCCTTGAGCGGTTTCGGTTCGACTCCGGGAGGGGGACCGACGGGCAGGCCCGAGGCGATGGTGGTGCGCGCCTTGCTGCTCAGGTCGAACGAGATGACCTCCCGCGAGCCTGCATCGACGACGTAGAGTTGACCGTCGCGCACCAGTAGGCCCTGCGGTCTTGCCAGCCCATCCAGCAGGACGTCAGCACCCGATCCGGTCAGCTTCACGACACGACCGGCGCCCGACTCGGTGACCAGGACCTGGCCCTCCCGGTCGAACGCGACGCCGACCGGATCGTGCAGACCCGATGCGAGTGTCTCGACGTTGCCCGAATGCAGGGCATGCACCCGGCCGGTGCCGAGTTCGGCAAATGCGATTTCCCCGCCCGATCCGATCGCCACGCCGTAAAGTTGGTCGAAATCAGTGGCGAGATAGTCGGTTTCACCTGCCGCCGGCCGGTATCGCGCGACCTGGCCGCCCGAAGTGGTCACCACGAACTCACCGTCACCGGCGGACACCACACCGCGCAGGAATCCCGGATAGCCCGGCGAGAACAACATTCCGACCGTCTGCAGTGAGCCGTCGGGCGCCACCACGTAGAAGTAGGTGCCGTCGGCGACATACAGTCGGCCGTCGCCGCCGACGGCGAGATCCAGCGGCCAGTTCAGCCCACCCGGGAGCACATTTCTCGTTTCGCCGGCATGCTCGCTTCGGCTCCTGGCGTCCGCAGCGAGGATTTCGGTGATCTCACCGGTGAAGTTCGAGACGAACACCCGGCCGTCGACGAGTGCGAGGTTGTCCAGGCCGGGGGACAGCTGAGCCAACAGCTTCTTTTCGCCGCTGCGCGGGTCGATTCGAAGCACCTGCCCGCTGGCAACCTGGGTCGACACGATGTAGCCGTCGGGGTCGAACTTCACCGCGTCCGGCACACCAAGGTCACCGGCAACCCGTTGCGGCTCACCGCCTTCAGGATCTACCCGCCATATCTCGTTGGCGGTCATCAGCGGGTAGTACAGCAGCCCGTCGGGGCCGACTTCCATGGCGTTGGGCGACGGCAGGTTCTCCAGAAGAATCCGCTGCGCGCCGCTGGCCCGGTCGAGTTCCATCAACCGTCCGCCGTCACGGCATTCGTTGATGAACAGCCGCCCCTGATGAACGGTGATGCCGTTCGCGCAGGGGAGGTCATCGCGGAGCACCCGGGTCCGGCCGTCCGTACCGAGCACGCTCACCCGGCCGTCCATCACCTCGGTGGCATAGAGGTTGCCGTCTGAATCAAAGGCCACGTCGTCCGGCGCGATGATGTCCCCGCCCTTGGCGCTGATGGTCTCGAGCCTGCCGCTGCCGACATCCAGTGCGCTGATCTGGCTGCCGGTCACCTGCGCGATATACACGCGGCCGTCCGGACCGGTACGCAGGCCGTTGGCGCCGAACAGCCGGCTCGGTGCGGTCAGCCGTTCGAACCGCCAGCCCTCGGCGGTGCTCGGGGCGTCCGCAGAGTAACGGGCGTCGTTGCGCGACGTGCTCATGGCCTCGGACGTTATCAAGCCGGAATAGTCCAGACAATAGCTCCAATGAGAGTTCTGCAGGGCCTTGACGACCGGATTATGGCTGCGGAATAGTGTTCTGCAATATGCAGAGCATCGTATGTTGTCCGGACAAATAGTCTCATGAGTGACCTTTTGAAGCTCGACGGCCGCATCGTGGTGGTCTCAGGTGCCGGCGGTGGAGGAATCGGTACGACGGTGACGCGGATGGCCGCCGAGGCAGGCGCAACCGTCGTCGCAGTCAGCCGGTCCAAGGAGAATCTCGACGAGCACATCGCGCCGCTGGGTGCGGGCGGGCTTGCGGTGATTCCGGTGGCGGCCGACGCGTCAACCGACGACGGCATCGCGACGGTTCTCGATCAGGTGCGCGCTGCCGAGGGCGACCTCTACGGCCTGGTGAATGTCGCAGGCGGCGCAGAACCCGCCACGTGGATGCCGTCGACGCGAGTGACCAGAGACGACTGGCGCGCCTTGTTCACCGCGAACCTCGAGACCGCGTTCTTCATGAGCCAGGCGGTGGCGGCCGAGATCCGGCGCAACCAGAACCGCGGTTCGATCGTGTCGATCTCGTCGATCAGCGGAATGAACACCGCCCCGTTCCACATCGCCTACGGAACCGCCAAGGCCGCGGTGGTGGCGATGACGCGGACGATGGCGGTCGAACTGGCGCAGGACGACATTCGGGTCAACGCAGTGGCTCCAGGCGTGACGGCGACGGCCGCGTCTCTCACTTACACCGGTGACGACCCGGACCGCGACCGTCAGGCCATCGCGATGGGACGGCGCGGCACACCGGAGGAGCAGGCGGGCGCCATCCTGTTCCTGCTTTCCGACCTGTCGAGCTACATCACCGGACAGACGCTGCTCGTCGACGGCGGCCTGAACCTGAAATGGACGCACCTCGGCTCCGACAACACGTCTCTGTTCCTCAAGGACGAGACCTTTCGAGCGGCGATAAGGAGGACATAGTGACCGACATCGAAACGAATGCGACTGCCGCTGAGGAGCTCTCAGAGCCGGTGACCATCGGCGTCGATGCATACATCTCGGCGGACTACGCCCGCGCCGAGCGGGACAAGCTGTGGCGCAAGGTATGGCAGCAGGTGGGCCGCGTCGAGGAGATCCCGGAAGTCGGCAGCTACCTCACCTACGACGTCCTCGACGACTCGATCATCGTCGTACGTAGCGGGCCGAACGAATTCAAGGCGCATCACAACGTCTGCATGCACCGCGGCCGGCGCCTTCTCGACACCCCCGACGGCGCCAAGAACGCCTGCGGCCGAGCACGCAAGTCCTTCGTCTGCGGTTTCCACGGCTGGTCCTACGGGCTTGACGGCATCTGCACCCACATCCGCGAGCAGGACGATTGGAAGGGTGCGCTGACCCCGCGGAACACCCACCTCGCCCCGGTGCAGGTCGACACCTGGGGTGGCTGGCTGTTCGTCAACATGGACCCCGACTGCGAACCGCTGGCCGACTACCTGTTTCCGGCGGCGAAGATCCTCGATCCGTTCGGGCTGGAGAACATGCGCTACAAATGGCGCAAGTGGCTGAAGTTCGACTGCAACTGGAAAGTCGCGATGGAGGCTTTCAACGAGACCTACCACGTCTTCACCACCCATCCCGAGTTCAACAAGTTCGGTGAGTTCAAGGGGTGGGCCAAAGCGCAGGGCAGGCACAGCAACATCGGATACGACGCCCCGAAGGGGCTGGACGAGACGAAGTCCAAGATCCGGCTCGGCACCGGTGACCCGCGCATCTCCACCGCGGAGATGCAGGTGTACGCCATGGAAGAAACCAACGCCACCACGACGCAGACGCTGGTGAATGCGGCGAAGCGGCTGGTCGACGAATTGCCGGAGGACACGCCCGCCGACAAGGTGCTCGAGCACTGGTTGTCATCCGCCCGGCGCGACGACGAGGCCCGCGGGGTGGTGTGGCCGACCATCCCCGCCGACATCCTGGGGCAGAGCGGAACCGCCTGGCAGCTCTTCCCGAACTTCCAGATCGGCCAGGGCCTGACCAGCGCGCTGTGCTACTGCGCACGGCCGGATCCCGGCTATGACCCTGACAAGTGCATCTTCGAGGTCGCCGTGTTCGAGCTCTATCCCAAAGGTCAGGAGCCGCAGACGGAATGGCAGTACACGCCGAAAGAAAGCCCCAACTGGTTGTCGGTGTTGCCGCAGGACTTCTCGAACATGGCGGCGGTGCAGCAGGGGATGAAGTCGCTCGGCTTCCGGGGCACCATGCCCAACCCGTACCGCGAACGCAGCACCGTCAACCTGCACACGCAACTGGCGAAATACATGGGCACCGGCGAGCCACGCGAGCTCTAACGAGGGAGAACCCAGACCGATGACACTGTTCGACACCTGCGGACCGACGCAGACGCCCGAAGACATCGACATCGATGCGCTGCGAGAGAAGTACGCCCACGAGCGCGACAAGCGCTTGCGCCCCGACGGGTCGACGCAATACCTGGAGCTGAAGGGCGACTTCGCAGACTTCTACGAGGTCGATCCGTACACACCGGTGACGTTCCGCGATCCGGTCACCGAGGACACGGATGTCGTCGTCCTTGGTGGCGGAATCGCAGGCCTGCTCGCCGGCGCCTACCTCAAGAAGGCCGGCGTCGAAGGTGTCCGCGTCATCGAGATGGCGGGCGATTTCGGCGGTGTCTGGTACTGGAACCGGTTCCCCGGCATTCAGTGCGACAACGATGCGTACTGCTACATCCCGTTGCTCGAAGAACTCGACTTCATCCCGTCGAAGAAGTTCGCCGACGGCGCCGAAATCTTCGAGCATTGCCGCAACATCGGAAAGCACTTCGGTCTCTACGACGGGGCGCTGTTCTCCACCCAGGTGCGGGAACTGCGCTGGGACGATTCGCTCGAGCGGTGGCGGATCAGCACCAACCGCCGAGATGACATCAGGGCCCGCTTCGTGGTAATGGCCCAGGGCTCCTACAACCGGCCGAAACTGCCAGGCATCCCCGGGATCCATGACTTCAAGGGCCACATGTTCCACTCCGCCCGGTGGGACTACGACTACACCGGTGGCGACGCCGACGGCGGACTGGACAAACTCGCCGACAAGCGTGTCGCGCTCGTCGGAACCGGGGCGACGGGCGTTCAGCTGGTACCGCATCTCGGCCGAGATGCCAAGCAGCTCTATGTGTTTCAACGAACTCCGTCATCAGTCGACGAGCGGCATAACACTCCGACCGATCCGGCGTGGGCCAAATCGCTGCAGCCGGGTTGGCAGGAAGAGCGCAAGCGCAACTTCCACTCATGGTCACCGTTTGTCGGCGTGGTGTTCGGAGAGCCGGACCTGGTCTGCGACTTCTGGACCGAACTGGGCCGCAACATGACCGCGCGGATTGCGGCGAGTCCCGATCCCGCATCGCTGGGCATCGAGCAGATCATGGCGATTCGGGAAGAGGAAGACTACAAGATCATGGAGCGGTTGCGACGCCGCATCGGTGACGTCGTCGACGACCCCGCCACCGCCGAAGTGCTCAAGCCGTACTACCGGTTCATGTGCAAGCGGCCGTGCTCGAGCGACGGATATCTGTCCGCCTATAACCGGCCCAACGTGACGCTGGTCGACGTGGCGGAATCCAAGGGCGTGGAGCGGCTCACGGAGAACGGGGTCGTCGCCAACGGCACCGAGTACGAAGTCGATTGCGTGATCTTCGCGAGTGGTTTCGAGATCTCCACCGAGATCAGCCGCCGCTACGCGGTGGAGGCCATCGAAGGCCGCGACGGGCTGTCACTCTTCGACTATTGGAAGGACAACTACAAGACCCTGCACGGGATCACCAGCCGCGGCTTTCCCAACCAGTTCTTCACCGGCTTTATTCAGGGTGGTGTTTCGGCCAACACCACCGCGATGTTCGAGCAGCAGGCCAAGCACATCGCTTACATCATCTCCGAAGCGCAGGCCCGAGGCGCGACAACCGTTGAACCGAGTCAAGAGGGCCAAGACAACTGGGTGAAGACCGTTCGGGACTTTTCGATCGACAACTCCGCGTTCGAACTCTCGTGCACCCCGGGCTATTACAACAATGAGGGCCGCGGCGGTGCAGAAGGCAACGGCGCGTTCCTCGGCGACTTCTATTCGCCCGGGTTCTATGCGTTCGACGACTTGCTGGCCGACTGGCGAGCCAAGGGCGACCTCGACGGTCTCGTGCTCGGAAGATAGATGCCTGACTTGAGATTCGACGACCGGGTCGCCGTCCTCACCGGCGGCGGCAGGGGACTGGGCCGCGCGTACGCCATGCTGCTCGGGTCGCAGGGGGCGAAGGTCGTCGTCAACGACCCCGGCGGCAGCCTCACCGGCGACGGAACCGATGTCGGCCCGGCCGAGGAGGTGGTCCGCGAAATCGTTGCGGCGGGCGGCGACGCCGTCGCCAACACCGACTCGGTCGCGACGCCGAGCGGGGGTGAGGCGATCGTCGACACGGCGCTGGACCACTACGGCCGTATTGACATCCTCGTCCACAACGCGGGCAACGTTCGTCGAGCGTCGTTGAAAGCGATGTCCTACGACGACTTCGAGGCCGTGTTGGATGTCCATCTACGCGGTGCCTTCCACGTTGTGCGGCAGGCTTTTCCGCTGATGTGCGACGCGGGCTACGGGCGCATCGTGCTGACCTCGTCGATCGGCGGCCTTTACGGGAACCACGAAGTGGCCAATTATGCGATTGCCAAGGCGGGTGTGATCGGCCTTTCCAACGTCGCCGCGATGGAGGGTGCCGCCGAGGGCGTCAAGAGCAATGTCATCGTGCCCGCTGCGGTCACCAGAATGGCCGAGGGCATCGACACGTCGGCGTATCCGCCGATGGGCCCGGAGCTTGTGGCGCCCGTCGTCGGATGGCTCGCGCACGAAACCTGTTCCATCACAGGGGAAATTCTGGTAGCACTGGCGGGCCGGGTGGCACGGGCAGTCGTCGCGGAAACGCCGGGGGTGTATCGCCCGTCGTGGTCCATGGCCGAAGTCGGCGAACATATGGCGGCGATCCGCGACGCGTCGGATCCCGTCGTCTTTCCGGTGGTACCCGACGGCCACGGCGACCACATCCGGTACAGCTTCGGTATGGCAGCACAGGGAGCCGTCCGTGGCTAGCCAAGGCCCGCTGACCGGGGTGCGTGTCGTTGACCTCACCGCGATGGTGATGGGCCCGTACTGCACCCAGATCATGGCCGACATGGGCGCCGACGTGATCAAGGTCGAGCCGCCTGAGGGCGACAACACCCGCTATATCTCCGTCGGTCCGGCGCCGGGCATGAGCGGGGTGTACATGAACGTGAACCGTGGTAAGCGTGCCGTCGTGCTGGACTTGCGAACCGAATCGGGCCGCACCGCGCTGCAGGCACTGGTACGAACGGCCGATGTTTTCATCCACTCGATGCGGTCGAAAGCGATCGCCAAACTGGGCTTCGGCTACGACGACGTCGCCGCCATCAACCCGTCGATCGTCTACACGAACTGCTACGGCTATGGCAGGCGCGGACCGTATCGCGACCGGCCCGCCTACGACGACACAATCCAGGCCGAATGCGGTCTTCCCGCCGTACAGGAACAGCTGACGGGCGTGGCCAACTATGTCGGCACGATCATGGCCGACAAGGTCGCGGGCCTGACCGCCCTCTACGCCACGACGATGGCGTTGTTCCACCGCGAGCGAACCGGCGAGGGACAAGAGGTCGAGGTCAGCATGTTCGAGACGATGGCGTCGTTCATGCTCGTCGAACACGCCAACGGCGCCATGTTCGACCCTCCGCTGGGGCCGGCCGTATATCCGCGAACGGTAGCGCCGAACCGGCGGCCGTATCCCACCAAGGATGGTCACATCGCCGCGCTGATCTACAACGACAAGCACTGGAACGCGTTCGTCAACGCCGTCCGTCCGCCGTGGGCGACCGACTTGTACGCCACCCTCGAACTCCGCGCGAACGACATCGACACCGTTTACGGTCTGGTCGCCGAGACGATGCTGCAGCGCACGACCGACGAGTGGCTGGACCTGTTCCGGGAGCTCGAGATCCCCGCGGCGCCGATCAACACACCGGATGCGCTGTTCGACCATCCCCACCTCAACGCCGTCGGGCTGTTCGAAACCGTCGAAACTTCCTACGGACCGATGAGAATGCCCGGTGTGCCGACGTGGTTCTCGCGGACGCCGGGCCGGATCGCGGGTCCGACGCGCGAGTTGGGTGCCGACACCGCGGACGTGCTGCGCGAACTGGGTCTCGATTCGGCCGACGTCGGCCCCGCGGTGGGGTCGGGATAGGGGCGCTGCATGGACTTCGAGATGGGACCCGCGGCCACCGACCTTCGCCGCGAGCTGCGAGAGATGGTGAAAACCCATGTGCCGGAAGGCTTCCTGGGTGCGTTCACCGACAATCCGGCCGACCTCGAGACGGCACAGCGGTTCTGCCGGACGTTGGCCGACGAGAACCTGCTGTGCTTGTCATGGCCAGAGGAGTTCGGCGGCGGCGGGGCCTCGGTCTGGGAGCAGACCGTGGTGCGCGAGGAGATGTGGGCCCACCACGAGCCGCGCGGTGCCCAGTACATGGGGGTCAACTGGGTCGGACCGATCATCATGCGGCACGGCACCGAAGACCAGCAGCGCAAGCATCTGCCGCCGATCGCGCGCGGCGAGGTCATCTGGTGCCAGGGTTTCTCCGAGCCGGAGGCGGGTTCCGACCTGGCATCGCTGCGCACCACCGCCAGACCGGACGGTGACGGCTGGTTGGTCAGCGGCCAGAAGATCTGGACGTCCTACGCCACCATGGCGCAGTGGTGCTTTCTGCTCGCCCGCACCCACAGGGGAGAGAAGAAGCAGCAGGGGCTGACGATTTTCCTTGTCCCGATGGACGAGCCGGCGATCCAGGTGCGACCCATCCGCACCATGTTGGGTCCGCACCACCTCAACGAGGTGTTCTTCGACGACCTGCGGGTCACTCGGGCAGACGTGCTCGGTGAGGTCGACCAGGGCTGGTCGATCGTTGCGGAGGTGACGTCCTTCGAGCGGGTCGGCATCGCGAGGTACGCGCGATGTGAACGGCTTCTGGCGGCGGCACCGTTGGTTCTCGGCAACCGCTGGGAGGACCTGCCCGCCGAATTGAGGGGCCGGTGGATGCGCATGCTCACCCACTGTCGCCGCGCCCGCCTGCTCGCCTATCGCGTTGTTTCGCTGCAGAGTAGCGGTCGTATCCAGCCGGGAGACGCCGCCGCTTACCGCATCGCGGTGACCAAGTTGGATCAGGACAGCGCCGAGGTGCTGATGGAGATCGCGGCGGAGGTGTCACCGGACGATGCGGGTGGCCGATGGTTTTTGGGCGAGGTCGAGGACCACTGGCGATACTCGCAGGCGTCGACGGTGTCCTCGGGCAGCATCGAGATGCAACGCATCCTGCTGTCCCGCGCCATGCTGGCGGCGAAATGAGCGAGATGATCCTCGATCTGAGCGAGGACGCCAAAGAGTATGGGCGGCAGGCACTTCGGGCATTCGACGCGGCCGGCGGGGACCAACTCGTCCAACAGGCCGAGGCCAAGCCCGATACGCGGGATGCCCTCGTCGGTGCGGTGCTGACCGAACTGGGCGCCTGGGATCTCGACGCGCGGACCGACGCCGACGGGCTGGAAGCGGCAGCGGCGCTGTGCCGCAGCGCCGGCTACTGGGCGGTGCCGTATCCGGTCGCCGAGCGCCTCGCCCGGCCGGTCGATCTCGACGCCGACGGCCTGATCGTGGTCGCCGCGAACCAACCGGCAGGCGCGATTGGCGGAGTTGAAGCACGGTGGGCGGCAGCGACGGTGGAGGGCGCGCGAAGCGCAGTCGTCGGCCACGGCGTCACAGGCCCTGCGTTCGTCACCCCGCTCGAGCTCTCGGAGACGGACCGAAACGGGATTGGTGACGTCGCGCTCGGCCTCGTGCTTCCGTGCTGGACACTGCTCGGCATGCTCGACCGCGCGCTCGAGCTGACCATCGCGCACGTCAGCCTGCGCAAGCAGTTCGGGCAGTCGCTGTCGACGTTCCAAGGCGTCCAGTTCCAGCTCACCGACGCCGAAGTGGAACGCAGCGGCCTGGAGATCCTCGCCAAGTACGCACTGTGGAGCGCCGGTTCCGGCAAGCCGGAAGCACTCGTCGACGCGCTCGCGCTTCGGATGTCCGCCATCGAAGCGGCCGAGGTGGTCTTCCGGGTGTGCCATCAGCTGCACGGCGCCGTCGGTTTCTGCGATGAGACCACGCTGTCGTGGCTGTCCCGCTACAGCCAGCCGTTGCGGCGGTTGCCGTTCGGGTTGTCCGCGACCCGCGACGAACTGACCCGTCGCGCGGGGAGAAGCGGTCTCACGGGGTTGTACGCGTGACGGCCGATCTCGACGACTTCCGCGCGACGGTGCGGTCGTGGTGTGAGCAACACATCCCGCACGGCTGGCGCGCGGCTCAAACCGGCGTCAGCGACGACGAATTCGCCCGTTTTCAGAAGGCGTGGTTCGCCGAGCTGCACGCCGCGGGCTTCGCCGTCCCGCACTGGCCGTGCGAGTGGGGAGGTGGGCTGCGCACGCGAGGAGCAGAGACGACGCTGTCCGTCGCCCAGCAGATCGTGCTGTATCAGGAGCTCGCCGCCCACGACGCACCGCGGCTGGTGCTCGCGTTCGTCGGCATCCATCACGCCGCGTCGACGCTGCTCGCCGCGGGCACCGATGACCAGCGTCGCAGGCACCTGCCCGCGATCCTCGACGGCGAAATCTGGGTTCAGGGGTTCTCCGAACCAGAGGCGGGGTCCGACCTGGCCGGCCTGCGGACGACGGCACGCAAGGAGGGCGACTGCTATGTCGTCAACGGCCAGAAGCTGTGGGCCAGTGGCGGGATGCACGCGGATTGGTGCCTGTTACTGGCCCGTACCGACCCCGAAGCGCCCAAGCGCAAAGGTATTTCGTACTTCCTCTTGGACATGACCACCCCTGGCGTCGAAGTGCGACCGATCCGCAACGCCATCGGCGACTCGCACTTCTGTGAGATCTTCCTCAACGACGTCACAATCCCTGCCGCGAACCTGGTGGGCGCAGAGAACGCCGGATGGCAGGTGGCGCAGGCGACACTGGGCGCCGAGCGCGGGATGACGATGCTGGAACTCGCGGAGCGTCTCGGCAATGCCGGCTTCCGTTGGCTGGTGCAGTCGTGCCCCACCGACGATCCGGTCGTCGCGGACCGGCTCGCACGTTTTGAAACCGAAATAGCCGGCCTGCGCGGGCTGTGCAGGCAGCTGGTGGAGAACACCGAGGCCGGCACGGTGGGCCCTGCGGACGCCTCCATCGTCAAGCTGTACTACAGCGAACTGCTGCAGCGGATGACGGACTTCGGCGCCGAGACCGGCGGCCTGCCGGTGCACACCGAACTGGTGAAGTCGGCATCCAGCGGATGGGAATCCGGTTCGTGGATGCTGGATTTCATCGGCTCGTGGGAGTGGACGATTCCAGGCGGTTCGAGCGAGATTCAACGGACGATCATCGCGGAGCGCGGTCTGGGGCTGCCGCGAGAGCCGATGCCCGAGCGGGACCCCGTGTCACCGCGAGAATCCGGCGGAGCCTGATGGCACACGAATTCGCAGAGTTCCACGCCGAGCTCAGGTCCGTCGCGGGCGACCTGCTCGCCAAGGACCGCGCGGTCGGGTGGCCCGCGCTGGTGGATGCCGGCTGGGTCGGTTTGGAAGTGCCGGACGAGTTCGGCGGCGCGGGCGCAACTTTTGCCGAGGTGGCCGTGATATGCGAGGAGATGGGCCGCGCGGCCAGCGCGAACAGTTACCTCGGCAGCGCCGTGCTTGCGGTGAGCACCTTGAATGCGTTGCAGCCCAGCGAGACCCGCGACCGGCTCCTCACCGATGTCTCGTCGGGCGCTATCCGGTTGGCCGTCGTGGTCGAATCGCCGGAGTTCGTCCCCGACGCCGAGGGCGCAGACCGGGTTCTATCGGTCACCGACGGTGGCGTCATATGCGCAGCCGCGGAAGTCACACCCCGACCGGTGCTCGACGAGACCCGCCGGCTGGCGACGGTGTCGGCGAAGGCCGATGCGAGCGATGTCATGCGGTTCCAAGAAGACCCCATCGACGCGCGTACACGACTGCTTCAGCGCGCCGCGGTCGTGATCGCCTGCGACAGCCTCGGCCTCTCCGAGGCCATGCTCGCCTCGACGGTGGCCTACGCAAAGGTCCGATACCAGTTCGATCGTCCGATCGGGTCGTTCCTGTCGGTCAAGCACGCGTGTGCCGACATGGCCGTCAAGATCACGGTGGCCCGCCGACTCTTCGGTGCATCGGTCGATGCGGTCGCGGAGAACGCGCCGGATGCCGGCGTCTGCGTCGCGATGGCCAAGTCCTACGCCTGCGGTACGGCCGTCGACATCGTCGGCAAGGCGATGCAGCTGCACGGTGGCATCGGCTACACGTGGGAGAGCGGCATCCATGTTTACCTCAAGCGCGCCGCACTCAACCGTTCGTTGTTCGGTTCACCGGCAGCTCACCGCCAAGAGCTCGCAAAACGCTACCTATAAAAGGAGTTCCACGATGGGTGTCCCCGTATACAAACGCATTCTCGACCTCTTCGAGGCCGAGGACGTCAACACGCTGTTCGGCATTCCTGACCCGAACTTCGTGCACATGTTCGCCGAAGCCGACGCGCGGGGCTGGTCGGTCGTCGCCCCTCACCACGAGCTGAGTGCCGGCTTCATGGCCGAGGCGGCGTCGCGAATGACGGGTAAGCCGGGGCTGTGCATCGGCACGCTCGGGCCAGGGGTCGCCAACATCTCCGGTGCGATGATGTGCGCGTTGGTGGAGAACTCGCCGGTGATCTTCCTCGGCGGCCAGCGAGCCCGCATCACCGAGCGCCGGGTCCGCCGCGGACGCATCCAGTTCATCCAGCAGGAGGGCCTTTTCACGCCGTCGGTCAAGTACAGCAGCTCCATCGAGTACGCCGACCAGACCGATGAGATCGTGCACGAGGCCATTCGCCGGTCGATGTCCGGCACACCTGGTCCGTCCTACATCGAGTTTCCGTCCCACGTGATCCTGGAAGAACTCGATGTGCCCGAGGCTCCAGAGCCCAGCGCCTATCGCTTGGTCAACCAGGGTGCGGGTGCTCGAGAGGTCGCAGAGGCCGCGAAGCTGATCCGCGAAGCCAAGAGCCCGATCCTATTGGTGGGCCACGGCGTTCACACGTCGCGCACCCAGGCGGAGGTCAGGGAACTCGCCGAGCTGATGGCCTGCCCGGTGATCCAGACATCCGGTGGCACGTCGTATATTCCGGGACTGCAGGACCGGACGTTCCCATACTTGTTCTCCCCGGCCGCAAACCAGGCAGTCGAGGAATCCGACCTGTGCGTCGCGTTGGGTACCGAACTCGGTGAGCCGATGCACTACGGCCGGACTCAGCATTGGGCAGGCAACGATGCGAACCGCAAATGGGTGTACGTCGAGCAGGACCCGACCGCCATCGGCGTCAACCGTCGGTTCGACGTGCCGCTGGTCGGGGATCTGCGCGGCGTCGTGCCGCAACTCGTGGAGGCGCTGCGGGAGAGCCCGCGCTCCCAGTCGACCAACCTGGAGACCCTGGTCAAGGCCGACGCCGCCGAACTGACGCGGGTGGCAGAAGAGGCTCCAAGTGGACGCACCCCGGTGCACCCGGCGCGCTACGTGGTCGAGGCGACCAAGGCGTTCGACGAGTTCGCCAAGGACGGCATCATGGTGCGCGACGGTGGCGCGACCGTCATATTCCAGTGGACCTACTCCCAGACCAAGCCACGAGATGTGATCTGGAACCAGAACTTCGGTCATCTGGGCACGGGTCTGCCGTACGCCGTAGGCGCCTCGGTCGCCGAGGGTCGCAAGCGGCCGGTGATGCTGCTGACGAGCGACTCGGCGTTCCTGTTCCACATCGCCGAGCTCGAGACTGCCGCGCGGGAGGGCTTGCCGCTGGTATGTGTCGTCGGTGTCGACCATCAGTGGGGGCTCGAGGTCGGCGTCTACAAGCGCACCTTCACCCAGCCGTCACCGCAGCCGGGAGTGCACTGGAGCAAGGACGTGCGCTTCGACAAGATCGCAGAGGGCTTCGGCTGCCACGGCGAATATGTGGAGAAGGAGGACGAGATCGGCCCGGCGATCGAGCGGGCGTACGCCAGCGGCAAGACCGCCGTGGTGCACGTCTGCATCGACCCAACGGCGAACTCGGAGGAGATGCCCAAGTACGACAGATTCCGAACCTGGTATGCAGAAGGCACTCAGTAGTGGCCGCGGTCGAACCGCGAATAGAGGAAGCTTAGAGACATGCGTGAATATCTGAAGTTCTACATCGACGGCCAGTGGGTCGAGCCGACCGAGCCCAAGACGCTCGACGTTGACAACCCGACCACCGAGCGGGTGTCGGGGAAGATCGCGATCGGCACAGCGGCAGACGTCGACAAGGCGGTCAAGGCGGCGCGCAAGGCATTTGCGACGTGGTCGGTGAGCACCCGCGAGGAGCGGCTGGACCTGCTACAGGCGATCGCCGCGGAGTACCAGAAGCGCTCCGAGGATCTCGCCGATGCCGTGCACGAGGAGATGGGCGCACCGCCGTCGCTGGCGGCCGGGCCTCAGGTGATGATGGGGATGGGCCACCTGATGGGCGCGATCGACGCGTTGAAGAACTTCTCGTTCGAGGAGCAGCGCGGGTCGACGCTGATTCTCAAGGAGCCGATCGGCGTCTGCGGCCTGATCACGCCATGGAACTGGCCCATCAACCAGATCGCCTGCAAGGTGTTCCCGGCACTGGCCACCGGCTGCACGATGGTGCTGAAGCCGTCGGAGGTGGCGCCCTATTCGGGCCAGATCTTCACGGAGGTGATGGATTCGGCGGGGGTGCCGGCCGGCGTCTACAACATGGTCTTCGGCGACGGCCCCGGTGTCGGAGCGGCACTCTCCAGCCACCCCGATATCGACCTGGTGTCGTTCACCGGTTCGACCAGGGCGGGCGTCGACGTCGCGAAGAACGCGGCTGCCACTGTCAAGCGGGTGACCCAGGAACTCGGCGGTAAGAGCCCGAACATCGTCATCGACGACGAGAAGTTCGCCGAAAGCGTCACCGCGGGTGTGTCCACGATGATGGTCAACACCGGCCAGAGCTGTAATGCGCCGTCGCGCATGCTCGTTCCCCGGGACCGCATCGCCGAAGCCGCCGAGATCGCACGCGGCGTTGCTGAAGCGGTTTTGGTCGGCGACCCCGACGACAAACGGGCGATCGGCCCGGTCGCCTCCAAGGCTCAGTTCGACAAGGTGCAGAGCCTGATCCAGAAGG
>NZ_JAVHWR010000024.1:0-18490 GCF_032159565.1 Mycobacterium sp.
CGAACACCTGCTCATGCGGATACACCGACCGCATCATGTCCAAGATGACCGGCGTGGCCTTCTCCCGCGGCGAGGTCTCAATCCGAATCACACCCTCGATCGGATCGTTGCTGGATTCGCGAGCCGCGATATCTTCAAGCGCTGGCAGGGACATGGAACCTTCGCTCCTCTGGGGTTGATTGGCTGCTGCTCTGGGCTACGGGCTTGTTAGTTCCGAGAAATGGTGCGAAGGGCGGGATTTCGTCCGCCGAGCATTCGACGCTGACCACCGATGGACCGTCTGCGTCAAGTGCGCCGGCCAATGCGGCCGGAAGGGCCCGGATGTCGGAAACCTCGACGGCGGACAGGTCCGGGAACATCGCAGCCAGCCCCGCGCCGAGGTGGCTCGGCCGGAACCGGTTGTAGCTGTATATGTCGTCGTAATAGAGCTGTTCGCGGGTCACGCACATCCCGTGGGCGTTGTTGTTGAACAGGACGAACGTGACCGGCAGCCCATACTGAATGGCCGTGTGCATTTCCATGCCGTGCATATAGAAGGAACCGTCACCGGCGATGACGACGGTGCGTTGGCGGCGAGCGAAGGCCATCCCGATACCGGCGCCGAAGCTGTAACCCATACCTCCCATGCCGAGCGCCACGATGAACCGGCCTCCTCGCCGGACGGGAAGGTAGTGGATCGCGGCTGCTCCGGCGTTCCCGGCATCGACGACGACGTTGACCTCATCAGGCAGAGCCAGGTCGAGGACGCCCATCGCGTCCCGGTAACGCACACCCTTGCCCTCGTAGGGCGGGGGTTCCAGCTCAGTTCGCGGCACGCGGTCGGGAACACGCAAGCCGCGCGGCCGGCCGAGTCCCGACAACGACCGGGTGAGCTTTGCCAGAGAGGTGCGCAGGTCGTCGGTGTGAACATGGGTGCACGGCAGATATGGCGCAGCCGAGCCGATCGACAGCGTTCGGCAGCGCCCCAGCGGCTCGTCCAGGCCGGCCCGGGCGGTCATCGACATCCGTGTGCCCACCAGCAGACAGACTGCGCTTGTCTTGATGGCGTCGATGGCTCCGGGATGCCCCATCACGCCGGTTACCCCGAGCGCTGACGACGACCCGTAACCGGGCGTGCCTGCGGCGTCCTTCGCATCGGGAATACACGCGACCCTGGCACGCAGGAGCGCCCGGAGTTGCTCCAGTTCCAGTCGCGCATCGTCGCGAGCAACCTGTTCCCCGGCGATGATCGTCACCGGGCCGTGCGCGGAGCGAAGAGCCCGAGCGATCGGATGCGGGTCGCCGATCTGAGGCTGCACCCAATTGTGTTGGACGCGACCGTGGCCGTTCCGACCACTGACGGCGACATTCGCCTGCTGTACATCTTTGGGCAACAGCAGAACCGCTGGGCCGCCTGATCGCGCTGCCTTGATCGCCCTGGGAAGTGCATCGAGGATGTCAGCAGGCGCCAGGACACGTTCGCAGAAGACCGACACCGCCGAGAACAATGCCTCTGCGTTCAAAGACCCGTTTCGACCACTCGTGTCCTGGAAACTTCCTCGGCCGTCGAGTGCAGTAGCGGGCTGACCGACGAGTGCCAGTACAGGCACTCGACTGGCCAGTGATTCCCCTAGAGCAGGAATCAGGTTCAACGACCCGCCACCGGAAGTCGCCATGGCGACGCCTAGTCCAGCGCCGCTACGGCTGAATCCGTCGGCCATTGTGGCCGCGGAGAATTCGTGCTTGGCGAGTACCGCGGTGATGTCGTCGCGGAAGTACGCCGCGTCGTAGAGATCCTCGATGTTGGCGCCGTCAACGCCGAAGATGTGGCTAACTCCTTCGGCCGCTAAAACAGCGACGATGTGATCGACGACCCGATCATTGGCTGACGAGGCCGTACACGCGTCTTGTTTATGTACCACCATTTGGCACCCCCACACACCCCAAGCGATTCAACACTGAATGCGGTCTTTCAGCTCTTGAGAGGCAAACACTACAACGGCGACCGGCAAATCTTTGACATTTGTACGTTGTCGGAACGAGATTCTTCCGTAATCAACAATATTTGTTTCGTTTGCAACAAAGTTACCGCCACGGGCGGGTAAACGCGGCCTTGCTAGCAGGCAATTTGAGCAGCCGAGGCAAACGTAACTGACGAGTAACCTCCGAAAATCAGCAACGCCAGCAACGAACCCGTGGCGGCCTCAATCTCCGTTGCCCATGCATCGGCAGGCGACAGCCCGGCCGTCGGTCCCCTTCGGCGGGTCGCATGGAGTGCAGACGGCGGGGCCGGCCGATCGGGGCGACACGACGCCGGGCCTACGAATCACACCCGTGAGGTATACCGAAGAGTGCGCTTTCCAGGGTCATTAAGGTCTACAACCAACTAATATCGAACACGGAATCCGACCTGGCCGGCACAGTCGCGTGCCGGATGCCCCGCGCATGACCTGCCGTCATGGAGTGTTTACGAGCCCCGGTATCGGGCAAGGGCAGACGGCACTCGGCAGCACCACGGGCGTTTCTGGGAACGCGCTCATCGGTCGACCGTTGTCAAGTCTGGCAACTTGTGCCAGGCTCGAGCACGCAAACTTTTGAACTGTGGGGCACGTCACCCGTTTGGACTGTCACCAGCTCGAGTGAAGGGGGTGGCATGACCAATCCAGCAGGTATGCGCGCAATTCTTTCTGAGCGGGGTAACTTTATTTGCAGCGACCGCCACCTTGTTAATGACAATAATGTTACTTATCCACGAAATGCGATAAATAAACAATATTGTCGACCTAACAAAGTGTTTTTTGTTGGGCGGAATGATAATTCGGCGTCGGACTTTTCAATCCAAGAAGCGGTGTGCCGACGAGCGCTGCAGCGGAGCAATCGACAGCGACGCACTGATAGGGGCCGCGACGTGGACCTGCGCAAACCGGCCTTACGCCGGCTCGGCGGCTCACAGCCGGCAGTGCACGGCCGCGCCCACCGATTTCGCGCGCCGATATGGAAAGAGAGCAAATCTTTCTTTCATGCCACCACGCAATGGCACAGTGGTTTTCGTCAGCGACCTTTTGCTCAGCTACGGCCAGTCGAATGGTCTGCAGCCTGCTCAGCTAAAGAGAACCACTTATTGACGGAAACGAAGGAATCGGTACCCGGCGCATCGGCAAATCGATTGAATGGGTTTTCGTCATGACCGTTTCGTCGACAGCTCTAGGTCTCGGGCGGGCCATGGCAGCGGGCGTGGACCCCGTGGGCTTCTTCCGCCGCCATGCAACCGATGCCGGCCCGTTTACGCTGCGATTTCCCGGGCTCGGCGAGGTCGTCTTCTTCGGGACCGCAGCCGCAGCCCGGGATATTTTCAGTGCACCCGCCGCGGCGTCGCGCGCTCCCCTGCCCAACCCGATCGAACCTGTCGTCGGATCGGAATCCCTGATCTTGTTGTCAGGCGAGAAGCATCGCCGCGAGCGCGGACTGCTAATGCCCGCCTTCCACGGCGACCGCATCAAGAGCTATGCCGATACCTTTGCATCGGCGACGTCCGAGGAGATTCGCTCGCTACGGCCCGGCCAGTCGGTGCCCGCCTACCAGCTCGCCGTCGAGATCGCCCTTCACATCGCCATCCGCGTGGTCTTCAGCGTGGCCGAGCCGGGTCGGCGACGTCAATACGGCGACGCCATCAAGGAACTGCTGCGAGCGAATACAGCGCCGCTGATGCTGATGCCCGCCCTGCGCCGGGAGTTCGGGGGCCGTGGTCCGTGGGGGCGGTTGGTTCGCCTGCGCGATCACCTCGATCAGTTGTTGTCCGACGACATGGCGGCCCGTCGCAAGCGCGGACTCGACGGCCCCGACATGCTCGATGTGTTGCTCTCGACAACCGACGAGGACGGTCGTGGCCGCACCGTGCAGGAGATGCACGATCAGTTGAGAACACTGCTGGCGGCAGGTCATGAGACGACGGCTTCATCGCTGGCATGGGCGCTCTACCACATCTACCGCGACGATTCGGTGAGAGAACGGTTGATCGCCGAGTTGGCCGATTGCCCGTCACCGATTGAGATGGCGGCGCTGCCGTTCCTCGGAGCGGTGATCAAAGAGAGCCAGCGAATGCACCCGCCGGTGCCCATTGTGCTGCGGCGGTTGACGAGCCCGCTGAGCATCTGTGATATCGAGTACCCGACCGGGCGAGTCGTGGGTATCGCCTTGTACGCATTGCATTTCAATCCGGCGATCTGGTCAGAGCCCGACAACTTCGCCCCTGAACGGTTCCTCGACAAGCGGATCTCACCGTTCGAGTTTGCCCCGTTCGGCGGCGGGAACCGGCGATGCATCGGCGCCGCCTTCGCGGCTTCGGAACTGGCCGTGATAACCGGGACCATCCTTCGCACTCTCGAGCTGGAGATGCCCGCGCGGGAGCGTTCCGCGGCTCCGCCGCGCGGCGTGGCGCGTGGAATCGCGGTCGCGCCGGCTCGCGAAATCAATCTCACGGTGGTCAATCGTCTTGACTCGGCCCATCGTCGGGCCCCTGCCGACGCGGCGGCGCACCCCCGGCGGCCCAGTCTGTCTCACGAGAACGACCGATGAGCCTCGCACTGTGACTTGGCAGAGATCGGCGCCATTCCTGAGGTGGTCGTTCTGGCGCATGGTGTTTGGACAGCACAACATTCCGAAGACAGGCCAGATCGGTGATGGCCGCGAAGCGGCTGTCGCGGACTATGTCGTGGCGAATGCTCGGCCGGGGGACGTCGACGATGTTCTGTCTGCCATTGACCGCTTCGCGTACACCAAGTCGTTCCTCATCAACATCGGCGACGAGAAGGGTGAGCTACTTGACGCCGCCGTCCGTCGCGTTGACCCCTCTCGGGTCCTCGAACTGGGCACCTACTGCGGTTATAGCGCGTTGAGGATTGCGCGCGTCGCTCCGCGAGCGCGGGTGTATTCGGTTGAACTCGCCGCCGCCAACGCCCACAACGCGCATCGAATCTGGGCCCACGCCGGCGTGGTGGATCGCATCACTTGCGTGGTCGGCACGATCGGCGACGGCGGCGCAACCCTCGACGCTCTAGTTAACCTGCATGGATTTCGTCGCGGCTCTGTGGATTTCGTCTTCATCGATCACGATAAGGCGGCCTACCTGGCGGATTTGCGAATCATTCTTGATAAGGATTGGCTGCATCCCGGGTCGATCGTGATGGCAGACAACATGAAAATACCGGGCGCCCCGGATTACCGGGCCTACATGCGCGAGCAGCAGGACCAACACTGGAGGAGCATCGAGCACCGGACGCACGGCGAATATCAGGCCCTCCTGCCCGACAAACTCATGGAATCCGAGTACTTGGGATGACGATACGGCTGGATCTATTCGACACGGCCGCTGCGAAATACGTGGCCAACGATCGCCGGCGAGGGCAAGTGGGGCGAACGACTCGAACAGACCAGCACCTGCCCGCCGCGCAGGGGCGGCCGAGATTCTCGGTCGGCAGTCGGGAGTTCGCTACGGCGGATACCCTAAGACGCGTCAAGCGGTCGGATTTCACCGGTGACCGCTACACAACGCCACAATTACGCTAGATTCCCGATCTGGCAGCAATCCAGCCGAATTTCTGGGGGTTCGAGTTCATGGTGTCACTTCCGTCAGGGCGACAGTACCTACGCGATTCCGAAGCGTACGAGGAAGCGCGGCGCGCCACCGTCTGGAATGGGCTGGTGCCGAACCGGTTTCCCGACGTCATCGTGCAAGCCGAAGGCGTCGAGGATGTGGTGGCCGCCGTCCGCCAAGCCAATCGTGATGGGCATCGGATCAGCGTCTGTTCGGGCGGTCACAGTTGGGCAGCGAGCCACCTCCGCGATGGGGGGCTGCTCCTGGACGTCAGCCGCATCGACCACTGCGCTGTCGACGCGGAACGTATGGTCGCCGTCGTCGGCCCTGGAAAGATCGGCAGCGTCCTTGCGGCCGAACTCGACAGTCAGGGACTGTTCTTTCCCGCCGGTCACTGCGAAGGTATCTGTATCGGTGGATATCTCCTGCAGGGTGGCTACGGCTGGAACAGCCGATCGATCGGACCGGCGTGCGAGAGCGTGATCGGAATCGACGTCGTCACCGCCGAAGGCGAACAATTCTTCTGTGACGGCGAAAACAACGAGGATCTCTATTGGGCGGCACGCGGTTCGGGCCCGGGATTCTTCGCCGTGGTCACCGCCTTCCACCTACGGCTCCACCCACGACCGCCCGTCTGCGGCAGCTGCCTGTACATCTACCCTGTCGAAGTTGCCGACGAAGTGTTCACCTGGGCACGTTCCATCAGCCCACAGATCGACGATCGTGTCGAACTCCAGATAATCACCTCGCGCAATCTCCCAGCGCTGGGGCTCGATCGCCCGAGCATGGTCGTGGCATCGCCGGTCTTCGCTCAGTCCGAAGAGGAGGCGACGGAGGCTCTGTCGATCCTGGGCACATGTCCGGTGGTCGACCAGTCGTTGGTAAGGGTTCCGTATGCGACGACGGACCTGGCCGGGTGGTACGGCGCCATCATGAGCAACTATCCGAGCGGTCATCGTTACGTCGCCGACAACATGTGGACGTCGGCGTCCGCCGAGGAGCTTCTCCCCGGCATCCATCGCATCATCGACACCATGCCGCCGCCACCATCGCACTTCCTGATGTTCAATTGGAGCCCGTCAGCAGCCCGGGAATCCTTGTTCTACGGACTGGAGGACGAGTTCAATCTTGCTCTGTACGCGGTATGGGACGACCCGGCCGACGACGAGCGGTGCATCGAGTGGCCCCGGTCCAATATGGCTGCGATGTCGCACCTTTCGAGCGGAGTCGGTCTCGCGGACGAGAACCTCGGCCGCCGTCCGGCGAAGTTCGCCACCGACGGAAACATGGCCCGGCTTGATCGGATCCGCGAAAAATATGACCCGGAAGCGCGCTTCAACAGCTGGATGGGCCGCGTGTCGTGAACCGGGCCGCGTCACTGGCGGTGTGCACCCGCTAACGCGCCCGCGGGTGGGCCCCAGCCCAGACCTCACGCAGCGCGTGCACGGTGACAAGGGTGTAGATCTGCGTGGTGGTGACCGACGCATGTCCCAGCAGTTCCTGTACCACGCGGACATCCGCGCCGCCCTCGAGAAGATGGGTGGCGAACGAATGCCGAAGGGTGTGCGGAGACACCGCGGCGGTGATGCCGGCCCGCTCGGCGGCGTCCTGCAACACCTGCCACGCGCTTTGCCGCGACAGCCGTCCCCCGCGTGCGTTGAGGAAGATCGCTGGCGTGCCCTTACCGCGTCGGGCCGAGTCGGGACGACCTCGGACCAGGTAGGCGTCGAGTGCGGTGACCGCCGGACGGCCGATCGGCACCAGCCGCTGCTTTCCGCCCTTGCCGCGCAACAAAACCGAACGGGCGTGGGTGTCGATGTCGTCGATGTCGAGACCGACGGCTTCGGAGATCCGTGCGCCGGTGGAATACAGCAGTTCGAGTAGCGCTCGGTTGCGCAGCGTCAGCGGGCCGTCCGCCTCACCGTCACCGCCCGCCCCTTCCAGCAGGGCCAGCACCTCGTCGATGGTCAGGCTCTTGGGCAACCGCCTGCTGGGTGTCGGCGGCTTCACGGCGCGCGCCACGTCGAGCTCGGTGACGCCCTCCGCGGCGGCGAACTTGTGCAACCCCCGAACCGCGATCAGGGACCGAGCCGCCGACACCGCTGACAGCGGAGCGGTGCCACTGTCCGTATCGCCGCGACGCAGCGCCGCCAGGAAGTCGCTCACGTCTGTTTCGGTGACCTTGCTCAGATCATCGATGCCGCGCTCGCCGAGGTGCTCGGCGTAGCGACGCAGATCCCGGCGGTAGGAGCTCAACGTGTTCGCCGCGACGCCGCGCTCGATCGTCAGGTGATCGAGGTAACCCTGAAGCTGCTCGTCGAGGGCGGGATGAACCGAGGTCGTCATGACTGTTGCTGCCGGCGGCCGAACGCGGTCGGCCGGTCTACCCACTCGGCGTCGACCGGCCGCAACGAGTCGTAATCGCCTCGAGCGGCGTGTGCGGCGAGAATTCCGCTCACCGCGCTGCTGTTGACGATCTCGCCGCTCAAGGCCATCTGCACCGCCTCGTCGAGGGAGAACCACCGGACCACCAGATCAGCCTCCTCGTCGTGGGCGTCCGGTCTGCCGACGTCGGACAACCCTGTGGCGAGGTACACCCGGACGCTCTCGTCGCTGAAGCCGGGTGCGCTGACGAGGTCGACCAGGACGCGCCAGTTCTGCGCGGACAACCCGGCCTCTTCCTCCAGTTCGCGTCCCGCCGAGACGTGAGGCGGCTCGCCGCCCATGTCCAGCAGCCCTGCGGGCAGTTCCCACAGCCGTCTGCCCACCGCGTGGCGGTATTGATAGACCATGACGATGTTGGCGTCGTCGTCCATCGCGACGACGGCCACCGCACCGTAGTGCTCGATGACTTCGCGTCGGGCGATGTTACCGCCGGGCATCCGTACGTCGTCGGCGCGTAACGCGAAAATCTTCCCGACGTAGAGGGTTTCGGAGTGGACGGTGGTGAAGTCGTGTTCAGCCACGGGCTTCGGATTTTTCCCTGGAGCCGTCCTGCCGAACGGGCTCCATGTCATCCGAATGCTCGGCTCCGTTGGCTCGCTGCTCGGGGATCTCCACCGGCAACCGCTCGGCGGCCTTGAAGTCCAGCGCCGCACCGACGAGGGCAACGAACAGCGGATGGGGGCGCGTGGGGCGGCTCTTCAGCTCGGGATGGGCCTGAGTCCCGACCAGGAACGGATGGACGTCAGGGGCGTACTCGACGAACTCCACCAGGTGCCCGTCCGGCGACGTTCCCGAGAACCTCAGCCCGCCCTGGGTAATGCGATCGCGGTAGGCGTTGTTGACCTCGTAGCGGTGCCGATGTCGCTCGGACACCTTCGTGGTTCCATACGCCTGCGCCACAATTGAATTCGGCTCGAGTACGGCGGGGTAGGCGCCGAGCCGCATCGTTCCGCCGAGGTCCGCCTCGCCCGCGACGACGTCGCGCTGATCGGCCATGGTGGAGATGACGGGATCGGAGGTGGCGGGATCGAACTCCGCCGAGTTCGCGCCGGTGATCCCGACGGACCGGGCCGCCTCGATGACGATGCACTGCAGGCCCAGGCACAGACCGAGCACCGGCAGTCCGCGTTTGCGCGCGTAGCGGATCGCGCCGATCTTGCCTTCGATCCCCCGGATGCCGAAGCCGCCGGGGATCAAGACGGCATGCACGTCGTCGAGCACCGCCGCGGCGCCGCTGCCGGTCTCGCAGTCGTCGGAGGCGACCCACCGCATCTCCACCTTGGCGCGGTGTTTGAAGCCGCCGGCACGCAGCGCTTCAGCCACCGACAGGTATGCGTCGGAAAGGTCGATGTATTTGCCCACGAGCGCAATTCGCACGGTCTCGCGAGGCTCGTGCACCCGTTGCAGCAGGTCGTTCCACTGCGTCCAGTCGACATCGCGGAACGGCAGGTTGAGCCGCCGCACCACATAGGCGTCGAGCTCCTCACGGTGCAGCACTTTGGGGATGTCGTAAATCGACGGTGCATCCGGGGTCGAGATCACACCGTCGATGTCGACGTCGCACATCAGCGCGATCTTGTTCTTCAGCGGCTCGGGCACGTCGCGGTCACAGCGCAGAATCAACGCGTCGGGGGTGTTACCGATGCTGCGCAGCGCGGCGACCGAGTGCTGGGTGGGTTTGGTCTTGAGCTCGCCCGACGGCGCCATGAACGGCACCAGCGAGCAGTGCAGGAAAAAGCAGTTCTCGCGGCCCACCTCATGACGCACCTGACGCGCGGCCTCGAGGAACGGGAGCGACTCGATATCGCCGACGGTACCGCCGATCTCGGTGATCACCACGTCGGCCCGGTTGCCATCGGCGTCGGGTTCGGCCATTGCCAGGATGCGGCTCTTTATCTCGTCGGTGATGTGCGGGATGACCTGGACGGTGTCGCCGAGGTACTCACCGCGACGCTCCTTCGCGATCACCGTCGAATACACCTGTCCGGTGGTCACATTCGCCCAGCCGGGCAGGTTGCGGTCGAGGAACCGCTCGTAGTGCCCAACGTCGAGATCGGTCTCGGCGCCGTCCTCGGTGACGAAAACCTCACCGTGCTGGAAAGGGTTCATCGTGCCAGGGTCGACGTTGAGGTAGGGGTCGAGCTTCTGCATGGTGACTTGCAGACCGCGAGCGGTGAGCAACTGCCCGAGGCTCGACGCGGTGAGGCCCTTACCCAGAGACGAAACCACACCGCCGGTGACGAAGAGGTGCTTGGTGGCGGTTTGCGGGTGCTTGCGTAGCGCTGGCAAGAGCAACCTCCGTGACGACGGGCAGGGCGTGCAAATGGCTAACTGGGGCCTGCCGACCCACGGAACTCCACATTAACACCGACACCGACAAGCTGTCGCTGACGCGCCGTCGCACACGCGAGGAGCGAGTTGGGGACGCGCCCGCTATTGGGGGACCGTCACCGACGTTGCACCCTGCCCGTCGCCGTATTGGCCGGGCCGTCCACCGTTGATCAGGTCTTGCAGGGCCAGGACCGTGGTGATCCGCCCGGACGCGGCGTCGATGTCGTCGACCGTGCTGACCGAGGAGGTCAACGCGGGGTCGGACCTGGTAACGGCTACCGCAGCGGTGCCGGAGGCGGCCCCGTCGCGGCCTGCGACGACGGTGCCCGAACCGTGGGGAGCAAGGCCCGCAGCGAAGCGGGCCACGGTGGCCCCTTTGTTCCCCGCATCGTCGCCTAGCCCTCCTCCGGTGACGAGCAGGGCGGTGTTTGCCGCGCCGACGCGATCGGCGTAGGTGAGGAACCCGGTGTCGCGCAGCGCGGTCAGCACGGTGTCCCGCTGCTGATCGTTCACGGCGGGCACCCTGGGGTCCCGGTTGATCAAGAGAGTGATCCCCAGCAAGTCGCCGGCCTGGGAGCCCTGGTCCACCGATGTGGTGCTCAGCTGCGCCCCGGCGGGCACGATGGGCGAGTTCACCACCGAAAGAAGCTTCTCCGCGGAGTTGGCGTCGACGAACTCCTCGGTCAGTGACACGGTCCCGGTCACCGTGCCGCCGGCCTGCTCCACCATGCGGGTGAGTGCGTCGACATCGTCATCCTCGGCGTCCGGTGTGCGAAACACCGCCACGGACTTGCCCGCTATCGAGTCATGCAGAATCCGCGGTGACATCTGCGAGTCGAATTCACCGGCGGCGCTGAGCTTCTCGTTCAGTGCATTCTTCTGGTCGGTCAGGCCGTCTATCTGGTTCTGCAATTCCTGCTTGTCGTCGCGCAGGCCGGACAGCACCGTGTCGGACAGCAGTCCGGAGCCCAGGGCGACGCCGACGGCGAGGGCGAGAAAGACCGCGGCAAGCGAAATCGCGTGTGAGCGTAGTGAGATCACGCGTCAAGCTCCTAAGTAACCCAGCTCTGAACCCACAGGGAGAACCGATTCCAGTAGTCGACGACCCAGTCGACCACCGCGCCGTCGGCGCGCGACACCCACAGCGCGACGATCACTGCGATGAGCATCGCGAGCACCAGCAGGGCGATGGCTCCGCCCGAGACCCTGCTTCGGTACAGGGTGGCAACTGCTTTGGCGTCCACCAGCTTCTCGCCCACCTTGAGGCGGGTCAGGAAGGTCGAGGGATTGCTGTGCTGGCGCGAGCGGTCGAAGAACTCTTCGATGCTGGCGGTGTGGCCGGCGGTGACGATCAGCGAGGCGCCGTGGTGATCGGCAAGCAGCAGGGCAAGGTCGGCGGCCGATCCCGCGGCCGGAAACGTCATCGCCCCGACTCCCAGGTCCTGGATGCGCTCGAGGCCGGCCGCGTGACCGTCCGCGTCGGCGGGCAGCACCACCTGCGCGCCGCTGCGCAGCACCTCGGCGCTGATACGTTCGGGGTCGCCGACGATCAGTTGTGGGCGGTAGCCGCCCTTGCGCAGCACGTCCGCGCCGGTGCCGACGCCGATGAGGACCGGCTGATACTCCTTGATGAACGGCTTCAGTGCCTTCAGGTCGTAGGCCGCGTCGGGTTCTTCCGCCACGATCACGACATGACGGCGATGGAGATCGACATCGATATCGGGGATGCCGATGCCGTCGATGAGCAGAGGGCTCTCGCTGCGGATGAACTCGATCGTGTTGCCGGCGAAAGCCTCGAGGTGGGCGACCAGTCCGCTCTTGGCCTCGTGCATCAGTTCGTGGATCTCGTGGTCGGTGCGTTCGGTGCCGTGGGCCAGCCTGCGGTCGCCTGCATACACCCCGCCGTCGTACAGCCGGACCCGGGCGCCGTCCTTGATGCGCTTGAAGATTTCGGGGCCGGTCTCGTCGATCAAGGTGACGCCGTTGTTGACCAGTACCTCAGGTCCGAGGTTCGGGTAGCGGCCGGATATCGAGGGCGATGCGTTGACCACGGCGGCGATTTCGGCTTCGACCAGAGCATCCGCGGTGATGCGGTCGAGGTCCAGCGCGTCGATCACCACAATGTCTCCGGGTCCGACGCGCCGTAACAGTCGATCGATGTCGCGGTCCACCCGGGCCGTGCCGGTAATGCCCGGCCGTGGGCTGGCAGTGCGGGATAGCAGCGCTGACATCTTCATATCGGCGATTCTGTCCGGCAACCCTCAACTAGAGGTGGAGGCGCGCCGTACCACCAGCCTCAGAAGTTTCTTCTGTCACACACGTCACAGGTCAGGACACCTGCTCACGGTCCTCCTGAGCCGCGCTGAGCAGCTCGCGGGCATGAGCCCTGCCGCTGTCCGAGTCACCGAGCCCGGCGAGCATGCGGGCAAGCTCGGCGACCCGATCCTCGTCGTCGAGACGACGGACGCCGCTTGCGTTGTCGCGGCCCGCATTGTCGACGACGAGGTGGATGTCGGCATAGGCGGCGACCTGCGGCAGGTGTGTGACGACGATGACCTGGTGGCTGCGCGCCAATCGCGACAGACGCCGCCCGATCTGCACTGCGGCGCGACCGCCGACGCCTGCGTCGACCTCGTCAAAAACCATCGTCGTGCCTTCGACCGACGCGGCGAGGACGACTTCGAGCGCAAGCATAACGCGGGACAGCTCACCGCCGGACGCGCTCTTGTTCAGGGGCAGCACGTCGGTACCCCGATGCGCCGAGAATCCGAATTCAACGGCGTCGGCGCCGTCGGATCCCGCATGCACCGTTTCACCCGACGGCAATGTGATGGGCGCGGAGTCGTCCCCTCGAACGGTCAGTGGTGAAACCGCGACGGTGAAGTTGGCGTCAGCCATCGCCAGTCCGGACAGTTCGGCCGTCACCGCTTTTGCGAGTCCTTTGGCCGCCTTGGTACGCGCCTTACTGAGTCCGATTGCAGCGCTTGCTACTTCGCTTTCCAGATCCGCGACCTGACGCTTCAGGGCAGCCAACGTCTCCTCGGAAACGTCCAGTTGTGCGAGCCGCTCCCGCGACTCGCGGGCCCAGGCCAGGACACCATCGATATCCGCGGCGTACTTCCGGGTCAGAGCCCGCAGCTCGCCCTGCCTCGCCAGCTTGTTCTCCAAAGTACTTGCATCGCTGGGTAATTCGGAAAGATAGCCGCCAAGCTCGGTGGACACGTCGCCGATTACGGCCAACGCCTCCGCGAGCCGCTGCCCCAACGCCCGCAACAAGTTGTCGTCGGTGGCCTCCAGCGCCGACTTGGACCGGGCGACTTCGTGGGCCGCCGATGCGGCATCGGCGGTGTCGTCGAGAGCCCCGGCAAGTGCGGTGCGCGCGTATCGCGCGGCCTCCCGAAGTGCGTCGAGTTCGGAGAGCCGCCTGATGTCGTCAACGAGGGCGTCGTCCTCGCCGGGCCGGGGGTCGACGGCATCGATCTCACCGAGGCCGAACTTCAACCGATCCGCCTCCTGCGCCATTTCCCTTGCCCGCGCGGTTCTTTCAGCAAGGTCGCGGCGCGCCGCCAGCCACGACTCGCGCACTGTGCGATACCGCTGCAGCAGCGCACCGACGTCGGCGAAGCGATCCAGCGCGGCACGCTGCTCGTCGCCGCGCATCAGTCGCAACTGGTCGTTTTGTCCGTGCAGTGTGAGCAGTTCAGTGGTGAACGTGCTCAGAGACTTCGCGGGAACACTGCGACCACCCAGGTAGGCCCGCGAGGGGCCGGCACGGCTGACCGAGCGCGCCGCGATGACGCTGCCGTCCTCGTCGCGGTCCGCCCCGGAGGCGTCAAGAATCTCATCGATCTGGGCGGCCACCCCATCGCCGAGTTCGACCGTGCTGAACCGGCCTTCGACGACAGCGCGGTCGGCGCCCGACCGGATCCGGGTGGCGTCTGCCCGCGCACCGCCGAGAAGGTGCAGTCCGGTCACCACCATCGTCTTGCCGGTGCCGGTCTCGCCGGTCAGCACGGTCAGACCCTGGTCGAATTCCGCTGTCGCGGTGCTGATTGCGCCGAGCGACTCGATGCGGATCTCGGAAAGCACTACTGTCCGCGCCATCCCGTGACCGGCAGCCGGAACTTGCGAACCAGGCGGTCGGTGAACGGCGCGCTGTCCAGCCGCACCCACTTCAACGGCGTGCCGCAGCGCGTCACCTCGAGCCGACCGCCTGCGGGCACGATCATCTCGCGGCGACCGTCGCAGAACACTAGCGCGTCATGACCGGTCGACTCGACCTCGATCGCGATGGCAGCGTCTGGGCTGGTCACCATCGGCCGTGCGAACAATGCGTGAGCGTTGTTGGGCACCACCAGGATTGCCTCAAGGTCCGGCCACACGATCGGGCCGCCTGCAGAGAACGCCCACGCGGTGGAACCAGTCGGGGTCGCCACCAGCACGCCGTCACACCCGAACGACGAGACGGGACGGCCGTCGACCTCGAGAACGGCACCGAGAACGCCGAGCCGCGGACCCTTCTCCAGACTGGCCTCGTTGAGCGCCCACCCGCGACCGATTATTCGGCCCTCGAAGCGCACCACGACATCAAGTGTCATGCGCTCCTCGACGCGGTAGTCGCGTGTAACGACGTGCTCGAGCACCGAGTCGATGGAGTCCGCCTCGGCCTCGGCGAGGAACCCGATCCGGCCGAGATTTACACCCAGAACGGGGATCTCGACATTGCGAGCGAGCTCCGCGGCACGCAGGAACGTTCCGTCACCTCCGAGCACCAGGACGAGCTCGCACCCTTCGGCCGCGCGTTCATCGGCGTCGACCACCTCGACGTCCACTCCGATGCCACGCATGTCGGGCGTCTGCTCCACCACCCCGTGATCGACGGCTTCGGCGGACAACACGCGCAAGCCAATGCCGTTGTCGCCGAGCACTTTCTTCACTCTGCGCGCCGTCTCACTGACATCGTCGCGGCCGGTGTGGACCACCAACAGGATTTTGCGTTCGGTCGTCATTGAGGCCCCTCGGCGACGGCGAGTTTCACAGCCTGTTCGAGTTCGTCACCCGTCAGCGGATGCTCGGGCCGGGCGCGCAGGTGCAGGAAGTATTCGACGTTTCCCGAGGGCCCGGGCAACCGGCTGGCAGTGACACCGACGGTGTGCCAATTCAGTTCTGCCGCGCGGTGGGCGATCGAGAGCACGGCGCCTGCGCGCAGCGCTGGGTCCGACACCACGCCGCCTGCGCCGACTCGGCCCCTGCCGACCTCGAACTGTGGTTTCACCATAGGAACGATATCGGCGTCGTCCGACGCGCACGAAACCAGCGCGGGCAACACCGTCGACAGTGAGATGAAGGACAAATCGGCGACCACCCGCTCGACGGGACCACCGACGGCCGCCGAGGTCAGCTCACGCACGTTGGTGCGTTCCAACACGGTCACTCGCTCGTCTGACCGCAGAGGCCACGCGAGCTGACCGTAACCGACGTCGACCGCGACCACTTCGCGAGCGCCGCGATCGAGGAGCACCTCGGTGAATCCGCCGGTCGACGCCCCGGCGTCAAGGCAGCGAGTATCCGCCACTGAGATAGCGAAGGCATCCAGCGCGCCGAGCAGCTTGTGGGCCCCGCGAGAAACCCACGAGCGTTCACCGGCCGCGTCGACCGTGAGCGAGGCATTCAGGGAGACGGCAGTGGCGGGCTTGGCCGCCGGCATGCCGTCGATACTGACCCGACCGGCCCCGATCAGTTCGGCGGCCTGCTGCCGCGAGCGCGCCAACCCGCGCCGAACGAGTTCGGCGTCAACGCGAGCGCGCCGCGTCATGTGACGTCACCTGTCCGCGGTGTGCGAAGTAGCCGGACCCTTCTCGACCGACTCCAGCGCCTGAACCAAGAGGTCATGCGCCTCCTCCAACCGGGCGGCAACGCTGTCGATGTCCACCTCGGCCGAACCGGGTCCCTCGATGTCGGGCAGCTCGGCCAGCAACTCCGCGATCCGAGCGCGGATCTCGTCAGGTTCGGTGCTCATGTCGGTGTTCACGCTAGTCGATGGGGGGCTCCGCCGACGTCAACAGTGACCACCGCTCCAGCGCCTTGCGCGCGTTGTGGTCGCCTGCGACGATCTCGAAGGGCTTCCCGGCGAGGCTGGAGTTCCATACGGCATTCGCGGTGGCGCGCACCACCGTCAGGGTATCGGGTGGTTCGCTACCTGCGCTGTGCACGGTGACGAGCGACGGGCCGATCTCGATGCGCCATGCCGGGTGCGGCCCGACCCGCAAGGCGTCGGCAGGGCTGTGCAGCCCGCGTAGGTCGGCGGCGATGTAGTCGGGCCGCTCGCCTGGCACGGCGCGCACAGTTTCTTCGGCTGTACTGACACCGCTGAGCACCAGCAGAGAGGGCAGCCCGGCGGCGTTGGCGCCTGCGATGTCGGTTTCCAGCCGGTCACCGACGACCAGCGGAGCCCGAAAGTTGCCACGCGACAACGCATCTCTGAGCAGAGTGGGTTGCGGCTTGCCCGCTACCGTCGGCACTCTGTCGGTCGCGGTCTGCAGGGCAGCGACCATCGAGCCGTTTCCGGGGAGCAGACCGCGTTCGGACGGCAGCGTCTTGTCGACGTTCGCGGCAACCCACAAGGCGCCCCCTCGGATGGCGAGCGCAGCTTCGGCCAGGTCGGGCCAGGCGGTCTCCGGCGAATGTCCCTGCACGACGGCGACGGGGTCGTCCAACCACAGCCGGACCGGCTTCAGGCCGACGTTGGTGATCTCCGCGGCCAGCGATTCGGTGCCGACGACGAGGACCGACGCCGCGGCGGGTAGGCGCTCCGCCAGCAGGCGGGCGGCGCTCTGTGCACTTGTGACGACGTTGTCGGCCTCGGCGGTGAATCCCATCTCGCGCAGGTGCTGGGCAACCTGGTCGGGGCTCCGCGAGGCATTGTTGGTGACATAGAGCGTGCGAGCGGTGACCGCTGCGAGGGTGTCAACGGCGCCCGGCGTGGGTTCGTGACCGCGGAACACCGTGCCATCGAGGTCGAGAAGTAAGCAATCGTGTTCCTGCACAAGGGCTGTCACGTCAGCTGAGCTCCGTGATGCGCTCTTCGGCGTCCGTCACACCCTCGATGTCGGCGGCTGCGGCGTTGATGAACCACTGCAGAGCTTCTTCCCTCCTGTCGAGCACAAGCAGCGTCTCGGCGTAGGCGTAGAACAAGCGGGCGGCGGTCTGGCCGGTTCGCGTCCGATCGAGCTGCGGCGTCGACAGGATCGCGATCGCCTGGTCCAGCTGTCCCAGATCAGAGCGGGCGCCGGCCACAACGATGCGCAGCTCGTCGGCGTCGTCGCCGGTCAGCCCCGCGGCCTCGGGATTGCGAGCCAGTTCGATCGCCCGCTCGGGACGACCCAGACCGCGTTCGCAGTCCCCGATCAGCGGCAGCAGCGGCGACTTGCTTCCGAGCCTGCGGGCGGCCCGCAGTTCGGCGAGCGCCTGCGCCCAGTCACCGCACCTGTAGGCGGCGATGCCGACGGCTTCGCGCACTGCCGCGATCCGGCCGGAACGGTCCCTGGCGGCGCGGGCATGCTCGAGCGCGGCCTCGGGATCCTCGTCGATGAGTTCGCCGGCCGCAACCAGGTGGCGTGCGACGAAGTCAGCGGTGTTGCGGTCCAGCGTGGTGAGCTCGCGGCGAACCTCCGGCGACAGCTGTCGAGCCTCGATGTCCGACGACAATGCAGGCCCGATCCGTTCGGGCGATGACTCCGGTGCGTTGCCGGGCTGGTTGCGGCGTGCGCGGTTGGGCCCGGACGAGCGCGGCGCCATCCGCTGACGAGGCTGCCGCCGCGGTCCGCTGTTGCCATCGGAACCGCGCGGACGCCGTTCGTCGCTGCTGCCATGCCTGTCCTGCGCCACGTAACTATTTCTACCCTGTCTCGTTTCCGGATGAAATCCGGCAATTCCCGGTGCAATTCCCGTGCAATTCAATTCGGCAATTTGCGCCACATATAGAATCACCCCCCACGCAATTGTGGGGGGTGATCCTGATGTTGTGTTCGGCGGTGTCCTACTTTTCCACCCGGGTTGGGTAGTATCATCGGCGCTGGCAGGCTTAGCTTCCGGGTTCGGGATGGGTCCGGGCGTTTCCCTGTCGCTATTTCCGCCGTAACT
>NZ_JAVHWR010000037.1:0-18706 GCF_032159565.1 Mycobacterium sp.
GCGGGCCTCAAGGACCCCAAGCGCCCGTCCGGCTCGTTCATCTTCGCCGGCCCGTCCGGTGTGGGTAAGACCGAGCTGTCCAAGGCACTGGCGAACTTCCTGTTCGGCGACGACGACGCATTGATCCAGATCGACATGGGTGAGTTCCACGACCGGTTCACCGCGTCGAGGCTGTTCGGTGCGCCCCCCGGCTACGTGGGTTACGAGGAGGGCGGGCAGCTGACCGAGGAGGAGACCACTCGGCTGCTGCGCATGGAGGATGAGATCCACAAGCGGATCATCGGCCAGGAGGACGCCGTCAAGGCGGTGTCCAAGGCGATCCGCCGCACCCGTGCGGGCCTCAAGGACCCCAAGCGCCCGTCCGGCTCGTTCATCTTCGCCGGCCCGTCCGGTGTGGGTAAGACCGAGCTGTCCAAGGCGCTGGCCAACTTCCTGTTCGGTGACGACGACGCGCTCATCCAGATCGACATGGGCGAGTTCCACGACCGCTTCACCGCCTCGCGTCTGTTCGGCGCGCCTCCTGGCTATGTCGGCTACGAAGAGGGCGGTCAGCTCACCGAGAAGGTGCGGCGCAAGCCGGTCAGCGTCGTGTTGTTCGCCGAGATCGAGAAGGCTCACCAGGAGATCTACAACAGCCTGTTGCAGGTCCTGGAGGACGGCCGCCTCACCGATGGCCAGGGCCGCACGGTCGACTTCAAGAACACCGTGCTGATTTTCACGTCCAACCTGGGCACGTCGGATATCTCCAAGGCCGTCGGGCTCGGCTTCACCCAGGGCGGTGGCGACAACAACTACGAGCGGATGAAGCAGAAGGTCAACGACGAGCTGAAGAAGCACTTCCGGCCCGAGTTCCTCAACCGCATCGACGACATCATCGTCTTCCATCAGTTGACTCGCGAAGAGATCATCAAGATGGTCGACCTGATGATCGGCCGGGTGGAAAAGCAGCTCAAGGGCAAGGACATGGCCATGGACCTGACCGACAAGGCCAAGGCCCTGCTGGCCAAGCGCGGGTTCGACCCCGTGCTCGGTGCGCGGCCGCTGCGTCGCACCATCCAGCGCGAGATCGAGGACCAGCTCTCCGAGAAGATCCTCTTCGAGGAGGTCGGTCCCGGCCAGCTGGTGACGGTCGACGTCGACAACTGGGATGGCGAGGGCACCGGCGAGGATGCGAAGTTCACCTTCGTCGGGACGAAGAAGCCCGCCAAACCGGTCGAAGAGGCCGATCTGGCCAACGCCGGTGCGGCCGGTACGGCAACCACCACGGCCACCGAGTAATTAACGCGTAGGCGCAAAAGCCCCCGAATCAAAAAGATTCGGGGGCCTTTTGCTATGCCTGGGCCCGATTGCCGGGCGGTTGTTTAGGATGTGCGATGTAATCAGGCGGGCGAAGGAATCTGGTGTGAATCCAGAACGGTCGCGCCACTGTGACAGTCAGACCCGACGGCCGCCACCGACCTTGAAGACTGGGACGCGAGATCCCGGGAAAGGAATCCTTCATGACGTCTCCCGAGGCTCGCAAGAGCGCAGCGCCCGCGCTGGACATCTCGGCCGCCAAGGCGGCTGTGTGGCTGGCCGCGACCGCATTCCTGGCCTTGTTGGTGCTGTACTTCGTCGGCATGGACCAGGGTGCGACGTCGGTGGTCGGCAGCAATACCTATGTGCATGAGTTCACCCACGACGCTCGCCATCTGCTGGGCTTCCCCTGCCACTGATTCGCCCCGAAGCAGACGCCCAAATGGAAAAACGAATAATTGCGCGTGGCCTGTTGGCCGGCGCCGTTGCGAGCGTGGCGGCATTCGTCTTCGCCCGCACCTTCGTCGAACCCGTTATCGGCAGGGCTATCGCCTTCGAGGAGGCGCAAGAGGCCGGCCACGAGCACGGTGTCGAGCTGTTCACTCGCGGCGTGCAGGCCAACATCGGCATGGGATTCGGCGTGCTGGCATTCGGCGTCGCCATGGGGGCCTTGTTCGCGGTGGCGTACTGCGTCTCCTACGGCCGTCTCGGCACCCTGTCACCGCGACTGCTGTCCGTTCTGTTGGCGGCCGGAATGTTCCTGTCGCTGTACGTGGTTCCGTTCCTGAAGTATCCGGCGAATCCGCCCGCGGTCGGTCTCGACGAGACCATCCGACAGCGCACTCTGCTCTACCTGATGATGGTGGTGCTGTCGGCGGTGTTGCTCACCGCCGCGGTGTGGCTGGGCCGGCGCCTGGTGGAGCGGTTCGACGCCTGGAGCGCGACGCTGATCGCGGCTGCGGCCTATGTCGTCGCCGTCGCGATCGTCATGCTGGCACTGCCGACCATCGACGAGACACCGGGCGACTTTCCCGCTGACGTGCTCTACGACTTCCGGCTGCATTCGCTGGGCACTCAGTTCGTGCTGTGGGCGATCATCGCGGTGGTGTTCGGCTCGATGGCGCACCGACTGCTCGGGGAGCCTGAGCGTCAGGAGACGTTCAGCCCGGTATGAGTCCCCGAGGCGAGCCGTGAGTGAGACCGTCCGGCTGACACTTGTGTCGCACGCCATGACCGACGCGATGTCGGCCGGACGATTCCCCACCGACGAACCGCTGAACTCTGTCGGCCACCGGCAGGTCGATGCATCGATCGAACTCGGCGTCACCGACAGCGCGTTCTGCGGGCCTGAGAAGCGAACCAGGCAAACCGCGGAACTCCTTGGCTTGCAGGCGATCATCGACCAGCGGCTGGCCGATCTGGACTGCGGCCGATGGCGCGGCGATGTGCTGGGCGGGGTACTGCCGGCGGAACTCGCCATCTGGCTGACCGATCCGGGCAGGGCGCCGCACGGCGGCGAATCCGTCGTCGATCTGGTCAACCGGGTGCGCGACTGGATGGATACGCTGACCACCCGTCGCAGCCGGTTGGTCGCCGTCACACATCCCGCGGTCGTTCGCGCCGCGATCCTGGTGGCGCTCGATGCACCCGCGAAGTCGTTCTGGCGCATCGACATCGCACCCGTCAGCAGGACGGTCATGCACTTCCGCGGTCACGCATGGAACCTGCGTTCCACGTTGTGACTACGCGGCGGGCACCAGGTCGAACGTCTGGTGCACGATCGAGAGCAGCCACGCGGCTGCGGTCTGACTGCGGAACTTCGGCCAGTTCAATTGGAAGCTGACCACGTACGGTTGCCCGGCGCGGTCGACGGCGTACCAGCTGAATGTCAGGTCGCCGGGTAGGTTCCCGCCCTTGGCGCCGATATACGGCCACTTCGCGCGATCCAGGTCGATGCCCGGAATCGCCGACAGGATGTTCTTCACCGGAGCGGCGGGCCCGACGGCTGACGCCTGCAGCGCCGCGTGCACACGGCAGATATCGGCCGCAGAGGCGTACCACTCGGCGCCGATGTCCGATGCGGGCGTGTGGGTCCGTTCCGGGTCAGGGTCATAAGGCCGCGAATTGGTCTCTGCGAACACTCGTGCCCGCCCCACCGAAGACGACGAGACCTGCTGCCACCGGTCGCGGAGATTCGGCCTGCCCCAACCGACCGAGAACAGTTCGTGCGTCGTAGGGAACGGCGTCATGCTCGCCGGATCGTGATGTCCCGCGGTGACCAGCGCACGTTCGACGGCACCGGGGCCCACGCGATTGATCAGCAGGTCGGTTGCCATGTTGTCGCTGGCCGAGATCATCTGCTGGGCGGCGGTCCGCACCGACACCGTCGTACCGTTCGGTATCTTGTCGAGACCCGCCGCGCCGACGAGTTTGCCTTCCCTGGTCACCGTCAGCTGGTCGTCCCAGCTGACGGTCCCGGCCTTGACTGCCTCCGAAACCGCAAGCAGCACATACAGTTTGAAGATCGACGCCAGCGGCAGCGAGAGGTCGGTGTTGGTTCCCGCGACCAGGGAGCACTTGCCGTCGTCGACCTTCGACACCTGATAGGAGTACTTCGCCCCGGTCTTGGAGATCTCGGCGTCGATGTCTTTCCACGACTTGATGACCGGCGGCACCAGCGACACATCGAACCGGTCGACCAGCCCGGCGTCGTTGGTACGCAGTTCGATGGTCTGCGATACCTGGTAGGACGTCAGCACGTGTAGCGTCGCGTGTCCGGCGCCGACCTCCAGACCGGTCAGCGTGAACGGGCGGTCCCACCAGATCTTGTCCATCGTGACGCCGACATCGTCCATGATCTTCGGGGCGGCCAGGGTCCGAATTCCGTTGGGTCCGATCGGCCAGTCCGAATTGAGCATGTCCATGATCTGCTTGGCACGCAGACCCTGCGGCGTATTGGTGTCGATGTGGATGCTCTGCGCGGCACCGGCAGGCCCGGCCGGTCCGGCGTCCGCGCACCCGCAAGCCAGGGCGACGACCACTGTGACGACGACCGACATCGAGGTCGCCCAGCGGCGCGTCCTGCTCGCGTCAGGCCTCGGCGTCGGTCCCCGCAACGTCCAGTACAACCTCGAACTCCAGAAGCGAAGCGCCGGTGGCGACGGGATTGGCGCGTTGGCCGGCGTGCGCCTCGACGGCAGGACCCGTCGCCCACGCCTGAAACGCCTCTTCGGACTCCCACTGCGTCACGACGAAGTAGCGATCTTCACCCTTGACCGGGCGCAGCAGCTGGAAGCCGAGGAAACCGGGCTGGTTGTCGACCGCGTGTGCGCGGTGCGCGAACCGCTTCTCCAGTTCCGGACCGGCGTCGGGCGGGACCTCGATTGCGTTGATCTTCACCACGGGCATGCGGCCAAGGCTACCGCCTGCCTGTTGGCCGCCCGACGCACCTAGGGTTCCAGTTATGACGCGGGGCCGCCTCGATGCATTCTTCGAACTGACCGCGCGTGGCTCGACGCTGACGGCGGAGATACGAGGTGGCGTCGTCACGTTCATCGCGATGGCCTACATCGTCGTGCTGAACCCGATCATCCTGTCCGACGCCCACGACGTCGACGGCCATACTCTGAACTTCGCGCAGGTCTCGGCCGCGACATCCCTTGCCGCGGGTGTCATGACGGTCCTGTTCGGTCTGATCGCCCGGCTCCCGTTCGCGTTCGCGGCGGGGTTGGGTATCAACTCCTTCCTCGCGACGACCGTTGTCGGGTCGCTCACCTGGCCCGAGGCGATGGGCCTGGTGGTCATCAACGGCATCATCATCGTGGTGCTGGCGGCGACGGGCCTGCGCACGTTGATCTTCGATGCGGTGCCCATGCAGCTCAAGCTCGCGATCACGGCGGGTATCGGCGCCTTCATCCTGTTCATCGGGTTGGTCGACGCGGGCTTCATCGGATCGACCGGGTTGCCGTCGCCGCCGGTGGGCCTCGGCGCCAGTGGCGCCGGTTCGATCAGCACGGTTCCGACGCTGGTATTCGTTTTCACGTTGCTGCTCACCTGCATCCTGGTCGTCCAGCACGTGCGCGGCGCCATCTTCATCGGGCTGGTGGCAGGCACCGTGCTCGCGGTCGTCATCGAGGCCATCTGGCATCTCGGGTCGTCGGTGGACCATCCAGGTGGCTGGAGTCTCTCGGTGCCGACCCTGTCGGGCTCGCCGTTCGCCATGCCGGACCTCTCGCTGGTCGGCGCCTTCAGCCTGGACAGTTTCGGCCGAATCGGCGTGCTGGCCGCAGTCATGCTCGTGTTCACGTTGGTCTTCGCGAACTTCTTCGACGCGATGGGCACCTTCACCGGGCTTTCGCGCGAGGTGAACGTCGCCGACGACCGCGGCACGTTCCCGCGACTGCGCTCCGCGCTGATCGTCGAGGGCGTAGGTGCGGTCGTCGGCGGGGTCACATCGTCGTCGTCCAACACGGTCTTCCTCGAGTCGGCGGCGGGCATTCAGGAAGGTGCGCGCACGGGATTGGCGAACCTCGTCACGGGCCTGCTGTTCTTCGCGGCCATGTTCGTGACGCCGCTGGCGTCGATCGTGCCGACGGAGGTCGCAGCGGCGGCGCTGGTCGTCGTCGGCGTGATGATGTTCTCGCACCTTCGTGACGTCGACCTCTCGGAGTTCTCCGTTGCGGTGCCGGTCGTGTTGACCGTCGCGGTCATGCCGCTGTCCTTCTCCATCGCCAACGGCATCGGAATCGGCTTCATCGCATGGGTGGTCGTGCAATCGGCGGCAGGCAAGTTCCGTGACGTCAGCCCGCTGTTGTGGATCGCCGCCACAGGGTTTTTGGTCTACTTCGCGCGCGCCTGGATCGAATCGCTGATCGGCATGTGACCGTGGACGGCGACCTTCTCACTCGCCGAGGCGGTTACGGCGACCCGCTGGTGCTCGTGCACGGCCTGATGGGGCGCGGCAGCACATGGACGCGCCAATTGCCGTGGCTGGCCGAGCACGGTGAGGTCTACACCTACGACGCGCCGTGGCACCGCGGCCGCGACGTCGCCGATCCGCACCCGATCAGCACGGAACGATTCGTCGACGACCTCGGCGACGCGGTGGCCACACTGAACCGGCCCGCCACCCTGATCGGCCACTCGATGGGCGCCCTGCACTCCTGGTGCTTGGCGGCTTCGAGACCCGACCTGGTGAACGCCCTCATCGTCGAGGACATGGCGCCGGACTTCCGCGGCCGCACCACCGGCCCGTGGGAGCCGTGGCTGCAGGCTCTGCCCGTCGAATTCGAGTCGAGCCAACAGGTTTACGACGAATTCGGACCCGTCGCCGGACGGTACTTTCTGGAGGCGTTCGACCGCACCGCAACCGGGTGGCGGCTGCACGGCCACACCAAGATCTGGATCGACATCGCCGCGCAGTGGGGGACCCGTGACTACTGGGTTCAGTGGCGCAACGCGCGGGTGCCCGCACTTCTCATCGAGGCGGGCAACTCCGTCACGCCGCCTGGGCAGATGCGTGAAATGAGCGAAACCGGCCACCGGGCAACGTATTTACACGTGTCCGGCGCCGGTCATCTCGTCCACGACGAACAGCCGCAGGTCTATCGAGATGCGGTGCAGTCATTCCTAGCGACGCTCGCCGGTCGCGCCTGAAGACGGCCAGGAGGGCTGCTTCTCGAAGCGTGTGCGCACGGCGTCGACGTCGTGCGCGATGCGGAACCCGTCGCGGTCGTCCTCGAACAGCCTTCCGACCATCGGAGCGGACCACCGGAACTGGTCGAACCGGATGCGAAGTGAGTCGGTGCGGTGTGCGGCCCAGCTCAGCCACGCGGCCACCGCGAACGGTGCGATCAGAATGAGGAACGTCAGTGCCGTAGTCATGGCAGTAATGCTCCATGGGGAAATATCCCGCCAACAGTGGCAGCAGTGACAGCGTACGTTAAGATACTGCCATGGCCATTGAGAAGGTGTGCGCGCTGGTGCTCGACCGCCTTGCGGTATTCGAGTTCGGCGTGATCTGCGAGGTCTTCGGAATCGACCGCTCCGCCGAAGGTGTCCCGAACTTCGACTTCAAGGTGTGCGGGCCGGAGCCGGGCAAGCCGATCCCGACGTCGGTCGGCGCCACCCTCACCCCGGACCACGGGTTGGACGACCTCATCGGGGCCGACCTCGTCGCGATCCCGGCGATCGGCGGATCCGACTATCGGCCCGAGGCGCTGCAGGCCGTCAAGGCCGCTGCCGACGCGGGCGCGATCATCCTGACCGTGTGCTCGGGTGCCTTCGTTGCCGGCGAGGCTGGGCTGCTCGACGGGCGGCCGTGCACCACGCACTGGATGCACGCCGACGACCTGGCTCGCCGGTTCCCGACCGCCCGGGTGGACCGCAACGTGCTCTTCGTCGACGACGGCAACCTGATCACCAGTGCAGGGACGGCGGCGGGCATCGATGCGTGCCTGCACCTTGTCCGTCGCGAACTGGGCAGCGAGATCACCAACAAGATCGCGCGCCGGATGGTCGTCCCGCCGCAGCGCGACGGTGGCCAGCGTCAGTACATCGACCAGCCGATTCCGGTCCGATGTTCGGAACGATTTGCACCGCAACTGGATTGGATTCTGGGCAACCTCGACAAGCCACACACCGTCGCCACCCTGGCCAGGCGCGCGAACATGTCGGCGCGCACCTTCGCGCGGCGCTTCGTCGACGAGACAGGCACGACTCCGATGCAGTGGGTGACCGACCAACGTGTGCTCTACGCCAGGCGATTGCTCGAAGAGAGCGACATGGACATCGACCAGATCGCCGACCGCTCGGGCTTCGGTACCGCAACGCTGTTGCGTCACCACTTTCGCCGGATCATCGGCGTGACACCCTCGGACTACCGACGCAGCTTCGCCTGCAACATGGACGGAGATCGAGCTCAGACGGCCTAGCCGAATCAGGTTCCGGTCACGGCGTATACGCGCCACCGGCCGGGCACGCCTTTGAGGTCGTGTTCGCCGCGCTCGGCGAACAGCCGTCGTGATCCTGTGACGATCTCGCGTACGGTCGAGGAGACAAGCACTTCACTGGGACCAGCGAGCGCGCCGACCCGCGCACCGATGTGCACCGCCATTCCGGCGATGTCGGCACCACGCACTTCGACCTCCCCGGCGTGTACCCCGGCCCTGATCTCGATACCGAGAGGGCGAACGGCCTCGACGATCGCCTCGGCGCAGTCGATCGCCACGCTGGGGCTGGGGAATGTCGCGACGAACCCGTCGCCCGCAGTGTTGACTTCGCGGCCGGAGAACCGCCGGAGCTGCTGACGGACGATGCGGTCGTGGTTGTCCAGCAGGTCGTGCCACCGCATGTCGCCGAGTCCCGCTGCGCGCTGAGTCGATCCCACGATATCGGTGAAAACTATTGTGGTGAGCACTCGTTCGGTTACGACACTACCGCGGGCGCCCGTGACGAACTCCTCGATCTCATCGAGAATGGCGGCGGCATCGCCTGTCCAGTGCAGCGTGTCGGCGCCGGGCAACTCCAGGTAGCGCGAGCCCACGATGCGCTCCGCGATATAGCGGGCGTGCTCGACGGGGATCATCACCGCGTCTTTGCGATGCAGGACGAGCGTCGGTGCAGTGATTCTAGCGAGTGCATAGCGCAGGTCGGCGCGGCCGATCACTTCGACGGCTGCGCGCGCCTCGCTCGGCGATTGCGCCCGGTTTCCGGCGACATCCCACCACCGGCGGAAGTTCTCGTCGTCGGCGACACTCGGCGCGAAAGCTCGCAAAACGTCGAACCCCTGGTCGACCGCATCGGGATCCAATGCGACAGTTCCCCATTGCTCACCGGCGCTTACTTTCGCACCGATCGGGTAGTCGGGTGCCCAAATCGCGCGCGCAGCGCCGTTCACGATCACTAGGTTGCGGACCCGCGCGGGGTAGTCGGCCGCCAATACCAGCGCGGTCATAGCGGACCAGCCCGAACCGAATATGGTGGCCTGATCGCTGCCAGCGGCATCCATCACCGCGATAGCGTCCTCGGCCCAGAACTCAGGCCCGATGATCTCGGGTGATGAGGTCCGCGACGACGCGCCCATTCCCCGCTGATCGAACCGGATCAATCGGGCGAACGACGCCAGGCGACGATGGAAGCGATAGAGGGCAGGCTCAGCGTCAATCGAATCGAACGCGACGAATGGCCCTGGGGGCACCACGAGATCCACTGGGCCGTCACCGAGAACCTGGTATGCGATGTCCAGTTCGCCGCACTTGGCGTAGCGGGTTCGCGGAGCCTGCACCACAGGTTAAGGCTACGTGGAAGAATCGGCATGTGGCGGGCAATTCTGCTGCGGCCTATGCGCGTTCGGCGTTGGATGGCGTCCGGGACGACCCGACGGCGCGGTTCACCCTGATGCGCGGGCTCTACGAGGTGCCACGCGAAGTCGACCGCGGGTATCTCCCGTATCGGCGCGCGGCAACCGCGTTCATGAATTGGCAAATGCGACGGGGACTTCTAAACCCATCGAGCGACAGGCGGCCCGGCAGCCCGTGGTGGCGGGCTGTGAACGAAGGGTTGTTACGCGACACCGCCGAGGCCCGCGCGCTGGCGTTCGGCTACGCCGGCGAGCCCAGCCGAGACGCGGTGGCCGCACACCTCGACTTCATCCACCAACCCACCGCGCGCAACTGGTACCGCGCGCACAACGCCAGCATCGCAGCGGGCTACCTGGACCACGAGGCGCTCGCCGCCGAGGAGGGCAGGGTGGAGCGCTTCTTCCTCAACGTGGTTCTCGTGCGGGTGCTGTTCGCACACGCGCTGGTGGCCGCACCCCGGCTCGCACTGGGCCGCCTCGCGCCGGTGGGTCGCCCGGTGGGGGATCCCCGGGTCGGCATGACCGGCATCTTCCTTTCGCTGTCGCGGGTGCTACCCGACACCTATCCGCTCGGCGACGACGTCGACACCTACGTGGCGGTCGAGCACGGGTTCGGCCACATGCTGGACATCGGCATCATCCAGCCGAGGTTCACCCGTCTCTACGACTGGTCCGCGGAAGTTCTTGCGCTGCCAGGGCTTCGAGATTTGGTGGACGGGAGCACGCCGACCTACGCGTGGGATTCGAAACACGACGCCGATGTGTGGGACTTCAAGCCGTCGAGACTCGCGCGGCTGGCCCGGCGGGTCGCGCCCGTGTCCTAGTCGCCTTCGCCGGCAAGCGCGAAACGACCGTCGGCGGTCTGCTCGACCAGGCCGTCGACGAGCAGCGAGTCCAGGGCCCGGTCGCGCTGCCCCGTGTCGGACAGCCACGCGACGTCGAGTTGGGCGCGGGAGACGGGAAAGTCGTTGGTACGCAGAACATCCAGCAGGCGTCCGCGCGCCTGCCGGTCGGTGCCCGCATAACGCTGAACCCGGCGCGCGGGTGCCGTCGCGGCCGGATAGCCTGCCGACCGCCACGCGCACACGCTCAACGGGCAGATGCCGCAGCGCGGTGACCGTGCCGTGCACACCGTGGCGCCGAGTTCCATCAGCGCCACCGAAAACCGCGGTGCATCATCGTTGTTCGGCAGAAGCACGTCGACATCTGCGAGGTCGCGTGATGGTGACGCCGCGGAGTCGGCGCGGCCGTGTACGGCGCGTGCCACCACCCGCCGAACATTCGTGTCGACGACCGGCACCCGCCGGCGATAGGCGAAGCACGCGATTGCACGCGCGGTATATGCACCGATTCCCGGCAGCGACAACAGCGTTTCGACGTCCGAGGGCACCGCGTCGTGATGCTCGGTCGCGATCACCACCGCACACTCGTGCAGGCGCTTCGCCCGCCGCGGGTAGCCGAGCTTGCCCCATGCCCGCAGCACGTCTGCCGCGCTCGCCGCAGCCGTGGCCGACGGCGTGGGCCAGCGCGCCACCCAGGCCAGCCAGATCGGCTCGACCCGGGCGACCGGTGTCTGCTGCAGCATGAACTCGCTCACCAGCACCTGCCACGGCGTCACGCCGGCCCGCCGCCACGGCAGGTCGCGCTGCTCGCGCCCGTACCACGACAGAAGCTCGGCCGCGTCGATCAGCAAGTCGCGCTCCGGCACAATGTCGGTCATGCCCAACACGAACCCGGTAACCGCTTGGAAAGCACTCAAGGAGGGTAACGAGCGATTCGTCGCGGGAAAGCCCGCGCATCCGAGCCAGAGCATCGAGCATCGAGCGGCACTCGCGGAGGGCCAGCAGCCGGCGGCGGTGCTCTTCGGCTGTGCCGACAGCCGGGTCGCCGCCGAGATCATCTTCGACCAGGGGCTCGGCGACATGTTCGTGGTGCGGACCGCAGGTCATGTCATCGACTCCGCGGTACTGGGCTCGATCGAGTACGCGGTCACCGTGTTGAACGTTCCGCTCATCGTGGTGCTCGGTCACGACAGCTGCGGCGCCGTGAAGGCGACGATGGCCGCGCTCGACGAGGGCGTGGTGCCCGGCGGCTACGTGCGTGACGTGGTGGAACGGGTGACGCCGTCCATCCTCGTCGGCCGGCGTGAGGGCTTGACCGGCGCCGACGAGTTCGAGGCGAGGCATGTCACCGAGACGGCGGCCCAACTGCGGGCGCGGTCGACGGCGATCGCCGAACGCCTCGGTGCCGGCACGTTGGCGATCGCCTGCCTCACCTACCGCCTCGCCGACGGCCGGGCGGTGTTGCGGGACCATCTGGGCGACATCGGCGAAGGCTGAGCCGGCGCTCATCGCAGCGGTCCGCTCTTCCCGCAAGCGCTCATCGCAGCGGTCCGCTCTTCCCGCAAGCGCTCATCGCAAGCGGGGGTACCCCCACATCGCCGACACGCCGAGCGACCTCGGACGATTGTGCGTGACCTGGCCTTACCGTGAGTCTGTGCTGGATCTAGAGCCGCATGGCCCACTACCCACCCAGATCTATTGGCGCCGCAGGGCCCTTGCGATTGGCATTGCGGTCCTGGTCGTCGGGGTCATCGCCGCGGTGGTGGTGATGATCGTCATGAACACGGGCGGCGAGACGAAGAGCGCCGACAAGCCCGTCCCGGCTCCTGCTGTCGCGCCGACCCCGCTGCCGGGGGAGAACCCCGAGGTCAAGACGCCCGTCGTCCCGCCGGCCGTTAATGCACCGGCGCCAACGCCGACCCCGACCGCCGCCGTCACCCCGCCGCCGGTGCTGAAGGAGGGCGACGACTGCCCGGACAGCACGCTGGCCGTCAAGGGCATCACCAGCCAGCCGGAATACGTCGTGGGCGATCAGCCGAAGTTCACGATGGTCGTCACCAACATCGGGTTGGTGGCCTGCAAGCGAGACGTCGGCGCCGCGGTGCTCGCGGCCTATGTCTACGCCCTGGACAACACCCGGCTGTGGTCGAACCTCGATTGCGCCCCGTCCAACGAGACGCTGGTGAAGACCTTCAACCCAGGTGAACAGGTGACGACCGAGGTGACCTGGACGGGCATGGGCTCGGGGCCCGGCTGCCCGCTGCCGCGTCAGCCGATCGGACCCGGCACGTACAACCTGATCGTCCAGCTCGGCAATCTGCGGTCTGCGTCCATGCCGTTCATCCTGGCCCAGCCCGCGCCGCAGGCAGAGGCGACGGCACCGGCGGATGGTGCTCCTGCGCCCCAGCAGGCGCCCGCGCCGGCCGGCTAGGCCAGCCGGTCGGCGATCGTCGACTCGGCAAGCTGCGACAAACCCTCGCGGATGTGGCGCGCCCACATCGAGCCGATGCCGTCGACGGACTGCAGATCGTTCGCGCTGGCGGCGAGCAGTCCCTGCAGCGACCCGAAGGACCGCACCAGCAGATCGACGTGAGCGAACTGCAGACGCGGGATTCCCGCCATGGCCCGGTAGCCGCGCGAGCTCATCGCCGAGTCCTGTGCTTCCGCCGTTGACGGGTAGCCGAAAACCCTTGCCAGCGTTGTAAAGTCGAGCAGCTCGGTATCCGAAAGCCCGTCGAGTTCCTCGAGCGTCGCGGTCACCTGTGATGCGGTCGGCGGGTCCGGGTTGGCATGGTAGTCGCGCACGATCAGCTCGCGGGCGTTGTCGTTGTCGCCGACCAGCTCCTCCAGCTGAAGTTTCAGTTGGCGGCCGTCGGTGCCGAGTTCGACGACATCGGAATCGATTTCGAGGCTGATCCTGCGGACCATCTCCAGTCGCTGCACCACCGTCATCACGTCGCGCAGCGTGACGAAGTCCTCGATCTCGGCCGTCGACAGCTGTCTGCTCACCTCGTCCAGCCGCGACTTGTACCGCTCCAGCGTGTCGATGGTCTGGTTGGCCCGTGACAAGATCGTCGCCGAGTCGGGCACCACGTGCCGCTCGCCGGCCACGTACACCGTCACGATGCTCATCGAATGGCTCACCGAGATAACGGGATACCCCGTCTGGATTGCAGTGCGCTCGGCGGATCGATGCCGGGTGCCGGACTCGTCGGTCGGAATCGACGGGTCGGGCACCAGCTGGACGTTGGCCCGCAGGATCCTGGTGCCGTCGCTGGAGAGCACCACGGCGCCGTCCATCTTCGACAGCTCGCGCAGCCGGGTCGGTGCGTACGCGACGTCCAGCGCGAAGCCGCCGTCGCAGATCGACTCGACGCTGTCGTCGTAACCGAGCAGGATCAGTGCGCCGGTGCGGCCGCGCAGGATGCGTTCCAGGCCGTCGCGCAGCGCAGTTCCCGGCGCGAGCCTGCCGATTGTTTCCCGCAGGGTCGGGCGCGCCAGCTGCACCACGTTTCGGCGTCTTTCCTTCACGGCCATGGCCCCTCCTCGGGGCGGCCGCCCTTCACCGCGATCTCCGTCAGCACCTTCATTGCAGCGGTGATGTTGTCGGCCGCAATCGCCTTTAAGCCTATCGGCACCGTTTTCACACCGGGCGGAACCACCGCGCAGGTGAAGCCGAGCCTGGCGGCTTCGGTGAGGCGCCGCTCCATGCCGCTGACCCGGCGCAGGTCGCCCGCCAGACCGACTTCGCCGATCGCGATGGCCGTCGCCGGCATGGGCAGATCCGCATAGGCCGAAGCGATCGCCAATGCCACCGCGAGGTCCGCCGACGGCTCCGTCAGCCGCATCCCGCCCACCGTCGACAGGTAGATGTCGCATTGCGCCACCCTCAGCCGGGCCCGCTTCTCCAACACCGCCGCGATCATCGCCGCGCGCGCCGAGTCGATGCCGCTGACCGCGCGGCGCGGAGACGACGTGGTCGGTGCCGCGATCAGGGCCTGCACCTCGCCGATGAGCGGGCGCTTGCCGTCGAGCGACACCGTCACCGCGGTGCCCGAAACGGGCGCCGGACGCTGGTCGAGGAAGAGGCCCGACGGATCGGCGACACACTCGATTCCGTTGTCGTGCAACATGAAACAGCCGACCTCATCGGCCGCGCCGAAACGGTTCTTTACCCCACGCACCATACGAAGCGACGACGTTCTGTCGCCCTCGAAGTGCAGCACGACATCGACGAGGTGCTCCAGCGATCGCGGACCGGCGATCGCACCGTCCTTGGTGACGTGACCGACAAGGATGATCGCGATTCCGGTGGTCTTCGCGGTCATCGTGAGCGCCGTCGTCACCGCTCGCACCTGGGTGACGCCGCCGGTCACGCCGTCGGCCTCGGTGGTCGACATGGTCTGCACCGAATCGACCACCACCAGCGTCGGTTTGACCTCGTTGATATGGCCCAGCGCCGTCTGCAGATCGGACTCAGCGGCCAGGTAGACCTCGTCGTGGTGGCAGCCGGTGCGTTCGGCGCGCATCCGGATCTGGCCTGCGGACTCCTCGCCCGAGAGGTACAGCGCCCGCCGCCCGGCTTCGGCCCAGCGATGGGCCACCTCCAGCAACAGCGTCGACTTGCCTACGCCGGGGTCGCCCGCCAGCAGGGTGACCGAACCGGGGACGATGCCGCCGCCGAGCACGCGGTCGAGTTCGCTGACCCCGGTGTGACAGTGCCTGGTGGCACCGGGATCGATGGAGCTGATCGGCACGGCGGGCGTCGTCGGCGCCACCGCCCGTCTTGTCGGCGAACCGTTCACGGTGGCGAGCACGGCCACTTCGTCGACCGTTCCCCAGGTGCCGCAGTCAGGGCAGCGCCCGACCCACTTTGCGGTGATGTGGTGGCACTCGGAACACCGGTACTGCGAACGCGCCTTGGCCACGATGTGACGGTATCCGCCAGCTGTGACAGATCAAGGCAGATCCTTAGTGGTGACCGCCCGTGTCGCCGCCCTCTTCGTTGGGCGTGTTGCCGGCCTGGTCGCGGCGCCCCGCCTCGCCCGCCGAGATCGGCACCGCGACGGTGATCTGGCCCGCCTTTTCGAAGGTGAAGGTGAAGTTATAGGTCAGGCCGTTTGTGATCGGTTTGTTGATGGTGACCGTGGCCTTCGCGGTACCGGCGGTCTCCGCCTGCTCCAGGGCTGCGACCTGACCGTCGGGTTCACCGACGACCAGAACGCCCCCCGGTGGGAGCGAAGTGTCGCCGGACAGCGTCACCGTGCCTGCGTCGGACGTGATCGATGTCAGCTTGTCCGGGCGGTCCGGCGATTCGTTGGACGCCACGAACAGCAACTCCACTTCGCTGCCCGGCTGCACGTAGTCACCGCTCTGCGGGGCCCGTATGTGCACGTTTCGGAGCGAAATACTGCCGACCGTTGCTGCGGTGCCGTTGACCGCCGCCTGCTGGCTCGCGGTCTGGGAGACCTGCCCGGCACTGCAGCCGGAAAGAGCGGCGACAGCCAGCCCACACGCCGCCAGGGCGACGGTGACTGCGGAACGGCGGGACGTGAAGCGGTTCACCCAGAAGCCTCCTGCTCGACCGGCGACGCGCCGGTGACATGGGTCGCCAGTGACGAGGACCTGTTCGACTATGCACAGTAGTAGGTGGTGGTTGGCGGCGGTAGCGGAGGTGTCGAGGTCCCCGACCGGGTTTGCCGCGAAACATCCACAGGCACGTGAGAGGGGTCGCGTTAGGGTCGCTGACCAGCCAGTGCCTTGCACGTATTCGTCACCGTGTCAACCCCCGCTCTTCACCTGCGGGGCCCCTGACCTGCACCGTTGTGCGACGCGTGTCCGGGCCCCGTGTTAGTATGGAGTATCGAAAGGGGCTCGAAACAGATGATTTTCAAGGTCGGAGACACCGTTGTGTATCCACACCACGGTGCTGCGTTGATCGAGGCGATCGAAACCCGGACCATCAAAGGCGAACAGAAAGAATATCTCGTCTTGAAGGTTGCCCAGGGAGACCTCACGGTCCGAGTCCCAGCCGAGAATGCCGAATATGTCGGCGTCCGCGACGTGGTCGGGCAGGAGGGCCTCGACAAGGTGTTCCAGGTGCTTCGCGCCCCCCATACCGAGGAGCCGACCAACTGGTCGCGCCGCTACAAGGCAAACCTCGAGAAGCTGGCTTCCGGCGATGTGAACAAGGTTGCCGAGGTCGTTCGCGACCTGTGGCGCCGTGATCAGGAGCGCGGCCTGTCCGCAGGCGAGAAGCGGATGCTGGCCAAGGCCCGGCAGATCCTGGTCGGCGAACTGGCGCTCGCCGAGAACACCGACGACGCCAAGGCCGAGATCATTCTCGACGAGGTTCTGGCCGCCGCGTCCTGACGGATGAGCACGGTCGCCGTCGTCCCGGCCGCAGGATCCGGGGAGCGGTTGGGCGCGGGTGCGCCGAAGGCCTTCGTCAACCTGGGCGGTCGCCCGATGTTGGAGTACGTCCTCAGCGGCCTGCGTGACTCGGGCGTCGTGGACAGCGTGGTCGTCGCCGTTCCGCCCAATCGCACCGACGAGGCCAAGCTGGTGTTCGGCGCCGACGCCGTCATCGTCGCGGGCGGGTCGGATCGCACGGAGTCCGTTCGGCTCGCTCTCGCCGCGGTGGGTGACGCGGAGTTCGTCCTGGTGCACGACGCGGCGAGGCCGCTCACACCGCCGTCGGTGATCGTGCGGGTGGTACACGCCCTTCAGTCCGGTCATGTCGCGGTGATCCCCGCGCTGCCGGTCAGCGACACCATCAAGGCGGTCGACGCGAACGGCGTCGTGCTGAGTACCCCTGAACGGTCTGGGCTGCGTGCCGTGCAGACCCCCCAGGGTTGTCAGACCGAGCTGCTTCGCCGCGCCTACGACCGGGCCGCGGGCCTCTTCACCGACGACGCCTCGGTGGTCGAGGCGACCGGCACACCGGTTCAGGTGGTCGACGGCGACCCCTTGGCCTTCAAGATCACCACGCCGACCGATCTTCTGCTCGCGCAAACGCTGCTGGGACAGCCAGTATGACGCCGAGGGTCGGCATCGGCACCGACGTACACCGGATCGAGGCAGGCAGGCCCTGCTGGCTGCTGGGCCTGCTTTTCGACGGCGCCGACGGCTGCGCCGGGCACTCCGACGGCGACGTCGCGGCGCATGCGCTGTGCGACGCGCTGCTGAGCGCTGCCGGGCTCGGCGACATCGGCGAGGTGTTCGGCACCGACGACTCTCGCTGGGCCGGTGTCAGCGGTGCAGACATGCTGCGGCATGTGCACGGCCTGGTACGCGGCGAGGGCTACCGGGTGGGAAACGCGGCTGTGCAGGTGATCGGCAATCGACCCAAGGTCGGGCCGAGGCGCGCCGAGGCGCAACGGGTGCTTTCCGGGCTGTTGGACGCCCCGGTATCGGTGTCGGCGACGACCACCGACGGCCTGGGGTTGATGGGTCGCGGCGAAGGATTGGCCGCCATCGCGACCGCTTTGGTGGTCGGCGCCGAATAGGCCGGTAAGCTGGCCCGTCGTGACCGGACCGCGCACGCGAGGAGCGCATGAGCCGCTGCGGCTATACGACACGATGACGGGCGCCGTCCGTGACTTCGTGCCGGTGCGTGCCGGCCATGTCTCGATCTACCTGTGCGGTGCCACCGTGCAGGGTCTGCCGCACATCGGTCACGTTCGCAGCGGAGTGGCCTTCGACGTGCTGCGCCGCTGGCTGATGGCCAAGGGTTTCGACGTCGCGTTCATTCGCAACGTCACCGACATCGACGACAAGATCCTCAACAAGGCCGCCGATGCCGGACGCCCGTGGTGGGAGTGGGCCGCCACCTTCGAGCGGGCCTTCTCGTCCGCCTACGACGCGCTGGGGGTCCTTCCGCCGTCGGCCGAGCCGCGCGCCACCGGGCACATCACGCAGATGGTCGAGCTGATCGAGCGCATGATCGAGCGCGGGCACGCCTATACGGGTGACGGCGATGTCTACTTCGACGTGGCGTCGCTGCCCGATTACGGAAAGCTCTCGGGACACCGCATCGACGACGTCCACCAGGGCGAGGGCGTGGCCACCGGTAAGCGCGACCAACGCGACTTCACCGTGTGGAAGGGCGCCAAGCCGGGAGAGCCGTCCTGGCCGACGCCGTGGGGCCGCGGTCGTCCGGGCTGGCACACCGAATGCGTCGCCATGTGTGAGTCCTACCTCGGTGCCG
>NZ_JAVHWR010000060.1:0-15002 GCF_032159565.1 Mycobacterium sp.
ACCTCGAGGCCGGCGCGCTCACGGGACAGACCGCCGGGGCCCAGCGCCGAAAGGCGGCGCTTGTGGGTCAGACCCGACAGCGGGTTGTTCTGGTCCATGAACTGCGACAGCTGGCTGGTGCCGAAGAACTCCTTGATCGCCGCCACCACGGGACGGATGTTGATCAGGGTCTGCGGCGTGATCGCCTCGACGTCCTGGGTGGTCATGCGCTCGCGCACGACGCGTTCCATGCGGGACAGGCCGACCCGGATCTGATTCTGGATCAGCTCGCCGACGGTACGCAGGCGACGGTTGCCGAAGTGGTCGATGTCGTCCACCTCTACCGGCACCTCGACGCCGCCGGGGGCGGTCATGCTCGTCTGCCCCTCATGCAGCCGCACCAGGTACTCGATGGTCGCGACGACGTCCTCTTCGTTCAGCGTCGACGACGTGATCGGCTGACCGACGTTGAGGCCGAGCTTCTTGTTGACCTTGTAACGGCCCACCCGGGCCAGGTCGTAGCGCTTCTCCTTGAAGAACAGGTTCTCCAGGAGGGTCTGCGCAGACTCCTTGGTCGGCGGCTCGCCCGGGCGCAGCTTGCGGTAGATGTCCAGCAGCGCCTCGTCGGTGCCTGCGGTGTTGTCCTTCTCCAGCGTCGACATCATGATCTCGGAGAAGCCGAAGCGCTCCGTGATCTGCTCGGTGCTCCAACCCAGCGCCTTCAGCAGCACGGTGACCGGCTGACGACGCTTGCGGTCGATGCGCACACCAACGGTGTCGCGCTTGTCGACGTCGAACTCCAGCCACGCACCGCGGCCGGGAATCACCTTGACGCTGTGCAGCGTCTTGTCGGTGGTCTTGTCGCGGGCCTCGTCGAAGTAGACGCCCGGCGACCTGACCAGCTGGGAGACGACGACACGCTCGGTGCCGTTGATGATGAAGGTGCCTTTCTCGGTCATCATCGGGAAGTCACCCATGAACACCGTCTGGCTCTTGATCTCACCGGTGTTGTTGTTGATGAACTCGGCCGTGACGAACAGCGGGGCCGCGTACGTCATGTCCTTGTCTTTGCACTCGTCGACCGGCGCCTTGACCTCGTCGAAGCGCGGGTCGGAGAACGACAGCGACATCGATCCGGAGAAGTCCTCGATCGGCGAGAGCTCGGTCAGCACCTCCTCGAGGCCGCCGACGGGGTTGACGTCACCGCGAGCGGTGGCGACCTCACGCCAGTGGTCGGAGCCGACAAGCCATTCGAAGGACTGCGTTTGCACCTCAAGTAGCCCGGGAACCTCTAGAGGCTCTCGGAGCTTGGCGAACGATATGCGATTCGGTGCTCCGGGTACGGAGCTAGAGGTAGTAGTAGTGGACCTGCTCTGGCGGGAGACTGCCAAGATGCATCCTTCCAGCACCTAATGCGACTGTCGGGAAGGTGTGCACCGTCCCTAACGCCGCGAACTCTGCGTTGGTTCGGCTGGCGATCTCCTGTGTCTAGACGGCCCCAAACAGGGGGCACGCGCCTAAGTCACTGAGCCTGATAGGAGCTCAGCCTAGGACCACGATGTCAGAGGCGGTAGATGGGCAGGAGGCAGCCAGCGCAACGTCCAACAATAGCGCAGGACGGCGTATTCCTCAACTACGGCATGCAGGATCAACTCGGGCGCTGGCTGGCGACCTCGACCCGTTTACACATGCTGCCCAACAGACTGGCCCGTCGGAGCCTTCCCGTCAAGAGATAACGCCGTGTCGCATGTGGAGTATTTACCCGAGGACGCCGGTTTCCTGAGCAACCGCTACATCGGTGGCGAGTTGATGTTCGACAGCAGTCCGGAGGAAGCCGTCAGCTCGTGGGCCACGGTGTCGAAGACGCCGGGGTTGGGTTCGCCAGGCCGAAGGCCGGCCGACCGCTCCGGGAGTCCGCTAAGACGTGAGCAGCGTCTGCGCACGTCAGTGAGCCGCTACCCAGCGGCTCACTGCAACTTTCAGGTCAGCGCTCTTCGCCGACCGGGATGCGGCCGGTCGGTGCCTCGTCCTGGCGGTGCCGCGCGGTCTCCTGATCGCCGAACTCGTGCCCCGAGTACTGGTGCGTGCCCTCGAGGTCGTCACGGATCGCTTCCTGCGCATTCGGCGGCAGCGTGTGCATGATTTCGCGAACGCGCGCCTGACGGCGGCCGACGGCCTGACGCTCCGGCATACCCGGGGTCGCCTGGATCTGCGGTGGCACGCCCTCGATCTCTTCGACACCACCGTCATGGTGACCGGCATCGACCATGGCCTGCTCCTCGGCCATCTGCGACTCGTCCTTCTCCTCGGACATGCCGATCGGGCCGAGGCGACGACCGTTGAGGAACTGCCGCACTACCGGCTCGTCGCTGGTCAGCAGCACCTCACGCGGACCGAACATCACCAGGTGCTTGCGGAACAGCATGCCGATGTTGTCGGGCACGGTGCGGGCGATATTGATGTTGTGCGTGACGATCAGGATCGTCGCGTCGATCTGCGCATTGATGTCGATCAGCAGCTGCGACAGGTAGGCGGTACGGACCGGGTCCAGCCCCGAGTCGGGCTCGTCGCAAAGGATGATCTGCGGGTCGAGCACCAGCGAACGTGCCAGGCCGGCGCGCTTGCGCATTCCGCCGGAGATCTCGCCGGGGAACTTGGTCTCGTCACCGCCCAAACCGACCAGTTCGAGCTTCTCCATGACGATGTTGCGGATCTCGCTTTCCTTCTTCTTGGTGTGCTCACGCAAGGGGAAAGCGGTGTTGTCGTAGAGGCTCATCGAGCCGAACAGGGCGCCGTCCTGGAACATCACGCCGAACAGCGTCCGGATCTCGTAGAGCTCCTTGGCCGAGCACTCGATGATGTCGGTGCCGTCGACGACGATCGAGCCCCGCTCCGGGCGCAGCAGGCCGATCAGGGACTTCAGGAACACCGACTTACCGGTACCCGACGGGCCCAGCAGCACGCTGACCTCGCCCGGCGGGACGTCGAACGTGACGTCTTCCCAGATTCGCTGGGGCCCGAAGGACTTCGTCAGTCCCTCGACCTGAATGCCAATGCCCACGCGAGATCCTTCCGCAGTAAATTGTTCCGCCACCTGCTCCCCGCCTGTGGCTTGAGTCACTGTAGCTTACGACGCCGGTCCGGGGACACTTGTCGGAGGTCACATCTCGGCTCCGACCAGCGCGGACGGCAAAAAGTACTGTGGGGCTGACCTGTTTGCCAGATCAGCCCCACAGTGTGTGGTCAAACTACTTGACGGTAACCGTCGCGCCTGCGGCCTCTAGTTTCGTCCTGGCCTCGTCGGCGGCGTCCTTGGTCACCTTCTCCAGCAGCGGCTTGGGAGCGCTGTCGACCAGGTCCTTGGCCTCCTTGAGACCCAGGCCGGAAACGATCTCGCGGACCACCTTGATGACGCCGATCTTCTTGTCACCGGCGGCCTCAAGGACGACGTCGAACTCCGACTGCTCCTCGGCGGCCTCGGCGGGAGCGCCACCGGCGGCGGGGGCGGCCGCAACGGCGACCGGAGCGGCGGCCGTGACGTCGAAGGTCTCTTCGAACGCCTTCACGAACTCGGATAGCTCGAGCAGGGTCAGCTCCTTGAACGCGTCGAGCAGTTCGTCAGTGGACAGCTTTGCCATGGTGTTGGTCCTTCCTTACTTCTTCTTCTGTCTGATGGGTGAGTGTGATTTACGCGGCTTCGTCTTCTGCAGCCTTCTTCTCCTGCAGTGCGGCAGCCAACCGGGCGACCTGTGACGCAGGAGCCTGGAACAGCCCCGCTGCCTTGGTCAGGTTGGCCAACATCGCGCCGGCCAGCTTGGCCAGCAGCACCTCGCGGGATTCGAGATCGGCGATCTTGTCGATCTCGGAGACGGACAGCGGTCGTCCGTCCATGTAGCCGCCCTTGACGACCAGCGCCTTGTGGTCCTTGGCGAACCTCTTGATCGCCTTGGCCGCGTCGACCGCCTCGCCCGTGACGAACGCGATCGCGGTCGGGCCGACGAACAGCTCGTCGAGGCCCTCGATACCCGCGTCCGCCGCGGCACGCTTGACGAGCGTGTTCTTGGCGACGGTGTAGGTAGCGGAGTCACCGAGCGAGCGGCGCAGGTCCTTGAGGTTGGCCACCGTCAGTCCGCGGTACTCGGTGACGAGCGTCGCCGTCGACCCCTTGAACTGCTCGGCGATGTCGGCAACCGCGGTGGCCTTGTCAGCCCTGGCCATGCATGCCTCCTCGTGGTTTGTGACCGCGGGCCGGATAGCAGGGCCGGAAACGACGAACGCCCCGACGCAGATGGTCGGGGCGCGCAACAACACGACTGCCTCGTCCTCCTGCGTGGGCCGCCCGGACAATCCCGGACCTTCAACCGATTTCTCGGTGACCGACGGTCTTCGGTGGAACGGGTCAAGAGTAGCGGACAGCCCACCGATCAGCCAAAACGGCCGATTCCGCGAATCCCCTCGCCCCGCGAGCGTGCGCGTCTGCACGGAGACACTCCGCAATTCGGCGGCAGTCTGCGCGCGCTCGCGGGGTTACGAGCGTGCGGTGTGGACCAAGGCTGCGGCGCCGATAAGGCCTGCGTTGGCCAACTCGGCGGGCACCACCTGGAGGTCATGCAGGAAGTCGAGGCCCGCGTGCACGGCGAGCACCTCACGAACCGGATCGAACAGCAGCGCCCCTGACTTCGCCACTCCCCCGCCGATGACGACGCGGTCGAGGTCGCACACGGCCCCGACCGAGGCGATCATCGAGGCGACGGCCGTCGCGCCCCGACGGAAAGCCGCCAGTGCAACCGGGTCGCCCGCATTGGCGGCGTCGGCGAGCTCCTTTGCGTCCGCTTTCGGCGGCGCGGTCCAGCCGTTCTGGCGGGCCCAGCGCGCCATGTTCGGTCCCGACGCGATCGTCTCCACGCAGCCCCGGCCGCCACATGTGCACGGTGCCCCCTCGGGGTCGACGACGACGTGGCCGACGTGCCCGGCGTTGCCGGTGCGGCCGTCGTAGGGTGCGCCGTCGAGCACCAGGCCGCCGCCGACGCCCGTCGACACCACCATGCCGAGCATGAAGTGCGCGCCGCGGCCTGCGCCACGCCACCGCTCGCCCATCGCCATGCACAGGCCGTCACCAGCAAGCCGCGCCGGGGCGCCGACCAATTCGGTCACCCGCTCGACGATCGGAAAGCGGTGCCACTGCGGGATGTTGATCGGGCTGACGGTGCCCGACGGCAGGTCGATGGGACCCGCCGACGCGATGCCGACACCGCGGACGTAACCCCCCGCGGCGGCAACCGCCTCCGTGACCAACGTGTCGACCACCGTCCAGATCGCCTCGGCGTCACCGTCCGGCGTCGGCAACTGGGCGTGGTGGCCGAGTTCGCCGTCGTCAGCGACCAACCCGACGGCGATCTTCGTGCCGCCGATGTCGATTGCCAGCGCCGCGGCGGGCATCAGTGCCTGTGCGTGTTGTCGGGCTGGCCGGGATCGCCGGGATGCTCGTAGCCGGCGGCCAGCCGCACCAGCTCGGCCCGTCGCGCGTCGAGCCACAGCCGGAAGGCACGCCGACGTGCGGCACCGCGAAGGTGTCCGACGATCGATGGGCGCACGGCGTCCAACGGCGGCACATCGACTGTCGCTGTGCACCAACCGTTTCCGGCGTCCGACGGCTTGGCGAACCGCAGCGGGTTGCGGGCGTGATAATCGGCCACATCGGCGTCGGTGACGTCGACGCCGGCTGTGACGTGGACGAACATCGCTCTGGCGAGCGGGTCGGCCAGTGCCGCCGCGGCGACGCTGCCGATCTCGAGCCGGGCCGAATTATCCGGCAGCAGTTGAGCTTCGGCGGGCGCACCGGCCGCGCTCAGCCCCATGGCGGCGGCCTCGGTGGCGATCAGCCGCTCGGTCACCAGCAGCTGCGTCAGCCAGCGGCGCAACTGCCTGCCTTCGCTGGTGCCCACGCGAGGCAGCGCAGCGGCGGGCACGGCCGCCCGCAGTCGCTCCTCCCGCGCGTCGACGTCGGCGACCGGTACACCCCGACCGCCAACGGTTGCGGCGTCATGCGGGTGGCTCATCGGACCGTCACCCGGACGGCAGGCGAGTAGAGCAGCCGTCCGGCGCAACCCACCCGCACCAGCGCCCACCACTGGCCCGGCTGCACCCATGGCGGCGGGGCGACATCGAAGCCGAGTTCCACCGTCTCGCCGGGTGTGAGCACCGCGCCCTGCGCCGCTGGACCGATCCACTCCCATGTGCCCCACGGGCTGATCAGGTGCGCCTCCAGCGACAGGCTCGCACCCGCCGAGGTGCCGACGGTCACCGCGAGCCGCGCGGTCTCTCCCGCGACCACCCCGACATCCGCCGGCTCGCCGATGAGGTAGACGATTTCGTTGTCCTCGCGCGGGGTGCCGACCGACACCGTCGCGACATCCTCGACCATCTGCCGCCACGACGCGGGCATCGACGCCGCGTCGTCGCCGGTGACGACGAGTTGAGCGCGGATCGGATAGAGCCCCGGCGCAGTGTCCTGCGGCATCGTCAGCTCGACGTCGGCCTCCAGGTGTTCGCCGCTGGGCAGCACGAACGGCAGCGTGGCCGGGCTCGCGGACCATCCGTCGGGACATGCCAAGCGCACCGTGCCGTGCAACACCGAGTCGGTGCAGTCGCTGGCCGCGGTGAGCCGGAGCACGACAGTGTCATTGGGCTCGGCGACGGTCGCCTGCGGGTGCAGGTGCGCGACGGCGGGCAGCCCGCCGAGCGGCGCCGGGCCGCGGTTGTGCAGCCAGTAGCGGGCATACAAGGGCTGTGCCGCCTCCGCTTCCGGCGCGAGCTGCGTGTGGTCGGCTTCAACGAGTCGCGGCATGTTGAGGCGGGTCAGCACGGTGGCGATCTCGTATCCGTGCAGGGTCAAGCCTTCGAAGGCTCGGTGCTTCTGCAGGCCGGGTTCCTCGAGCAGGTTCACGCGTGACGCCGACGACACACTGTGCAGGCCCGACGTGATCGCGACATCGGTTGTCGCCCCGACTGTTTCGACGAGCCGCATCGCCACCGCTTCCGTGGGGTCGACGGGCTGGGAGAGACCGGATGCCAGCGGGTTGCCCGCCGCCTTCAACGCGGCTAGTTGAACAGTGCCCGCGGGCTCGATCTCCACCAGCGAGCCCCAGCTGGGCAATCCGCCTGTGGTGCTGCCCTTTCCGACGACGGTCAGCAGCGGATGGGAGAACTCCGCACTGCGGTTCGGGACGGCGGCCGCGCGCCAGTCACCGTCGCCGGATACCAACGCATAGTCGAAGGTGTGGGTCCAGTGCTGCAGTTGGAAGCTCGAGCCGTCGGGCGCGGTCCGACGCGGCTGCGGGTCCATCCACACCCCGGCCGGCCAGCCGGTGCACGAGCGCATCAACGACGTGTGCAGGGTGCCGTCGGCGTCGACGGCGAAGCTGGGCACCCCGCGGTTCAGCACCGCTACCGTTCGCCGCTCGAACGCCTCGATGTCCGACGGCACCTGTTGATCGACCGAGATCTCGGCGTCGGCGAGGTCTTCGACGATCGAGGCGACGGCCTCGTCGACGTCGTCGCCTGCGACGACGAGCACGGGCAAGGCCCGCACACCGCGCAGGTTCGCACCGGGCCGCCACGTCGCCGCCAGTGGTGCGGCGGCGGGCACCCACACCCTGGCCGAGCCGGTCGCGTGCAGTTGACGCTTGAGCTCGTCGCTGTAGGCGGGGTCGGCCTCGGCCAATACGGCGGCCGTGAAGGAGTTCTGATCCGGCCCGCCGAGCGCGATCCGGGCATCCGGGAGGTTCGAGTCGACGTCGAGGTCTCCGTAGCGCGGCGTGTCGGCACTGCTGCAGGTGGCCGTTACGCCGGCGCGGACCAACGCCACCATGAGGTCGCGGGCCAAGGGCGCCGACGTGTCCTCGGCCGGCAACACCACCTCGGCGACCGAAACGGCCCGTACGGACTGGCCGACGCGCACCCGCATCGCCGCTGACAGCCCGAACCACCCGTAGGCCGGATTATCCAGCGTGTAAGGGTGTTTCGCGGTGTCGACGGACTCGTCGGAGCCGGGCTCGTGCAGCAGTGCGAAGCCGCGCCCGATCACCGCGTCGCCGACCTCGCTCACCGGCATCGCCCCGGGGATGGGGCACGGCCAGCGCAGGCGCAGCAGTTTGTCCTCGCCGGTGAACTCGTCGATCGTGGTGCTGCAGTCCAGGCGAGGGATGCCGTGCCACAGCGTCAACGTCTGGGTGTAGCGCAGCACCGAACCGATCCGTCCCCGCACGACCAGTCGCTCGCCGAGCGTGCACCGGTAGCGGTGCACGGAGTCTGCGGGGGTGCTCGACGAGAGCACCACCGGGCCCTTGGGCAGCAGATGCCAGGGTCCCTCGCCCGCCTCTGGATGCGCGGGATACTCGTCATAGACCGCCAACTCGTTGCCCACCTTACCGTCGGCGAGCAGTTCACGGCCGTCGTCGGTGAGCGACGACACCGCTCCGCCACGCGCCGGGTCGACCCGCAGACGATAACGCTCGTTGCCGATCTCGTTGCCGCTGAGGGTTTCCCAGCCCGCATCCGCAGGACCTGCCGTCAGATGGTAGGCGCGCCAGCCGAGCGACGGGATGTCGCGCGCCAGCCAGGTGACCGACCGGCCGCCATGCTCGACCAGCGTAGGCAACTCGTTGCCGTCGGCGTCGGTCACTTGCACACGGTCGCCGAACGGCTCGTCCAGCCGCGCCGTAACCATATCGGTTCTGCTGTGCGCCAGCGTATTCCACGCCACCGCCGATCCTTCGACAGCGGTGGAGATCACGGCCAGCGCATTATCGCGAGTCGCGCGCCCCAGCTCCCATGCATCGCGCCAGCCCGTCAGCAGGTCCAGGTACACCTGGTCGGACTCCGAACCGGTGATGGCGTCGTGGTGTGCGCCGTAGGCCAGCTGCACCCACGCCTTCTCCAGCGCGGCCTGCGGATAGGTGGCGCCACCAAGCAGCTCGGCGAACACGGCGAACCGCTCGCCGTCGAGCACCGCGTTCTCGGCGTCGCGGTTGGCCTGCTTGGTGTCGATGAAGGAGACGTCCTTGCCGGTGTAGATCGGGTTCATGTCGCGAGTCTGCGGTGACGGCTCGATTCCCCTCTCGTTCAGCTCAGCCCGCACCGACGCGAAGAACTCCCGCGGCAGCCCGCAGACGAACCGCGGCCAGGTGTAGCGCTCGTTCCAGTCGCGGTGGATCTCGGTGACCCACTTGTTCGGCGGCGTGTAGTCGGTGCCGACCGGCAGCAGCACGTTGCGCGTCAACGCAACCTTCTTCAGCGTCGAGAACAGTTCGTAGGTCGCGGTTTCCGCCTCTTCGAGGGTCGCCGACGAATCCATCCACCAGCCGGCCGAATAGTGCGCGGGCATGTAATGAGTCAGCAGCCCGCGGCCCGACGGGGAGATCCACTCGAACTCGCTGGAGAACTGCATGCGCTCGGGATCACCCTGGTTTTGCATCGGGCCCCATTGGTGGTGCGGCCCGCGCGCCCACGAGCTGGACGTCAAGCCGGCATCGGCGGCCATGCCGGGGAACTGGGGATCGTGGCCGAACACGTCGAGCTGCCACGCCGTCGCCGGCTTGGCCCCCACGACGTCGCGTTGAAAACCGATGCCAGCCACGAAATTGCGGATCGTCGTCTCGGGACTGGTCAGGTTGGTGTTCGGCTCGTTGTAGGTGCCGCCCATGATCTCGATGCGGCCGTCTCCGATGAACCGGCGGAGATCGGCGCGATCCTCCGGGTGGGTGTCCCAGTAGGGCTTGAGATAGTCGACCTCGGCGAGCACGAACTTGTATTCCGGTTCCCTGCGCGCCATTTCGAGGTGGGCGGCCACCAAATTCAACCCGTTGGTCTGCCGGCCCCGGCCCGGCGGCTCCTCGGTCCAGAGGCTGGTATAGGCAGCCTGCGTGTTCCACCACACCGGGTCGTAGTGGAAGTGGCTGACCATGAACATCGTCCAGCCCCGCTCGGCGACGACGAACTCGAAGTCGGTGCTGGTGCCCTCACACAGCACGCGCGCCGCGCGACGTTCGCCGGGTATCGCGTGGCTGACCACGACAGGCACCTCGGCCACGCCGCCTGCCGGGTCAGCCCGTGGCGGCCCGGGTGTCGTGAGGCCGTCGCCCTCGACGACGATCTGCGACGTGCCGCCGGTATGGGTGACCCTGACGACTTGCAACGGCACATCCGGCGGCCCCACGAAGAGGTCCGTCGACTCAGCGGAGGTCACGCCGAACGCCACGACCGCCACCCTACGTAGTCAGGGCCGCGAAACGTCCACAACGAGTGCGCGATGATCCGAGATCGGCAGTTCGAGAACCTGGGAAGCGACGGCCTGCAGCGTCGGATCGTCGGTGAGGATGTGGTCGAGCTGACGTTCTGGGTTGTCGCTCGGGAAGGTCGGACCCGAACCCAGCGACCGCATACCGCACCACCGCTTGGTTCTCAGGGGCGTCATGTTGAGGTCGCCCATCAGCACGCGTGGTCCGCCGAACCCGCGCAAATCGCGGACCAGGTGACGCAGCTGCACACGATTCCAGCCGGGCACGAACGACAGGTGGGTGTTGGCGACCGTCATCGGTCCCAGCGGGGTCTCCAGTCGCGCGACCATCGCGGCACGCGGTTCCTCGTTGACCATCAGCACCTTGTTGGGCTCGCGCAGGTACATCGGGAAGGTCATCGGGATCCGCGGCAGACGCACCACCTGCCAGCTCTGCACCGGGAACCGGGACAGCAGCGCGATGCCGTAGGCCGCCGTGCCCGGTTGTTCTCGGCCCGTCGCCGCCATCCACGTCGCCCCCGGTGTTCCGGCGATCGCCGCGACGAACCGGTGCGTCACCGCGCCCATCGCCTGAGCCGCCAGCGCGGTCAGGTCGGCCATCGCCGACCGCGGCTGATCGCAGTCGACTTCCTGCAAGGCCAGCACGTCGGCGTCGATTCGGCGAACGGATTCCTCGAGCCGGTCGAGTTCGACGGCGCCGTCGTGGACGCTGCGTCCGTGCAGGATGTTGAAGGTGGCCATTCGCATCTGCATGGGTACTAGGTACCCACCATGACGAACACCCACCTGCGTGAGGCGCTCAAACAGGGAGCTTCGGCGTTGAAGGCGCACGGTCCGGACTTCGCGCTGGCCGGTAGTTACGCGCTATGGGCCTATGGCGGTCCCGAACCGGTGCATGACGTGGACTTCGTCGTCGCGGAGCAGGACACCGAGGCGGCGGCGCTGACGCTGGAAAAGGCGGGTTTCCGCATCGAGCGCACGCCGGAGGACTGGCTGTTCAAGGCGTGCGTCGCGCAGGAGTTCGTCATCGACGTGCTGCACCAGCTCAACGGAACGCCGGTGGACGCGGACATGATCGCCTCGGCGCACGAGTTCGACGTGCTCGCGATCAGGATGCGGGTGCTTCCGCCGACGAAGGTGCTCGTGGAGAAGCTGAACTCGCTCAACGAACATCACTGCGATTTCGCCGCGCTGCTGCCTGCCGTTCGGGCGGTGCGCGAACAGGTCGACTGGGTCCGGTTGCGTGCGGACACCGCCGAAAACGACTTCGCGGTGGCGTTTCTGGTGCTCGCCGAACGGCTGGGTATCACCGCTTGATGCTGTGCAGGGTGAGCATCGTCACACCGCTATCAATGTCACATATGCCGTTTCGTCGCCGCTGCGTTGAGTGCGGTTGGGCCGCAGTTCATTTCGATTGAGATCTCATTACGCAGATCACGGCGTGCCGCCTGCACCATTGGCCGCGAAGTGCCACAATGGACGCATCATGACGACTGAACACAAGACGTCTGGCGGCTCACGCACCTGGTCCGACCCGCTCTCGGTGGGTTTCGAGGCGCACCGCCGACTGCTGCTGCTTCGCCTGCGCCTGCGCGGGTCTGCGGCCAGACGCGCCCGTCACGGACTGCTGGCAGCACGCCGTAACCGGTCAGCAACCGACTGAACCGCAATGGCCACTTCGGGCGGTTCGAGCACCTCGAAGTCGGCGCCGACGGTCGCGAAATAGAACACCATCCGCTCCGGGTCGTCTGCGCCCGCAGTGACGATGCAGGCGTCGGGACCGTCCGGTTCGATAGTCACCGACGACGGCGAGAAGTGCCGTGCCACTAGCTCTTCCGGAGCGGAGTAGCGAACGCGGGCAACATATCGGTACGGCGAAGCGCTGATCGACCGTCGGACGTACGCCGCGGCGTCGGGCGCGTCCCTGGCCACGAAGGTGGTAGCTCTCGCTTGGACATCGTGCATCCGGTCCAGTCGCAGGCTGCGCCAGTCCTCGCGGTCGCGGTCGAACGCCAATAGATACCAGCGCTTTCCCGTCGTGACGAGCTGATAGGGCTCCAGCCGCCGCTCGGTGGCGTTGCCTGCGCGATCGACATAGGACGCCGACACGTGTTCGTGGTCGCGGCAGGCGCGCGCCAGAGTCATCAGCAGATCGGGCTCGACGGGCGAATCGGAAGAATCCCAGGTGAGCGTGACGGTGGCCTCGTGCACCGCCGAGACCTGTAAACGCAGCCGCGACGGCATCACCTGGTCCAGCTTGCTCAGCGCCCGCAGGGCGGATTCGCCGACACCGGCGACGCTGCCACCTGCGGCCAACCGCAGGCACACTGCCATCGCCACCGCCTCGTCGGGATCCAGCAGAAGCGGCGGCAGCGCGGCTCCCGCTGCCAGCTGATAGCCGCCGCCGTGGCCCTTGCTCGCGAGCACCGGATAGCCCAGGTCACGCAGCCGTTCGACATCTCGGCGCACGCTTCGGGTGGTCACACCGAGCCGCTCGGCGAGCTGCTCACCCGACCACACCCGCCGCGACTGAAGCAAACCGAGCAGTTGCAAGACCCGGCTCGTCGTCTCGGACACGTTTTCCAGACTCGCACAGTCTTAGGACAGAATCTGTCCTATATCGATGAGAGGTTGGTGTCATGAGTGCGAAAGCGAACCAGAACACAGTTGGCCAACTCGCCGACCAGCTCGACTTTCACTGGACGCACCAGCTCCGGCCGCGGCTCGACGGGCTGACCGATGACGAGTACTTCTGGTGCCCGGTGCCGCACTGTTGGACCGTGCATTCCGACGGTTCGATCGACTTCGAACACCCGGCGCCCGAGCCCGTACCGTTCACCACCATTGCGTGGCGGCTCGCGCACGTCATCGTCGGAGTGCTGGCGATGCGCAACCACTCGCACTTCGCCGGGCCACCCGCGGACTACCAAAGCTGGCCGTACGCCACCGACGCGGCTACTGCGCTGCGTCAGCTCGACGACGCCTATGAGGATTGGATCGCCGGCGTGCGCGCCCTGGGCGACGACGAGCTTGATCGGGCCTGCGGACCCGCCGAGGGACCGTTTGCCGACTATCCGTTCATGACGCTGGTCCTGCACATCAACCGGGAGATGATTCACCACGGCGCTGAAATTGCCTGCATCCGAGACCTTTACGCCAACAGCCCCGAGAAGAAGGAGAAGTAGCCGTGCCAGGTATGCCCTCACCCGCCAAGGACGAGCGCCAGACGTTGATCGAGTTTCTCAGGTTCAATCAGAACGCCTTTTTCGCAGTCGCCTATGGGCTGACCGACGATCAGGCCCGGTCCAAGCCGTCGGTGAGCGCGCTGTCGATCGGCGGACTCGTCAAACACGCCACCGGTGTGCAGCGCAGCTGGATGGCGCGCGTGACGGCAGCGCCTGGTTCGCCGCCGCGCGACGACCGACCGTTCGACGAGCAGGCGGCCGAATACCAGGACCAGTACCTGATGCGCGACGACGAAACTCTTGCCGAACTGCTCGAGCGGCTACGCGCGCAGAACGAGGAGACGCTACGGATCTTCGGAGAAGCCGACCTCGACGCCGCGGTGCCCGTCCCGCATGATGTGCCGTGGTTCCCGCAGGATCTGGACTTCTGGAACGTGCGCTGGGTGGCGATGCATCTCGTCGAGGAGCTGACCCGGCACGCCGGTCACTGCGACATCATCCGCGAATCCATCGACGGGGCAACTATGTACGAATTGATGGCCGGCATCGAGGGCTGGCCGGAAACCGACTGGATCAAGCCGTGGAAGAAGCCGGCGTAGCAGGACGGTAGAAAGGACTCCGTGCAGACCCGAACGGGCACCGCGCCCTGCGGCGACGTGGAGTTGTTCTACGAGGACCTTCGCCCGTCCCGTTCCTCGCGTGCGCGGTGCGATCCCGACGCCCCGCCCGTGTTGCTGATCATGGGCGTCGGCGCCCAGTTGCCGATGTGGCCGGACGGGTTCTGCGCTCAGTTGGTCGGGCAGGGCTATCGGGTCGTCCGGTTCGACCACCGCGACACCGGCCTGTCGACCAAGATGCACGGCACGAAGGCCGGCGGCTCGGTGTACCGGCGAGTGCTGCGCCACGTGACGGGTCGCCGCAGCGAAGTGCCTTACACACTCGTCGACATGGCCGACGACGTGCGAGGCCTGCTCGACCACCTCGGCATCGAGCGAGTTCACGTCGTCGGCGCATCGATGGGCGGAATGATCGCGCAGGTGCTTGCGGGCAGCCATCCCGACCGCCTGGCGTCGCTCGGGCTGCTGATGTCCAGTTCGAACCGATTACTCTCGGCGGTGCCGCGGTGGCGGGTCATCAAGCTGGCCTTCGGCGGGCCCGCAAAGACGCGCCGTGGGAGGAGCGGCTGGCCGCCGAAATGCGCAGCATCTCGATCATCAACGGCCCCAACTTCTTACCGTCGGCGGATGTGCTGCGGCGCCGCGTCGAAGATTTGCGCGCCCGAAGCAATTACCCGCAGGGCATGCTGCGCCAGTTCGACGCCATCCTCGGCACGGGCAGCCTGTTGCGCTACACCCGCAGCATCACCGCGCCGACGATCGTCGTCCACGGCACCAACGACCCGATGGTGCGGCCGCGCAACGGCCGCACCCTGGCCAGGGTGATCGCGGGCGCGAGGTTCGTCGTCGTGGACGGTATGGGCCACGACCTGCCGGAGCCGGTGTGGCGCCCCGTCATCGAGGCACTCACCGAGAACTTCGCCA
>NZ_JAVHWR010000066.1:0-7334 GCF_032159565.1 Mycobacterium sp.
CTGATCCAGGCCGCCGACTACGACGTCAAGCGCGCCGAGACCGGCATCATCTACATCGACGAGGTCGACAAGATCGCCCGCAAGAGCGAGAACCCGTCGATCACCCGCGACGTCTCCGGCGAGGGCGTGCAGCAGGCGCTGCTGAAGATCCTCGAGGGCACCCAGGCGTCGGTGCCCCCGCAGGGCGGCCGCAAGCATCCCCATCAGGAGTTCATCCAGATCGACACCACCAACGTGTTGTTCATCGTGGCGGGTGCGTTCGCGGGTCTGGAGAGGATCGTCTCCGACCGCGTCGGCAAACGCGGGCTGGGCTTCGGCGCCGAGGTGCACTCCAAGGCCGAGATCGACACCCAGGACCACTTCGCCGAGGTCATGCCCGAAGACCTGATCAAGTTCGGGTTGATTCCCGAGTTCATCGGCCGGCTGCCCGTCGTGGCGTCGGTGACGAACCTCGACAAGGAATCCCTTGTCAAGATCCTCTCCGAGCCCAAGAACGCATTGGTGAAGCAGTACACGCGGCTGTTCGAGATGGACGGCGTTGAGCTGGAGTTCACCGAGGAGGCGCTCGAGTCCATCGCCGATCAGGCCATCCATCGCGGCACCGGCGCCCGCGGCCTGCGCGCGATCATGGAGGAAGTCCTGCTGCCGGTGATGTACGACATCCCCAGCCGCGACGACGTCGCCAAGGTCGTCGTGACCAAGGAGACGGTCGAGGACAACGTGCTGCCGACGATCGTGCCGCGCAAGCCCGCTCGACCCGAGCGACGCGAGAAGAGCGCCTAGCTCGCGCAGTCAGACCGCGGTGAGCATCGCGGAGTTCGCGGGGAGAGTCGTTGACACCGTGGCGATCAGCGCCAGGCATTCGACGAAGAAATAGATCCCCTTGAAGAACTCGAGAAGGTCGCCGTCCTCGAGCAGTAGCTTGCGATACATCACGGTCCGGAGGGCGTCGTACCCCGCGAACAACGCCTTCCAGTCGTGATAATCCGCCGCAAGCACATAGGTCGCTTCCACTGGTTCGGACTCGTCGGTGACCCTGCACTCGCCGACGAGTCCGTCGCGCCAGGCGACAATGAGATAGCGTGTGCCGCCGCCTAATTCGGCCGGTAGATTCCGCGCTCCGAGCGCCCACGACGACGCATATGTGTAGCGAACCAGGTTGTAGAAGTCCCAATACTCCTGCAGCTTGCCCGCCAGCGCGTCGTGGTCCGGGCCGGCGTTGAGCGCATACTGCACGTCGTCGGCCCACTGCCCGCTGAAGAACGTCGCCATGGTCAGCCTCCCGCCAGCACCGGCTCGATCTGCAGCAGCAGATCTTCCAGCTCCTCAGACAGTGAGATGCCGACGTCGTTGCACTTTCGCCGCAGCTGCTGAATCAGCAGCACCCGAACCTCTTCCTCCGTCCAGCCCAACGGCTCGTAGTAGACCTTGCGGCTGGAGACCCCGCTGATCATCAGGATCGTGCGCAGGGTGTCGTGAATCTCTTTCAGCATCGTTGGATCTCGCCGCACCGCGTCCTGCAGGTACCGCATGCCGCCCTGCACGTGTCGCGACTCGTCCCGGCACGTCGCGGTGAACCCCGTGTAGTAGGCCGGCAGGAATCCCCGCCAGCGCGCATACGACAGCGTCACTTTCATGACCGACAACGCCAGCACGCCCTCGATCCAGAGGAAGTACGTCGTCCCGTAGCGGACCCGCGCGCGTTGGTCGTACGGGTTCCTGCGTAACTCGTCGGCTTGGTAGGCGAGCAGACCGAACGGGCCGACGAAGGTCTCCTGCACCCACGGAAACGACTTGTCGAGCACCTCCATGATGTCGGCGCCCTCGATGCCGACGACCTCGCGGTAGAACCGGTCGAAGAAGACGGTGTGCCGTGCCTCGTCCTCGATCTGGGCGGCGATGTGAAGCTTCTCCTCCTCGGCGGCGCCGATCATGAAGACGGGCAGCTCGATCTCCACCTGCCGCTCGCCGTGGTGGAAGCCGGATGCGATCCCGACGAAGGACTCCCGCTCCTCCTCCGACATCTTCTCGAGCCAGTCGATGCGGTCCTGGGTGAAGTCGAGTTCGTAGACGTCCCACCGCTGCTTGAGGTACTTGCGATACAGCGTGACGAAGTCGGGCAGCTTCCGCAGACCGTGATGGACGTGCTCGATCACGTCGTCGATGTCGACCTGGCGGATCTCCGTGAGGTTTCGCCCCTCGATATCGGCGATCTCCTGCTCGGACAGGCTGCGCGGCCCGTCGTGCAGCACTGCGGTCGGCGTCTTGAGTTCGGTCATCGGACTCCTTTTCCGGCCCCCGCGCCCCCCATGGTGCGCCGTGCGCTCACCGACTGTTGCGTTTTGTCGCTTTCGCAGATTCTGGCTCGATGCCGTCCTCTTCGGTGCCGATTACTCCGGAGAGCGAGGCGAACAGGCACCACAGCAGATAGGCGGCGACGGCAGCGAACTGAAGATTCTCAACCACGGATCAACTCTTTCCGGGCATCGGTCTGCGGGCACGCGTAGTTGGCTACTCGAATCCGGCGGCCGGTTGAACGGGTCGGCACACGTCATGACGTCACCGCCCGTTTGCCGACCACCTCGTCGATCAGCGTGATGATCTCTGCCACCCCGTCGCACTGGGCGTATGCCGCCTCCAATTCGCGGGCCCGGCACAGATAGCGACCGTCACCGAGCACCTCGCGTACCGCATTGCGGACCGCCTTCGCGGTGGGTGTGCCGGTTTTCAGGTCGACGCCCGCGCCCGCCCACGCGACGCGCGCTGCGACTTCGGGCTTGTCCTCGGTGTCGCCTGCCACCACGAGCGGCACACCGGTCGACAGGGCCCGCTGCACGGCGCCGTAGCCGCCGTTGGTCACCATCACATCGATCTTCGGCAGCAACAGGTCGTGCGGAATGTGTTCGGCGACAAACACATTGGACGGCACGGGGCAGTCCATCTCCGAAACGCCCGATCCGCCGGTGGTGGCGACCACCATCACGCTTTCGTCTGCCAGCGCCTCGATGGTGGGCCGCAGCAACCGGTTGAGGTCGATGTTATCCACGGTGCCCTGGGTGACGTGCACGACGGGGCGGTCACCGTCGAGCTTCTGCCACCACGCCGGCGGATTGAATTTCCGTGTCGGTGCCGGGTGCACCGCGCCGACGTAGCGGACGTTGGCGGGCAGATCGGTACGCGGGTAATCGAATTGCGGCACCGTAGGTGCGATGAGACGGTCGGCGAGTGCGCCGGAATCCAGCAGAAACATCGAACCGTTTCTGCGCCATCAGGTCGGCAAGCGCCTTCGTCTGAAAAGGCATCGGCGCGACGAAGAGCCGGACGATATCGAAATTCAGCCGCTTGATGCCGCTGGTTTCCTCACGGCCGCTGTCGGATTCGAGCAGCGCCGGGTCGAGGTCGCCTTTCGGCGGCAGCGTTGCGGGTGTGGCGCCTACCGCTCGTATCTGATCGGCGCGACCGGCGCCAGACAACACGGTGACGCGGTCTCCACGGTCCACCAGGCCCTGTGTGACGGTCAGCAGTGGGCCGATGTGCCCGACGGGTGACAGCGCCGCGATCAAGATCTCCGCCATCGTTCGTGTTCCCTTCGATCGTTGTTCGACGGGATTGATCGTCGGCGATTGCGGGGGCGCGAGCTTGGAGGTTGTATGGAGATTTGGGGGAGATCGCAGGTAGAGGCCCTGCGCGACTCGCGAGCGCGCACCGTCGTACGGTTTGAGTCGCCTGATCCGTACCTAAGTGAGCGCTCGCCCGCGCCGACGCTCTGCGCCCCTAGCGCTTGATGCGGTCCGGGCGGGTGTAGACGTTCATCGACTCGCCGCGCAGGAACGCCACCAGCGTTACTCCGGACTGGCTGGCCAGATCAACCGCGAGTGACGACGGCGCCGAGACCGCCGCGAGCACGGGAATGCCGGCCATCACCGCTTTCTGGGTGAGCTCGAACGAGGCGCGCCCGCTGACCAGCAGCACAGTGCCGGTCAACGGGACCCTGTTCTGTTCGACGGCCCAGCCGATGACCTTGTCGACCGCGTTGTGCCGACCGATGTCCTCCCGCACGGACAACATGGTGCCCTCGGCGTCGAAGAGCGCCGCGCCGTGCAGGCCGCCAGTGCTGGCGAACACCTTCTGCCCGGCACGCAACTGCTCCGGCATCGCCGACAGCGTCTCCGCCTTGACCTGTGAGGCGTCATCGCCGGGGGAGTAGCGGCTGATCGTGCGGACCGCGTCGAGGGACCCCTTGCCGCACACCCCGCACGACGACGTCGTATAGAAGTTGCGGGAGATGTCCACCTGCGGCATCTCCACGCCGGGAGAGAGCGTCGCGTCCAGCACGTTGTAGGTGTTCAGGTTGTCGGCGCCGGCGCCCCTGCAGTAGCGCACGGTGACCAGATCGTCGCGATGTCCGATGACTCCCTCGGTCAGCAGAAAGCCCTGCGCCAGTTCGACATCGGAGCCCGGCGTCCGCATCGTGACCGTGATCGCCTTGCCGTTGACGCGGATCTCCAGCGGCTCCTCCACGACCAGTGTCTCCGGTCGCGTCACCGCCTCGTCGGCGGTGACGTGGCTGGCGCGACGCCGTGCGGTGACCCGTCCCATAAAACCAATCTACGACTGCGGGTCCACGACCTGCACCACTCCGCCGGTTACACCCGCGATGAACAGCCTGCCGGTGTTTGCGTCGACGCCCAGCGTGTAGGGGTTCTGGACGGTCGGAAAGCGACTCACCTCGCGCGGTGTCGGCTGGCTCACGTCGTAGCCGACCACCTCGTTGGTGCCCGACGAAGCGACCCACAGCAGGTCACGCGTCGGGTCGTAGGTGATTCCGTACGGACCGCCCGGCTGTGCGACCTCGCCGACCTGATGCGGCGTTGGCAGCGGCTCGAAGACGCGCACTGTGTCGCCTCTGGTGTCGGCGGCGATCATGCGACCGTGCTTGTCGGCCACCAGGTGAGTGGGTCCGTCGCCGGCCGGCACCGAACCGACGATGGACAGGTTCTGGGTGTCGTAGACGGTCAAGTCGTTCTTGCGGACGTCGATGAGGCCCATCGATTCGCCGACCGGCGCCAGGCCCGCGGGCTGCACGCTGTCGGCGAAAACCTTCACGACCTCTTCACCGCGCAGCACGGTGACGGTTCCGCCGTGTTCGTTGGCGACGAACACGGTACCGTTCGCGGCCTGCGACGCGTCGTGAGGCATCACTCCGGTGACGACCTGCGGCAGCGCCCGTCCGCTCGGCAGTTCGACGCGGACCAGCGCGTTGGCGCTCTCGACGGGGACGAGTACGGGTCCGCCCGGGTTGGCCAATTGCAGGTGCCGGACGACTCCGGGCAAGGGGACCCGGTTGACGACGTCGCCGGTGTCGGCGTTCATGAGGACGAGTTCGTTGGGATCGCGTTTGGCGACGGCGACCATGCGGGTGACCGCGTCGACGACGACGCCCTCGGGCTTGTCTCCGACCGGCACAGTCCGTCCGGGGGTCTGAACCGTCTGCGGCGGTGCCGATTGCGGCTCAGCGGGCGGCGGAAGATTGTCGGCGGGCGGCCGGTTGCCCTCGGTCGGCACCTCGCTCGGCAGCAGGGGGAGGCCGGTCGGCACCGATTCGGCCGGCGCCGACGGTTGCGCAGCGTTGTCTGCCGGCGGTTGGGGCGAGCAACCTCCGACGATCAGAACCAGCGCTACCGATGCCGCGAGCCGCCGCATGTTTCCAAAGTACTTGCCCGCGCTGAAAGACCGAGTCATATTCAGACTGCCGAGCCTAGACGGTGCCGATCTCGCCTGGAAGCGGTTCGCTGCTAAGCCGTTTCGCTAACGCTGCGGCGGCGGTGCCTGTGAGTTTGGACCGCGGTCGTTCACCCTATGTTCCTCAATGTGTCGTGATGTATTGACAATCGGTCAACACATGTCCAGACTTCAGTCACACGGCACGCCGGAGCCGCTGAATGTCCCGCGTCTGGCGCATCGAACGGTGCGGTAACACCCGATGGAGAAGACACTTGGCAGTCGCTACAGCAAACAATCCCTCGATGAGTTTCAGCGCGGGGATGGCTAGCGGCAACAGCTACTACGCGCCACCCCTGCGTGCTGCAATTGTGGGCACCGGTGGGGTTTCTCGGGTCCACGGCTGGCGGCTACAGGATCTCGGCTCGACGGTCGTGGGCGTCTGTGGGCGCGATGGAGCCAAGGCCCGCTTGCTTGCCGACGAATTCGGTGGGTATGGCAACTCGCGGGTCGGCGCTTTCGAAGATCTTCGGGTCATGCTCGACCAGACCGCGCCCGACGTGCTGCATGTCTGCAGCCCCCACGGGCTTCACGTCGCGCATGCCATCGAAGCGGTCAAGCGCGGAATCAATGTGATCATCGAGAAGCCGATGGCGACCGATTCGGCCGATGCGCGTCAGCTGATCGCCGAGGCGGAGGCCGCGGATATCACGGCGGCGGTGTGCCTGACCAAGCGGTCATATCCAATGGTCGCCGAAATGCGGGCGAGAATCCTGGCGGGCGACCTCGGCGAGGTGAACGCCGTCAGCGGCGGATTTTGGTCGTGGGATTCGAGTCACGACGACTGGGCGTGGGGGTTCGATCCAAAAATCGCCGGAACATCCTATGCCACAGCAGATCTGGGTGTGCATTGGCTGGATCTGGCCGAGTATGTCACCAACCGGAGGATCACGGAGGTCGATGCGCGGTTCTCCACGCTGCGGCCCACCCGGTACCGCGATGGTGAGCCGGTCCACGTCGAGGCCGAGGATTATGTGCGGCTTTTCGTCGAAATCACCGGTGGCGTGGTCGGATCCGCGACGTTCTCCGGCGTCACCGCAGGCGAGCCGAACGGCTGTGCTATCAACGTCGATGGCACCGAGGGCGGCTTCGGTTGGAAGGTCGACCGTCCGAACGAGGTCATGCACCGCCGGGCCGACGGATCGGCGGTCGTGATCGTCCGCAACCCCGACGCGTTGAGTCCCGGTGCTGCGCGGTTGTCGTTCTCGCCGGCCGGTCACGCCGAGGGCTTCGGCGACGCGTTCCGAAATCTGTTCCGCGACGTCTACTGCGCGATCGGCGGCGCCGACGTCTCCTATCCGACGCTCGCCGACGGCGCCCACATGGTTGCCCTCGTCGAAGCAATCCAGGCGAGCGCACGTGCTCGAAGGGCGGTAAGCATTGACTAGCTTCCCGGTGGACGAACTCCTCTCGGTGCCCGCGGCCGAGACGGGCGAGCGGGTCAACGCAATCGAACTGCGCGGCGTGAGTAAGAGTTTCGACGACGCGGTAGCATTGCATCCTCTTGACCTCGATATCCGGGATGGCGAGTTCTTCTGCCTGCTCGGGCCGTC
>NZ_JAVHWR010000103.1:0-60946 GCF_032159565.1 Mycobacterium sp.
GGTGTAATGGTCGCGGTGGCGTGCCCGCACGGCCTCCGCCTCGCCGGACTCGCCGAGCTTCTCCTGTGCGTATTGCCGTACCGTCTCGAGCAACCGGTATCGCGTACGGCCACTGGCGTTTTCGGCTGTCACCAACGACTTGTCGACCAGCAGGGCGAGCTGATCGAGGATCTGGTATCGCTCCACCTCGGCGTCACCGGCAACGGTCTGGGCCGCGTCGAGGCCGAATCCACCGAGGAATACCGCGAGCCGACGAAACAGGATTTGTTCGGGCTCCGTCAGCAGCGCATGTGACCAGTCCACCGACGCGCGCAGGGTCTGCTGCCGACGCACCGCGGTGCGCGCACCACCGGTCAGCAGTCGGAAGCGGTCGTGCAGGCCGCCGACAATCTCCTCCAGCGAGAGTGCGCGGACGCGTGCGGCGGCCAGCTCGATCGCCAGCGGCATGCCGTCGAGCCTCTTGCAGATCTCGGTCACGGTGGGGGCGTTGCCCGCCGAGATGGTGAACCCGGGTCGGACCCGGCGGCCCCGGTCGACGAACAATTCCAGGGCCTCGTCGGCCAGCGACAACGACGGCACCTGAAACGTCACCTCACCCGGCACTCCCGTCGACTCACGACTGGTCGCCAGCACCTGCAACGCCGGGCAGGCGGCCAGCAGCTCCGCCGCAAGCGATGCGGCCGCGTCGAGCAGATGCTCGCAGTTGTCCAACACGATCAGCGTCTGCCGCTCACCCACGAACTTCGCGAGCGATTCCATCGTCGAACGGCCCGGCTGGTCGGGCAGGCCAAGTGCACGGGCGACGGCCACCGGCACCACCGCCTCGTGCGTGACGGGTGCCAGGTCGACGTAGGAGACGCCGTCGCGATACTCGGACCCGACGCCGGCGGCGATCTGGATCGCCAGCCGTGTCTTGCCTGCGCCGCCTGCCCCCGTCAACGTCACCATTCGGTTGTCGGTCAACAGCGCGCGTATCTCGGCGATCTGCGGTAGGCGGCCGACAAAGCTTGTCAGTTGCGCCGGAAGGCTATGTTTGTCAGCGTTTTTCGTTACGCGCAACGGCGGGAACTCGTTGCGCAGGTCTGGATGGCACAGTTGGGTCACCCGTTCGGGCCGAGGCAGATCGCGCAGCTCATGGGTGCCAAGGTCGGTCAGCCAGGCATCGTCGGGCAGCCAGTCGGCCACCAGTTGCTCGGTCGCACCGGACAACACGGTCTGGCCACCATGCGCCAGATCGCGCAGCCGTGCGGTCCGGTTGATGGTCGGTCCGATGTAGTTGCCTTCATCGCGCAGCTGCACCTGCCCGGTGTGCACACCGATGCGTAGCCGGATCGGCGCCAGCGGCGCCCGCTGCAGATTCAGGGCGCACGCCACGGCGTCGCTGGCACGCGCGAATGCCGCGACGAAGCTGTCGCCCTCGCCCTGTTCGACGGGACGCACTCCGCCGTGTCCCGCGAGCAGATCGGTCAGATCGGTATCAAGGCGTGCGACGGCGGCCGTCATTTCGTCGGGCTGGGTCTGCCACAGCCGGGTGGAGCCCTCGACGTCGGCCAGCAGCAACGTCACCGTTCCGGTCGGTAGCTCGCCCATGACCTCGCCTATTACCAGGTCGCTCCACTCGGTTTCGCTCATGTTAGCCAGCATCTCCGGCTCGCATCCGCGAAACATCAGCGGAAACGCGCAAAGTTCCGCTACCGGCATGCTGATTCACGGGGAGGGCAGCGGCGGTATTTTGGAGTGGCCATGACCGGGATCAATGAGCAATCAGCCGTGATGCGTATATCGGACGCCGACCGCAACGGCACCCTGCGCCGCCTGCACAACGCCGTCGCCCTCGGCCTGATCGACATCGACGAGTTCGAGGAGCGCTCGGTGCTGGTGTCGCAGGCCCGGCTGCAATCCGACCTCGACACACTCGTCGGTGACCTGCCGGGACCCGGCGCGATCGTGACCTCCGCCACCGACCGGGTCGAGCTGCGCGGCGTGATGGGGTCGTTGAAGCGTCAGGGGGAGTGGACGGTGCCGACCCGGCTGGCGCTGCACCGGCGAATGGGCTCGGTCCAGCTCGACCTGACCCGTGCGCGGTTCGCCGGGCCGATGGTGATCATCGAGCTCGACATGAAGTTCGGTGGGCTGGATCTGCGGCTGCCCGACGGGGCGAGCGCATCGATCGACGATGTCGAGGTCGTTGTCGGCAGCGCCGATGACCACCGCAGGGACGCGCCCGCGGAAGGCACCCCGCACGTCATCCTGACCGGCAAGGTGGTCTGCGGTTCGGTCGACATTCGCGGCCCGCGCAGGTCGTGGTTCGGCCGCGACCGACACTGACGACTATTCTGACGTCATGCCTGTTCGCACCCTACTTCGCCCCGGCGTGGTGTCGCCGACCCTGCCGGTGCCCAGCTCGATCGGCCGCCCCGAGTACGTATGGAAGGCGACGGCCAGGGAAGGCACCGAACCGTGGGTGCAGACCCCCGAGGTGATCGACAAGATGCGGGTGGCCGGCGGCATCGCGGCGGGCGCACTCGCGGAGGCGGGTAAGGCGGTCGCGCCGGGGATCACCACCGATGAGCTCGACCGCATCGCACACGATTACATGGTCGACCACGGCGCCTATCCGTCGACGCTGGGCTACAAGGGCTACCCGAAGTCCTGTTGCACGTCGCTCAACGAGGTCATCTGCCACGGCATCCCGGACTCGACCGTCGTCGAGGACGGCGACATCGTCAACATCGACGTCACCGCCTACATCGACGGAGTCCACGGCGACACCAACGCCACCTTCCTCGCGGGCGACGTGTCCGAGGAGCACCGGCTGCTGGTGGAGCGCACGCACGAAGCGACGATGCGAGCGATCAAGGCGGTGCGGCCCGGCCGCGCGTTATCGGTTGTCGGCCGCGTCATCGAGTCGTATGCGAACCGCTTCGGTTACAACGTGGTTCGCGATTTCACGGGACACGGCATCGGCACCACCTTCCACAACGGCCTGGTGGTGTTGCACTACGACCAGCCTGCCGTCGACACCATCCTGGAACCGGGGATGACGTTCACCATCGAGCCGATGATCAACCTCGGCGCGCTGGACTACGAAATTTGGGACGACGACTGGACCGTCGTCACCACGGACCGCAAGTGGACCGCTCAGTTCGAACACACCTTGGTGGTCACCGACGACGGCGCCGAAATCCTGACCCAGCTGTGAGCTCGTGAGCGGCGCGTTACTGGTCGCTGGCACGACGTCGGACGCCGGAAAATCCGTGGTGGTCGCCGGCTTGTGCCGGCTGCTGGCCCGTAAGGGCATCACGGTGGCGCCGTTCAAGGCGCAGAACATGTCGAACAACTCGGCGGTCACCTTCGAGGGCGGCGAGATCGGGCGGGCGCAGGCGATGCAGGCGCGCGCCGCGGGACTGGCTCCGAGCGTCCGGTTCAACCCGATACTGCTCAAGCCGGGCAGCGACCGCACCTCACAGTTGGTTGTCAAGGGTCGTGTCGCGGGCACCGTGGCCGCAGCCGACTACATCGAACACCGGGACCGCCTCGCCGAGGTGGTCGCCGACGAACTGGCATCGCTGAGAGCGGAATTCGACGCTGTCATCTGTGAAGGTGCCGGGTCGCCCGCCGAAATCAATCTCCGCGCAACGGATCTGGCGAACATGGGTCTGGCGCGGGCGGCGGATCTGCCCGTCGTCGTCGTCGGCGACATTGACCGCGGCGGCCTGCTGGCCCACCTGTTCGGCACCGTGGCGGTGCTCGCGCCGGACGATCAGGCGCTCATCGCCGGGTTCGTCGTCAACAAGTTCCGCGGCGATCCGGCCCTGCTGGCGCCCGGACTCACACAGTTGGAACACCTCACCGGCAGACCCACATACGGTGTCATACCGTTCGATGACGGATTCTGGCTCGACACCGAGGACTCGGTGTCGGTGCAGGCCCACCGCGTCGTCGGCCGGCCGCAGCCGCCTGTCGGTGACCAGTGGCTGCGGGTCGCCGCCATCCGGCTGCCCCGCATCTCCAATTCCACCGACGTGGAGGCTCTGGCGTGCGAGCCTGGCGTGCTGGTGCGTTGGGTGACCGATCCCGCCGACCTGCCCGACGCCGACGTCGTGGTCATCCCCGGCAGCAAGGCGACCGTCGCCGACCTGAACTGGCTGCGCGACCGCGGCCTGGCCGACGGCGTCACCGCGCACGCCCGGTCGGGCCGGGCTGTGCTCGGCATCTGCGGTGGCTTCCAGATGCTGTGCCGCAGCATCGACGACCCCGTGGAATCCGGGGCGGGCAGTGTCGACGGCCTCGGCCTGCTCGACGCCGACATCCAGTTCGCGGCCGATAAGACGCTGCGCCGCCACGAGACGCCGCTGCACGGCTACGAGATCCACCACGGCCAGGTCTCGCGAGCCGCCGACGACGACTGGCTCGGCGTCGGAGTCCGGCGCGCCGAGGTCTACGGCACCCACTGGCACGGCCTGTTCGACAACGACCAGCTGCGGCGACGCTGGCTCGCCGGGGTGGCCGCGGCCGCCGCACGACACGGCTTCACCGTCGCCGACGACGTCGACGTCTCGGCACGGCGCGACGCCCAGCTCGACCTGATGGCCGACCTGCTGGCGGCCCACGCCGACGTCGACGCGCTGCTCGGCCTTCTGGATACCGGACCTCCCGGGCGGCCCGCCATCGTCAGCACTCTGCGTCGGTAGCCTTGGCCTCATGATCGGGGCGCGCGTCGGGGCGGCTGCGCTGGCAATACTGGTGGTCTTCGCGCCCACCGGCTGCGGAACCACGATTTCGGGCACCGCGACCTGGCCCGGCGCCAAGCTGGATCGGACCGTGCTGACCGGCGCGGACTTTCCGGCGGGCGTGCAGTACGACCGGATCGTCGAGAAACCCGGCCACGCCGACGGCGAAGGCGGTCCGCCCTCGATGCTGTCGAAACCCGAAGGCTGCTCCGACGCACTGACGCGGGTCATCGCCGCGACGGCGCAACGGGGTGCGGGCAGCTCCTCGAAGTACAGCGTCGCTTACGACGGCGCGCGCATCGTGATGACGGTGCTGACGTGGAACCTGGATCTGGACAGGCTTGCGGCCACGGCCGAGCGCTGTGCGCAATACCAGACCTTCTTCGACCCGGCGTCGGAAGGCATTCCGATCACCACCACGCGGCTGCAGACTGCGCGGCCCGACGCGCTGGTCTACGAGCAGACGATGAACCTCAGCGGGGCGACGAGCAGCGTGTTCTTCTCGTTCGAAAACGTCGACACGATGGCAGCGTTCGGCATGGCGTTTCCCACTCCGAATCCCACGATCGTCGTCAAAGGCTCGCTGCCGCAAACGTTTCTGGATGTCAGCAGCAAACAATCCGAGCGCCTGCGTAACGGCTGATGGCTGGGTGGGACCCACGCAAAAACCACCCGCCGTCCCCCTGCGCCCTGTAGTTTGACCCAATGCCTTCGACGATGGTTACCGTCGACGGTTTCCCTGTTCCCGTCGATGTCGCCGGCCCGGACAAGGGGTCCGTCGTGGTGCTGCTCGGCGCCGCACAGCAGGCGGCGTCGGCGTATGACGCCGTGTGCCAGCGGCTCCATACCGCGTCGCTTCGGACCATCGTGGTTGGTCCGGATCCACGGCTGACCGCCAAATCCGTCGTCGGCATCATGGACATGCTCGACGTGCAGTGGGGTCTGCTCGTCGGCGACAGGGTCGGCGGTGAGCTGGCATGGGAGCTGGCGGCTACCCGCCTGGACCGCTTCATCGGTCTGGTCGTGATCGACCGCGGTCATCCACGCGTCGCCGACCAGGCGGGCGCGATCCGCGACGAGCACTGCCCGCCGGTGGAAATGAACACCACCGCGCTGGTCAGCTCACCTGCGGCGCGGGCGGTGGCCCGGGCCAGCCAGCGCTACGTCTACGGCGACTTCAGGCTGGTCGAGCTGCTCGGGCGGCGCAACGCCCAGGAGTCCACCGCGCAACTGGCCGCCGAAATCGTGTTGCGCACCAGTACGTGGTGAGCCCGCTCAGTCAGGTGCCTCGGTAGGCGTCCACGCCTGCGGCAAACCCGGCGTCGTGGGGAAGAGGTAATCGACGAAGGCCGCGGCCGTCGGCTGGGGCTCGTGATTGGCCAGTCCCGGCCGCTCGTTGGCTTCGATGAACACGTACCCGTCAGCCGCGACGTCCGGCACCAGCAGGTCGATCCCGGTGACGGGGATGCCGATCGCCTCGGCGGCCTTGACGGCCACCCGGCACAGCTCCGGGTGCACCTCGGCCGTCACGTCATGAATCGTGCCGCCCTGATGCAGGTTCGCGGTGCGTCGCACGCGCAGCCGCTCTCCTTCGGGCAGAACGTCGTCGAAGGACCATCCGGCCTCGGCCACCGTCGCCTCGGTGACGGCGTCGACGGGGATGCGTGACTCGCCGCCGGTGGCCGCCGCCCGGCGCCTGCTCTGCGTCTCGATCAGGTCGCGCACGGTGTGGTGGCCGGTGCCGACGATCTCGGCGGGCTTGCGGATCGCGGCCGCGACGACCCTGCCGTCGATCACCACAAGCCGAAGATCCTCGCCCTTCGCGCGCTGCTCGATGAGCACCTCGGGATGCTGCTCGCGGGCCCGGGCCAGGGCGGTGTCGAGTTCATCCGGTCCGTCGACGCCGACGGTGATGCCCTTGCCCTGCTCGCCCCTTGTCGGTTTGACCACCACGTCGCCGACCTCGGCGAGGAATTCGTGGTCGCCCTCGTCGAACGTGGCCAGACGGCCCTTCGGGACCATGATCCCGGCTTCGCCGACGATGCGGCGCGTCTGCCGTTTGTCATCACAACGGCTCATGGCCACTGCGGATGTGTACTCGGACAACGATTCTCGGGTCACCACGGTGCGGCCACCATGCGACAGCCGCATCTCGCCTGCGCCCGCGTCCAACACCTCGACCCAGATGCCGCGGCGCATCGCTTCGTCGGCGATGATGCGCGCGTAGGGGTTCAGGTCGTCGACCGTCTCCGGCGGATGGGTGAAGAGCGGTTCGTTGATCGCGTTCTTGCGCTTGACGGCCATCACCGGAATGCGCTGGAACCCCAGTTTTTCGTAGAGCGCGATGGCGGCCGCGTTGTCGTGCGTGACCGAGAGGTCCATGTAGGCCCGGCCCCGGTCGCGGTAGATGTCGGCGAGCGTGCGCGTCAATGCAGCGCCGATGCCCGGCAGGCTCGTCGTCGGGTCCACGGCCAGCGTCCACAGACTCGAGCCGTCCTCAGGGTCGGAGAACAGCAGCTTGTGGTCGACGCCCGTCACCGTGCCCACCACCGAGCCGTCGTCGTCACGGACCGCGATGAGGTAATCGACCGCTTCGTGGTGGCGGTGGTTCTCCCAGATGGCGGCCGTGGGCGCGGGCACCATCCCGCAGCGGACGTAGACCTTGTTGATCGCGTCGGCCTCGGCCTCGTCCTGCAGCGCGCGCACGGTGAAGCCCGACGGCGCCGGAGAGGGCGCATCGTCGTCGGAGAACCGCAGCCGGTAAGTGTGACTCGGGTCGATGAACAACTCGGCGGGCGCCCTGGAAACGAGGACATGTGGCTCGCGGGCGTACATGCAGATGTCGCGTCTGCCGTGTGTCTCTCCCCGAAGCACCTCGGCCAGCTTGTCCCCATCGGCGAATGTCTGCCCGAAAATCAGTCGGCCCCAGCCGAGTTCAAGCTCGATGTCGTCGGCCATCGCGTCGACGAGGTCTGGGGGAGACGCGTCGTGCAGCCCGAGGGTGATCGCCTCCGAATGATCCTCGGTACCGCTCACGCCGCGGGCCCCGAGATTCCGTGCTTCTGCAGCCACAGCTCGAGCAGCGCGATCTGCCACAACTCGTTGCCCCGCAACGGAGTCAACCGGCCGTTGGGATCGGCAAGCAACGCATCCACGGCGTCGGGTTCAAACAGGCCGCGCTCCTTGGCGACCGGTGCGTACAGTGCGTCGCGCACCATGTCCAGGTACGAGCCCTCGAGATGGGTCAGCGCGGGCACCGGGAAGTAGCCCTTGGGGCGGTCGATGACCTCCGAGGGGATCACCCTGCGGGCGGCCTCCTTGAGGACACCCTTGCCGCCCTGCGCAGTCTTGAGATCCGGCGGGCAGGTAGCGGCCAACTCGACGAGTTCGTGATCGAGGAACGGCACTCGTCCCTCTAAGCCCCAGGCCATCGTCATGTTGTCTACCCGCTTGACGGGGTCGTCAACCAGCATCACGGTGGTGTCCAACCGCAGCGCACGGTCGACACCGCTCTGGGCACCCTCGCGGGCGAAGTGCTCGGTGACGAACCGGCGACTCGGGTCGTCGTCGGCGACGTGACCGGGTGTCGCCAACCTGTGCACGCCCTCGGCGTCGCGGTCGAAGAACGCCGCCCGGTAGGCCGCAACGGATCCATCTAGCGAGGCGGCGGCGGGTTCGCCCATCGGGGGATACCAGTGATATCCCGCGAACACCTCGTCGGCGCCCTGACCCGACTGCACCACCTTGACGTGTTTGGCGACTTCCTGGCTCAGGAGATAGAAGGCGACGCAGTCATGGCTGACCATCGGTTCGCTCATCGCGCCGATGGCGCCGTCGAGCGCGGGCAACATCCGGTCGGTGCCGATCCGGATCTGATGGTGGTCGGTGCCGAACCGGCGGGCCACGATGTCCGACCACTTGAACTCGTCGCCCTCGACGTCGCCGACGGACTCGAAACCGATGGAGAACGTCGACAGGTTCTTCTGACCGGCCTCCGCCAACAGGCCGACGATGAGGCTCGAGTCGACCCCACCCGACAGCAGGCAGCCCACTGGGACGTCGGCCACCATGCGGCGGTCGACCGCGACGCGCAGCGAGTCGAGAACCGCGTCCTCCCAGTCTTTTTCGGACCAGTCCTTGTGCTCGTCGCGGCGAGTGAAGTCTGGCGCCCAGTAGGTCTTTGTCGTGCGGCGGCCGTCCGGCTCGATCGCGACGAGCGTGGCGGGCGGAACCTTGGAGACGCCGCGCAGGATCGTGTGCGGCGGCGGGACGACGGAATGAAAGCTCAGGTAGTGGTGCAGCGCAACGGGGTCGATGCGGGTGTCGACACCGCCGCCTGCCAGCAGCGCGGGCAGCGACGAGGCGAACCGTAATCGGTTGGCGTCCTCGGTGATGTACAGCGGCTTGATGCCGAGCCGGTCGCGGCCGAGAAGCACCCGGCCGCTGTCCCGCTCGACGATCGCGAAGGCGAACATTCCGTACAGGCGGTCGACGAAGTGGTCGCCCCAGTGGTGGTATGCCTTCAGCAGCACCTCGGTGTCGCTGTGCGAAAAGAACCGGTAGCCGTGCTCGGAGAGTTCACGGCGCAGGTTCTTGTAGTTGTAGATGCAGCCGTTCCACGCGATCGCGAGCCCCAGGTCGCTGTCGATCATCGGCTGCGCACCGGCCTCCGAGAGGTCGATGATCTTCAGGCGGCGATGACCGAGGGCGACGCGTCCCTGCGACCAGGCACCCGCCGCATCGGGACCGCGAGGCGCCATCGCCTCTGCCATGGCCGTGACGGCCCCGAGGTCGGGCGTTCGGCCGTCGAGTCGCACCTCGCCGGTGGCTCCACACATCAGTTCGACCCTACCGCGCGGCGCCGCGCCCGGCGCGTCGGGGGATTGAGCGCCTGGTGGGGTGGCGAAAGCGGGTTAGGAAACGCCCTCCAACTCTTCACCTGGCTCATCTACCTGCCTGATGGGCCCGGTAAACCAGTTCTTCACAGATGCGTGCCAGTAGATGTAGAGCGCGATCAGCACGCCGCCCACCAACAGTGGGGTGTAGTTGACGAATTTCCACTCGAAGCTGCCGCCGAACGGCACACCGCCGATCGACGTGGGGAACAGCGCGATGAGCGACGTGATCGCGATCTCGATCAGCGCGACGGGCGCCATCCACTTGTGGTGCCCCCGCAGATTCCACCGGCCGACTTCGAAGGCATCGCCCATCTTCCAGCGGTAGTAGATCGGCACCGCGAAGCACAGGTACAGCCCGACGACGCCGATGGAGACCACCGCGTAGAAGGCGATCGGCGCCGGCGCGCCGTTGATGTCGACCTGGACCAACGCGGGCAGCGTGATGATCGCGGCGAGCACGGCGGTGACGATGACGCCGTTGGCGGGGATCCTTTTGGCGCTGACCTTCGACCACAGCTGATGGCCCGGCACCGCGCGGTCCCGGCTGAACGCGTACAACATCCGCGACGCACTCGTCTGGCAGGCCGTTGTGCAGAAGAACTGGCCCGCCGTCGAGATCAGCAGGATGATGGCCACCCACTGGCTGTCGAGTGCCTGCGCGAAGATGACCTGCACGAGGCCGCCGCCCGCGGTCACCTCGTCCACGTTCTGCACCGCGAACAGGAACGACAGCAGCAGGATCCAGCCGCCGATGGCCGAATAGAAGATCGACCGCCAGATTCCCTTGGCCGCTCCGTCCGCGGCGCTCTTCGTTTCCTCCGACAGGTGGGCGGACGCGTCATAGCCGGTGATCGTGTACTGCGTCAGGATCGCCGCGATCGGAAGGACGAAGAAGAGCCAGCCGACACCCTTGTCTCCGTTGAACATTCCGGTGTTGTTGACGGTCGTGGCGAACACGTCACTGAAGCTCGCGTGCCGCTTCGGCAGCAGTATCAGGATGAGGACGACGGCCGCCGCGCCCGCCACGTGCCACCACACCGAGACGTTGTTGATCACCGCGAGCAGGTGCGACGAGAAGATGTTGATGATCGCCGATGCCGCAAGGATGATCACGAACATGACGAAGACCCGGGTCAGGCTGTAGCCGGCGGCCCAGCTCTCACTGAAGGTGCTCAGCGTCAGGTCCAGGAACGTCGCGCACCCGTAGGACACCGACGCCAGGATCGCGATGAGGCCGATCAGGTTCAGCCAGCCTGTGTAAAACCCGGCCTTGGCGCCGCCGAGTTTGCTTGCCCACCAGTAGATCCCGCCTGAGGTCGGAAACGCCGAGACAAGCTCCGACATGCACAGGCCGATGATCAGGATGAAGACCGAGACGAGCGGCCACCCCCAGGCGATCGCCGCGGGGCCACCGTTGTTCCAGCCGAGGCCGAACGAGGTGAAGCAGCCCGCCAGAATCGAGATGATCGAGAACGAGATCGCGAAGTTGCTGAATCCGGACCAGGACCGCTGCAACTCCTGCACATAGCCGAGCTTGGCGAGATGCTTCTCGTCATCGTCGAGATGTTCGTGGCCCTCTGGCACGGCGACTCTCCTTCGCGGGGGTGGACAGAACTCGCATAGGCACAATAAAGCTCCAAAGGTCTGGTGTCCTACCTTTGGCGGTGTCGATTGCGTAAATCTTGACGGTAGGTCGTTGACCTCGTATCCGCCCAGGTTTATTGTCCAAGTTGTCTGACAACTTTGGTTCTGCAGCCAGTCGGAAGCCGAGGAGGAGCGATGACGGAGAGCACGCGGGCAGTAGGTTCGGTCACCTACCGGGAGGCCGGCCATGGCTATTTCGAGAAACGGCGGTTGCGTCGTCACGCCGCGTTCTGGTCGCTGTGGGCGCTCGGCGTCGGCGCCGTCATCTCCGGTGACTTCTACGGCTGGAACCTCGGCTTGGACGCGGGTGGCTTCGGCGGCCTGCTGATCGCCGGGATCGTCATCACGATCATGTACTACGGCCTGTGCTTTTCCATCGCCGAGATGTCGCCTGCCCTGCCTCACACCGGTGGGGCCTACTCGTTCTCCCGGTCGGCGATGGGCCCGTGGGGCGGCTTCATCACCGGTCTGGCCGAGAACATGGAGTACGTCATCACCCCCGCGGTGGTGGTCGGCGCGATGGGCTTCCTGTCGCACGACATCGTCTTCGACCTGACCGGCGCCGACGGCTGGTGGAACAGCCCCGTGCTGTGGTGGGCGATCTACTACATCGTCTTCGTCGGGATCAACATCATGGGCATCGAGATCACCATGCGGTTCACCGTCATCATCACCGTGCTGGCGCTCGCGGTCCTCGCGTTCTTCTTCGTGGCGGTTCTGGTCAGCCGGTCCTTCCACAGCGACCTGCTGACCAACATCCCGCCGGACGACGGCAACAGCAGCTTCCTGCCGAAGGGCATCGCGGGAATCTTCCCCGCGCTGCCGTTCGCGATCTGGTTCTATCTCGCGATCGAGGAACTGCCGCTGGCCGCCGAGGAGTCGCACGATCCGAAGCGCGACATCCCCCGCGCGACGATCTGGGGCCTGACCACGCTGATGGTGTTCGCGGTGCTGACCCTGTTCCTCAACACCGGCGTCGGTGGCGGCGCCGCGGAGATCGGCACGTCCGCGACACCGTTCTTCGACGGGTTCAAGGCGGTCTTCGGGGAGGGGACGGGCACCTCCCTGCTCGGCATCCTCGCGCTGATCGGGCTGATCGCCAGCTTCTTCACGATCATCTACGCCTACGGCCGCAACACGTACTCGCTGTCTCGCGCGGGCTACTTCCCGCAGAGCCTGTCGATCACGCATCCGACCAGGAACACGCCGTACGTCGCCCTCGTCGCAGGCGCCGTGATCGGCTACATCCTCTCGCTGGTGATCTACTTCGCCGGCCAGAGCGAGAACGCCCTTGCCGGCAAGATCGTCGGCGCGCTGCTGTACATGGCCGTGTTCGGTGCGGTGATCTCGTACTTCATGCAGTGCCTGGCCTTCATCGTGCTGCGCCGCAAGCTGCCCGACATCGAGCGTCCGTACCGCAGCCCCGTCGGCGTGTGGGGCGCGGCGATTGCGGGTGCGATCGCTCTGATCGCGCTGGTATCGCTGTTCCTCAACGAGGACTACCGGCCCGGTGTCTACGGCACGCTGGTGTACTTCGTGATCGGCGTCGTCTACTTCGCGGTCCGTGGCCGCCACAAGCTGGTGCTCTCACCTGAGGAAGAGTTCGCGATGTCCCACGGCAAGCGCGGAGCGAACCTGCAGGAGGAGGGTTACGGTACGGTCTCCGTCACCGAGATCTCGGCGGATGTCGATTCGGCGTCTCCGACGCCGGCTGACGATTCGCCGACTCGGTCACCATAGTCATGACCGGCGGGGAGGATTCCCGCCCAATCCTCCCCGCATACCGTAACTTTCAGTGCTCAAGCTCTACCGCCTAATCTGAGGGGGAGTCGTGTCTCTGGTCCTGGGAGTCGATGTCGGCTCGCAGAGCATCAAGGCCGTTATCGTCGACGAGGCAGGCGACGTCGTCTCCTCCGGGTCGGCGCCGTTGACCATGGTGCACGAGCATGACGGCTGGGCCGACCAGGACCCGTACGCCTACTGCTGCGCACTTCGCGGCGCCGTGCGCGCGGCAACCGACGGCGTGCAGGCCGACCGGGTCGTGGCGATGGGGCTGGGCAGCCAGGTCGACGGAGTCGTCGCATGCGACGCGGTCGGGGCACCGCTGCGCGCGGCGATCATCTGGCTCGACAAGCGTGCCACCAAACAATGCGACCAGCTGGTCTCGACGGTGGGGGCCGACCTGCTGGCCGAGCGCACCGGCTTGGTGGCCGACGCGTCGCACAGCGCACCGAAGATGATGTGGCTGCGGGACAACGAACCGCAGGTGTGGGAGACCGCCGCCATGCTCGCCCCCGTCGGATCTTATGTCCTGCATTACCTTTCGGGTGAGCATGCCCAAGATGCCGCCAATGCGTCGTCGACGATGGTGTACGACGTGACCAAGGGCGGTTTCGACAGCGAGCTGTGTGAGGCGGCAGGCCTCGACCCGGCCAAGCTGCCCGGCGTGCGGCCGTCGACGGACGTGGTCGGCACCCTGCGCGCCGACGTCGCCGCCGAACTCGGGCTGCCTGCCACCTGTGCGGTGGTCGTCGGCACCGGAGACGAGCATGCCGCGTCGGTCGGGGCGGGCGCCATCGAGTCGGGGGTCGTCGTGGACGTCACAGGCACCGCGGAACCGGTGACGACGGTCGGCGCCGAACCCGTCCGCGACCCACTAGGTCTGGTGGAGACGCACGGGCACGCGGTGCCCGGTTCGTGGCTGATCGAAAACCCCGGATTCGTCAGCGGCGGCAGCACTCTCTGGCTGGCCGGAGTGCTTGGCATACCGCAGGGCGAGATCTTCACGCTCGCGCGGAAGGCGCCACCGACCAGCGACGGTGTGCTGTTTTTGCCCGCGCTGTCCGGCTCGACCGCCCCGCGCTGGAACGACGCGATGCGCGGCGCATTGCTCGGGCTGGCGATGAATCACACCTCGGCACACGCGGCACGTTCGGTGCTCGAAGGGTGCGCGTACGCACTTCGCGACATCGTGGACCGGCTCAACGCGCTCGGCCTCGGCCACGGGGAAGTCCGGATCGTCGGCGGCGGTGCGCGCGACGACCTGTGGGCGTCGATCAAGGCCGATGTGCTCGGCAGGCCGGTGCGCCGTGTGCTGACCGAAGAGGCCACCGCCGTCGGCGCGGCGATGGTGGCGGGAGTCGGAGCCGGAGTGTTCGCCGACTTCTCGGCGGCATCGGTAGCCGTGCAGCTGGATCCCGACACCATCGACCCGGACCCCACCGCGCAGAGGCAGTATGCCGACGCCTACGGGCGCTACCTCGCGGCGTTCGATGCCGTCGAATCGTCGTTGGCGCCGAACCCCGAATCATCGGCTCGACCGACGTGAACACCACAGTGCCTGAGCCCAACGCCATCCTCGCCGACCTGCGCGGCAGGGGCCACGACGACCTGCCCGACGTCGATATCCGCGTCGGCACGTCGGTTCTGGACGGCGCCATCGCCGATGCCTGCGCCAGGCCGGGTACGCCTGCGCCGGTGATCATCAGTGACGGCGGCCCCTACCGCACGCCGGCAGGACCGGTCGTCGACCGGCTCGCCAAGAAGCTCGGCTGCCCGGTGATTCAGCTGGGCACGGGCACCGTACGCGCCGACGAGGAAACGGTCGGGCGCGCGGTCGCCGAGGTGGGCTCCGTGCGGCTGCTGATCTCGGTCGGCGCCGGCACGCTCACCGACATCGCGAAGGTCACCGCGCAGCGCACCGGCAGCCGCCACGTCGCCGTCCAAACAGCATGCAGCATCAACGGTTTCATCGCCGACCGCAGCGTTTTGGTCATCGCGGGTGCGAAACGCACGGTCGTCTCGCGATGGCCGGACATGCTCGTCGCCGACTCCGACATCCTCACCGCTGCCCCTGCGGGGCTGAACCTCGCCGGGGTGGGCGACCTGTCCACGGTTCCCAACGCGGTCGCCGAGTGGCAACTCGCGGCGGGCCTCGGTCACGGACCGGCGTATGACGCCGCGGTCGTCGAGCAGGTACTCGCCGCGATGCCCGCACTGCCGAGGCTCGCGCAGGCCACCCGCGATGCCGAGCCAGGCGGACTCGCCGACCTGGCCCGGCTGCTCGCCGGCAGCGGGCTGTCGATGGGGATCGTCGGCTCGACCGCTCCGGCATCGGGCAGCGAACACGCGGTGTCGCACCTGCTGGAGATGGCGCTGTCCCAACGCCAGGGGCCCGCCGCGCCACACGGCATGCAGGTGACCGTGGCGACCCGGCTCGCGCTGCGGGTCTGGCAACTCGTCGACCGGACGATCTCGTCGGGATCGGCCCGGCTGCAGGTGCCCGACGAGACGGCGAGCCGGGACGCGGTGGCCCTCGCCTTCGCCGAACTCGGCGCGAAGACCGTCGACGAGTGCTGGACGGCCTACTCCGCGAAGCGGAACTGGCTGCAGGAGCATCTGTCGGATGTCGAGGCGATGGTCGCCGACTGGAACGGGTTCAAGCGGACGCTGACTTTGCCCACGCCGGAGCAGTTCGACGAAGTGAGCCACGCGAGCGGCCTTCCCACCCGGGCCCGAGATCTGGGCGCCGGCTACGACGACCGGCTGCTGTTCTGGGCGCTGCGCAACTCTTGTCTGCTACGCGAACGGATTTCGGTCGTCGATCTCGCCGACCTGCTCGGAGTCTGGTCAGACGACATGGCGCGGTCGATCGTGGCCGACGCCGAAAGAGAATGAAGGAGAACCAATGGCCCATTTTGTTTTCATGTTGACCCACGGCGACCGAACCGTCGACAACGCCGCCGAGATCATCCCCACACTCGCCGGCAGCGGGCTGCGCTACATCGGCTTCAAGGACGTCGGAGCGGACCTCGCGCGGCAACGTGAACTGACCGCGCTTTCCCACGACGCCGGGTTCGAGGTGATGCTCGAGGTGGTGTCCACCAGCAAGGAGGCCGAGATGGCGTCGCTCCGGTCGGCCGCTGAGGCAGGCTTCGATTGGGTGCTCGGCGGAACCCACGGCGCGGAGACGGCGGGCATGCTTCCCGACGGCGTCAAGTACTGCCCGTTCCCCGGCCGGGTGGTCGACCACCCGAGCGTGCTGCTCGGCACGGTCGACGACATCGCCGCGGACGCCGAAGAGTTGACGGCACTCGACCACGTCAGCGGGCTGGACCTGCTGGCATATCGCCACCCGAGCGCCGACCCGCTCGAGTTGATCCGCAGGGTCAGCGCGAGTTCGCGCGGCCCGGTGATCGTCGCGGGCTCCATCGCCACTGTGGAACGCGCCGTTGCGGTCAGCGAGGCGGGTGCGTGGGGCTACACGATCGGCAGCGCGATCTTCGACGGTCTGCTGCCGGGTGCGCCGTCCGTCGCAGACCAGGTCCGCCGGGTGCTCGAGGAGACCGCGTCGGCAGCCGGTGCCGCGCAGGGCACCACGTAGGCTCGTGAAATGCCTGGGCAGACGTTGCTCGCCGACCGGTTGCGCGACGAGCTGCTGGAGGAGATCACCAGCGCGCAACTGGAGCCCGGAACCAAACTGCCCACCGAGGGCGAACTGTCCAAGCGGTTCGGGGTGTCGCGGGCGACGGTGCGCGAAGCGGTACGTGGCCTCGTCGAAGCCGGCTACGTCATCCGGCGCCGCGGGTCGGGAAGCTATGTCGCCGAACGTCGGCGGATGCCGCACGGGCTGGACTCGACATTGAGCTATCTCGCGATGATCGAGAGCGCAGGCGCGCACGCCGGGATGCGGGTGCTCGATGCCGTGTTCGAGCAGTCCTCGAAGATCGACGGCCCCCTGCAGGTGGGCAGGGGCGAGAAGGTGCTGGCGGTGGAACGCGTCCGGACCGCCGACGAGCAGCCGGTGATCTACTCGCGCGATCGCATCCCCGCCCGGCTGCTGAGAGACGACCTCGACCTCGAGAACCTCGACCCCTCGTTGTTCGCGCTGCTGAGCTCCTCGGGCCATGCCGCTGACCACGCGACGGCGACCCTGCGCGCCGTCGCCAGCACCGGCTTCACTGCCAAGGTGCTCGGGATCCGACGCGGCAAGCCCCTGCTCTACATCGAGGAGATCGATTACGACCGCGACGGCACGCCGGTGATGCTGTCGCAGGAATGGCACGTGTCCGAGGCGTTCGACGTCCGGATCAACCGGCAGGCGCGAACGGCGCCGATATCTGCGCAGCGCTAGCGGTCTAATGGTCGGATGACCTACCTTTAGGGAGTGCCTGGAATGCTGTCGCAAACCGAATTGGAGTCGTTGGTCGCCGCCGGAGACATCGACACCGTGATCGTCGCGTTCTGCGATATGCAGGGCCGGCTGACCGGCAAACGCGTTGCCGCACGGCTGTTCGTCGAAGACGTCGCGGCCCACGGCGCGGAATGCTGCAACTACCTGCTCGCCGTCGACGTCGACATGAACACCGTCGACGGCTACGCGATCTCCAGCTGGGACACCGGCTACGGCGACATGGTGATGACGCCGGACTTCTCCACGCTGCGCCTGCTGCCGTGGCTGCCGGGATCCGCGCTTGTGATGGCCGACCTGTCGTGGACCGACGGCAAGCCGGTGACGCAGGCGCCGCGCAGCATCCTCAACAAGCAGATCGCCCGATTGGCCGACAAGGGACTGGTCCCGTTCATCGGCACCGAACTGGAGTTCATGGTCTTCGACGACTCCTATCGTGAGGCGTGGGCCGCCGGGTATCGCGGCCTGAAACCGGCCACCGACTACAACGTCGACTACGCGATGCTGGCGTCCACCCGGATGGAGCCGCTGTTGCGCGACATCCGGCTGGGCATGGACGGCGCGGGCATGTACTGCGAGGGCGTCAAGGGCGAATGCAACTTCGGCCAGCAGGAGATCGCGTTCCGCTACGACCACGCCCGCGTCACATGCGACAACCACACGATCTACAAGAACGGCGCCAAGGAGATCGCCGACCAGCACGGCAAGAGCCTGACGTTCATGGCGAAATTCGATGAGCGCGAAGGCAACAGCTGTCACATCCATATCTCGCTGCGCGGCGACGACGGCAGCGCGGTGTTCGCCGACTCCGGCGCGAGCGACGGCATGTCGGAGATGTTCCGGAGCTTCATCGCGGGTCAGCTTGCGACGCTTCGTGAGCTGACGCTGTTCTATGCGCCGAACATCAACTCCTACAAGCGATTCGTCGAGGGCAGTTTCGCGCCGACGGCGATCGCGTGGGGAATGGACAACCGGACATGCGCACTGCGGGTCGTCGGCCACGGTCACGGTATGCGGATGGAGTGTCGGGCGCCCGGTGGCGACGTCAACCAGTACCTGGCGGTTTCGGCCTTGATCGCGGGCGGGCTGCACGGCATCGAGCAGGAGCTCGAGTTGCCGGATGCGTTGGTGGGCAACGCTTACACGAGCGGCGCGGAGACCCTGCCGACCACGTTGACCGAGGCCGCCGAGCTGTTCGGAGAGTCCAAGGTCGCGCGCGAGGCCTTCGGTGACGATGTCGTCGAGCACTACCTCAACTACGCCCGCGTCGAGCTGAAGGCATTCAATTCCGCGGTCACCGACTGGGAGAGGGTGCGCGGCTTTGAGCGGCTTTGACGCAAGAAGCGAAGGCGCATCGCGCAGATATGACCCCGCGCCCGTCCTCGGCCTGACTACCTATCTGCAACAGGCGCAGACGGGCATCTGGGATGTGCACGCCAGTTTTCTGCCCGCCATCTACATGGAGGGGGTCAACCTCGCGGGCGGCACCGCGGTGCTCCTGCCTCCGCAACCCGTCGAGGCTGCCGAACGGGTGCTGAGCGGGCTGGACGGTGTGATCATCACCGGTGGGCGGGACGTGGATCCGGCCGCCTACGGCCAGCAGCGTCATCCGGCCACCGACGAGCCGGTGCAGGCCAATCGTCAGCGAGACGCCTGGGAGATCGCGTTGGTACGCGGCGCGATCCGGCGAGGCATCCCGCTGCTCGGCATCTGCCGCGGGGCGCAGGTGGTCAACGTGGCGCTCGGTGGCACGCTGCACCAGCACCTGCCCGACGTCGTGGGCCATATCCGCCATCAGCAGGGCAACGCAGTGTTCTCCACGTCGGCCGTGCGCACGGTGCCGGGCAGCATGCTGGCCTCGCTGATCGGCGACACGTCGGACGTTCAGTGCTACCACCATCAGGCCATCGACCGGCTGGGGCAGGGCCTCGTCGTCAGCGCGCAGGATGACGACGGGGTGATCGAGGCGGTCGAAATCCCTTCCGGGACGGTCGAAGCGGCGGGACAAGGGTCGGACAACTTCGTTCTCGCCGTGCAATGGCATCCCGAGGAACGCCTCGATGACATCCGCTTGTTTGTGGCGGTGGTCCACGCCGCTGCGGAATACGCGACAGGAAAGGTGAGTGCGTGACTTCGTCTGTTCTGATCAACCCCGCCACGGAGCAGGAGTTGCGCACCGTCGAGCGGGTTGACGAGGCCGGCGTCGACGAGGCGGTGGCGCGCGCCGTCGTCGCGCAACGTTCGTGGGCCGCGTTGCCCCCCGCCGATCGCGCCGCCGCGCTTCGGGCGTTCGCGTCCGTCGTCGACGCGCACGTCGACGAGCTCGCCGCGCTCGAGGTCGCCAACTCCGGACATCCGATCGGCAATGCCGAGTGGGAGGCGGGACACGTTCGCGACGTGCTTCAGTTCTACTCCGCCAGCCCGGAACGCCTGTCCGGCAAGCAGATTCCGGTGGCGGGTGGACTCAACGTCACCTTCAACGAGCCGCTCGGGGTCATCGGCGTCATCACCCCGTGGAATTTTCCGATGCCGATCGCATCGTGGGGTTTCGCCCCCGCACTGGCAGCGGGCAACGCGGTGCTGGTGAAGCCGGCCGAGTGGACGCCGCTCACGACGATCCGGCTCGGCGAGCTCGCGCTGGAGGCCGGGCTGCCCGAGCACCTGTTCCAGGTGCTGCCCGGCAAGGGTTCGGTGATCGGCGAACGTTTCGTCACCCACCCGGATGTCCGCAAAGTCGTGTTCACCGGCTCGACCGAGGTGGGCATCGGCGTGATGGCCGGGGCCGCCAAGCAGATCAAGCGGGTGACGCTGGAACTTGGAGGCAAGAGCGCCAACGTCGTGTTCGACGATTGCGACCTCGAACATGCGGCCGCCACCGCGCCGTACGGAGTGTTCGACAACGCAGGGCAGGACTGCTGCGCGCGCAGCCGCATCCTGGTGCAGCGCAGCGTCTACGACAAGTTCATGGAACTGCTCGAGCCCGCGGTGAAGGGTGTCGTCGTCGGCGACCCGTCCTCGAAGGACACCGAGATGGGCCCGTTGGTCTCGGCGTCGCATCGCGATTCGGTCGCCTCCTACGTGCCGGACGACGCACCCGTGGCGTTCCGCGGCAGTGCACCGAGCGGCCCTGGATACTGGTTCCCGCCAACGGTGTTGACGCCCCCGCGCACGGACCGCACCGTGACCGAGGAGATCTTCGGACCCGTCGTCACGGTGCTGCCGTTCGAGGACGAGGCCGACGCCATCGCGCTGGCCAACGACACCGAATACGGTCTGTCCGGCTCGATCTGGACCGACAACCTGTCGCGGGCGATTCGGGTGTCCCGCGCCGTGGAATCGGGCAACCTGTCGGTCAACTCGCACTCATCGGTCCGCTACAACACGCCGTTCGGCGGCTTCAAGCAGTCCGGTCTAGGCCGTGAGCTGGGCCCCGACGCGCCGCTGCACTTCACGGAAACCAAGAACGTCTTCTTCGCAATCACGGAATGAGCCCAGGTGACTAACACAACCGATCTGACCCAGCGACTGGCAGGCAAGGTCGCCGTCATCACCGGCGGCGCCAGCGGCATCGGGCTGGCGACCGCCAAACGGATGCGGTCCGAGGGCGCCACGATCGTCGTAGGCGACATCGACCCGGCAAGCGGAAAGGCCGTCGCCGACGACCTGGAGGGCTTGTTCGTGCCCGTCGACGTTTCCGACCAGGTTGCGGTGGACACGCTGTTCGACACCGCCGCGAAGACCTACGGGTCGGTCGACATCGCGTTCAACAACGCGGGCATCTCGCCGCCCGAGGACGACCTGATCGAGAGCACCGAACTCGATGCGTGGCAGCGCGTTCAGGACATCAACCTCAAGTCGGTGTATCTGTGCTGCAAGGCCGCCCTGCGGCACATGGTTCCGCAGCAGAAGGGCTCGATCATCAACACCGCGTCGTTCGTGGCGGTGATGGGTTCGGCGACGTCGCAGATCTCCTACACCGCATCCAAGGGCGGCGTGCTGGCGATGTCGCGTGAGCTCGGTGTGCAATTCGCACGGCAGGGCATCCGGGTCAACGCGCTGTGCCCCGGGCCGGTGAACACTCCTCTGCTACAAGAACTGTTCGCCAAGGATCCCGAACGGGCGGCGCGCAGGCTCGTGCATGTGCCGCTCGGCAGGTTCGCGGAACCGGAAGAACTGGCTGCAGCAGTGGCGTTCCTAGCCAGCGACGACGCTTCGTTCATCACCGCCTCCACGTTCCTCGTCGACGGCGGTATCAGCTCGGCCTACGTGACTCCGCTCTAGCCATGTCGGCCGACCCGGACGTTCCGCTCGCAGGCGAAGCACTACTTCGCCCGGTTCGACCGGGAAACGCCTTCGAGGACACCGTGAGTCGGCTCCTGCAGACGATCCGGCTCGGTGTACTGCAACCAGGCGAGTCATTGCCGCCCGAGCGGGAATTGGCGGCACGGCTCGGCGTCAGCCGCGACACCGTGCGGGAGGCGATCAAATCGCTGTCGGACGCCGGCTATCTGGTGTCACGGCGTGGCCGGTACGGCGGCACATTCCTGGCCGAGTCGCTTCCCGCGCACACCGGCGACACGTCGGAAGTGACACGCTCGGGGATCGACGACGCGCTTCGACTGCGAGAGGTCCTCGAGGTGGGCGCCGCGCGGATGGCGGCGAGCCAGACGCTGACCGCCGCCGACCGGGAAGTGCTCTGGGCGCGGATGAACGATGTCCGCGGGGCGCCCGCAGCCGACTACCGGCGGTTGGACTCGCGATTCCATCTGGCCATCGCCGAGGCGGCCGGGTCGCCGTCGCTGGTGACTCTGGTGGCCGAGAACCGGATGCGGGTCAACGGCCTGCTCGACCAGATCCCGCTGCTGGCACGCAACATCGCCCACTCCGACGAGCAGCACGAGGCGATCGTCATGGCGATTCTCGCAGGCGATTGCGACGGGGCCGCCGCTGCGATGCTGGCACACGTCGCCGGGTCGGCGGCACTTCTGCACGGCTTCCTCGACTGACCACCCAGTCGCGCAACCGGATCAGCCCGAATGGGTTGCCGCTCTGGACCGGGACTTCCTGGCGTTCCTCACCGATTGGAACAGGTCGACCGAGCCCGGCGAGACCGCCTACTACGCCGAATACCTGCTCGTCACCGCGACGAAAAGCGATCGGTAGCGGGAAACGACTGCGGGTGATTGGGCCGCTGACATCGGCGGCTGGATTACATTGATTGCAGTGGACAAGCCCGTGAAGCAGCTTCTGGTCGAGCGCGCGTCGTCGGCGCTGGCCGACGTCGACACCGCGGGCTGGACCTTGCGCTTCGATCTGCTGTCCGATCCCAACCGGTTGGAGATCCTGCTGTGCCTGCACAGGGCGCCGGGGATCTGCGTAGGGGATCTGGCCGCCGCGCTCGGGCGGTCTGAAAACGCGGTGTCCCAAGCGCTTCGGGTGCTGCGGCAGCAGGGCTGGGTGAGTTCCACCCGGGTCGGCCGAGAGGTCAGCTACCGGCTCGAGGACGAAATCGTCCACGAGCTGTTGCACCGCATCGGTGCCCAGCACGGCTGAGACCCGGTTGCCGGCGCCGGACTGAGACATACCTGAAGATCTGTTCAGCTAGACAGGTGTGCAGCTTGGGTCCTAGGCTCGGCTGGTGAGCATCGCGACGCAGTCGAAGGTCTCCGATTCCAAGCGATTCGATCGAACCGATTGGATCACGATCGCCTCGATCGGTGGTGTCGTGCTGGCCCTTCACGTCTTCGGTTGGGGCGTTCTGATCTTCGGTGTCGCGCCGCAGCACATCACGCTCGGGTCCGCGGGGGTATTCGGTGTCGGGCTCGGCGTGACGGCCTATCTGCTTGGAGTGCGGCACGCGTTCGACGCAGACCACATCGCTGTCATCGACAACACCACCCGCAAGCTGGTCGGGGAGGGAACGCGATCGCTGTCCGCCGGCTTCTGGTTCTCACTCGGCCATTCGAGCGTCGTGTTCGGCCTGGCGTTCCTGTTGGCGATCGGCGTGCGCGCCGTGGTGGGACCCGTGCAGGACGAGGGTTCCCCGCTGCTTCAGACCCTCGCGTTGGTCGGCTCGCTGGTCGCGGGCACCTTCCTCATCTTGATCGGGCTCTCCAACCTGTTCGCCGCGGTGGGCATCGCCAAGGTCTTCCGCCGGATGCGCAGCGGCGAGCTCGATGAGGCCGAACTCGAGCGGCAGCTGCAGCAGCGTGGGCTTCTGGCGCGGCTGTTCGCCAAGGTCATGCGCCGGGTCAGTAAGCCAAGCCATCTCTACCCGGTCGGTCTGCTGATGGGCCTCGGCTTCGACACGGCCACTCAGGTGGCATTGCTGGTGCTCGCCGCGGGAACGGCCGCCTTCACCCTGCCTTGGTACGCCATCCTGGTGCTGCCCGTGTTGTTCGCCGCCGGGATGAGCCTCTTCGATGCGATTGACGGCATCCTGATGTCGCGGGCCTACGGGTGGGCCTTCCTTCAGCCCGTCCGCAAGGTCTATTACAACCTGACCGTGACGGTGTTGTCGGTGATCGTGGCTCTGGTCATCGGCGTCATCGTGCTCGCCGGCCTTCTGGCCGAGCGCCTGGGCGTGGAAACCGGTCCGCTGGCCGTGATCGGATCGGCGAACCTGGAGTTCGTCGGGTTCATGATCGTCGGACTGTTCGTCGCGGCCTGGTTGATCGCCCTGGCGGTCTGGCGCTTCGGAGAGGTCGAGAAGCGCTGGGCTCCTGCGCACGACTAGGTCAGTGCCTGCGGGCGGGCGGCCATGGCGGCTCGCCGCACAACGAAAGCAGCGCATTCTCGATGACCTCCGGCAGCGCCGGGTGAATCCAGTACTGGCCGCGGGCCATGTCCTGGCCGGCGAGTCCGAAACTCATCGCCTGGATGATCGGCTGAATCAGCGATGAGGCCTGATAGCCCATGATGTGTGCGCCGAGGATCTTGCCGGTTTCGGCTTCGACGATGATCTTGGCGATGCCGGTGGTGTCCTCCATCGCCCAGCCGTAGGCCACGTCACCGTAGTCCTGCACTTTCGATCTGACGTCGTATCCCAGTGCGCGGGCCTGGTTTTCGGTCAGGCCCACCATCGCGATCTGCGGGTCGGTGAAGACGGCCGAGGGCACGTAGCGGTGGTCGGACCGTTTGAGGGACGCGGTGTCGTCCCAGTCCAGCAGCAGGTTCTCCCGCACCACGCGGGCCTCATGGTTGGCCACATGCTTGAGCTGGTAGTCAGAGCTGACGTCACCGAGCGCGAAAACACCACGGGCCGCGGTGCGTTGGTACTCGTCGACGACGATGCTTCCGTCGCGAACCTCGATTCCGGCCGATTCGGCGTCGAGCTGGTCGCCGTTGGGGATCCGGCCGGTCGCCACCAGCACCGCGTCGGCCCCTAGCGTCGCGCCGTTGTCCATGGTGAGGGTGATGCCGTTGTCGTCCTGCGTCGCGCCGAGGACATTGCAGTGGTTGTGGATCTCCCACTTCTTGGACGCGATGTCGGTGAACCGTTCGCATATGGTGTCGTCGCAGTGCTTGAGCAGCGTGCCGCCGCGGATGACGAGCGAGACCCGGGTACCCAGCGCCGCGAAGGTGTGCGCGAATTCTGCGGCGACGAAGCCGCCGCCGATGATGACGAGATGGGATGGCAGTTCACCGATTCGCATGATGGTGTCGCTGGTGTAGTAGTCGACACCGCAGTCGCTGACCGCGTCGGGCACAGACACACGCGAGCCCGCGGCGATCACCACCTGGTCGGCGGTGAACTCCTGGCCGCCTTCGGTGCGCAACATGTAGCGGCCGTCGGCGGTGCGCTCGGCGAAGCGGGTGTGGGTGTCGAACACCGAGACGTTCGGCGACGAGCGGCGGTAGTTCTCGCCCCCCATCGCGATCGGGTCGATGCGACCGAACACGCGCGAGACGATGTCGTTCCAGCGGACGCCGTCGAGCGTCGCGTCGACACCGAAGCGCGCTGTGTCCCTGACGTTCTGCGACACCTCGGCGGCATAGACGAACATCTTCGTCGGGATGCAGCCCACGTTGAGACACGTTCCGCCGAACGTGCCCTGTTCGCAGATCGCCACCCGCTTGTCGGTGTAGCGCTCGTCGAGAAGGGAATTGCCCGAGCCGGTGCCGATGATTGCGATGTCGAAATGTTCCATCCAGGTCATCCTTGTTCGGATTGTGCTGTGGCGCCGGCCGATTCAGTCCACTGGACATACCAGTCCAGCCAGTTGCCCAGTTCGCGGAACGCGGCGGCGCGCGGCGCGGCCATCGACAGGAAGACGTCGTGTTTGGCGTCGACGATGGGAACGACCGTGGTCCTGTTGCCGATGCAGCCGGCCCACCGCGCGATCTGCTTGACGTCGAGCACGGCGTCACCGCACTGGATGGTCTCCGGGTTTGGCACCTCGCGAACGCTGTGATCCGAGCGCAGGATCAGGTTCGGCACGCCGACGTCGAGCCCGCGGTGCAAACGCGCGTGTCCCCGTCTGATCGCGTTGATCCAGCCGAACGTCACCGGGAATCCGCCGACCGGCTTCCAGCCCAGGTCGTAGTCGAACTCGCCGTGGTAGTCGCGATGCAGTGAGCTGCCGTAACCGCCTTCCGTCGGCGATCGGGCAACCAGCTTCTTGCGGAACCGGGATACCGCGCCGATCGCGGCGGTGCCGGCGGTGCGCAGGATGGCGGGGCCCTGCAGGTCCAGCCACGGGCTGTTCAGTACGAGCCCGTTGACGTGGTTGGCCGCGGTCGCCCCGCGGCGCCGCAACCGGTCTAGCCACAGCGACACAATCAGCCCGCCCGCCGAGTGTCCGTACACCAGCACCATCGCCTCACCGGTGGCCGCGGCGACGATGTCGAGTGCGCGCTCCAGCTCGGTGTCGTATCGGGCCAGATCGGTGGTGAAGTGCGGCGTCTGGCCCTCCCGCCAGGAGCGGCCGCATTTGTGCAGGTCGAGGGCGTAGAAGGCGAAGCCGCGGTCGATGAAGCGGTCGGCGACCTCGGTGTGGAAGAAATAGTCGGTGAACCCGTGCACCAGCAACACGGCGTGGTCGACGTCCTGCTCGTGATCGCCTGCGCGAACCAGGGTGGCCACCAGGTCGCCCTCCCCGTCCGGATCGGGGCCGAGCGGGAGCGTCTGCTGCCAGTAGCCGGGCAGTACGTCGGGCTCCCAGGCAGTCACGTCAGCTACCTTAACCGCGGCCAGGCGGCCCGGTTGGCGTCGACGCCCGCGGGATAACCTGGGAATCGTGTCCACGCCGGTGTCTCATCCATGAGGGCCCGAAGGCGACCGCGTGTGAGGATCGCAGCGAAGCGAGGACCCGAGGCATGAGTGTTGCGCTGCGCCGCGCCTGGGCCAAGGATCTCGACACCGCCACCCTCTACGAGCTGCTCAAGCTGCGGGTCGAGGTGTTCGTCGTCGAACAGGCAACGCCGTACCCGGAGCTCGACGGCCGCGACCTGCTGGCCGAAACCCGTCACTTCTGGCTGGAGGGCCCCGATGGCGATGTCATCTGCACCCTGCGGCTGATGGAAGAACACTCCGGTGGTGAGAAGGGTTTCCGCATCGGGCGGGTGTGCACCAAGCGCACGGCGCGCGGGCACGGTCACGCGAATCGGCTGCTGCAGGCTGCGCTGGCAGAGGTGGGAGACTACGCCTGCCGCATCAACGCCCAGACCTACCTGGAAGACATGTACAAACAACTCGGCTTCGTCCGCGACGGCGATGAGTTCCTCGACGACGGGATCCCGCACGTGCCGATGCTGCGCGACCGCAACGAAACCGGGCAACCGTGACACCGATCTACCCGTTCAGCGCCATCGTCGGACACGACCGGCTGCGGCTGGCGCTTGTGCTGTGCGCAGTGCGATCGGAGATCGGCGGTGTGCTGATCCGCGGCGAGAAGGGCACGGCTAAGTCGACGGCGGTGCGCGGCCTTGCGCAGGTGCTGTCGTCCGTCGACGAAGGGTCGGCGCTCGTCGAGTTGCCCATCGGCGCCACCGAGGACAGGGTGGTCGGCTCGCTGGATCTGCAGCGTGTCCTCGGCGAGGGCGAGCACGCCTTCAAGCCGGGGCTGTTGGCCCGTGCTCACGGCGGCGTGCTGTACGTCGATGAGGTCAACCTGCTGCACGACCACCTTGTCGATGTCCTGCTCGATGCGGCTGCGATGGGCCGGGTCCACATCGAACGGGACGGCGTCTCGCACAGTCACGAGGCCCGGTTCGTGTTGATCGGCACCATGAACCCCGAGGAGGGCGAGCTGCGCCCGCAGCTGCTCGACCGGTTCGGTCTGACCGTCGACGTGCAGGCATCGCGTGACGTCGACGTGCGGGCCGACGTCATCCGCGCCCGAATGGCGTTCGAGGCGGACCCCGCCGCCTTCGCCGCCGCATACGCCGAACAGGACGCCGAGCTGGCCACGCGCATCACCGCGGCCCGCCGCTTCGTCGGCGATGTGGTGTTGCCGGACAACGAGTTACGGCGTATCGCCGCGCTGTGTGCGGCTTTCGACGTGGACGGGATGCGCGCCGACCTGGTGGTCGCGCGCACCGCTGTCGCGCACGCCGCATGGCGCGGGTCGCGCACGGTGGACGAGAACGACATCCGGCTGGCCGCCGAGCTGGCGCTGCCGCATCGGCGCAGGCGTGACCCCTTCGACGACCCCGGGCTCGACCCCCAGCAGCTCGACGACGCGATGGCGCAAACGCAGGAGCAGGCCGGCGACCCCGACCGCGACCTTGACCCCGACCCGGATCCGGACCAGCCGGACGGCGGGGGCACGTCGTCGACTGATTCGAATCATCCGGCACCCCAGCGTAATTCGTCATCGAAGACCCACCCAAGCGCCGCCCCGTCGGGTGTCTTTCGAACCCGGACGCTGGTCGTGCCGGGTGTGGGGGAGGGTGCACCCGGGCGTCGCTCGCGGGCGCGCAACCGCACGGGAACGGTCGTCTCGTCGACGACGGATCCCGACGAAGGCCATGGCGTGCATGTCTTCGCTACTCTGCTGGCCGCAGCGCATCGACAACGGGGACCCGGTCGTCCGCGCCTGGAACCCGACGACGTGCGTCGCGCGATTCGGGAAGGCCGCGAGGCAAACCTGGTGATCTTCGTCGTCGACGCCTCGGGTTCGATGGCAGCCCGCGACCGGATGTCGGCGGTCAGCGGTGCGACGCTGTCGCTGCTCCGCGACGCCTATCAGCGCCGGGACAAGGTCGCGGTGATCACCTTCCGTGCCCAGGACGCCACCGTGCTGCTGCCGCCCACGTCGTCGGTGCACATCGCCGGGCGCAGGCTGGCGCGCTTCGACACCGGCGGGAAAACCCCACTGGCCCAGGGGCTGATGGCCGCACGCGACATGGTCGTGCGGGAGAAGGCGCGCGATCGTGCGCGCCGCAGTCTTGTGGTGGTCCTCACGGACGGCCGGGCCACCGGCGGCCCCGATCCGTTGGGACGGACGCGGATGGCGGCGGCACGTCTGGTCGCCGAGGGCGCGGCCGCCGTCGTCGTCGACTGCGAAACATCCTTCGTCCGGTTGGGTTTGGCTGAGCAGCTCGCGGTGCAACTCGCCGCGCCGTCGGTGCGGCTCGCGCAGTTGCGGGCCGACAGTCTCAGCGCCGTGGTCCGCACCGCCGCATAAGGGAGGTTTGGAGATGCCACAGGGCCGTCCACTGGCCGTCCCCGAGGACGGCCTGACCACGCGCGCCCGCCGCAATGCACCACTGCTCGCGGTGCACACCGGCGCAGGCAAGGGCAAGTCGACCGCCGCCTTCGGGATGGCACTGAGGGCGTGGAATCAGGGCTTCGACGTCGCGGTGTTCCAGTTCGTCAAGAGCGCCAAGTGGAAAGTCGGCGAGGAGGCCGCTTTTCGTGAGCTCGGCCGGATCCACGAGCAGCACGGCGTCGGCGGCCCTGTCGAGTGGCACAAGATGGGGTCCGGTTGGTCATGGTCACGCAAGGCGGGCACCGATGTCGACCACGCCGCCGCCGCGGCCGAAGGCTGGGCCGAGATCGCCAGGCGGCTCGCCGAGCAGCGCCACCAATTCTACGTGCTCGACGAGTTCACCTATCCACTGAAGTGGGGCTGGATCGACGTCGACGAGGTGATCGCCACCCTCACGGCACGGCCCGGCACCCAGCACGTCGTGATCACCGGTCGCGACGCCCCGCCGCAGCTGTTGGACGCCGCTGATCTGGTGACCGAGATGACCAAGGTGAAGCACCCGATGGATGTCGGGCGCAAGGGCCAGAAGGGCATCGAGTGGTGACTCTCAACCCAGGCGGCAGTGCGTGTCTGCCGCCGGTGTGCCGCGAGCGTGCGCAGAATGACGTTTTTCTGCGGCGTGTTGCGCGCAGACACGCACCGTCGCGGGGGATGGGATGAGCGGACGCAGCGTTCCGGCCGTGCTGATCGCCGCACCGGCTTCGGGTAGCGGAAAGACAACGGTGGCAACGGGTTTGATCGGTGCACTGCGGCTGGCAGGGCATCGGGTCGCGCCGTTCAAGGTGGGTCCCGATTACATCGACCCGGGCTATCACACGCTGGCCGCGGACAGGCCGGGGCGCAACCTCGACCCGGTACTCGTCGGCGACGACCTGATCGGACCGCTTTACCGGCACGGCAGCGACGGCTGCGACATCGCCGTGGTCGAGGGTGTGATGGGCCTGTTCGACGGACGCATCGACGGCGTCATGACCGGCCCGGCCGCCGGGTCGAGCGCCCACGTCGCAGGCCTGCTCGGCGCGCCGGTGATCCTCGTCGTCGACGCCAGAGGGCAGAGCCACAGCATGGCCGCGCTGCTGCACGGCTTCTCGACGTTCGACGAATGCACCCGCATCGCGGGGGTGATCCTCAACCGCGTGGGTTCACCGCGCCATGCCGACGTGCTTCGGCAAGCCTGCGAGCACGCCGGTGTCCCAGTGCTCGGCGCCGTACCACGAGTCGCTGAATTGACCGTCCCCTCACGGCATCTGGGTCTGGTCACGGCCGTCGAGCACGGTCATCACGCCCGCGCCGCGGTCGGTGCGATGACTTCTCTGGTCGCTGCGCACGTCGACGTGCCAGGCGTCGCCGCCGCCGCGGGCGGACACGTCGCCGCGGAACGGTGGAGTCCCCAGAACGCCGTCGGCGACCGAAAGTCCGGACGCGTCACGGTGGCTCTCGCGGCGGGCAAGGCGTTCAGCTTCGGCTACGCCGAACACCCCGAACTGCTCAGGGCGGCGGGTGCCGACGTCGTCGAGTTCGACCCGCTGACCGACGAGTTGCCGCCCGACACCGCGGCGCTGGTGCTGCCCGGCGGCTTCCCCGAGGAATTCAGCACCGAGCTGTCGGCCAACGACCGTGTTCGGCAGCAGATCGCGGCGCTCGCAGCAGACGGCGCACCCGTGCATGCGGAGTGCGCGGGTCTGACCTACCTCGTGGACGAACTCGAGGGGCATCCCATGTGCGGCGCGCTCGCGGGCACGGCCCGGTTCACCGACAGCCTGACGCTTGCCTACCGTGACGCGGCCGCAACCGCCGACTCGTCGCTGTACGCCGCGGGGGAGCGCGCCGTCGGACACGAATTCCACCGCACCTCAGTTACATTCACCGACGACTATCAGCCGGCCTGGGTGTATCGCGGGCCCGCGGGCGCCGTTGTCCGCGACGGCGCCGTGCACGGCGGTGTGCACGCGAGTTATCTGCACACCCATCCGGCGGCCCGGCCTCAGGCGATATCACGCTTCGTCGAGGCCGCCGCAACCTCTAGGCTCGCCCAGTGACCGAGAACGCCTACCTCGTCGGCCTGCAACTCGCCGGCAAGAAGGTCGTGGTGGTCGGCGGCGGCACCGTCGCCCAGCGCCGACTCCCGCTGCTGGTCGCCACCGGTGCGGACGTCCACGTCATCTCCAGGTCCGCAACCCCTGCGGTCGAAGCCATGAGCGGAATCACGCTGACGCTGAGGCCTTTTCGAGACGGTGATCTCGAGGGCGCGTGGTACGTCATCGCCGCCACCGACGATCCCGACGTCAACGCGGCCGTCGTGGACGAGGCCGAGCGGCAGCGGATCTTCTGCGTGCGGGCCGACGCAGGCCGAGAAGGCACCGCGGTCACGCCTGCGACGTTCGAGTACGAGGGCCTTGCGGTGGGCGTGCTGGCCGGCGGCGAACACCGACGCTCCGCGGCGATCCGGTCGGCGATCCATGAGGCGTTCCAGCAGGGCCTGATCGCGGGTGACGCGCCCGGCGTCGTGCATGGCGGTGTCGCGCTGGTCGGCGGCGGCCCCGGCGATCCCGAGTTGATCACCGTGCGTGGGCGGCGACTTCTGGCCCACGCCGACGTGGTGGTCGCCGACCGGCTCGCACCGCCGGAACTTCTGGCCGAACTCGCCCCGCACGTCGAGGTGATCGACGCCGCGAAGATCCCCTACGGCCGGGCGATGGCGCAGGACGCGATCAACGCCGTGCTCATCGAACGGGCCAGGGAAGGCCGGTTCGTCGTGCGTCTCAAGGGCGGCGACCCGTTCGTGTTCGCGCGCGGCTACGAGGAAGTGATCGCGTGCACCGACGCCGGGATTCCGGTCACTGTGGTGCCGGGTGTGACAAGTGCCATAGCGGTTCCTGCGATGGCGGGCGTTCCGGTCACACATCGTTCCGTGACGCACGAGTTTGTGGTGGTCAGCGGCCACGTTGCGCCGGGACACCCCGAATCGTTAGTAAATTGGGATGCGCTGGCCGCGATGTCGGGCACGATCGTTTTGCTGATGGCCGTCGAGCGGATCGAGCAGTTCGCCAAGGTGCTGCTGGATGGCGGCCGACCTGCGGATACCCCGGTGCTGGTGGTCCAGCAGGGCACGACGTCCGCGCAGCGAACTTTGCGGACGACGCTGACCGACGCGCCAGAGCAGATCCGGTCCGAGGGGGTACGACCACCCGCGATCATCGTGATCGGGCCGGTGGCGGCCTTCGGCGGTTAAAGGGATCTTAAGATTACTGTAAGGTAACCAGCTATGACGGCTCTCAATGACGCAGAGCGCGCCGCCATCCGACGTGACGCTGAAGGCGGAACGGATCGGGCGCTTCCGGAGAAGGTAAAGCACTCCGCGGTAGCGAAAACCAGCAGGTACCCGGAATGGCTGCCCTCTCGACGCTTCATCGCCGCGGTCGTGGCGATCGGCGGTATGCAGCTGCTTGCCACCATGGACAGCACGGTCGCGATCGTTGCGCTTCCTAAGATCCAAGACGAGCTCAGCCTTTCCGACGCAGGTCGCAGCTGGGTCATCACGGCCTATGTGCTCACGTTCGGTGGCTTGATGCTGCTGGGCGGACGGCTCGGCGACACCATCGGCCGCAAACGCACCTTCATCGTCGGTGTTGCGCTGTTCACCATCGCCTCGGTCCTCTGCGGTATCGCATGGGACGAGACGACGTTGGTGATCGCGCGGCTTCTGCAGGGCGTCGGGTCGGCGATCGCCTCGCCGACGGGTCTCGCGCTCGTCGCCACGACCTTCCCGAAGGGACCCGCGCGCAATGCTGCAACGGCGGTGTTCGGCGCGATGACCGCCATCGGCTCGGTGATGGGCCTCGTCGTCGGCGGCGCACTCACCGAGGTTTCTTGGCGGTGGGCGTTCCTCGTCAACGTGCCGGTCGGCCTGGTGATGATCTATCTGGCGCGCACCAGCCTGCGCGAGACGCACAAGGAGCGGATGAAGCTCGACGCGTCCGGCGCCATCCTGGCGACGCTCGGCTGCACCGCCGCGGTGTTCGGCTTCTCGATGGGCCCCGAGCAGGGCTGGCTCACGCCGGTGACCCTGGGCTCGCTCGCCGCCGCGGGCGTATTCCTGATCGCCTTCATCATCGTCGAGCGCTCCGCGCAGAATCCCGTCGTGCCGTTCGAGTTGTTCAGGGACCGCAACCGGCTGGCCACCTTCGCCGCGATCTTCCTTGCCGGCGGTGTGCTGTTCACGCTGACCGTGACCATTGGGCTGTACGTGCAGGACATCCTCGGCTACAGCGCGTTACGCGCGGGCATCGGCTTCATCCCGTTCGTGCTCGCGATGGGCGTCGGCCTCGGGCTGTCGGCGCAGCTGGTGTCGATGTTCCCGCCGCGGGTGCTGACGATCTCGGGCGGCGTGCTGGTGCTCGGCGCCATGCTGTACGGCTCCACACTCAACGCAGGAATCCCGTACTTCCCGAACCTCGTTGCGCCGATCGTCGTGGGCGGATTCGGCATCGGCATGATCGTGGTCCCGTTGACCATCTCGGCGATCGCCGGCGTCGGCTTCGACCAGATCGGCCCGGTGTCGGCCATCGCGCTGATGCTCCAGAACCTGGGCGGACCGCTGGTGCTCGCCATCATCCAGGCCGTGATCACGTCGCGGACGCTGTATCTCGGTGGCACCACGGGGCCGGTCAAGAACATGGACTCCGTGCAACTGCACGCGCTGGACCAGGGCTACGCGTACGGCCTGCTGTGGGTCGCCGCCGTGGCCGTGGCAGTCGGTGCCGTGGCGCTGTTCATCGGCTACACCGCCGAGCAGGTCGCGCACGCGCAGGAAGTCAAGGACGCGATCGACCACGGAGACCTGTAGCGCTTGCGATTCGGGCGTGATTTCGTGCGCTGAGCGCCGGTAATCACGCCGAATTCGCTCATGGGTAGGCTGGCAAGCCATGTCTGCGGTGGGTGGTTCCAGCGAGTCGACGGAGCGCTCCGCGGGGAATCTGACAACGCACATTCTGGGCATCGCGATCTTCGCGATCACCGGCATGCAGTTGATGTCCACGCTCGACGGCACCATCGTCATCGTCGCGCTGCCGCGTCTGCAGGCCGAGCTCGGCCTCTCCGACGCAGGCAAGAGCTGGGTCATCACCGCCTATGTGCTGACCTTCGGCGGCCTGCTGTTGATCGGCGGCCGTGTCGGCGACGCCATCGGTCACAAGCGGGCGTTTCTGTCCGGTGTCGGCGTGTTCACGATCGCGTCGCTGGTATGCGGCATGGCCACTGACGGCGTCACGCTGATCGTCGCCCGCGCGGTGCAGGGCACAGGGGCGGCCATCGCGGCGCCGACCGGGCTGGCGCTGATCGCGACGACCTATGCCGTCGGCAATGCCCGCAACCGCGCGTTCGCGGTGTCGGCCGCCATGCAGGCCTCCGGTTCGGTGCTGGGTCTGGTGCTCGGCGGCGCGCTGACGGTCGTGTCGTGGCGGCTGGCGTTCCTGATCAATGTCCCGATCGGCATCGTCATCATCTGGGTGGCTGCGACCCGGCTGGCCGAGACCACCCACGAGCGACTCAAACTCGACGTCACCGGCGCGTCGCTGGCCACGCTGGCGTGCACGTCGGCGGTGCTGGTGTTCACGCAGGGCCCCCCGCGCGGCTGGATCGACCCGTGGGTCATCGGGGCGGCCGTCGCCGCGGTGGTGTTCCTCGCCGCCTTTTTGCTCGTCGAGCGCACCGCCGAGCACCCGATCATCCCGTTCTCGGTGTTCGACAACCGCAGCCGCGTCATGACGTTCGTCTCGCTGTTCATGGCAGGCGGCGTGATGCTGACCGCGACCGTGATCATCGGGCTCTACGTCCAGGACGTGATGGGGTACTCCGCGCTGCGGGCCGGCATCGCGTTCCTGCCGTTCGCGGGCGCCTTCGGGTTGGGCACCCTGCTGGCGACGCGTACGGCGCCGGTCATCTCGCCGCGATGGCTGATCATCGGCTGCGGCACGCTCGTGCTCGCCGCGATGTTGTACGGCTCGACGCTGGACCGGTCGATCTCGTACTTCCCCGACTTCGTGGTGCTGATCGTGGTGGGCGGCTTCGGAATCGGCGTGATCTCGGTGATCCTGCCGCTCTGCGCGGTGGCCGACGTAGGCCCGCGCGAGATAGGGCCGGTCTCGGCCATTCAGCTGATGGTCTACAACCTCGGCGGACCGCTGGTGCTCGTGGTGATCCAGGCGGTGCAGACGTCGCGCACCCTCTATCTGGGTGGCACCACCGGACCCGTCTCCGGCATGACGTCGAGCCAGCTCGACGCGTTGGACCACGGGTACACCTACTCGCTGTTGTGGGTCGCGGGCATCGCGGTGGTGGTGGGCGCAGCGGCGCTCGGGATCGGTTTCAGCGCACGGCAGATCGCCGCAGCCCAGCACACCCGTGAGGCGTTCGAGGCAGGCGAGCTGGAAGAAGGCAAGCCGTAGAAATCTTCATCGCCCCGCCTCGGTCGGTGTCACACTTGGCGACGTGAGCGTCGGACGTGTGCAATATGCGCGACACGGAGACGTCCGGCTCGCTTACCGGGTGATGGGCGAGGGCGAGATCCCGATCGTGCTGATCCCGGGCTGGGTCAGCAATGTCGATCTGTATGACGACCCCACCACCGTCTACGCCGGTATCGCCGAGCGGCTGAGTCGGCATGCGCGGCTGATCGTATGGGACAAACGCGGGACCGGGCTGTCGGATCCGGTGACCCACGTGCCGCCGATCGACGAGCGCATGGACGATTTGCGGGCCGTACTCGACGCGGCCGACGTCGAATACCCTGCACTGTTCGGTATCTCCGAGGGCGGTCCGATGAGCATTATGTTCGCCGCGACATATCCGGATCGCGTCCGCTCCCTGGTGCTGGCGGGCACGACGGTCCGGTTCGCCCAGGAATTGCCCGATTTTCCATGGGGATACACGCAGGAACAGATCGCCGCGGGCCTCGAGGACATCGACAAACATTGGGGCGAGGGCGCTTTGGCGGAGTTGTTCTTCGGGCCGATCGCCGACGTACCCGGTGTGCGCGAGATGTTCGGCAAGGAGCAGCGGGCGTGCGCGAGCCCGATGATGGCACGCATGATGTGGCAGGCCGTCTTTGAGATCGACGTCCGTGCTGTGCTCGGCAGCGTCCGTACGCCGACCCTGGTGATGGCTCGCAGAGGGGATCGCATTGCGTGCTTCGAAGGCGCCAAGGCGCTCGCCGAAGGTATACCGAACGCCGAGTTCCTGGGGATGCCGCCGGGCGAACACTACGCAAGTGATCTGCTCGACCTGTTCCCCGCGACGGTGCTGAAATTCGTTGGCCAGCAAGCCGATGCGACGCCCGCCGAGCGGGTGCTGAGCACCGTTCTGTTCACCGATATCGTCGGCTCGACGGAATTGCTCGCTGCGCAGGGCGACGAGCACTGGCGTCGACATCTCGACGACCACGACCGGCTGGTCGACACGGTGTTGGCAAGATACGGCGGCAGGCGGGCGAAACACACCGGCGACGGGATCTTCGCACTCTTCGACGGCCCGACGAAGGCGGCTCGCTGCGGGCTGGACCTCGTGCCCGCACTGGCCACCCACGGCATCCCGATCCGAGCGGGCGTGCACATCGGCGAGTGCGAGAAACGCGGCGACGAGTGGAGCGGCATGGCGGTTCACGTCGGAGCACGGATCGGTGCGATGGCCGGAGCGGGTGAGGTGTTGACCAGCCGGACGGTGCGAGACCTATCCGCAGGCTCGGGCCTGGTCTTCGAAGGCTTGGGCGCCCACCGGCTCAAGGGATTGCCCGAGGACACCGAGGTTTTCCGCGTCAAGGCCTGACTCGGCGGCGAATCGATGCGCCGATAAGCTTGCCGACTGTGATCACCCGCATGTCCGAGCTGTTCCTGCGCACGCTGCGCGACGACCCGGCCGACGCCGAAGTGCCCAGCCACAGGTTGTTGATCCGCGCCGGCTACGTCCGCCCGGTCGGACCCGGGCTGTACAGCTGGCTGCCGCTGGGCCTGCGGGTGCTGCGCAAGATCGAGCAGGTTGTGCGCCGCGAGATGAACGCCATTGGCGGGCAAGAGATTCTGTTTCCCGCGCTGCTGCCACGCGCTCCGTACGAGACGACGAACCGGTGGACGGAGTACGGTGACGGCGTTTTCCGGCTGAAGGACCGCCGCGACAACGACTATCTCCTTGGGCCGACCCACGAAGAGCTCTTCACGCTGACCGTGAAGGGGGAGTACAGCAGCTACAAGGACTTCCCGGTACTGCTGTATCAGATTCAGACGAAATACCGCGACGAGGCTCGGCCGCGCGCGGGCATCCTGCGCGGACGCGAGTTCGTCATGAAGGACTCCTACTCCTTCGACGTCGACGACGCCGGGCTTGATGCGGTGTATCACCGCCATCGCGGCGCCTACCAGCGCATCTTCGACGAGTTGGGCGTCCGCTACGTCATCGTGTCGGCAGTGTCCGGGGCTATGGGCGGCAGCGCGTCGGAGGAGTTCCTCGCCGAAAGCGAGATCGGCGAGGACACCTTCGTGCGCTGCCTGGAGTCCGGGTACGCCGCCAATGTCGAGGCCGTCGTGACCGCCGTGCCGGGCGCTGTGCCGTTCGACGGTCTGCCCGACGCCAAAGTGCATGACACGCCCGACGCCCCGACCATCGCCACGCTGGTCGATTGGGCCAACACCGTCGATCTGGGGCGCGAGATCACCGCCGCGGACACCCTGAAGAACGTTCTGTTGAAAGTGCGCCAGCCCGGCGGCGAATGGGAACTGCTGGCGATCGGTGTGCCCGGTGATCGTGAGGTCGACGAGAAGCGGCTCGGCGCCGCGCTCGATCCCGCCGAGTACGCCCTGCTCGACGACGCGGACTTCGCCAAGAACCCGTTTCTTGTGAAGGGCTATGTCGGCCCGAAGGCATTGCGGGACAACGGTGTTCGTTATCTCGTCGATCCGCGGATCGTGGCAGGCACCTCGTGGATCACCGGTGCGGACGCACCCAACAAGCACGTCGTGGGTCTGGTCATGGGTCGTGACTTCACCGCCGATGGCACGATCGAGGCTGCCGAGGTACGTGATGGCGACCCGTCGCCGGACGGGGCGGGCGAGCTGGTGTCCGCCCGCGGCATCGAGATCGGCCACATCTTCCAGCTCGGCCGCAAGTACACCGACGCATTCTCCGTCGACGTGCTCGGCGAGGACGGCAAGCCGGTGCGGCCCACCATGGGGTCCTACGGCATCGGGGTGTCGCGGCTGGTGGCGGTGATCGCCGAACAGCATCACGACGACCTCGGGTTGCGCTGGCCGTCGTCCGTCTCGCCGTTCGACGCCCATGTCGTCATCGCCAACAAGGACGAGGCCGCCAGGGCAGGCGCCGATGAGCTGGCCGCCGAACTGGACGGGCTCGGTGTCGAAGTGTTGCTCGACGACCGGAAGTCCTCACCCGGCGTGAAGTTCAAGGATGCCGAGTTGCTCGGCGTGCCGTGGATCGTGGTCGTCGGCCGCGGCTGGGCCGATGGGGTGGTCGAGCTGCGCAACCGGTTCAGCGGCGAGACGCGCGAGGTCCCTGCCGACGGCGCGGCCGCCGAGATCGCGAAGGCACTCGCCTCTTAACCGCGAGCAGACGCTTAAGTACGCCGCGACCGGGCATTTCGCAGGCATTAGCGTCTGCTCGCGCAGGGAAGGTGACTACTCGCTGCCGCCGGGGAAGGCCACCGGCCTCGGCACGCCGAGCACGCGGCTCCAACGGGCGGCGGCCACGGCGGCCCGCGTCAGCGCCGTGACCGCGAAGGTGCGCTCCTCGGTGCTGGTCGCCTGTTCGAGCGCCGCCCGCCACGCCACCGCGGTGTCCTCTTCCATCCGCACTGCGAGGTTTGCCGCATCGGTCGGGTTGTCCAGCTGCATCGGCAGCTGATAGCCGGCGGCGGGCAGCGGCGGGTCAACGCCACGGCCCTTCAACTCCTCGATCGCGGCCTCGCGTCGCTCGCGGTGCTCGGCCATCGCGGCCGCCACCAAGTCGTTCTCGTCGGGACTCGAGTGCGCCGACACCAGGCCGTAGCCGTAGATGACGGCGTGCTCGGTGGTCACGGCGTCGAAGAGCGCGGCCGCATCGGGGTCAGGCGGCCTGGCAGGGCCGGTCGGTTCGGCAGAGGTCACGCGAGCGCCACCGTGTAGGCCGCGGTACACGATGCGGCGATCGAGCCGAGCAGCCCGGCCCGGTAACCGGACATCTGGGCCGCCAGCCGGCCCGCGCTGTCGGCGGACGTGCGCAGCGCGTCCACGACGTCCTTTGTCGTGGGCGCCTTCGCCTGCGCGGCGGTGGTCGTCGTGGTCGACGGCGACGTGGCGGCCTCGCCGGTCAGACGCGCGATCTCATCGGCCAGCGCCTCGGCGTGCTTCGACCGATCGGCCGAGACAGCGGCCAGCGCGGGCCGCAGCGGCGGCTCGGCGGTCGCGGCGGCGTCGCTGGCCAGCTGGCTGTCGGCGCGGGCCATATCCAGTTGCGTCGTCAGGTCCCCGAGCTCCGGCGGCGGCGGTGGCTTGCCGCATGCCGTGGCGGTGACGCCCAGCGCCGCCAGCGCGGTCGTCCCAAGCAGCATGCGCCGCCTGCTGACGACGGGTGAGGCACTCGGCACGGATGCCATCCTGCCATTGCCGAAAACGGCTCTGTGTATTCGCTGGGCAGGGCTGCGGGAATCCGGTTCGCCTGCTGAGCACTGGCGTATCGTTGGCCACGTCGGGACAATTCAACATGAGGAGCTCGCCGTGGCATCGGATCCGCAGCTGCGGTCTGCGAGATTGCCCTCGCAGCAGCAGGTGATCGAGCTACTCGACGGCGAGTTCGCGCGCGCAGGTTACGAAATCGAGGACGTCGTCATCAACACCGGCGCTCGTCCGCCACGAATCACGGTGATAGCCGACGGCGACGAAGGCCTCGACCTCGACTCGATCGCCCGGCTGTCCCGGTCCGCATCCGAACTACTCGATTCCGCCGACGCGTCGAAATCCGATTCGCCCTATGTCCTCGAGGTGACGTCGCCGGGCGTGGACCGCCCGCTCACCGAGGAGAAGCATTATCGGCGGGCGCGCGGCCGCAAGGTCGAGCTGACACTGTCCGACGGGTCGCAACTGACGGGCAGGCTCGGCGAAACGCGGGACGGCGCAGTCGATCTGGTGGTGCGCGAAGGAGCAAGGGGGAGCTACTCCGTGCGCGAACTGCCACTCAGTGGCATCACCAAAGGCGTTGTCCAAGTGGAGTTTTCACCTCCAGACCGGCGGGAGCTCGAGCTGGCCGGTCAAACGGGGAAGGGGGGCGGAACATGAATATCGACATGGCCGCGTTGCACGCGATCGAGTCCGACAAGGGCATCTCGGTCGACGTCGTCGTCGAGACCATCAAGTCCGCGTTGCTCACCGCATATCGCCATACCGAGGGCCACGAAGCCGACGCTCGGATCGAGATCGACCGCAAGACCGGCGTCGTGCAGGTGCTGGCGCGCGAAACCGACGAAGACGGCAACGTCCTCAACGAATGGGACGACACCCCAGAGGGATTCGGCCGCATTGCGGCCACCACCGCGCGCCAGGTCATCCTGCAGCGGCTGCGCGACGCCGAGAACGAGAAGAACTACGGCGAGTTCTCCACTCGCGAGGGCGAGATCGTCGGCGGCGTCATCCAGCGCGACAGCCGCGCCAACGCCCGCGGCCTCGTCGTCGTCCGGATGGGAAGCGAGACGAAGGGTTCCGAGGGCGTCATTCCATCCGCCGAGCAGGTCCCCGGCGAGAGCTACGAACACGGCGACCGGCTGCGTTGCTACGTCGTCGGCGTCTCCCGCGGTGCCCGCGAACCGTTGATCACGCTGTCGCGCACGCACCCGAACCTGGTCCGCAAGCTGTTCTCGCTGGAGGTGCCCGAGATCGCCGACGGCTCCGTCGAGATCGTCGCGGTGGCCCGCGAGGCAGGCCACCGGTCCAAGATCGCGGTGACCTCACGGGCGCCGGGGCTCAACGCCAAGGGCGCCTGCATAGGGCCGATGGGTCAGCGGGTGCGCAACGTGATGAGCGAGCTCTCCGGGGAGAAGATCGACATCATCGACTACGACGAGGACCCGGCCAAGTTCGTCGCCAACGCTCTTTCGCCCGCCAAGGTGGTGTCCGTGCAGGTGATCGACGAGGCCGCCCGCGCGGCCCGGGTGGTGGTACCGGACTTCCAGCTGTCGCTGGCGATCGGCAAGGAGGGCCAGAACGCCCGGCTCGCGGCCCGGTTGACCGGCTGGCGCATCGATATCCGAAGCGATGCCGCCGCCGCTGCGGACACCCCGTCGAAACCGGACGCGACGCACGGCGCTGTGCACGACAGATAGCGGATTCGGCCGTTTCGTTTCGCGGGGGGAGGGACGGTAGACTCAGGCGTGATCCAGCGCGAGACTTCGGCTTCGCCGCATCGAAGTACGGAAGGACCCGTACGGACGTGCGTCGGCTGCCGAAAGCGAGAGCTGGCCGCCGGACTGCTTCGGGTGGTTGCTCGCAACAGTGGGAATGGCGTTTACGCCGTAACCGTTGACCGAGGAGGTAACCTGCCTGGGCGGGGCGCTTGGTTGCACCCTGACCAGCAGTGTTTGCACGCAGCAATCCGGCGGCGAGCATTCGCTCGAGCGTTGCGCATCACCGGCTCACCGGAAACATCCGCGGTGCTGGAGCACTTCGAATCACTCGAAGCGCCTCGGCTCCCGGCTACAGAACAGGCAGCGAAGAACATGAGCACACCGTGAAGTCCAGACGATGACCATGCGTCATAGCTAAACCCGAGGCGCGGCCCTACCACCGCTGTCGCCTCTAAGACAGGAGAGAAGTGGCAGGCAAGGCCCGCGTACACGAGTTGGCTAAGGAACTCGGTGTAACCAGCAAGGAAGTACTCGCCCGACTGAGTGAACAGGGCGAATTCGTCAAATCAGCATCCTCCACCGTGGAGGCCCCCGTCGCGCGCCGGCTGCGCGAATCCCTCGGCGGAGCAAAGTCCGCAGCGGATAAGGTCAAGGCCGACGGCAACGGTGCGCCGGCCAAGGTGGCGGCCGCGTCGGCACCCGCGCCCGCCAAGGCGCCGGTCGCCAAGCCGGCGGCTCCAGCAGCGCCCGCAGCCCCGGCGCAACCGGCACCGGCACCCGCACCCGCAGAGCCCGCGGCACCTGCCGCAGCGGCTATGCCTGCTGCGGCGGCGTCGGCCGCATCGGCTCCTGCACCGGCACGCCCGGGCCCGACACCCGGTCCCCGGCCCGCAACGCCGGGACCCAAGCCCGCGCCGCGCACGCCGCGCGTCGGAAACAACCCGTTCTCCTCGGCGCAGCCGGTCGAGCGGGCGATTCCGCGGCCGCAAGCACCGCGACCCGGGGCTCCGAGGCCCGGCGGCGGTCCACGTCCCGGCGCGTCGCCAGGCAACATGCCGCCCCGTCCCGGTGGCGCAACAGGCCGTCCGGCACGCCCGGGCGGCGGCGCGCGGCCCGCTCCCGGCGGCCGCGGCCCCGGTGGTGGCGGCGGACGTCCCGGTGGCCCCCCCGGCGGCGGCGGTAACTATCGCACCGGCGGCCCCGGTGGCGCTGGCGGTGGCGGCGGTGCACCCGCTGGAGGCGGCTATCGCGGCCGCCCCGGTGGTGGTGGCGGCGGCCGTCCCGGCCAGCGTGGCGGTGCCGCGGGTGCGTTCGGTCGTCCCGGTGGTGCGCCCAAGCGCGGCCGCAAGTCGAAGCGGGCGAAACGCGCCGAATACGAGAACATGCAGGCGCCCGTCGTCGGCGGCGTTCGGTTGCCGCACGGCAACGGCGAGACCGTCCGGCTGGCCCGCGGCGCATCGCTGTCCGACTTCGCCGAGAAGATCGACGCCAACCCGGCTGCTCTGGTGCAGGCGCTGTTCAACCTCGGTGAAATGGTCACGGCCACCCAGTCGGTCGGCGACGAGACGCTGGAACTGCTCGGCGGCGAAATGAACTACGTCGTGCAGGTCGTGTCCCCGGAGGACGAGGACCGCGAACTGCTGCAGTCCTTCGATCTCACATATGGCGAGGATGAGGGCGGCGAGGATGACCTCGAGTTCCGTCCGCCCGTGGTCACCGTCATGGGTCACGTCGACCACGGCAAGACCAGACTGCTGGACACCATCCGCCAGGCCAACGTCCGCGAGGAAGAGGCGGGCGGCATCACCCAGCACATCGGCGCCTACCAGGTGGCCGTCGCTTTCGATGGCGGCGAGCGGCTCATCACCTTCATCGACACCCCGGGCCACGAGGCGTTCACCGCCATGCGTGCCCGCGGCGCCAAGGCCACCGATATCGCGATCCTGGTGGTCGCCGCCGACGACGGCGTCATGCCGCAGACGGTGGAGGCCATCAACCACGCGCAGGCGGCCGATGTGCCGATCGTGGTTGCGGTCAACAAGATCGACAAGGAGGGTGCCGATCCGTCGAAGATCCGCGGACAGCTGACCGAATACGGTTTGGTGCCAGAGGAATTCGGTGGTGACACCATGTTCGTCGACATCTCGGCGAAGCAGGGCACCAACATCGCGGCGCTGGAAGAGGCGGTGCTGCTGACCGCTGACGCCGCCCTCGACCTGCGGGCCAACCCGGACATGGAGGCCCAGGGTGTGGCCATCGAGGCGCACCTGGACCGCGGTCGCGGACCGGTGGCGACCGTGCTCATTTCGCGCGGCACGCTGCGGGTCGGCGACTCGGTGGTGGCGGGCGACGCCTACGGCCGGGTCCGTCGCATGGTCGACGAGCACGGCGAGGACGTCGAGGCGGCGTTCCCGTCGCGGCCGGTGCAGGTCATCGGTTTCACGTCGGTGCCGGGCGCTGGTGACAACCTCCTGGTCGTCGACGAGGACCGCATCGCGCGTCAGATCGCCGACCGCCGCAGCGCGCGCAAGCGCAACGCGATGGCGGCCCGCACCCGCAAGCGGATCAGCCTGGAGGACCTGGATTCGGCGTTGAAGGAAACCAGCCAGCTGAACCTGATCCTCAAGGGCGACAACGCAGGCACCGTGGAGGCGCTGGAGGAGGCCCTGCTGGGCATCCAGATCGACGACGAGGTCGAACTGCGCGTCATCGACCGTGGCGTCGGCGGCGTCACCGAGACCAACGTCAACCTGGCGTCGGCCTCGGACGCCGTGATCATCGGCTTCAACGTTCGAGCCGAGGGTAAGGCCACCGAGCTGGCCAACCGTGACGGCGTCGAGATCCGCTACTACTCGGTGATCTACCAGGCCATCGACGAGATCGAGAGCGCGCTCAAGGGCATGCTCAAGCCGATCTACGAGGAGAAGGAGCTGGGCCGGGCGGAGATCCGCGCGATCTTCCGGTCGTCCAAGGTCGGCAACATCGCCGGCTGCCTGGTCACTTCCGGGGTCATCCGCCGCAATTCGAAGGCACGGCTGCTGCGCGACAACGTCGTGGTCAATCAGCAACTCACCGTGTCGTCACTGCGCCGGGAGAAGGACGACGTCACCGAGGTGCGCGACGGCTACGAGTGCGGTTTGACGCTGACCTATTCCGACATCAAGGAAGGCGACGTCATCGAAACGTACGAGCTCGTCGAAAAGGAGCGCACATAGATGGTCGATGTGGGTCGGGCCCGTCGGCTCTCCAAGCGCATCGCCACCGTCGTCGCCACCGCGATCGAGTTCGAGATCAAGGATCCCCCGTTGGCCTTCGTGACCGTCACGGACACGAAGGTGACGGGAGACCTGCACGACGCCACCGTGTACTACACAGTCCGCGGCGCGACGTTGCAGGACGAACCGGACTACGCGGGGGCCGCGGCGGCGCTGGAGCGCGCCAAAGGCACGTTGCGCACCAGGGTGGGCGCGGCCACCGGTGTCCGGTTCACCCCGACGCTGGCGTTCGTGCTCGACAAGGTGCCCGAGACCTCCGCGCACATGGAGGAGCTGCTGGCCCGCGCCCGCGCCGCAGATGAGGATTTGGCGAGAGTTCGGCAGGGCGCCAAGCATGCGGGCGACGAGGACCCGTATCGTCAGGATCGGGTGGAGGGTATCGACGGGGAGCCGGAGAACGAGCTAGACGCTGAGGACACCGTTGACCGCGATTGATCCGAAGACCGACGCAGACTTGGTGGGTCAGCGCGTCGACGCCAATGGCGCGGCCGAACTCCTCGATGCGGCGGCCTCGGTCAGCGTTGTCTGCCACGTCTTTCCCGACGCCGACACGGTCGGCGCAGGATTGGCGTTGGCGCTGGTGCTTGATCATGCGGGCAAGGACGTCGAAGTCAGCTTCGCGGCACCAGACAGGCTGCCCGAATCCCTTCAGTCGCTGCCCGGCGGTCATCTGCTCATCCCTCCGAACGACATGCGCCGCGACGCCGACCTGGTGGTCACCGTCGACATTCCGAGCGTGAACCGGCTCGGCGCGCTACGCCAGCTCGCGGAGCCCGGCCGCGAGGTGCTGGTGATCGACCACCACGCGTCCAATCAGCTGTTCGGCAGCGCCAATTTCGTCGAGCCGTCCGCGGACTCCACCACGATGCTGGTTGCCGACCTGCTCGACGCCTGGAACAAGCCGATCGACGCCGGGGTTGCGCACTGTCTGTACGCCGGGCTGACCACCGATACCGGGTCGTTCCGCTGGGCCACTGCACGAGCACACCGGCTGGCCGCCCGGCTGGTGGAGTTGGGCGTCGACAACGCAGGCATCAGCCGCACACTTCTGGACACCCATCCGTTCGCGTGGCTGCCGATGCTGTCGCGCGTGCTGTCGTCCGCAAAACTGCTGCCCGACGCCGCCGCAGGCGGTGGCCTCGTGTACGCCATTGTCGGACACCAGGAGTGGGTCGATGCGCGGCCCGAGGAAGTCGAAAGCATCGTCGACATCGTGCGCACCACTGAGCAGGCGGAGGTCGCCGCGGTCTTCAAGGAGATCGAACCGGGGCACTGGTCGGTGTCGATGCGCGCCAAGTCGATCGATCTGGCCGCCATCGCCAGCGCGTTCGGCGGCGGAGGGCACCCGCACGCCGCCGGCTACTCGACGTCAGGACCCGTCGACGACGTCGTCCGGGCGCTCCACCTTGCTCTTGGCTGACGGACGTCAGCGGCGCCTTGGCTGACCCGGAGGCCGACTTTCCGGTTGCGCCCGCCACCGGCCGCCGCATCGCCGGGCTCGCGCTGCCCGCGCTCGGGGTGCTGGCGGCAGAGCCCATCTACCTGCTGTTCGACCTCGCGATCGTCGGCCGACTGGGTGCGCTCAGCCTGGCCGGCCTCGCCATCGGCGGGCTGATCCTGAGCACGTTGAGTTCGCAGATGACGTTCTTGTCCTACGGCACCACCGCCCGCTCGGCGCGCTTCTATGGTGCGGGCGACCGCGATACGGCGGTCGGCGAAGGAGTACAGGCGACCTGGCTCGCGGTCGGGCTGGGCACGCTGATCGTGGCGGTGGTTCAAGCCGCCGCGGTGCCGCTGGTCTCCGCGCTGGCCGCGGGTGGTGACATCGCCGAGGCGGCGCTGCCGTGGGTGCGGATCGCGATCATCGGTGTACCGGCCATCCTGATCTCGGCGGCAGGCAATGGGTGGATGCGCGGCGTGCAGGACACCGCCCGGCCGCTGCGCTACGTGGTCTTCGGGTTCGCAGTGTCGGGGGTGCTGTGTCCGCTGCTGGTGTACGGCTGGTTGGGATTGCCGCGGCTCGAGCTGGTCGGTTCGGCGGTGGCCAACGTGATCGGCCAGTGGCTGGCGGCGCTGCTGTTCTGTCGCGCGCTCCTGGTGGAACGGGTGCCGCTACGGATCCAGCCGAGGGTGCTGCGCGCCCAGGTGGTGATGGGCCGTGACCTGTTGCTGCGGACGCTGGCGTTTCAAGCGTGCTTCGTCTCGGCCGGAGCCGTCGCGGCCAGGTTCGGTGCCGCCGCCGTCGCTGCCCACCAGGTTGTGCTGCAACTGTGGAGTTTCCTTGCGCTGGTTCTGGATTCGCTGGCGATCGCGGCGCAGTCGCTGGTGGGTGCGGCGCTCGGTGCCGGTGACCTGGCACATGCCAAGTCGGTGGCGTGGCGGGTGACCATCTTCTCCGCCGTCGCGTCCGCGGTGCTGGCCGGTGTCTTCGCCGTCGGTGCGTCGGTGTTTCCGGGCGTATTCACCGACGATAGCGCGGTGCTGAGCGCCATCGGGGTGCCGTGGTGGTTCATGGTGGCCCAATTGCCTGTCGCCGGAATTGTTTTCGCTCTCGACGGTGTGCTGCTCGGTGCCGGCGATGCGAAGTTCATGCGCAATGCCACCTTGGTCAGCGCGCTCGTGGGCTTCCTGCCGTTGATCTGGCTGTCGCTGATCTTCGGCTGGGGTCTGCTCGGCATCTGGTCCGGCCTGAGCACCTTCATGGTGCTGCGGCTGCTCTTCGTCGGCTGGCGCGCGTTCTCCGGGCGTTGGCTGGTGCCGGGCACCGCTTGAATGTCGTCACCGCAGGCATGAGGTTGTGGTCGCCGGCGGCGCGGGGAAGGATCAGCCCGGTGAACAGGCTTGTGTCCCTCATCGCCGCTGCAGCATTGGTGACCCTGCTACCGACGCCACAGGCGGAGGCGGAGACTACGACCGTTGGGACTGCCGTTGAAGTGCTGGTCCACAGGTCGTTCACCGAGACGTCGGATCCCGATCAATGCATCGGGGCCTCGACGCTTGCGACGGTCCGCCGAGGGTCCGCAGTGATTCTTTCCGAGGGATCGTCGTTGTCGGACACCCGCAAAGTAGCCGTCGGACAGTTCTTCCGGTCGAGACTGAAGGACGGTGTGTGCCAGGTGTTGTACATCACCAGCGCGCCCGTCATGCCGAGCTTCAACGTCCAGTTCGCCAGTCCCGAGGGCGATTTGAGCCCGACCTTCGGACCGAACGCAGCCGAACCCGTCACCGACCAGCCGGGCATCGAACAGGTGGTTCATGTCGATATGGGGTTCGAACCCCAGCCTTGAGTCAGCCGGCGATGCGCGCGATGACGGCCCAGCCGTAGTCGTTGGTGCGCACGTCCACGTCGGTGAAGCCGGCTGCCGACAACCGGTCGCACAGCGTCGCCGGGTCGACGGGGTTGTAGGTGTCGTCTTCGTGGTGGGCCTTGAGTTCCTCGCTGCCGAGGCTGTCGCCGGCGACGAGCGCGGCGCCGGGCCGCAGCACGCGAGCGATCTCGGCGAACAGCCGATCCTGCAGTTCGCTCGTCGGAACGTGGTGCAGCATGGTGAAACACGCGGCGCCGGAGAACCGGTTGTCGTCGTAGGACAGCGAGGTCGCGTCCGCGTTGACGATCTCGACGGAAGGGACGTCGGCGAAGCGATCGGTCAGCATCGCAGCCAGCTCGCGGTCGATCTCGACCGAGGTGAGTCGCGGCACCGCGTTGCTGAGCACGTCGGTGGTGGCGCCGTAGCCGGGCCCCACCTCGAGCACCTCGTCGCCGAGGTCGGTGCCCTTCAGCGCCCACGGCAGGATGACCTGGCGCATCGCCTTTCGCCACTCGTCGCTGCCGCACATCTCGTGCGCTTTGTTCATGATCGGCAGCCTAGGCGCGTTCAGCGCACGTGTGTGCGGCCCCTCTGGATTACGGCTGCGCGGTTGGCGGCGATGTCGTCGCCGGTGGCGGTGCTCATCCATTGCCGCGCCGACGCCGCCTCGATCCACAGGCCTTCGTTGGTATGTGCGTCGTCGATGCGGTGGTAGGACGCCAGCAGCGCGCGGACCGCCTTCTGGTTGTTGCCGACGATCGCTGCGGCCGTCCGCCGCGCCGTCGGCATCAGCTGGTCGTGCGGCACCACCTCGGTGACCAAACCGGCCCGTAACGCTTCCTCGGCCGAGAGGTAGTCACCGGTCAGGCTCATCCGGCGGGCCATGCCCACGCCGACCTTCTGGGGAAGTCGCACCGACAGCCCCCACGTCGGCAGCAGTCCGACCCTGGCGTGGGTGTCGGCGAACCGGGCCTGTTCTGAGGCGATCAGGACGTCGCAGTACAACGCGAGCTCGAGCCCGCCGGTGACGGCTGCGCCGTTGATGGCTCCGATCACCGGCGTCGCCATCGGCGGCCACTTCGGCGAGATGTCGGGCAGCTCGGTGGTGTCTCCGAGCTCCTTGAGGTCGAGGCCGGCGCAGAACACCGGGTCGGCGCCGGTCAGGACGACCACGTCGACGGCCTCGTCGGCCTCGGCATCGCGCAGCGCGGCGTAGAACTGTCTACGCAGCGCAGATGACAGCGCGTTGCGCGATCGCGGGCGGTTCAGCGTCAGGGTGCGGACCCGGTCCGTGGTGTCGATCAGCAGCACATCGTCGGAAGTCATGGCCTGAACCTATCCTGGACGAATGTGCCGAAACATCACCGAGCTCCGCGGCCTGGAACCGGCCGCGACCGCCGAGGAGATCGAGGCCGCCGCGCGGCAGTACATCCGCAAGGTGAGCGGCGTGACGCGGCCGACGGCAGCCAACGCCGAGGCATTCGAGACAGCGGTCGGCGAGGTTACCGCGGTCACCACTCGACTGCTCGCGGCGCTACCGACGCGCAGGCAGCCACCCAAGACCGTCCCGCCGTTGCGGCGCCCGGAGGTACGGGCCCGCATAGCGGCCAAGGCCGCCGGCACCGGGTGACCGCGAAAACGCTGACCCAACCCGCGCTCAAGGAATGGAGCGCGGCCGTGCACGCGATGCTCGAGGGCCGCCAGACCGTGCTGTTGCGCAAGGGCGGAATCCACGAGAAGCGGTTCACCGTCGACTCGCCGCACTTCCTGTTCTTTCCGACGGTCGCCCACAGCCACGCGCAGCGGGTACGGCCCGAGTATCGGCAACTGCTGGCACCTGCGGCCGCCGACAGCAGCGAGGCGGAGCTCGTGCTGCGGGCAGGCGCTAAAGTGGTCGCCGCCGTCGAGGTCACCCGGCCCGAGGGGCTGGAAGACATTGCATCACTGCATATTTGGACCGCCGAGTCGGTGCGGGCGGATCGGCTGGACTTCCGGCCGAAACACCGGTTGACCGTGCTGGTGGTTCAGGTCAGCCCGCTGGTAGAGCCGGAACGCCTGCGGCGCGCGCCGGAATATGCGGGCTGCACCAGCTGGGTGCGGCTGCCGGTCAACCCGATGTGGGCCACGCCGGTGCACGACGACGCAACTCTGCGCGACGTCGCGGCGCGCGTACGCGAATCAGTGGCTTGACGGCAGGGCGCCCGCGGGCAGTCGCAGCCGCGACGCGCCGTCTCCGAGGTGAACGGTGTGCGTGGCAGGCCGCAGCCGCCTCCCGGTGGCCGGTGGGTCGTCGGTGCCGAGGTTGCGCGCGAAGCGCGGGTGCGAGCCACCCGCGACCAGCACCCGGATCCGTGAGCCGGCGCGGAATCGGTGCGCGACGGGGTCGAGTTCGACGGTCACAGTTCCCAAAGATGTTGTCTCGCGGCGGTATCCGTCGCTGACATTGCTGGACCTTCCCTTGGCGTCGACCTCGCTGACGCGAACGAACAAATCGTTGTGCGGGTTGTCGCAGGAGCGCGAGAGCTCGAGGACCGGGTTCCCGACGACGTAGACGTCGTGCGGCAGCGCGTCCCCGGTGAAGGTCAGCACGTCGGTGCGCTCGGCGAGTCGGCCGTCATTGCGGTACCCCCCGACGGGGGAGAGCAGCCGCCCCCCGATCGTCGGCGTCGGGTCGGCGGGGTCGTAGGTGAAGGTGGACGCGGGTGCGGTGTCGGGTGGCATCGCGTCGCCGAGGCGGCCGCCGGGCTGGAGGTAGCGCACCTGCTCGGGCATCGGGGGTGGCCAGACCTCTAGGCCGAGCCAGTCGTCGTGGTTGACGTGGACGCGCACGGGGCTGCGCTCGGCGCCGCGGTTACCCGCCAGATGAGTGTCGAGCCACGCCAGCGACTCGCGCAGCACGGTCGGCGCACCCGTGGTCAGCATGTGCGAGTGGGTCCACGATCCGATGGTCATCGCCACCGGTACGCCTCGCCTGCGCAATTGGGCGTACTGCTCCAGCGTCTGCTCGATGAACAGGTCCTGCCACCCGGTGAGCAACAGAACGGGGACTTCGGATCGCTCCAGCGCGGCCTGCAGTTGGACCGGCTCCCAGAACGGGTGGTCGTGCTCCGAATGCTCGATCCAGGACTCGAACCAGGGCGCGCCCTCGCCGAGCAGCGCGCGGGCCGCCTCGCCGACCGGGAGGCCCGCCGTCGCCTGTGCCAGCAGCCGCCGGGACCTGACCATGCGCACGATGTTCCGGATCCGGCCGGGATCCTCCTGGTGGGAGACTGAGTCGCTCCACCCGAGGAAATCGTTGAGCCCGAACGAACCGGTGCCCCAACGCGGTCCGCTGATGTCGTGCGGGCCGACGATGATCACCGCGGCCGCCATCTCCGGCGGCGGTTCGGTCAGCAGTGCCCACTGTGTGAAGCCGAGGTAGGACGCGCCGATGGTGCCGAACGATCCGGTGAACCACGGCTGGTCGCGCAGCCACGCGGCGGTGTCGGCGCCGTCGGTGACCTCGTGCATGAACGGGTTGAAGTCTCCGCCGGAGCCGAACGTGCCGCGAACGCTCTGCACGACGACGTGGTAGCCGCGGGACGCGTGGACGCCGCCGAACAGCGTCGAAACGGGATACCCGCGGCCGTAGGGCGTGCGAACCAGAAGGGTGCCCGCCGGATTCGACGTCAGGGGGCGGTAGTGGTCGGCGACCAAATCCACGCCATCTCTCATCGGCACGCGCACGCGGTGAGCCACCTCGTAATCGGTGGTGTGCGGCGGCAGGCCCAGTAGGCGGCCAAGGGTGCGACCGACGAGATTCCTGGCGTTGGTCACTGGAACCACGCTACGCAGGCGCCGGGTCGCCATCGAGCGAACGGGAGCCGAGCTCGAGCGCTCCGGCCCGACGGACACGATCACTCGGTGGTCGGGTCGCCCTTGAACTTGTAGTACGGCACCAGTTCGTGCGCGCGCTGCAGGTTGGTCTGCATGCAGTCGACGTCGTCGGCGGTGTAGGTCGGCGCGTAGAACAGCGACTGCTGAATCAGCCCGAAGTCGGTCTTGAACGCGATCGCACAGGTGATCCACCACCGGTTGTTCCAGTCGGTCGGCTTCATCACCCAGAACTGGGCCGCGCGGTGACCGTCGATGTCGAGTTCGACGGCGTCGGGCGGCAGGCTCTCCTCGTAGGTGCGCCAGACGAAAGCCTCGACCGCCACTTGATAGTTCCCGGCGTCGTAGTGACAGCGCAGGCTGTTCTCCGGCTCCGGAGGGGTGAACGCGAGACCGATACGCGCCACGACGTCTAACGGAATGTCGCGGCACGGGTCGAACGGATCGGGGTCGACGGTGTCGATCACCGGCCACTTGATGGTCGTGGTCGCCATCGGCAGCGGCACTGCGGTCGAGCGCAGCTCGACCGGTCCGGGCGCAGGCACCGTCAGCGGTCCGCTCTGCATGACCAGAATCACCGCCGTCAACAGCGCGCCCAACGCCGCGAGCAGACGGATCTTGGTGGCCATAACACCCCCTCGCGCATTGTCGGGCCCTGCGGGGACTATACAAGTCGCCACAACGGCGCCGGACCGGAAACGAGAACATGTTCTAGTTGCGCGGCGGGCGTCACCGCTTCGCTTAAGTACGCTGGTCGGTTGTGGCGACACTCTGGGCGATCAGCGACCTGCACACGGGTCACACCGGCAACAAGCCGGTCACCGAGTCGCTGCACCCGTCATCGCCAGACGACTGGCTGATCGTCGCAGGTGACGTCGCCGAGCGCACCGACGAGATCCGCTGGGCGCTCGACCTGCTGCGCAAGCGGTTCGCCAAGGTCATCTGGGTGCCGGGCAACCACGAACTGTGGACCACCACCAAGGACCCGATGCAGGTGTTCGGCCGGGCGCGCTACGACTACCTGGTCAACATGTGCGACGAGATGGGCGTGATCACCCCCGAGCATCCATTTCCGGTGTGGACCGATCAGGGCGGCCCGGCCACGATCGTGCCGATGTTCCTGCTCTACGACTACACATTCCTGCCCGAAGGCGCGGCCACGAAGGCCGAGGGCCTCGCCATCGCCAGGGAGAACAACGTGGTGGCCACCGACGAGTTCGTGCTGTCCAACGAGCCGTACGCGACGAAGGACGCATGGTGCCGCGACCGGGTGGAGGCCACCCGCAAGCGCCTGGAGGACCTCGACTGGGTGACGCCGACAGTCCTGGTGAACCACTTCCCGTTGGTGCGTGAGCCGTGCGACGCGCTCTTCTATCCGGAGTTCTCGCTGTGGTGCGGCACCACGGCGACCGCTGACTGGCACACCCGCTACAACGCGATCTGTTCGGTGTACGGGCACCTGCACATTCCCCGGACCACGTGGTACGACGGCGTGCGGTTCGAAGAGGTATCGGTCGGCTACCCGCGGGAATGGCGGCGCCGCAAGCCGTATCGCTGGATGCGTCAGGTGCTGCCCGATCCGGAGTATCCGTCCGGGTATCTCAACGAGTTCGGCGGGCACTTCGAGATCACGCAGGAGATGCGGACGAACGCGCAGAAGGTCCAGGAGCGCATCAAGAACCGGCAGGCGACGCGCTCGAGATGACCGTCGCGCCACTGCTTTCCGGCGTGCTGCCGCGCACGCGAGGAGCACAACAGGGTGAAGTGAGCGTGGCCGCCGCCGAGTTATACAGCGATCCACCGGATTTGGCGCCGCTGCCCGAGGAGGAGCCGCTGATCGCAAAGTCGGTGGCCAAGCGCCGCAACGAATTCGTCACCGTCCGTTACTGCGCTCGGCAGGCGCTGGAGGAACTCGGCGTGCCGCCGGTGCCGATCCTCAAGGGGGAGAAGGGCGAACCGTGCTGGCCGGACGGCGTGGTCGGCAGCCTCACGCACTGCGACGGCTATCGCGGGGCGGCCGTCGGCAGACACGACAAGGTGCGGTCGGTCGGCATCGATGCCGAACCCCACGATGTGCTGCCCCACGGTGTGCTCGACGCGATCAGCCTGCCGGCCGAGCGGTCCGAGATCAGCGCTCTTCCGGAGGGCCTGCACTGGGATCGAATCCTGTTCTGCGCCAAGGAGGCGACGTACAAGGCGTGGTTTCCGGTCACCCGGCGCTGGCTCGGCTTCGAGGACGCCCACATCGTGTTCGACGTCGACGAAGGCGCGACCGCGGGTGGCTTCGAATCGCGCATCCTGATCGACCCGGCCGCTCTGTCCGGTCCGCCGCTGAGCACGCTGCGGGGCCGCTGGTCTGTGCGCAACGGGCTGGCGCTGACGGCGATCGTCCTGTGAAAGATTCCGCGCACGCGAGGAGCAATCAAAGTCCCGCGCACGCGAGGAGCAATCAAGGTCCCGGCCTGGTGGTGATCGACAAGCCCGCCGGCATGACGAGCCACGATGTGGTTTCCCGGTGCAGGCGCATCTTCTCCACCCGCAAGGTCGGGCATGCGGGCACATTGGACCCGATGGCCACCGGTGTGCTGGTTGTCGGCATCGAGCGCGCCACCAAGATCCTCGGCCTGTTGACCGCGACCGACAAGTCCTATGCCGCAACGATTCGGCTGGGTCAGACGACCACCACCGAGGACGCCGACGGCGAAGTGCTGCAGACGGTTTCGGCCGCGAACGTGACCGACACCGACATCGAAGCCGCGATCGACGCGCTGCGTGGCGACATCGCGCAGATCCCGTCGGCCGTCAGCGCGATCAAGGTCGGCGGCAAGCGCGCCTACCAACTCGCCCGCGAAGGCCAGACCGTCGAACTGGCCGCCAGGCCGGTGCGGATCGACCGCTTCGAGGTGTGCGACGTGCGGCGGTCGGCTGACCTGATCGACGTCGACGTCGAGGTGGATTGCTCGAGTGGCACCTACATCCGGGCGCTGGCGCGCGATGTCGGCGCCGCGCTGAAGGTCGGCGGGCATCTCACAGCGTTGCGCCGAACCCGCGTCGGCCGCTTCGGGCTCGACGAGGCGCGCGCCCTCGACGAGTTGGCCGAGAAGCCGGCGCTGAGCTACTCGCTCGACGAGGCCTGCCTGCTGGCCTTCCCGCGTCGCGACCTGACCGCCGACGAAGCCGAGTCCGCCCGTCACGGCCGGGCGTTGCACCCCGCCGGCATCGACGGCGTGTATGCAGCGAGGGATTCCGACGGACATGTCATTTCGTTGCTGCGAGATGAAGCCGCGAAGGCAAAGTCTGTGGTGGTTCTGCGTCCCGCGACGTTGTGAGCATTTGATCGCCCCAAGGCCCGGGATCCGCCCCGAGGGCATTTGTCAGCTCAAACTGATAAGCCTAGCCTGATGATATGCCCGTCGACCGCCAGACTGAAGCCGTGGCGAGGGCCCTGCTCTTGTGCGTCGGGCTGCTACGCCGCCGGCTGCGTCAGACGCCGGTCACCGGTGAGCTGACCTTCCCGGAAACCGCAGCGCTCGGCCGTCTGGACCGTGGCGGACCGGCGGCCGCGGCCGACCTCGCCAGACAGGAGCAGATCAGCCCGCAGTCGATGGGCGCCACGCTGGCCGAGCTGGAAACCCGCGGCCTGGTCAAGCGCCAACCCGATCCCGGCGACGGGCGGCGAATCCTGTTGTCCATCAGCACCGCAGGCCGCAACGAGCTCAACCGCAGGCGCGACGCCCGCGTCGAACAACTCACCGCGGGCCTGGCCGATTTCACCGAAGCCGAACTCGAGCAACTCGCAGCCACGGCACCTCTGATCGAACGACTGGCGTACCACCTGTAGATGACCGTCGACGAACAAGAAACCCCGACCCGCGACAACTACCGCTGGGTCGCGCTGACCAATACCACCGCGGCCGTCTTCATGTCCGCACTCGACGGGTCGATCGTCATCATCTCGCTGCCCGCGATCTTCCGCGGCATCCACCTGGATCCACTGGCACCGGCCAACATCACCTACCTGCTGTGGATGATCATGGGCTACCGGCTGGTCCAGTCCGTGCTGGTCGTCACACTCGGCCGCATCGGCGACATGTACGGCCGGGTCAGGGTCTACAACGCGGGCTTCACCGTTTTCACCGTCGCGTCGATCCTGTTGTCATTCGACCCCTTTGACGGCTCGGCCGCAGCCCAATGGCTGATCGGCTGGCGCCTGCTGCAGGCGGTCGGGGGATCGATGCTGACCGCGAACTCCGCGGCGATTCTCACCGACGCGTTCCCACCCGACCGGCGCGGCTTTGCGCTCGGCTTCAACCAGGTCGCCGCGCTGGCCGGGCAGTTCATCGGGCTGGTGGCGGGTGGCCTGCTCGCCGCGTGGGATTGGCGGGCGGTGTTCTGGGTGAACGTGCCCGTCGGGGTGTTCGGCACGATATGGGCCTATCGACGCCTGCGCGACAACGGCGAGCGCAACCGTGGCCGCATCGATTGGTGGGGCAACATCACGTTTGCGTTCGGGCTGTCCGCGGTGCTCATCGCCATCACCACCGGCATCCAGCCGCACGGCGGCCACAGCACGGGCTGGCACAGCCCGTTCGTCGTGGGAACGCTGGCACTGGGCGTCGTTCTGCTGATCGGGTTCGTCATCATCGAGTCCCGGGTCGCCGAGCCGATGATCCGGTTGAGCCTGTTCAAGATTCGGGCGTTCAGCGCAGGCAACGCCGCGACATTCGCAGCGGCGCTGGCGCAGGGCGGGCTGCAGTTCATGCTCATCATCTGGCTGCAGGGCATCTGGCTGCCGCTGCACGGGTACGACTACGCCGACACCCCGCTGTGGGCGGGTATCTTCATGCTTCCTTTGACGGCCGGATTCCTGGTCGCGGGCCCGGCGGCGGGCGCGCTGTCGGACCGGCTCGGTGCCCGCGGGATCGCCTCGGCAGGCATGCTGTTGTTCGGGCTGAGCTTCGTCGGCCTGATGCTGCTGCCGATCAACTTCCCGTACTGGGCGTTCGCGATGCTGATCGCGCTCAACGGAATCGGCAGCGGCATGTTCGCCGCGCCCAACACCTCGGCCATCATGGGCAGCGTGCTGCCGAGCGAGCGCGGCGTGGTGTCGGGGATGCGGGCGACGTTCCAGAACAGCGGTACGGCGCTGTCGATCGGCGTGTTCTTCTCGCTGATGATCGTCGGCCTGGCGGGCAGCCTGCCCGGCGCGCTGAGCGGTGGGCTACAGGGCCACGGTGTGCCGCATGACGTCGCTGCGCAGGTGTCGGAGTTGCCGCCGGTGTCGACGCTGTTCGCCGCGGTGCTTGGCGTCAACCCACTCGAGCACCTGCTGGCGCCGAGCGGCGTGCTGACGCAACTGCCGCCGGACAGGCGGGCGGCCATCACCGGCCGCGACTTCTTCCCGAGCCTCATCTCGGGCCCGTTCCATCACGGGCTGACGGTGGTCTTCGGTGCGTCGATCATCCTGGCCGCGTTGGCCGCCCTCGCCTCGCTGGCTCGGGGTCGAGTTCGCTAGCCGACCACCCAGATCGCCTCGGCGGCCGGACTGCCCAGATCCACAGTGGTGCCCGGGTCGTTCTCCTTGGCGTCGGCCGACTTGATCGCGACCGAGATCATCCCCGCGAAGTCGCGCCGAGCCAGCACCATCAGCCGGGAATCCAAGGTGATTCCGACGCTGTCGAAATACCGCAGCATTTCGGGGTCGGCGTCGGATATCCGCGCCACGGTCCCGGTTTGGCCGTCCTCGCAGACCGACAGCTGCCGCGCATCCGGCGTCGGCACGTGGCCGTCGGCGGCCGGGATCGGATCCCCGTGCGGGTCGCGCTTCGGGTAACCGAGCTTGGCGTCGATGCGGTCCAGCATCCGGTCGGAGACGGCGTGCTCGAGCACCTCGGCCTCGTCATGCACCTCGTCCCAGCTGTAGCCGAGCATGCGAACCAGGAAGGTCTCCATCAGCCGGTGCCTGCGCACCATCGCCAGCGCGGCCTTCCGGCCGGCGTCCGTCAGCGTCACCGCGCCATATTTCTCGTGGTTCACCAGGCCCTGGTCGGCGAGCTTGCGGATGGACTCCGACGCCGTGCTGGCCGACACACCGATCCGCTCGGCGAGCAATTTCGTGCTCACCTTTTTCAGCGACCATTCCTGCTCGGTCCAGATGACCTTGAGGTAATCCTGCGCGACCGTGGTGAGGTCGCGGGGGTTACCGTTCGGGTTCACAATGACAAAGTTTAGGCAATGGTCATTTGATCTGGGGATGTGAGGCATCCCGGCCCGTCGGCGCGCCGTAGGCTTGGCGCTGTGCAGCGCTGGCGGGGTCAGGACGAGATCCCCACGGACTGGGGGCGATGCGTCATCACCATCGGCGTGTTCGACGGGGTTCACCGCGGACACGCCGAGCTGATCAACCATGCGGTCAAGGCGGGCCGGTCCCGCGGTGTGCCGACGGTGTTGATGACGTTCGACCCGCATCCGATGGAGGTCGTTTTCCCTGGTAGCCATCCCGCGCAGCTGACCACCTTGACCCGCCGCGCCGAGCTGGTCGAGGAGTTGGGCATCGACGTCTTCCTCGTCATGCCGTTCACCTCGGACTTCATGAAGCTGACGCCTGAGCGCTACGTTCACGAGCTGCTGGTCGAGCACCTGCACGCCGTCGAGGTGGTGGTCGGCGAGAACTTCACCTTCGGCAAGAAGGCCGCAGGCAACGTTGACATGCTGCGCAAGGCAGGCGAGCGGTTCGGGTTCGCGGTGGAGGCGATGTCCCTGGTCGCCGAGCACAACAGGGATGAAACCGTCACCTTCTCGTCCACATACATCAGGTCCTGCGTGGACGCCGGCGACGTCGTCGCGGCGGCCGAGGCGCTGGGCCGGCCGCACCGGGTCGAGGGGGTGGTGGTCCGCGGCGACGGCCGCGGCAAGGTGCTGGGCTACCCGACCGCCAACGTCGCGCCGCCGATGTTCTCGGCCATCCCCGCCGACGGCGTGTATGCCACATGGTTCACCGTGCTGGGCCACGGACCCGTCATGGGTACCGTCATGCCAGGTGAGCGGTATCAGGCGGCGGTTTCGGTTGGCACGAATCCGACGTTCTCCGGGCGGACCCGCACGGTCGAGGCGTTCGTCCTCGACACCGAGGCCGACCTGTACGGACAGCACGTCGGGGTGGACTTCGTCGCCCGCATCCGCGGCCAGGAGCGGTTCGACTCGGTGGACGACCTCATCACGGCGATGAGCCGCGACACGGAGAAGGCCCGCACCATCCTGGCCGCCAAGTGACGTATTCGCGGCTCGGCCGCGGCCACGATTCGATGCCGCACCAGGTCCGCTGCTAAACTTCACGCCGACCAAGCGTGTGCTGCAGTTCGCGGCGGCCGCGCCTTACAGGGCCTTCGAGCCCTAACCCTCGCGGACCGATTGATGGAGATTGTTTCGTGGCGCTCACCGCCGAACAGAAAAAAGACATCCTGGGCTCCTATGGCCTGCATGACAGCGACACCGGTTCACCGGAGGCGCAGGTCGCGCTGCTGACCAAGCGCATCGCGGACCTGACCGAACACCTCAAGGTGCACAAGCACGATCACCACTCGCGACGCGGACTGCTGCTGCTGGTCGGTCGGCGCCGCCGCCTGCTCAAGTACGTCGCCCAGGTGGACGTGGCGCGCTACCGTTCCTTGATCGAGCGCCTTGGGCTGCGTCGCTGACGCAGTCCACGATGTCGGCCGCAGCATTGCTGCGGTGTAACATGAATGCGTTCGTCAGCCGTTGGAGCCGCTTAGGCGGCGACATCCAATTGGGCGGCACGAACAACTCGGTGCGGTTCTCGCAGTTCGCGTGCACCGCTCCTGCGCGTCCCTGGCGGACCCCGCCTGATCGGGCGGTCTTCGGTAGTGGCGGCCGGGAGCCCCAAGAAATTGGGTTGAGCCTCCGGCCGCTTCGATCGACGGCCGTAGCCGTATCAAGGCCCGTGGTCTGACAGGCTGCTCGACGTATTGAGCGTGACGACGCGAAACAGCTGAACAGAGACCCAGAGAGGCCTTACGGACACACATGTCTGTTGCAGAACTTGAGGACGGCGTCTTCGAATCGACCGCCGTCATCGACAACGGAAGCTTCGGCAAGCGCACCATCCGATTCGAGACCGGCCGCCTTGCCAAGCAAGCCGCGGGCTCCGTCGTCGCCTACCTTGACGACGAAACGATGCTGCTGTCGGCGACCACCGCCAGCAAGACCCCCAAAGAACATTTCGACTTCTTCCCTCTGACGATCGACGTCGAGGAACGCATGTACGCCGCCGGGCGCATTCCCGGCTCGTTCTTCCGCAGGGAAGGCCGTCCGTCGACGGACGCGATTCTCACCTGCCGCTTGATCGACCGGCCGCTGCGCCCGACGTTCGTCTCCGGCCTGCGCAACGAGATCCAGGTCGTCGTCACCGTGATGAGCCTTGACCCCAAGGATCTCTACGACGTGCTGGCCATCAACGCCGCGTCGGCGTCGACCCAGATTTCGGGCCTGCCGTTCTCCGGTCCCGTCGGCGGTGTGCGCGTCGCGCTTATCGACGGCACCTGGGTGGCATTCCCGACCGTCGAGCAACTCGAGGGCGCGGTATTCGACATGGTCGTCGCCGGTCGCAAGACAGCCGACGACGTCGCGATCATGATGGTCGAGGCCGAAGCCACCGACAAGGTGATCGAGCTGATCGCCGGCGGAGCCGGCGCCCCGACCGAGGCCGTCGTGGCCGAGGGCCTCGAAGCTGCCAAGCCGTTCATCGCGACGTTGTGCGCCGCCCAGCAGGAACTCGCCGACGCGGCCGCCAAGCCGGTCGCCGACTACCCGCTCTTCCCTGAGTACGGCGACGACGTGTACTACTCGGTCGCGTCGGTGGCCACCGACGAACTGTCGAAGGCGCTCACCATCGCGAGCAAGACCGAACGCAACGAAC
>NZ_JAVHWR010000150.1:0-19890 GCF_032159565.1 Mycobacterium sp.
CGCGCCTCTCCTTCGGAAGCCCGAGGATGTGGTCGGCGACGATTCCGCGCTGCACTTCTGCTGTGCCGCCCATGATGGTCGCGGCGCGTGAGTACCACCACTCCGCACGTGCCGTGTCCAGTTCGGCTTCTCGATTGACGCCCGGTGGGCTGCCCGCCAGCAGATAATCTCGTGCGACGTCCAGGATGAGGTCGTTGACCTCTCTCTCGGCTCTGCTGCACAACAGTTTGTCTATGCTGCTTTCGGGACCCACAGGTTCGCAGGCCGCGAGTTTGCGCACCGTCGTCGCGGCACGGGCTTGGGCGGCTATCACGTCGACGTAGACGCGGGCGAACCGCTCACGCTGCGAGGCAGTTGCGTTGCTGGTGACCATGTACTCCCTGAGCCGTCCCAACTCGGTGAGCACCTTGTTCAAGACGGCATAGCCGTACATTCCCCGCTCGTACTGCATCAGGAACATCGTCACGGCCCAACCTTTGTCGACGTCGCCGACCAGCCGCTCGCGGGGCACGCGTACGTCGTCGAAATACATCTCGGCAAGCTCGCGTCGGCCGCTGGCCAATGCGATCGGCCGGATGGTCAGGCCGGGGGTATCGGTGTCGATCAACAACATGGTCAAACCCCGGTGGCGGCTTTCCGGCGACCCGGTACGCACGAGCACACAGACTCGTTTGGCCGTCCCGCCCTGGCTGGTCCAGATCTTCTGACCGTTGACGACGAAGCCGCCGGCACCGTCGTCGGCCGCTCGCGTCCGTAGGGACGCGAGGTCGCTGCCGGACTCGGGCTCCGAGAAGCCCTGCCCCCACCATTCCGAGCCATCGAGGTAGCCGGGTAGGTACTCCGCAGCCAGCTGCGGTGCGAATTCGAGCACAGCCGGGCCCATCACTTCCAGCGTCCACGCCTGGGCTGGGATGGGCAGCATGGCGTGGCCGAGTTCCTCGAAGTAGACGGCCCTGTGCACCTCATTGCCGCCGAAGCCGCCTGCCGCCTCGGGCCACCCGTACCGATTCCAGCCGTCCGCATGCAGCCGTGCCATCACAGAGGCGTCATGCTCGAGGCCCTGCTCGGCTGTCATACTCGCAGCCGATCGCCACTGCTCCGCGCAGTCCAGCGTGCGCAGGTACTCCCGGAGATCCTGGCGGTACTCTGCGACCTGCGACAGGTAGGCGTCTCGGCGGCCGTCGCTGACGCCGTTGTTGACAGGGAACGACACCGCTACCTCTTCGCTACTCCTGGACCCTGCCCCGGGGGGATGAATCCGCTAAACAATTATCTATAACGGGTACACTAACGCACGACTTCAACTTCGCCATAGGGAGCGCCAATGACGGCATCACCGGTCGCAGCAACAACGGTCCAGTTCAACCCGGAAAGCCGGCTCTATATCGACGGAGAACTACGCGAAGCGTCGACCGGTAAGACCGCCGACAACATCAACCCGGCCACCGAGGAAGTGCTCGGGGTGACCGCCGATGCGGATGCCGAGGACATCGACGAGGCCATCGCCGCCGCGCGGCGCGCCTTCGACACCACCGACTGGTCGACGAACCACGAGTTCCGTCAGCGCTGCCTCATGCAGTTGCACGAGGCGCTGCAGGAGGAGAAAGAGGACGCACGCGCGGAGCTGGTTGCCGAGGCAGGCGCCCCGCTGGGCATGACCTACATCGCACAGCTGGACTGGCCGCTGGCCGATGCGGTTCGCTGGCCTGCACAGCACATCTCGGACTTCGCCTGGGAGCGGATGCTCGACGTGGACGCCAAGATGGGCGAGCCCTACAACCGCGTGGTGGTCAAGGAGCCGATGGGCGTCGTCGGCGCGATCACGCCATGGAATTTCCCGGTCGAGATCATCTCCAACAAGGTGGGCCAGGTCCTGGCCACCGGCAACACAATGGTGCTCAAGCCGGCCATCGAGACGCCGTGGAGCGCGCTGCGCTGGGGTCGCATCATCGCCGAGAAGACCGACATTCCAGCGGGTGTCGTCAACATCGTCACCGCGTCCGACAACGACGTGGCCCAGCGGCTGGTCACCGATCCGCGGGTGGACATGATCTCCTTCACCGGCTCGACCGCGGTAGGTGAACTGATCGGCCGACTGTCGGCCGCGACCATGAAGCGCAACCTGATGGAGTTGGGCGGCAAGTCTGTATACCTGCTACTCGAGGACGCCGACCTTGCCACGACCGTCCCCGGGTGCATCGGCGCACTGATGCATTCGGGTCAGGGCTGCGCGCTCACCACGCGAATGTTGGTGCCGCGCGATCGGTATGACGAGGCGGTTGAGCTGGCTACGGCCACCTTCGCGTCGGTAGCCGTCGGCGATCCGACCGACCCCGCCAACTTCTGCGGCCCACTCGTCTCGGCCAAGCAGCGCGACCGGGTGCTGGGCTACATAGAGGTGGCCAAGGAACAGGGCGCCCGTGTGACGGTTGGCGGTGGAAAGCCCGAGGGACTCGACCGCGGGTACTTCGTTGCGCCAACGGTCCTGGCCGACGTCGCACCCGACCATCGCGTCTTCCAGGAGGAGATCTTCGGTCCCGTCATCACGATCACGCCCTACGACGGCGGTGACGACGGTGCGGTCGAGATGGCCAACAACTCGATCTACGGATTGGCGGGCACCATCCTGGGTTCCAACGAGCGCGCGATGGCCGTGGCGCGCCGCATCCGTACCGGGTCGGTGTGCATCAACAGCGGCATCTTCTACGGCGCCGACGCACCCTTCGGCGGCTACAAGATGAGCGGGCTCGGCAGGCAGAACGGAATCGAGGGCTTCGAACAGCACCTGCAGACCAAGGTCATTGCCTACCCCCTGGAGTCGGTGTGAGCGACATCCTGAGCGGTATCCGCGTTGTCGAACTCGCGGCGTGGACGTTCGTCCCGGCGGCGGGGGCCGTGCTGGCCGACTGGGGCGCCGACGTGATCAAGGTCGAGCACCCCGAAACGGGTGATCCGCAGCGCGGGCTCATCAGTTCCGGACTCGTCACGGGCGCAGGGGGAGTCAACCACTTCATCGAGCAACCCAACCGCGGCAAGCGCAGCATCGGACTCGACACGTCCACTCCCGAAGGACTCGAGCTCTTGATGAAGCTGATCGAGACCGCCGACGTGTTCGTCACCAACCTGCTGCCGGATTCCCGTCAGCGGATGGGCATTGACGTCGAGCAGGTCCGGGCGCGCAACCCGAAGATCATCTACGCCAGGGGGCACGGCTATGGCACCAAGGGCGACCTGGCATCTCAAGGTGGTTTCGACCTCGCGGCGTACTGGGCGCGCGGCGGCATCGGCGAAGGGTATGCCGCAGGCGACGGCTCGTATCCGCCGATCCAGCGGCCGGCCTTCGGCGACTCCTACGGCGGGCTGGCCATCGCAGGCGGAATCGCCGCGGCACTGGTGAAGCGGGAGCGCACCGGCGAGCCGTCGGTGGTGGACGTCTCCCTGCTCAACGCGGCCATCTGGCAGTTGGGCCCCGACATCGTCGGCTCGGGTGTCACGGGCCAGGACATCCCGAAGTTCAACCTCGACGAGATGCCCAACCCCGCGGCCAGCATCTATAAGACTCGCGACAGCCGGTTCATCGCATTCGTGCTGCTGCAGGCCGACCGGTTCTGGGCCGACTTCTGCACGCGCGTGGGACGGCCCGACCTCAACGACGACGAGCGGTTCGCCAACGCGGCGGTGCGGTTCGAGAACCGCAAGGATTGCATTGCCGAGCTGCGGAAAGCTTTTGCCGCAGAGGATCTCTCGCACTGGGAGAAGGCATTCGCCGGATTCGACGGGGTTTGGGACGTCATGCGGACCGCTCACGAGTTGCACGCCGATCCCCAGGTGATCAAGAACGGCTATCTGCCTCGGGTGACGAATGCCGACAACAACGAGTTCGCGCTTGCCGCCAGCCCCGTGCAGTTCGACGAGACACCGCTGGACCTGACCTGCGCTCCCGGGCATGGCGAACACACCGACGCGCTGCTGGCCGAACTGGGTTACAACGAGGACGAGATCATCGACTTCAAAATCAAGTCGGTTGTGCTGTAGTGGTTTTGGAGCAGCTGGCCCGGCGGTTCCTGCACGTCAATCTGAACTGCGACTCGCTCGATGCGACCGAGGGACTGTACGTGGACAAACTCGGGCTCTCCGCGCGGATGCGAACGGACCCCGAGGTGGCTACAGACGGCTCCATTCTCGGGCTTGACGGTGAAACCTTCTGCGCTACATCGTTTCTCTACGATTCCCGCGGTGGCCGGGGCGGCTGCGCGCTGGAGGCGATCGAGTATCGCAGCCCGACGCTGAAGCGCGACCCCAGCAGTGATCCGGCACGCCCCGGCATCAGATCGACATTGATGACCGTAGGGGACCTGGAAGACACGGTAAGCAAGCTGCGCGAAGCGGGTGTCACCGTCGGCGATCCCATCGACGGTCTGATCTCCGGCACGAAATCGGTGCTGGCGTCCGACCCCGACGGCGCGGTGATCGAACTCGCCGAGAGTGCGCCCGATGTCAAAGCCTCCGACGGCGCGCTGTTCGGCGGCATACGCATTTCGGCGATCAATGCGGTGGCCACCGGAGAGTTCCTGACCGCGATCGGATTCGCCGAGGTGGAAGCGCCGACCCTGATGAACCTCGCCGGTGACCAACTGGCCCCGGGTGGATCGTCCGATGCGGTGGAATGTGTGGTGTCGCGCTACGCCGTACCGGAGGACGCCCACCAGTTCAGCCTCGTCGTCGTGCAGCATCCGGAGACTCGAAGCCAGGATCCGGTGCCGTGGGGCGGCAATCATCAGGGGCTGTACCGATGTGCGATGCGGGTCGACAGCGCTGAGCAAGCGCTCGCCGCCGTACCGGATTCCGTTGAGGTGATGGGAGATCCGGTCTGGTGTCCGCTGCCGGGCACGAAGATCGATGGCCTCTACATTGCGTTCGTGCGTTCACCTGACGGCGTGGTTTTCGAGTTCGTCGAACGCCCGCTCGCACACTTCACCGGCTAGCAGGCGGACCCGGATGCAACAGTTATCAGGCAAGGTGGCGCTGGTCACCGGCGCGGCGCGAGGCCAGGGACGTAGCCACGCCGTAGCGCTGGCCGACGAAGGTGCTGACATCATCGCGGTCGATATCGCCGCAGACATCGAATCGATTCCTTACGCGTTGGGAACCAAAGAAGATCTCGACGAGACCGCTCAGCTGATTCGGGACACCGGCCGTCGGGCTGCAACCTATGTCACCGATGTACGCCACCTCGGTGAGCTGCAGGCGTGCGTGCAGGCGGGGATCGCCGAACTCGGGGACATCGACATCGTCGTGGCCAATGCCGGTGTGGTCGCAACCGGCCGGACCGACCCGTTCGACGAACAGGTGTATCGGGACATCGTCGAAACCAATTTGTTCGGCACGTGGAACACGATCGTGGCCGCGGTGCCTTCGATCATCCGTAAAGGACGTGGTGGATCGATCATCTTGACCAGTTCGACACAGGGATTGGTGGGCCGCGGTGGTGATGGTTCGGCGGCGGCATTCGGCTACGCCTCGTCCAAACACGGCGTTGTCGGCCTGATGCGGTCGGCGGCATACGCCTACGCGGAGCACAACATCCGGGTCAACACGGTGCATCCCACCGGGGTGGCGACTCCCATGGTGCTCAACGAACACATGGGCCGGGTCTTCCAGGAGAATCCGTCGGCGCCGAAACTCGCCACCAATCTGCTGCCCGTCCCGTTCATCGAGGCTCAGGACGTCACGAATGTGGTGGTATGGCTAGCGAGCGACAAGGCGCGTTACGTGACCGGCGCGACGCTGCCGGTCGATGCCGGATACACCGCGTTGTAGCGGGCGCAATGACACAAGCAGCAGGGCTGATCGAATTCCTCCACCACAACCGCCGGGCCTTCCTCTTCTGCCGCGACGAGTCGGGGCGGCCGATCGGCTACGCGATGCAATCCGTCGGATGCGATCTCACGAGCCTGTACTTCTCGACGTATACCAACAGCCCGAAAGTGAAGCACCTGCGTGCAGATCCTGCAGCTGTCTGCATCGTGCTGAGCGGGCAGGACGTCATGGATCAGCCGTGGGTGTCGCTGCGCGGTAGCGCCGAGGTCTATCTCCCCGCCGTCGATGAGATCGATGAAATGATCGGTGCCGGAACGCCTGACGGGCGCGTGCCCCACGCTGTGGTCGCCAAGGTGCGCGATCGGCTGATCAGTGGCAAGCGCTGCTTCATCCGATTGGTGATCGAAGAGGTGTGTGCGCATGTCACGTGAGCGCAGACGCGGCCCGGTTGCCATGTCGGCGGACGAACTGGCCTCGTTTCTCGAACAGCGACCGACGGGGGCGATCTGTGTGACCGACTCCGCCGGTCGGCTGGTGGCCTTGCCCGCAGCGGTTCTTGGCCAGGAGGGCAACACGCTGAAGATCGAGATCGATGGCCTCGACGCGCCGCTCGTCCCGGGCACGGCTGCATGTGTCGTCGCCGACCGTTTTCCTTCTTACGAGGCGATACGTGGGATCATCACACAAGGTTCGATCACGTCTGCTCGACAGACGGAGGCGTCGCGTCCGATCGTCGCGGTCGCGGTCGCGCGCACGGTGACCTTCTCTTTCGCGCGAGCAGACGCAAACTCGCACGAATAGGGCACTGAAAGTGCGATTTTGCGTCTGCTCGCGGGAGGGGTCACTTCTTCGGCAGGGGCCCCGCGAGGCCGCGCGGTGAGGTGCCGTACAGCCAGCTGACCGCCTGGCCGATCTCGGAGAACTGCAGCGAGGCACCGTCTTTGGCGTCGTAGCGAGCTGGCGCTTCGGTGAAGCCCTCGATGCGACTCAGCGTGGCCCCGTTGACGCGCAGGATCTGGCCGGTCAGCCACGATGACGCCGACGACTGCAGCCAGGCCACGACGTCCGAACTGCGCGCCGGATCAAGGGCGGGGTCGTCCGCCTTCCCGCCACTGAAGAAGTCCTCACTGATGCGGGTGACGGCCAGCGGCGAAATCGCGTTCACCGTAACCCCGTAGCGGCCTGCTTCCATCGCGGTCACGACGGTCAGGTTGGCGATGGCCGCCTTGGCGGCACCGTAGGCGCTCTGGCCGACATTGCCCCACAGCCCCGCGCCCGACACGGTGTTCACGATGCGCGCATCGATCTGATTGCCGGCCTTGGCTTGTGCACGCCAGTACTCGCAGGCGTGTTTGGTGACGGCGAACGTGCCCTTGAGGTGAACCGCGATCACCGCGTCCCAGTCGTCCTCGGTTGACGTAGCCACCATCGCGTCGCGGACGATGCCTGCGTTGTTGACCACTCCGGTGAGCGTCCCGAACGCCTCGACCGCCGTCCCGATCATGTCGGCGACGTCGTCCCAGGACGAGACGGATCCTGTGTGCGACAAAGCCTTCCCACCCGCCGCCTCGATCTCGGCGACCACGTCGGCTGCGGGGCCCGCCCCGTCGCCGGCAGTGCCGTCGCGACTCACACCCGGATCGTTGACCACGACCGAGGCACCTTGAGCGGACAACGCCAGGCAGTGTCCCCGCCCGATGCCGCGTCCGCCGCCGGTGACCAGGACGACACGTCCGGAAAGTGGTCCAGTCATTGCACTCCTTACTGAAACAGCGTGGCGATGAGCCGACGTCGCTGCGGCCAATCCGCCCCGCGCAGGTCCGCATGCCCGGATTCGGTGACGATCAGGTCGACATCATGGGCTGGGGTGGACACCGGGCGACTCAACTGATCGACCAGAGGCGAGCGCCCGTTGACCGTCGTCGGGACCGCGATGATCGAAAGGCCGCCGTGGCTCATTCGGCCTGCCGCGCAGTAGTCGGGATGTCCACCGATGCCCCCGACCACCTTCTCTCCGCGGCCCTCGACGTTGACCTGGCCGAACGGGTCGATTTCGATGGCAGTGTTGACTGCGACGAACGGCTCGCCCCTCGACAGTCGCGAAAGGTCGTGCGTGTAATCGATGCCGCGCAGGATCGGTTTGCCGTCTGCCCAGTCGTAGAGCACTTCCGATCCGAACAGGTAAGTGGCCGAAGGCATGTCGATCAGCATTCCGCGCTTGTCAAGGTCGACCACCGCGTCGGTGAGCATGCCGGTGTCGATGCGCAGCGGCACCGCGGCACGCCGTAGCAGTGCGGTTCCCAGTTGGCCGGGTCCGTACTGCAGCCGGGAGCGCTCGGGCACGAAACTCAGTACCGCGTCGGCGAGAGTGTCGTGGATTGGTTCGGGGTCCTTCTGCGGCATGCATGCCGGTCCGTCGCTGCTGCGGCCGCACACGTGCACGGCCGCCGAATCCAGCGGCGGACCCGCGTCGGCGCACGGCGAGGTGTCATCGACGACGGCGAGCACCGGCACGCCGGCATCCACGAGTCCCCGTTGCCACGAAACCTCAGTGCCGAAATGCAAACGCCCGGCGCGTTCGACGACTCGGGTCACGAGCACGTCGGGGCGCAGCACTCCGGTCAGCAGTGAAGGTATTGCGCTGAGTCGGGTCGGTACGAATCGCGCTGTCGGGCTCGCCAATACGGTCCGCACACCCCAACCCGGCATCAACGCGACGGTCTCGGCGAAGGCGTCGGCTTCGATACCGTCGAGCGACGTCGGTAACCACCCCAGCATCAGCCGCACCGAGCCGACATCGCGGGCGAGCGCCGAGATGACCGCCCCCACCGACGTGCCGTCATCGAGGCAGCGCAATGCGCCGACGCCGTCTCCGATGGCGATGGTGCCGCCTGGGCGCACTCGTGCCTGCAGCGCCGCGGCGAGCTGCGTCGAGATCGACGTTCTGGCGCTCGCTACTCGCACTTTTGCGCCCAAACGTTGGTTTGGGCGAGACGGTCGAGCGCTCACCGTGGCTCTTTGGGGAGTCCCAGCACCCGTTCACCCAGAATGTTGCGCTGAATCTCGCTGGTGCCGCCGAGAATGGTCTGGGCGCGACCGACGAGCATGTGTTGGACGAGTTCGTTGTCCGCGGGATCGGCACACGCATCCGTGCCCAGCACCTCGGTGGCAAGATCGCCCAGATCGCGGTCGGTCTCCGAGGTCATCAACTTGAGCACGGAAAATGCCGACGACGACGTGTCGCCGGCGTCGATGGCACGTTGCCAGGTGAACCGCAGCAGCCACATCCGCGCCCACAGCTTGGTCATCGACCGCGCCAGTACCGGATCCAGCAGATCGTGATCACGGGCCGCGTCGACCATCCGTTCGTGAAGCCGGAACATCCCGACCGCCTGCGAACCGAGCGTCAGCCTCTCGCGTCCCAGCGTCATGATCGCGACGGCCCAACCCTGATCGACTTCGCCGATCAGTGCGTCGTCGCCCAACTCGGCGTCATCGAAGAAAACCTCGTTGAACTTGCTCTCGCCGTCCATCTGCGTCAGCGGCCGCACGCTGACACCCGGCGTGTCCATCGGAATGACGAACATCGACAGGCCGCGGTGTTTGTCGGGCCCCGTACGGGCGAGCAGCAAACCGTAGTCGGCGGAGTTCGCCGCGGAACTCCAGACTTTCTGCCCGTTGATCCGCCAGCCGGTCGGCGTTCGTTCTGCCTTGGTGCGGACGCCCGCGAGGTCGGAGCCGGCGCCCGGTTCGGAGAACAACTGCGTCCAGATGTCGTCCCCGAGCCGAATGGGTTCCAGGTATCGCGACTTCTGCTCGTCGGTGCCGAATTTGATCAGGACGGGACCGACCAGATCGACGCCGGTGATGCCGAGCTGGCGCGGGACGCCGGCGCGTGCGCACTCTTCGGCGAAGATCGCCTGGTAGGCGACCGACGCGTCGGCACCGCCGTACTCCGCGGGCCAGTGCAGGCAGACGTACCCGTGTTCCGCGAGGTATCTGTGCCAGGCCCGGCCGGGCTCGACGTCGGCGGACGTCGGCGTCGGCCCGTAGTTACGCAGATCCGCCGGTCTGGGCGCGTTCTCCAGGAACGCGCGGATCTGCGACCGAAGTGCGGCGGTGTCTTCGGCGCCCTCGGCGGCTACCGACACATCACTTCCCGTCGCGGTAGTCGGTGTACTCGTCGCGCACGGACTCCATCGCGTTGAGCCGCCGCTCCAGCAGCATGATCTCCGGATCGTCGGCGTTCGCCGCCGTCAACTGGTCCAGTCGGGCCCGGGTGCGACCGATTTCGTCGACGAGACGCTCTCGCGCCTCGTCCTTGGTCAACAAATCCTGGTCCGTCCAGTCCGAAACCGGAAGCTGCTCGATCCTGTCCATAGCCTCTGGGTCTTCTCGCCCCGTCACCTGCCCACCGTTACGCCGCTCGCGGGAAGTTGTAGAACCCGCGGGCGTTCAGCTCGACCATTTGATGCACCTCGTCATCGGGCACATCCTTCAACGCTTCCGCGGCACGGTCGCGGCTGTTCGGCCAGAACGAGTCGGAATGCGGATAGTCGCATTCCCAGGTGATCCGGTCCACGCCCACCGCGTGCCGCACGCCCACGCCGAAGTCGTCTTCGATGAAACAGCCGTGGAAGTGCTTCTTCCACAGATATGACGGCTCGTGGTCCTGATTGACGTTGTTGTAGAACCGGTGCTTGCGCCACACGCTGTCGGCCCGTTCGAGGATGTAGGGGATCCAGCCGATGCCGCCCTCGGACAACCCGATCTTGAGGTCGGGATGTCGGTAGAGCGTGTGCGAGAACAACCAGTCGGTAAGCGCGGTCATCGACATCGTGCCCATCAGCGTGACGAACACCGCGAACGGGGCGTCCGGGGCGATCGGCGGTGGGAATCCGCCGGAGCCGAAATGTTGGGCCAGAACGAGTCCCGTCTCCTCCATCGCCGACAGCAGCGGATCCCAGTGATCGGAGTGCACCGACGGCAGCCCCAGCTTGTCCGGCAGGTCGGGGAAGGTGACGCATTTGGCGCCCTTGGCGGCGACCCGGTGAATCTCCTTGACGCTGGCATCCAGATCCCAGAACGGCAGCATCGCAACGGGGATGAAGCGGTCCGGTGCGGTAGCCGCCCACTCGTCGAGATGGAAGTCGTTCCACGCCGCCGAACACAGTTTGGCCAGTTCCTTGTCCTCGCCCTCCGCGAAGACCGCACCGGCGAAACGGGGGAACGATGGGAAACATGTCATCGCCTGCACACCGTCGATGTCCATGTCGGCGACGCGGGCCTTCGGGTCGTAGCAGCCCGGGATCATGTCGTCGTAACGGACCGGCTCGATTCCGTACTCCTCGGGTTTCTTGCCCGCCACCGCATTCAGACCGATGTACGGGTAGATGCGGCCCTCGTAGTCCCAGACCTGACACATCTGACCGGTGTCCGGACGCTCCCACTCGATGATCTTCGGCCCGGCCTCCAGGTACTTCTTGGGGAGCCGGTCGCTCCACACCTTGGGGTGTTCGATCAGATGATCGTCAACGGAAATCAATTCCATGTACGGCTGCAACGGCACAGGTGCCTCCTCATATGGCTGCGGTCATCATCGAGTAAAACATAAAAACATTTAGTTATTTAGAAGTGATTCTAGTCACCGGCCCATATGCCAGCAAGCGGGTGTCCAGGACGGCGGAACATGCTGGTCACAGCAGCTTTCTCCGGATGGCGAGCCGGTCCCAGTGCTGTCCAGGGCCGCCGAACAACACTTCGTCGGTGCGGGCCCGGCGGAGATAAAGATGCGCGGAGTCTTCCCATGTGAAACCGATGCCGCCATGGATCTGCACATTGGCGTGCGCCGCGTCGCGCAACGCTTCCGAGCACACCGCTTTGGCCATGCTGGCGCGCCAGTCGGATTCGCCTGCCATCTCTTTCGCGTCAGCGTCCACAGACTCCAACGCCGCCGCCGACGCCGATCGTGCCCACTCCAGATTGACCAGCATGTCGGCGCACCTGTGCTTGACGGCCTGGAAGCTGCCTATCGCGCGGTCGAATTGCACACGGGTGCGGGCGTATTCGGTGGCAATCTCCAACACCCGCTCACACGCGCCGACCTGCTCGGCCGACAGCACCGCCAGCGCCAGGTCGACGTTGCGCTCGATGATGTCGTCGACGGGGCCGTCGCTGCTCAGCTTCAGCGCGGGCGCGCCGGTGAAGGCGAGGGTCGCCATCGGCCGCGTGCCGTCCAGAACGCGCTCCGCATCGACGGCAACGCCGTCTGTGGCCGGGTCGATCAGGAACAAGGCCAGTTCGCCGTTGGTCGTCGCCACCACGACCAGATCGTCGGCGGTCGTGCCGTTGAGCACATGGCGGACAACGCCGTCGACGGTCCAGGAGTCGTGGCCCTCGGTGGCAGTCAGGGTCACCGCGGTGCGACGCCACAGCCCGCCGTCGCCGGTGATCGCGGCCGCGGCGGTGCGTCGACCTTCGAGCAGCCCGGAGAAGCGCTGCTCCGCACCACCGTCGAGACCCTGCAGGTCCAGCAGGAGGCCGGTGGCGAGCACCGTCGACGCCACGAACGGCACCGGCGCCAGGACACGGCCCAGTTCGTGGGCGACCACTCCCAACGCGGATGCGCCGTAGCCTGCTCCGCCAAGGTGCTCCGGCAGGCCGATGGCGGCCACCCCCACCTGGCTGCAGAGCACCTCCCACAGCGCGCCATCGAAGCCGCCCCGCGCGTCCTCCGGATCGTCATAGGCCACCGCACGGACGCGCTCTTGCGACGCGAACTTCTCGCACGCGGCACGCACAGAGCGCGCAAGCTCGTCGCGTTCGTCGACGGACAACACCGTAATCGTTGTGCTCCTCGCGTCCGCCGTATTCTTTCTGCTCCTCGCGTCCGCAGTATTCTTTCTGCTCCTCGCGTCCGCCGTCATTGGCTTCCTCCCGAAATGAGTTGCGCCAATTCGGCTTTCGCAACCTTGCCGAGGCCGGTCAGCGGGAACTCGTCGACAAAGTGCAGTCGCTCCGGCCATTTCTGTTTCATCAGGCCGCGCTCGTCGAGAAAAGCGCACAGTTCGTGGAGCGTGACGTCGCGATGTCGTGCGGACCGCCGCACGACCGCGCACACCATCTCCCCGCGCAGCTCATCTGGCCGCCCCAGCACCGCGACTTCGTCGACGAGCGGATGCGCCAGCAGCTCGTTCTCCACCTCATCGGGGGCGATGTTCTCGCCCTTGCGGATGATCAGATCCTTGACCCGGCCGGTGATCACGATGCGCCCGTCCGGCCGCAGGCACCCGCGGTCCCCGGTGCGGAACCAACCGTCGGGGGTCGTCGCCAGCGCCCATTGGTCGGCGTCGACGTAGCCCGGGGTCAGATTGGCGCCGCGCAACTCGATCTCTCCTATCGCGCTGACGCGGACCTCGGATCCCGGAATCGGGCGACCGGAACTGTTGCTCTGTTGTTCTTCCGTATCGGTGGCCGGACTGACGCACACCATCGCCGCCTCCGTCATGCCGTAGGCGTGCACGATCGGGACGCCCATCCGCTCGCGCACCTGCTTGTGCAGCTCCGGCGGGCATGCTGCGCCCCCGCCGATCAGCATGCGAAGCGAGGGAATGAGCGGCTCGCGGCTGCCGCTCGCCGACTGTGCCGAGAGAAGCATCTGATAGAAGGCGGTACTCGCGCCGGTGACCGTCACGCCGTGCTCGGCCAGCAGCCGCGGGAGGGTGTCGGCGTCGACCTTGGGCACCATCAACACCGGGAAATCGGCGGCCAGCGCGCTGGCCAGATAGACCATCCCGCCGATGTGCGCAATGGGAAAGGCGATCGTGCCAACCTCGTCGGAGTGCTGACCCAGGCCCAGGTACTCCGCGTATCCGCGACTGGCGGCCAGCAGCGTCGCATCCGAGTGCCGCACACCCTTCGGGCGGCCGGTGGTGCCCGAGGTGAAGTAGATCCACCGCGCGTCGTGCGCCGAGGGGTGTCGGTCCAATTCGGGTTGCACACTCGCAGGAATGGTCCGCAGCTGCTCGACGAAATCGTCCGGCAGCGTGATGGCGCGCACCCCAGGTGGCACGTTTACGGCCGTCGATTCGTCGACGATGAGGATATCGGCGTCAGCGACCTCGAGCGCCGCGCAGACTTCTCGCTGTCGGTAGATGTGAAGGACAGGCGCCTGGGTCACGGCGCTGCGGGCCAGTGCGAGCATCAGCAGCGCTGCCGAGCTGTGAGACGGCAGCTGCCACGCGACGGTCGTCCCCGGCCGTACGCCGGCTTTCCATAGCCACCGAGTGCCCGCGGCGGACAGCGCGGCGGCTTGGGCCACGGTCAGCGTCGTGCCGCCGCAGTCGCGCAACAGCGGTCGATCCGGCCGGTCCGCTGCGGACTCGTCGACCAGCCCCTCGACGGTGTCAGCCGTCACGGCACGACCTCCTCCGTCGGATCCTAAGCTATAAACATTTAACCAATTCCGCGTCGGCTACTCCAACTTTTCAGCGAATAGCCCGTCACCCCTTCACAAAGGCGCCGATCACCTCGGCTGACTCCTCCGGACGGTCCAGCATCACGTAGGTCGAGCTGTCCTCGATGGTGCGCACGACGGCGTTGGGGAACGTCTCGGCGAGGCGGTGGGCGTGAGCCGGCGGAAACATCTTGTCGTCGGTACCCCACGCCATCAGCACCGGCTTGTCCCAACGCTTCAACGCCTCCACCGCCGCCATGGTGTGACTGGGCTTCAGGTCGGCGGTGAACCTCGCGGCCTCGCGGCGCACAGGGGCCGAGGTCAGGAAGCCGCCGAAGATCGCGGGGCGGCGCGCAGCGTCGATGCCGTGGCGGGTCACGGCCGACGAGAACACCTTCAGGCCCGGTGACGTGGTCAGCCCCTTCAGCACGATCGCGCCCAGCGCTTGGCTGAGCGCACACAACCGTACGATCGGCGCGAAGGCGCTCGGCGGAAAGTGTTCGAAGCTATCGCAATTGGTGAAAACCAGCTTCGACACCCGGTCCCAGTCGAGAGTCGGGTTCCCCAGCGAGGCGAGCACGATCCCGCCACCGGTGTCGTTGGCCACCAGCGTGACGTCGGACAGATCGAGTGCTTCGAGGAGGCCGACGATCAACGTGCCCGACGCGACGACGCTGAGATCGACGTGGGCACCGACCGGTTCGGTCTGAGCACCGAACGGCAGCGTCGGGGCGATACAGCGATGGCTGTCGGACAGCCGGTCCACCACGTCCTGCCACAGCCGTCCGGTGACGTACGCGCCGTGGATGAACACCACCACCGGCCCCGAACCCGCATCCGTGTAATCGATTTCGACATCGCCGACGGCGACCGAGGCCACCGGTCAGCCTTTGCGCGGACCCGGGGTGAACTTCACCGGCAGCTCCCGCACGGCGTACACCTCGCCCGCATCCTCGAACATTTTCGGCTCGCCCGCGAGTTCGAAGTCCGGCAACCGCTTCAAAACCTGCGTCACCATGACGTCGAACATCATCTTGGCGTAGTGGGACCCGAGGCAGCGGTGCATCCCGACCCCAAACGCCATCTGTTTCTTGGCATTCGGGCGGGACAGATCCAGTTTGTCGGGGTCGTCGAACATCGCCGGGTCGCGGTTGGCCGCCGCCCACATCAGGATCGCCCTGTCGCCCTTGCACAACGGCTGGCCGTGGAATTCGGCGTCTCGCGAGACCGTTCGGGCCAGGCCGAGGGTGGGGGTATAAAGCCGTAGCAGTTCGTCGGTGCCTTTCTTGACCAGGCCTGGATCGTCGATGAACTGTTGACGCAGTCCGGGATCCCGGCACAACTGCAGCAGCACGTTGCCGGTGAACCCGCTGGTGGTGTCCATGCCGCCCAGCATCATGAGCACGGTGTACATGGTGATCTGGCCGTCGTCGAGTGGCTTGCCGTTCAGTGTCCCGCGAAGGATGTCGCTGAACAGATCGTCGCCGAGGCCCTCCGCCCGTCGCTCCTCCATGTGCTTGACGATCTCGCCGAACATCTCCATACCGGCCATGCCGGCCTTCTCTGGGTCGTGGGCGCGATCGTGCACGGTGCTGTGCACCCAGCTCACCCAATCCATATGCCGCGACTCATCGAACTTCAGCAGCCGCAGGATCAACCGGGCAGGCAGCGGCGTGGTCAACTCGCCGACGAGATCGCATTCGCCGCGCTCGATGAAGTCGTCGATGGCCTCGTCGGTCATTTCGATCGCGGATTCGCGGAATCGCTCCGCCGCGCCCGGCGAGAACCGCTTGAGGGTGACCTCGCGCAGCTCCTGGGTCTCCGGCGGGTCCGACTCGATGGGCAGGATCGGCAGCGGCAGCTCGCTGGCGGGTACGCCGACGGACGGGAACGAGTTGAACAAATCGTCGTCGCGGGCGGCTTCGAACACCGATGCGTAGTCGGCCAGCGCCCAGAATCCCTCATAATGATTGGAATGTGCTACTGGACAACCTGATTCGCGCATTTCGCGGAATCTGCCGTACGGGTCTTCACGGAATTCGGGAGAATGGTGGTCGAGGTCCACCTCGGCGCGGCGCCGGGCTTCCGCCTGAGTGTCTGTCATTGGCACTACTCCCTTTCGTCGGGCTATCTGGAGAGGATCGCGACCGCAGCGGTACCCGGCGCGCCGTACAGCTGCGCCAGCGCCACCCGCGGATCGTTGGGTACCTGCCGATCGCCTGCTGTACCGCGTAGCTGGTGGACCAATTCGAACACCTGCCGCAGTCCGGAGGCGCCGACCGGCTCGCCGTTGGCCAGCAGGCCGCCGTCGGTGTTGATCGGCAGCCTGCCGCCGATCTGGGTGGCGCCGTCGGCGAGCAGCGCCTCCTGTTCGCCGTCCTTGCACAACATCGTCTCGGCCATGTGAATGACTTCGGAGCCGGCGTCGGTGTCCTGCAGCTGCGCGACGTCGATGTCCTCCGGGCCAATGCCCGCGGTCTCATAAGCGGCTTTGGCGGCCTCGGCGGTGGTGCCGGGAACGATGGGTAGCTCGATGGAGGTGCGCAGCAGTTCGTAGGCGCCCTCGCGGCGGCTGCGCAGCGCGGTCGAGCGCAGATAGATCGGGGTGTCGGTGTACTTCTTTGCCGCATCGGCCCGGCAGACCACCACCGCCGCGGCGCCCTCGTTGGGATTGCAGTACATGTACTGCCGCAGTGGCGCGTTCACGACCGGTGAAGCCAGGACGGCCTCCTCGCTCATCGGCTTGCGGCGCCAGGCGTTGGGGTTCTTGGCGCCGTTGTCGAAGTTCTTGGCGGCGACACGGGCGAGCGTCTGGTCGGTGATGCCGTGGTCGTGCATGTACCGCATGATCTTGGTGCCGAAGTAGTGAGTGGTCAGGAACATGCCCTGGTCGCCGTACCACCGCGGCAAGCCCGACACCGACGGATCGGCACCGAATGCGCCGCGCGGATGCTTGTCCAGCCCGACCCCGACCGCGATCTCCGCCTCGCCGAGCGCGACGTCTCGCGCTGCCAACGTCAGCAGCGAGTTGCCCGTCGCGCAACCGCTCAGCGTGGCACGCGCGGGCACGCCCGTCATGCCGACCAGGCCGGTGATCGCCTCCGGGTTGGCCACTTCCAGGCTGCCCGCATAGACGCTGCCCACGTCGGAGAAGCTCACCCCGGCATCGCGCAATGCCCTGCTGATCGCCACGGCGCCCATTTCCAGCGCCGACCGGTCCTCGTATCGCCCGAACGGGTGCAATCCGACACCGATGATCGCGATATCGGGCGTGCTGCTCATTGCGCTCCTTCTGGCATCTGTGCGCGATCAGGGAGCCGGTCACGGCCAGGTGCGCGGTGATTTGACGTCCGTAAGTCTATAACTATATACCTGATTCTCAGGCCGGAGTCTACAATCGGCCTACTCGCGAGTGAAGGCTGAGGCGTTGAGCATTTCGTTGTTGCTGGAGATGGCCGTGTCCGAAGACCCCGACCGGGTTGCCGTGGTGGACGGTGCCCGTCGGTTGACCATCGGAGAGCTCAGCGAACTGGCCGACGGCGCAGCCGGGGTGATCACCGCGTCGGGCGTCGAGCATGTCGCATATGTCGGCTCGGGCGGAATCATGGCGCCGCTGCTGATCTTCGGCTCAGCGCGCGCAGGGCGGGCGTACACACCTATCAACTATCGGTTGAGTCCCGACGGCATCCAGGAGTTGATCGGACGGCTGCCGAATCCCCTGGTCGTCGTCGACGCTCGCTACCGGGACATGGTGGGCGACGTCGGCAAGCGGGGGATGGATTCCGGCGATTTCCTGGCCGCGGCGCGCACTGCAGAACCGGCCGCGGAGTTCGCTGATCCCGATGACGTGGCGATCGTCCTCTTCACTTCTGGCACGACGTCGAAACCTAAAGCGGTCGAATTGACGCACGGGAACCTGACCAGCTACATCACCGGCACAGTCGACTTCGGTTCGGCCGAGACCGGCGACGCGGCACTGATCTGCGTGCCCCCGTATCACATCGCCGGTGTCAACGCGGCGATATCGAACCTCTATGCCGGCCGAAAAATGGTGTACCTGGCCAATTTCGAGGCCCACGAGTGGGTGCGCCTCGTCGCAGACGAAAAGGTGACCACCGCGACCGTCGTGCCGACCATGCTCGACCGCATCGTCACCGCGCTCGAGCGGGAGCCGATTGGACTGCCCGTGCTGCGCAACCTGGCCTACGGCGGGTCGAAGGTGGGGCTTCCGTTGGTGCGGAAGGCATTGGACCTGTTGCCGCACGTCGGGTTCGTGAACGCCTACGGCCTGACCGAAACCAGCTCGACCATCGCAGTGCTGACCCCCGACGACCACCGCGAGGCGCACGGCAATCCCGACGAGACCGTCGCCAAGCGCCTCGGCTCGGTCGGGCGGCCGGTGCCCGGGATCGAGGTGCAGATCCGCGACGAGAACGGCGGTGTCCTGCCGCCGGGCGAGCCAGGTGAGCTTTACGTGCGTGGCGAGCAGGTTTCCGGCACATACACCGGCATCGGATCGGTGCTGGACGACGAAGGCTGGTTTCCCACCAAGGACATCGCGACGCTCGACGAGGCGGGCTACCTGTTCATCACCGGGCGCTCCGACGACACCATCATCCGCGGTGGCGAGAACATCGCGCCTGCCGAGCTCGAGGATGTCCTCATCGAGCATCCGCATGTGCACGAGGTGGCCGTGGTCGGTGTGGCGGATCCGCAGTGGGGTCAGGCGATCGTCGCCGTGGTGGTTCCCACGCAGGGCGCCGATCCAACTCCCGAGGAACTGCGCGAGTACGCTCGGAAATTCCTGCGAGGATCGCGGACCCCGGACCGCGTCGTGTTTCGTGACGAGTTGCCGACGAATGCGACGGGCAAACTGCTGCGGCGAGAGATCGTCGACAGCCTTCGCGATGCGAAAGCCGAAAAGTAAAGGAACGCACCATGATCAAGAACGGCACGAGGCTCAAGAGCCAGGTGTGCGATGCCCAGGTCATCGTCGTGAAGGCGGCCGACAGCCTCGACGAGCTGCGGTGTGGCGGCAAGCCGATGTTGCCTCTGGACGCCGAGAACGCCTCGGATGCCGGCCTGGATCCCGACTTCTCCGACGGGGCGGTGATGGGCAAACGCTACGTCGACGAGGGCGGCGCAGAGGTGCTGGTGACCAAAGCGGGAGCCGGCACGTTGAGCATCGGGTCGACCGCGTTGACGCTGAAAGAAGCCAAGCCGCTGCCCGCCAGCGATTGATCAGCCACTGGCGTCGGCGTCTGTCTCGACGAGTGCCTGTAGCTCGCGACGGACAATCTTGCCCGTGCTGCTGCGGGGCAGATCGTCGAGCACTGCGATCGTCCGCGGCACTTTGTAGTTGGCCAGGTTGTCGCGCACATGCTCCTTGAGTGTCTCCGGCGTGGCGGAGGCACCTTCGGAGAGCACGACGAATGCCGCCAGCCGCTGGCCGTATTTTTCGTCGTCGACGCCGAGCACAGCCGCCTCGGACACCTCTGGATGTGCAGCCAGCGTCTTCTCCACCTCGATCGGGTAGATGTTCTCGCCGCCCGAGACGATCATCTCGTCGTCGCGACCGTCGACGAACAGGCGCCCGGCAGCATCGAAGTGCCCGA
>NZ_JAVHWR010000156.1:0-20837 GCF_032159565.1 Mycobacterium sp.
CCGAGGCAGCGCTGCTGATGAAGGAGATGATCGAGAACACCGCCGCACTGCTGACCGTCGGCGCCATCTTCGCTCTCGGGTTCGTCGTGCTCACCTTGCCGCTTGGCCTCTTCTTCGGCTGGCTCGGCAAGCGTTTGGCGGTGGCAAGGTGACCGCGTCGTCGGTTCTCTTCGATGCGCCCGGGCCGAGGGCCAGGGTCCGCAACTGGGTGATCACAGCCATCACCGTGGTGCTCCTGCTCCTGATGGCCTGGGTGGTGTACTCGAAGCTGAACTCGAAGGGTCAGCTCACCGCGGCGAAATGGGAACCGTTCCTGACCGCCAACCTGTGGAAGACCTACATCCTGCCCGGCGTCCAGGGCACCCTCGCGGCCGCCACGGTGTCCATCGTGCTGGCGCTGCTGCTCGGTTTCGTGTTAGGCATCGGCCGGATGTCCTCCCACCCCGCGATTCGCTGGCCGTGCGCCGTTTTCGTCGAATTCTTCCGCGCGGTGCCGGTGCTGGTGATGATGCTCTTCGCATTCGGACTGTTCGCGCTCTACGACGTCTTTCCCGGCAAGCAGCTCGCGCTCGCCGGCGTGATCACCGGCCTGACGTTCTACAACGGCGCCGTCATCGCCGAAATCGTGCGCGCGGGCGTGAACGCCCTACCGCGCGGACAGTCGGAGGCGTCCTTCGCACTGGGTCTGACATGGGGCCAGACCATGCGGACCATCCTGCTCCCCCAGGCCATCACGTCGATGTTGCCGGTGCTCATCTCCCAGATGGTGGTGGTGCTCAAGGACACCGCGATCGGTTACCAGATCACGTTCCTCGAAACGGTCAGGCAGGGCACGAACATCGGTGCGGCGTACAGCAATTACATCCCCGCGCTGATCGTGGTCGCCGCGTTGATGATCGCAGTGAACTTCGCGCTGTCCTGGTTCGCCACGTGGCTGGAAGGACGTATGAGGCGGTCGCGTCGCGCGCCGACCCCGTTGGATCCCAAGGCGATCGAGCAGGAGGGCGCCCCTGGCTCCCAGGTGAAACTCGCCGCGCTGGGAGATCAGTCGCACACCTACTGAATGCGCTGAGCGCACTTCTCCAGCTGCTGTGCCGTCGGCGGCTGATAGAACGACAGCACCGCATGCTTGCAGCCGCAAGCCTCCAGCTCGGGAAGCGTGCCCAGTTGCGCGTCCAGGTGCCCTTCCTCGGCCGGCTGGATGAACAACTGCACCGAGCGCCGGATCTCCAACGGATCCCGACCGACCTCCTCGCACGCCTCGTCGAGATTGGCGCTGGTTCTCGCCCACTCCACCACATCGCCGTGGCTCGGCACGTTCCACTCGTCGGCATGGCGTGCGATGACCCGCAGCATCTTGGGTTTCTCTCCTCCGATGACGATCGGCGGATACGGTCGCTGCAGGGGTTTCGGTTCGCACAACGCGTCGCGCAGCGTATAGAAGCGGCCTTCGAAGCTGACCGACTCCTCTCTCCACAGTCTCCTGATGACGGTCAGCGCTTCATCCAGCATGGCCACCCGCGTTCCCGCGCTGGGGAACTCGAGTCCGTAGCCGCGGTGCTCGGCTTCATGCCAGCCGGCCCCGAGTCCGAAGTCGAGACGTCCGCCGCTGATGTGGTCGACCGTCACCGCCATCTTCGCCAGTACCGCCGGGTTGCGGTACGTCACACCCGTCACCAAGCAACTCACCCGCGCCCGCGACACGACCGCGGCCATGGCGGCAAGCGACGTCCAGCCCTCGAACGTCGGTACGGTGTTGTCGATCAGCCCGTAGAAATGGTCGTAGTTGGCGACGGAATGGAAGCCCAGTTCGTCGGCGGCGCGCCAGAACTGCTCCAGCACGGGGTAGTCGAAGGTGGGAGCGATTTTGGCGGAGAGCAGCATGGCCGCAAACCTACCGGCCGACGAGCTCCGGCAGTATCGCCCGCATTCCGTCCGGCCGGCCGTACCTGGGTCTCCGGAGTCGCATGCCCTGCGAACCCCGTTGTGTTAGACAACGGAGCAGGGAAAGGATTCGACATGGCAGTGTGGTTCATCACCGGGGCATCCCGCGGCTTCGGACTCGAGATCACCAGGGAGGCGCTGTCCCGCGGCGACAGCGTGGTGGCGACCGCCCGCAACCCGCAGGCGGTGCGCGACGCGATTGCCGACGGTGGCGACGCCTGCACGCCGTCGGACTCGACGTCGGGTGCCCGAGCAGGTGAGCGCCGCGGTGGACGCCGCGATCGAGCGGTTCGCTCGCATCGATGTACTGGTCAACAACGCGGGCCGCGGACTAGTGGGCGCGGTCGAGGAAACCTCCGATGCCGAGGCTCGGCAATCTTCGACATCAATGTGTTCGGGCTGCTCGCGGTCACCCGAGCGGTCCTGCCGCACATGCGGGCGGCGCGGTCCGGCCTGGTGGTCAACCTTTCCTCGGTCGGCGGTTTCGTGGCATGGCCCGGCTGGGGCGTCTACGCCGCCACAAAGTTCGCGGTCGAGGCGCTGTCGGAGGCCATGACCCACGAGTTGGCGCCGCTGGGCATCAAGTCGGTGGCCATCGAACCGGGACCGTTCCGCACCAACTTCCTTGACGGCAGCAGCCTTTCGGTGGTGCAGACACGGATCGACGAATACTCGGCGACGGCGGGTGCGGCCCGCGACTGGGCCACCGACTCGAACTACGGTCAGGACGGCGACCCGGTGAAGGCCGCCAAGATCATCGTCGACCTCGCCGACTGCGACGAGCTGCCCGAGCGAATCCAGCTTGGCGCCAATGCGATTGAGGATGTCGCTGCCAAGCTTGCACGCACAGCCACAGACCAGGAGCAGTGGCGGCCGATCAGCCTGTCGGCCGACTTCACGGCGAGCTAGATCTTTCTGCGTTCGCGTTCGTTGGCCAGCGCCACCTTGACGACGTCGAACGCCATGGTCTGGCTGTACCCGCGTCGGGCCAGCATGCCGACCAGCCGCCGGGCCAGCTTGGCGTCGTCGTCGGTGAGCCGTTCGCGGCGCAGCTTGTCGCTGACGAGCTGCTCGGCGCGCTCGCGCTCGGCTCCGGCGTCGATATCGGCCAGCGCGGCGGTGATGACCTCGTTGTCGACACCTTTGGTGCGAAGCTCCGCGGCCAACGCGCGCTTACCTTTCCCGGCGTTCTCCCGGCGCGACCGCACCCACTGCTCGGCGAAGTCGGCATCGTCGATGAGACCGACGTCGGCAAGCCGGTCGAGCACCCGGTTGCTGACATCGTCGGGATAGCCGCGCTTGGCCAGCTGGCCGGCCAGCTCTGCGCGGGTGCGCGCCCTCGCGGTGAGCAGGCGCAGGCACAGGCTTCGCGCCTGCTCCTCGCGTGCGCGGGGATCCCGCGCCTGCTCCTCGCGGGAGAGCTCAGCCGACTTAGAAGTCAACGGGGGCAGGCAGGACTTCGTCATCGGTCACCACGGCGCCGATGCCCAGCTTTTCCTTGATCTTCTTCTCGATCTCGTTGGCCACGTCGGCGTTCTCCATCAGGAAGGTGCGGGCGTTCTCCTTGCCCTGGCCCAGCTGCTCACCCTCGTAGGTGAACCACGAGCCGGACTTGCGGATGAAGCCCTGTTCGACACCCATGTCGATGAGCGAGCCTTCCTTGCTGATGCCCTTGCCGTAGAGGATGTCAAACTCGGCCTGCTTGAACGGCGGCGCCATCTTGTTCTTGACGACCTTGCAGCGGGTACGGTTGCCGACCGCGTCGGTGCCGTCCTTCAGGGTCTCAATTCGCCTGACGTCCAGGCGAACCGAGGCATAGAACTTCAAAGCCTTTCCGCCCGTTGTCGTTTCTGGGCTTCCGAACATCACCCCGATTTTCTCGCGGAGCTGGTTGATGAAAATTGCGGTGGTGCCCGAATTGCTCAGCGCGCCAGTGAGCTTGCGCAGCGCCTGGCTCATCAGTCGGGCCTGCAGGCCGACGTGGCTGTCGCCCATCTCACCCTCGATCTCCGCGCGCGGCACCAACGCGGCCACCGAGTCGATCACCAGAATGTCCAGGGCGCCGGAGCGGATCAGCATGTCGGCGATCTCCAGCGCCTGTTCACCGGTGTCGGGCTGGGACACCAGCAGCGAGTCGGTGTCCACGCCCAGCTTGCTGGCATAGTCCGGATCCAGCGCGTGCTCGGCGTCGATGAACGCCGCGATTCCTCCGGCCGCCTGCGCGTTGGCCACCGCGTGCAGCGCAACAGTGGTCTTACCCGAGGATTCCGGGCCGTAGATCTCGACAACACGTCCGCGCGGCAACCCGCCGATTCCGAGCGCCACGTCCAGGGCGATGGACCCGGTGGGAATGACCGAAATCGGCTGGCGGATCTCGTCACCGAGCCGCATCACCGAGCCTTTGCCGTGACTCTTCTCGATCTGGGCGAGGGCAAGCTCGAGGGCTTTCTCGCGATCAGGTCCCTGCGTCATGGGGGTGGTCTCCCGTCCTAGTGTGTTCGGTGATCGGTTGTCGATCAGTTGGCCGTGACGCTAGAGGCCGCCACCGACAAGTCGCGCTCACGCCTTATTTCCCGTCGCTTCGCTCGCCTCGTCCCAGCATCTAGCCGTCGAACACTGCCCACAGTAGACGAACACCTGTTCGATTCAAGCTGACACGCCGATCACCCGCGGTCACAGAGAAAATCGGCCTATGGTTGGGTCACCGGCTCGGCAGAGCGGACAAACATGCACGAAATGGCGATTACGCAGAGTGTTGTCGACGCGGTGTGTGAGCATGCCGCGGGTCGCCGCGTGCACAGCGTCAAGCTCGAGGTCGGTGAGCTGTGCGCCGTGGTTCCCGACTCCATGCAGTTCTGCTTCGAGCTGGCCACCCAGGGCACGGTGGCCGACGGCGCCCTCCTCGACCTCGACCTCCGACCCGGCGCCGCCCGCTGCCGCACCTGTCAACGGGAGTTCGAGTTGCACGACCCGATCCTGCTGTGCCCGTGCGGAAGTGCCGATGTCGAAGTGCTGGCCGGCCGTGACCTGCGGATCCTCTCGATGGAAGTGAGCTGACGATGTGCGCGACATGCGGCTGCGGCGCCGACGGTGCCGTCATCACCGTTGCGGGCCAGACCCACAACCACAACGGCGATCATGACCACCATCACCACGACGACCATCGCCACGACGACGGCCACACCCAAACCGAGACCATCTCACTGGAGGAAAAGGTCCTCGAGAAGAACGACCGGCTCGCCGAGCAGAACCGGCAGTGGCTTCTCGGACGCGGAGTGCTCGCGCTCAACGTCACCAGCTCACCGGGCGCGGGAAAAACGACGCTGCTCGAGCGCACCATCCGCGAGTTGAAGTCCGACCGGCCCGTCGCCGTCATCGAAGGCGATCAGGAGACGTTGCTCGACGCCGAGCGGATCAGGACCGCGGGCGCGCGGGCGGTTCAGATCAACACCGGCGCTGGCTGCCATCTCGATGCCGACATGGTGCACCGCGCGCTGCACGCACTCGAGCCGGAATCCGGGTCGCTGCTGTTCATCGAGAACGTCGGCAATCTGGTCTGCCCGGCGCTGTTCGACCTCGGCGAGCACAGCAAAGTGGTGGTCATCTCCGTGACCGAAGGCGCGGACAAACCGCTGAAATATCCGCACATGTTTGCCGCGGCCGGGCTCGTCATCATCAACAAGGTCGACCTCCTGCCGTATGTCGACTTCGACCTCGAACAGTGCGCTGGCTACGCGCGCTCGGTTAACCCCGGTGTCAATATATTGCCGCTGTCGGCCACCACCGGTGAGGGCGTCCCAGCATGGTACGACTGGATCGCTTCGCAGGCAGGCGCATCGGCAAAGGCTGACATGTCACAAGTTTCCGTTGACAAGACATACTCCCCGGAGTAAACCGAGAATCAGCGCTCGGCTAATTGGGCGCACAACGTCCATTGTGGCGATTGGGCCCCCAGCCCGGGCCCGGAAAGCTGTGACATATGCCAACGGAGGCAGCAGTCAAAGCGGAAGAAGCACTGATCCACGTTCTGTGGATCAACGCGGGCCTGAGTTGTGACGGAGATTCAGTGGCGCTGACTGCCGCCACGCAACCCAGCATCGAGGAAATCGCGCTTGGCGCGCTTCCCGGGCTGCCAAAAATCGCCGTGCACTGGCCCCTGATCGATTTCGAATGTGGACCAAACGGGGGTGCGGACGATTTCCTCGAATGGTTCTTCAAGGCCGACCGCGGTGAACTCGAACCGTTCGTGTTGGTCGTGGAAGGGTCCATTCCCAACGAGCAGCTCCATGAGGAGGGTTACTGGTGCGGCTTCGGCAACGATCCCGCCACCGGGCAGCCGATGACCACCAGTGAGTGGCTCGACCGGCTGGCACCCAAAGCCACCGCGATCGTCGCCGTCGGAACCTGCGCGACATACGGTGGAATCCACGCTATGGCGGGCAACCCGACAGGAGCGATGGGGGTGCCCGACTATCTGGGGTGGGACTGGAAGAGCAAGGCAGGCATCCCGATCGTCTGCGTGCCCGGCTGCCCGGCCCATCCGGACAACATGGCTGAGACACTGACCTATCTCCTCTACATGGCAACCGAGCAAGCACCGATGATTCCGTTGGACGAGGCCTTACGACCGAAGTGGCTGTTCGGCGCAACCGTGCACGAAGGCTGCGACCGGGCAGGCTATTACGAGCAAGGCGATTTCGCGACCGAGTACGGGTCGCCGAAATGCATTGTCAAGCTTGGCTGCTGGGGTCCCGTCGTCAAATGCAACGTGCCCAAGCGCGGATGGATCAACGGGATCGGCGGTTGCCCCAACGTCGGCGGCATCTGCATCGGCTGCACGATGCCCGGCTTCCCTGACAAGTTCATGCCGTTCATGGATGAGCCGCCGGGCGCCCTCGTGTCGACCACGGCCTCGGGACTGTACGGATCGATGATTCGTAGCCTGCGTCATGTAACCGGCAAGACGGTCGACAAAGAGCCGAAGTGGCGGACTCCCGGCACCAAGCTCACCACCGGAGCAACCCGCACCTGGTAGGTGCGGGTCCTTCGGCGCACACGGCGGGCGGTGGCCCGGTTCGGCGAAAGCCCTGTGGCGCAGTGGACCCTAGACAGAGAGAGATTTGCGATGACAACGATCATCCCCCAGCCGTCACACGCCAAGCGCGACCCGGGCCAGCTCGTCGAGATGGCATGGGACCCCATCACCCGAATCGTCGGCAGCCTCGGCATCTACACCAAGATCGACTTCGAGAACAAAGAAGTAGTCGAGTGTCACAGCACGTCGTCGATCTTCCGCGGCTATTCGATCTTCATGAAGGGCAAGGATCCCCGGGACGCCCACTTCATCACCAGCCGGATCTGCGGTATCTGCGGTGACAATCACTGCACGTGCTCGGTCTACTGCCAGAACATGGCTTACGGCGTGAAGCCGCCGCACCTCGGTGAGTGGCTGATCAATCTCGGCGAGGCCGCGGAATACATGTTCGATCACAACATCTTCCAGGAGAACCTGGTCGGCGTTGACTACTGCGAGAAGATGGTGTCCGAGACCAACCCGGGCGTACTGGCCAAGGCCGAGAACACCCAGGCGCCGAATGCGGAGGCGCACGGGTACAAGACCATTGCCGAGATCATGCGTGCGCTCAATCCGTTCACCGGCGAGTTCTACCGGGAGGCGCTGCAGGTGAGTCGGTGGACGCGAGAAATGTTCTGCCTCATGGAAGGCCGGCACGTCCATCCGTCGACGCTGTATCCGGGTGGCATCGGCACCACGGCCACCATCCAGTTGATGACGGATTACATGTCCCGGCTGATGCGCTACGTCGAGTTCATGAAGAAGGTCGTGCCGATGCACGACGACCTTTTCGACTTCTTCTACGAGGCGCTGCCCGGCTACGACCAGGTCGGTCTGCGCCGCACCCTGCTCGGCTGCTGGGGCTCCTTCCAGGACCCCGAGGTGTGCAACTTCAACTACAAGGACATGGAGGCGTGGGGCAACGCCATGTTCGTCACGCCCGGCGTGGTGATCGACGGCAAGCTACACACCCATTCGCTGGTGGACATCAACCTCGGAATCCGGATCCTGCTGGGGCACAGCTATTACGACGACTGGACCGACCAGGAGATGTTCGTCAAGACCGATCCGCTCGGCAATCCGATTGATCGGCGCCATCCGTGGAATCAGCACACCAACCCGCGTCCGCAGAAGCGCGACTTCGATTCGAATTACAGCTGGGTGATGTCCCCGCGGTGGTTCGACGGCACGGACCATCTGGCGCTGGACACCGGCGGTGGGCCGCTGGCGCGGCTGTGGTCGACGGCGCTCGCCGGCCTGGTCGACATCGGCTACGTCAAGGCCACCGGCACCAGCGTGCAGATCAACCTGCCGAAAACCGCGCTGAAGGGCCCGGTTTCGCTGGAGTGGAAGGTTCCGCAGTACGGCAGCAACACGATCGAACGCAACCGGGCACGGACGTACTTCCAGGCCTATGCCGCCGCCTGCGCGCTGCATTTCGCCGAGAAAGCACTGGTCGAGATCCGCGCCGGCCGCACCAAGACCTGGGAGAAGTTCGACGTACCCAAGGACGGCATCGGCTGCGGGTTCACCGAGGCGGTGCGCGGGGTGCTCAGCCATCACATGGTGATCCGCGACGGCAAGATCGCGAACTACCACCCGTACCCGCCGACGCCGTGGAATGCGAATCCACGCGACAGCTACGGAACGCCGGGCCCTTACGAGGACGCCGTTCAAGGTCAGCCGATCTTCGAGGAGAACGACCGCGAGCACTTCAAGGGCATCGACATCATGCGTACGGTGCGCAGCTTCGATCCGTGCCTGCCCTGCGGTGTGCACATGTATCTGGGCAAGGGGAAGACGCTCGAGAGGTTGCACTCCCCCACCCAATCCGTCACCGGGGAATGACATATGCCGCATCGCCCAGATAACCCCGGACAGGACGCGCAGTGGCGCACGGCGGGCGATCGGATACAGAACCTCCTCGACGCCAGCGCAACAGGTGGCGTCGTGGCGCACGAACGTGCGGAGCAATTGGTCCGCGAGGTAGCCGACCTCTACGGCGCAGGCCTCGAGCGGATGATGGGCATGGCCCTCACGGCGCAGCCCGGACTTGCAGACGCGTTCTCCACCGACGACCTGATCGCCAGCCTGCTGCTGGTGCACGGGTTGCACCCGCACGGCGTCGAGCGACGGATCGAGGACGCGCTGGACGGCGTGCGGCCGTATCTCGGCTCGCACGGCGGCGACGTCCATCTCCTCGAGGTCGACGGCGACGTTGTCCGGTTGCAGTTCGCGGGCAGCTGCAAGAGCTGCCCGTCGTCGGCCGTCACCCTCGAGCTGACCGTCGAAGACGCGGTACGCGCTGCAGCGCCGGAGATCTCGTCGATCGAGGTGGTGGCCGCGGAAACTGATGCCAAGCCTGCCGCGGTGATTCCGGCGAACAGCCTGATGAGCCGTGTACGCACGCATCCGCAGGGGCACATGTGGCATCCGGTGCCCGACATCGCCGAACTCGCGCCGGGAGAAGTCGGTGGGTTCGCGGTGGCGGGCACTACCGTGCTGGCCTGCCGGCTCGGTGACCAGCTGTTCGCGTACCGGGACCGGTGCGGCGCGTGCGGTGAGTCGCTTGCCGGTGCGGTGCTGCATCGACGCATGGGTTCGGCCGCCGACGAGGCGGTGCTGCGGTGCCCGCGCTGCCGTGCGCATTTCGACGTCGTGCACGCGGGTGCCTGCGTCGACGGAGACAACGGGCTGGGTGGAAAAGACGGAGCGCATCTCGAGCCGGTACCGCTGCTGGAGCGCGACGGAATCCTTTCGATGGCGGTCGCCGAGGCGGTGGCGTCATGACCGGTGCATATGACGTCCTTTCCCGTATCCGTGCCGCCAGAACGGCGCCGCAGCCGGCAGGCGAACGGTGCGAGATGTGCTCGGAGGCGATCGCCGACGAGCACCAGCACGTGGTGAACGTCGAAGGCAGACAGTTGATGTGCGTCTGCCGAGGGTGCTATCTGCTGTTCACCGAGGAACAGGCGAAGTTGCGGTTTCGCGCCGTCCCCGACCGCTATCTCGCTTTTCCGGACTTCGCACTGGATCGGCGGCACTGGGAGGTCCTCCAGATACCGGTGGGGCTGGCGTTCTTCTTCCGCAATTCGGCGCTCGGACGAACGGTGGCGTTCTATCCCGGACCTGCGGGCGCCACCGAGTCCGAGCTCGAACTGAAGGCGTGGAACGAGATTCGCGCCGCCGATGCCCGGGTGGACATGCTCGCCGACGACACCGAGGCGGTGCTCGTACGAGTGCCGGACGACGAGACTGCGGCGCCACAGAGTTATCTGCTGCCCATCGACGCCTGCTACGAGTTCGTCGGCAGGCTGCGGATGCTGTGGCACGGTTTCGACGGCGGCCAACAGGTTCGCAAGTTCATCGACGAGTTCTTCGCTTTACTCGACGACCGCAGCAAGGTTGTCCCGAGATGACTTCGCAGCGAGTAGCGGAGGCGGATCGCGCATGACTTCGCAGCGAGTAGCGGAGGCGGATCGCGCATGACAGATGTCACGTTCGCCGTCATCGAGGTCCAGCCGGAGCCGTTCGCCGTGACCCCGGTGTTGAACGCGCGGCTGGGAATTGCGGCCGTCGGCGAGGATCCGATCCACGCGATCGCCCTGCGCTGCCAGGTGCGCATCGAGCCGATGCGGCGCGGCTATTCCGAGGACGAGGGCGCCGGTCTGGTCGACTTGTTCGGACCGCGTGAGCGGTGGGCCACCACCATGCACAACTTTCAGTGGCTGCAGACCACCGCGATGGTGCAGGGCTTCACCGGCGCCACTCAGGTCAACCTCCCTCTGGAATGCACCTATGACTTCGAGGTGGCGGCTTCGAAGTACCTGCACGCCCTGCGCGACGGGTACGTGCCGCTGCTATTCCTGTTCAGCGGAACGGTTTTCTCGAAAGGGCAACGGGGATTCGCGGTGCAGCAGGTGCCGTGGGACCGTGAGGATCGCTTGGAGATGCCCGTCTCGGTGTGGCGCGACCTCATCCGGCAGCACTATCCGAACACGGGCTGGCTGAGGCTGAACCAAGACACTGTCGACGCATTGGTGGCGTACCGGTCGGCGCGCGGGCTGCTGTCCTTCGACGACGCGGTCACCTCGCTGCTCGCGGCGAGTTCGACCGAGGAGATCCGATGACCGCGGACTGGGATGGTGCCTGATGTCGGCGGCCAACCGCCTCCGGGCCCGCGCCGTCGCCGACGCGGTGCTCTACGAGGGCTATCTGCTCTACCCCTATCGCGCAAACTCGAGCAAGAATCAGGCGCGGTGGCAGTTCGGGGTGCTCGGGCCCGCGGGTGCCTCCGACGCCGGGATCGGCGAAGACGACTCGCTGTCCGCACAGGTCCTCGTCGCGCCGCGGGGCCGCCCGTCGGTATCGATCGTGGTGCGCTTTCTGCAGCTGCAGCACCGGGGCGTCGAGAAGTCCTGCGGTGACGGCCGATTCGAGCCGGTCGAAGAACTGGTGTCCGGCACGCGATCCTGGCTGCGCTGGGACGAGGCGATCGAACGGGAGGTCTCAGTCGGGCCGCTCGACGTCGAATCGGGTCTACCGGCAGTACATCCGATCGAGTTCGACGCGGGCACCGACATCGAGGACGTCGACGGTGGCAGGCTGGTACGCACCCGTCGTGCATTGCACGCGCAACTCGAGGTCACCGCAGACCACGACGACGGATTCATACGCGTCGCGATGACCGTGCGCAACACCGCGGCGCACGTTGCTCATAAAGACGACGCGATCGCCGTGTCGCTCATCGGCACTCACCTCGTCGCCGAGGTCATCGACGGCGACTTCGTGTCGCTCCTCGAGCCGCCGGCATCGGCCGACAACGCCGTCGCCCGATGCCGGCACCATCGCTGCTTCCCGGTGCTCGCCGGGCCGCCGGGCGATCAGGCGTTGATGCTGGTATCGCCGATCATCCTCTACGACCACCCCGAGATCGCCGAGCAGAGCGAGGGCGCGCTGTACGACTCGACGGAGATCGACGAGATCCTCACGCTGCGCATCATGACGATGACCGACGAGGAGAAGGCAGCGGCCCGCGCGACGGATCCGCTCGCCGCGCAGATCATCGATCGCTGTGACTCGATGTCGCCCGAGGCGTTGCTCAACCTGCACGGTGTACTGCGCGACCCGCACGCCGTCGCCGACTCGGCCGGCCTGATTCCCGAAGTACCCGACGGCGTGGACTGGTGGGATCCGCTGGCCGACAACGCCGTAGCGCCCGATGTGGACGCCGTGCTGGTGAACGGCATGCGGGTGAGCCGAGGTAGCCGCGTGCGCCTGCACCCGTCACGCCGTGCCGACGCGCAGGATCTGTTCTTCGCGGACAAGATCGCCCGCGTCACGTCGGTGCACGAAACCGTCGACGGAGACCAACACGTCGGCGTCGTCATCGAGGAAGACCCCGCCGCCGACCTGCACGAGTGGTACGGCCGCTACCTGTACTTCGCCCCCGATGAGGTCGAACCGTTGAATGAAAGGAATCCGACATGCAAGCAGTAGGTGTCACGGCCACCGTCATAGCGGGCGTCGTTGTGCTCGGCGCGGTGGTGATGGGCGTCCGCTCGCTGCCAGACCTGCAGCGATACCTCAAGATTCGGCGCATGTAGGCGATTGCGAGGTGCGATCACGTACCAGATTCTGGTAGCCGGTATCGGCAACATCTTCCTCGGCGACGACGGCTTCGGGCCCGAGGTGATGCGCCACGTCCCCGAACACGTCGCAGGCCCGCGTGTGCGGGTGCTTGACTATGGAATTCGGGGGATGCACCTCGCCTATGACCTGCTCGACGGATGCGACGCCCTGGTGCTCGTCGACGCCCTGCCCAACCGCGGGGCGCCGGGCACCTTGCACGTCTTCGAGGCCGACCATGAAACGCTCTCGGCGGGTGTCGGTCTCGACGCTCACGCCATGGATCCCGCCGCGGTGTTCGCCAGCCTCGCCGCTCTCGGCGGAACTGCGCCGTACACCGTCGTGGTCGGTTGTGAAGTCGACGACGTCGACGAGCGAATGGGCCTGTCCGCGGCGGTCGCCGCTACCGTCCCCGACGCCGTCAAGGCGATCGAGGAGGTCGTTGGCCGCCTCGTCGACGACGCGAAGGTGGGCTGAGCCATGTGTCTTGGAATCCCCGGTCGGGTCGTGCACATGCTGGAGGGCTACGGCGGTCAACTCGCGCTCGTCGACGTCGCAGGCGAAAACCGCAAGGTCAACATCGGCATGCTGCCGGAGGAGACCTTTGCGCCGGGCGACTGGGTGATCATCCACATGGGTTTCGTGGTCGAGAAAACCGACGAGGCGGGCGCCGACGCCGCCATGGCCGGGCTCAAGATGATGGGCAGCGGCGAAGACCTGGAGGCAACACCATGACCGGGGCCGTGACGGGGCGGCGCCGGTTGCGAATCCGCGTCAACGGCGTTGTCCAGGGCGTCGGCTTCCGGCCGTTCGTCTACACGTGCGCTGCCGCGCTCGCCCTCACCGGGTCGGTGCGCAACGACAGTTCCGGCGCGATCGTCGAAGTCGAGGGCGACGCGGCCGATCTCGACGACTTCCTGGACAGGCTGAGTGACCGCCCACCCCCGCTGGCCGTCATCGAATCGATTGAAACACAAGAGATTCCGGTCGTCGGTGGCACCGGCTTCGTTATCACCGACACGTCGCGGTCCGGCGGCGGCCGCACGCTCGCCTCCCCCGATGTCGCGATGTGCGCCGAATGCGCGACAGAACAACGCGACCCGGCCAACCGGCGCTACCGGCACGCTTTCGTCAACTGCACCAACTGCGGTCCCCGCTTCACCATCATCGCCTCGCTGCCCTATGACCGCGCAAGCACCACGATGGCGCCCTTCCCGATGTGCGCTGACTGCGCGAGCGAATACCGCGATCCGGCCGACCGGCGATTCCACGCACAGCCGGTGTGCTGCCCGAACTGCGGACCGGCACTGAGCTACCGGGCCGGCGCCGGCGAAGTGGTTGACGGCGAGTCGGCGCTGACGCACGCCAGAAAACTGCTGAGCGACGGCGGCGTCCTCGCCGTCAAGGGCATCGGCGGATACCACCTGGCCTGTGACGCAGGCGACGAGACGGCGGTCACCGAGTTGCGGTCGCGAAAGCGCCGCGGCGACAAGCCCTTCGCCGTCATGGTGCCCGACCTCGACACCGCACACCGCGTCGCGGACATCGACGATGCGTCACAGCGATTGCTCTGCGGTCCGCAGCGCCCCATCGTGCTGATGCCCCGTCTCGCAGCGGCACCCGTCGCCACCTCGGTCGCACCGCACAACCCAGACCTCGGCGTGATGCTGGCCTACACCCCGTTACACGCGCTGCTGTTCGGACTGCCGGGCGACGAGCCGGGACCGCCCGTCTTGGTGATGACATCGGGCAACCTCGGTGGCGAACCGATCTGTTTCACCGACGACGATGCCCTGGACCGGCTTTCGCAGCTCGCCGACGGCTGGCTGATGCACGACCGCGCCATCCTGGTGCCGTGTGACGACTCCGTGGTGCGTGTCGTGGAGGGCACTCAATTGCCGATCCGGCGCTCCCGCGGCTATGCGCCGCTGCCGGTTGCCCTTCCGGTGGCGGTGCCGCCGACACTGGCCGTCGGCGGCGATCTCAAGAACACGTTGGCGGTCGCCGAGCACAAGTACGCCTGGCTCAGTCAGCACATCGGCGACATGGACGACTTGGCAACACTGTCGGCATTCGGCTCTGCCGAACAGCATCTCGAGGCGCTGACCGGGGTCAGCCCGGAGATCCTTATCGCGGACTCGCATCCGGGCTATCGCTCTACCGCGTGGGCACAACGCCATGCCGGCGGGCGCCCGGTCCGCTCTGTTCAGCATCATCACGCACATATCGCCGCGGTCATGGCCGAACACGGGTTGGACGGGTCACAGCGCGTGCTCGGATTCGCGTTCGACGGAACCGGATACGGTCCCGACCGAGCGATCTGGGGTGGCGAGGTGCTGCTCGCCGATTACAAGGGCTATCAGCGGCTGGCGCAGCTGAAATACGTTCCGCTGGCAGGTGGTGATGTCAGCGTGTTGCGTCCGTACCGGATGGCCCTCTCGCACCTGTGGGCGGCCGGCTTGGGCTGGGACGAGGACCTGGCGCCGGTGCGGGCGTGTCCACCCGAGGAGCGTCGCGCACTGCGGCACCAGCTCGAGACCGGGCTCGGATGCGCTCCGACCTCCAGCATGGGCCGGTTGTTCGACGCGGTGTCGTCCCTGGCAGATGTCCGACACGTGGTGGCATATGAGGCGCAGGCCGCGATCGAGCTGGAGGGCTTGTCGCGCAACGCCGATGGGCAAGGTAGGCCCTATGCATTCGCTGTCGACGCCGGCCGGCAACCGGCGGTGATCGACCCAGGGCCCGTGCTCGCCGCGATCATCGACGATCAGCGCGCCGGTACACCAGCTGGTGTGATCGGGGCGAGGTTCCACTGCGCGGTCGCCGACCTGGTCGTCGAGCTCGCAGGAATGGAGGACACGGGTGGCCAGCCGGTCGCATTGTCCGGCGGAGTGTTCCAGAACGCGATGTTGCTGCGCCTGGTGCTGGATGGCCTGCGAGCCAAGGGTTTCCGGGTGATCACCCACCGCCATGTGCCGCCCAACGACGGCGGTATCGCACTTGGCCAGCTGCTGGTCGGGACGGCGGGTTGACACGATGACCGCCCTACACGAACAGAAACTCCCCGAGGGTTACACATTGTTCGCGCGCTACGCGTTTCCGCCAAACGAGCTCGGGTACTGCGGTCCCTCGGATTCCGGCGTGCTGCTGCGCGGCGACAACCCGGCCGACGTTGCCGCCCACGCCAAGGAGTTCGACGGCACGTGGCCGTATCTGCGGGCCATCGCCGAGGCGGCCGGCAGGCCGGATGCCTTGGACGCCGACGTCGTGCGCAGTTACTGGGTCGGTGGGCCGCAGCTCGCTCTTGTCGATCCGGCGGCCCTGCTGGAGAAGCTCCGTCACGCATTCAAGGGTCAGGCAACGGGGATGCTTTTCGATCTCGCCCACCCGCACGGCACGCTGGCGCATCACAGTTTCCACGTCTTCGTGGTGTACCCCTGGGTGCGGTTCCTCGACCGCGACGCGCCGACCGCGCTGAAAGTGCTGCAGGACTGCCGGATCCGTTGGGGAGCAGTTGAATCCGTCGACGATGAGCACGCGGTGATCGCGACGCGTCCGCTGATGTTCGCCGACGGCATCCTGGCGCTCGGCGAGCCGAGATCCGAGCGGGTGCGGTGGAGCAAGGACGGAATCTCGCTGATTGGGCCACCCGCACCCGGCGACGTAGTGTCCGCGCACTGGGACTGGGCTTGCGGCGTTCTCGCCGAGGAAGAGTGCGCGGCGCTGGCCGACGCGACGCAGACCACGCTCGATCTGGTCAACGCCGCACGCATGGAGGAGCGAAACCGATGACAGTCACCACAGAACCGGGCGGTGGGTTCGTCGACACCGCTCTGTCCGCAGACTTGGCAGCCGCTGCGCTGGACATGGCCCGCAGGTTTCACGAGGGCGCCACACTCTGGGTGATCTCCCCGCAATGGGAACCGCACGCACATCACGTCGCGGTCGAGTTCGTCCATCCGGTGATCATGGGTAAACGGGCGCTGCCGTCGGTCGCGCTCGTCGAGCCCGACCCGGTGGCCCAGGCCCGGGTCGCCGCCCAGCCCGGTGACCTGCTGATCGCCGTGGCGTCTGCCGACGAACCCGCCGTGATCGAGGCGATGCGACGAGCACCGGCATGGGGCGCGCACACCTTGTGGATCGGGTCCGGCCCGCGTCCACCGGCGGGAGCGGCCAATCACATCCTCTGGGTGGACTCCGACGATCCGATGGTGCCTGCGACGGGACGTTTCGTCCTGATGTATCACCTGCTGTGGGAACTCACCCACGTCTGTTTCGAACACCCCGGCCTGCTCAAGCCCCCGGTCGGGGAGTGCACCGACGAAGTCTGCGTGACGTGCAGCGACGAGGGGCGGCTCGGCGAAGTGGTGCTCGAGCCCGCTGACCCGATGGGTTCGGCGCTGGTACGCACCGCGACCGGCGAGGAATGGGTGGACGTCACCATTTTGGGCGAAGTTGCACCGAACGATCTGGTGCTGGTGCACGCGGGGACGGCCATCGCCCGTCTCGGCGATGAGGAGGTGAACCGATGACGACGCACGGCAAGGAAAGCACCGAAAGCACGGCATTTCTGTATCCGTTCATCGACTCGGAGGAAACCGACGCAGGCAGTCTCCTCGACGACCTATCCGTATCGGCAAGGGGCAAAGCTTCCGAAAGTGCACGCCTGCAACAGGAGTCACTGGACGAATATGCGCCGGCGCTAACCGCCGCGGGCGTCGAGATGGCCGAACGGTTCCTGCGCGGCGGCCGCCTCTACACATTGGGCAACGGCGGCAGCTCCACCGACGCTGCGACGCTGGCATCGTTGTTCAGCCGCCCGGCCCGGGGCCGCGCCGTAGCGGCATGGTCGCTGGCCGCGGACGAGGCGATCGTGACGGCCCTCGGCAACGACGTCGGCTTCGACCTCATCTTCAAACGCCAGATCATCGCCCACGCGCGCGATCGCGATGTCGCCATCGCGTTGTCGACCTCGGGCAACTCCGAGGACCTGATGTCGGCCGTCACCGAAGCCAAACAGCGTGGGCTGCTGACAATCGGGTTCTCCGGCCACGACGGCGGCCGCATGGCGGTGGCCGAGGACCTCGATTACTGCTACACGGTGCACAGCCAGAGCATCCACCGCATCCAGGAAAGCCATGCCCTGCTGGGTTTCCGGCTCTGGTCGGTTGTGCAGGAACACATGTCCCGACCCCGTAACGGAGTGCACACTTCATGAGCCCAACCGACGCGATGACTGCCGCCGAACGCGAAGACCGCGTGCTGGAACGGATCGACAAGTTCCGCCAGCGACGCCCGCGGCTGCTCGACGACGTGGTGACGCTCGCACACGGCGCCGGCGGGAAGTCGTCGGCCGCCCTCGTCGACGCGGTGTTCCTTGAGGCATTCCGTAACGATGAGCTCGAGCTGCTCGGCGATGCTGCCGGACTGCGCACCCCCTCGGGTGATCGACTCGCGTTCTCCACCGACTCGTTCGTCGTCTCACCGCGGCGTTTCCCGGGCGGTTCCATCGGGCATGTCGCGGTGCACGGAACGGTCAACGACCTCGCAGTGTCGGGCGCTCGCCCGCAATGGCTTTCGGCGGCGTTCGTCATCGAGGAAGGGTTCCCGATCGCCGAGCTGCGCGAGATCGTCGCGGACATGAGCGAAGCGGCGGCCAAGGCCGGCGTCCAGATCGTCACCGGCGACACCAAGGTCGTTGGGAAGGGCGCCGCCGACGGGGTCTACATCTCAACCGCAGGCGTTGGCGTCATTCCCGAAGGCAGGCTGCTTTCCCGCGACCTCGTGCAGCCAGGCGACAAGGTGTTGGTCTCAGGCACGATCGGCGAACACGGGATGGCGGTCATGCTGGCGCGCGGCGACCTCGCCATCGACGCCGACATCGCTTCCGACACCGCGCCGGTTCACGAACTGGTCGAGCTGCTGCTGGAGGCTGCCCCGTCAACGCGGTGGATGCGCGACGCGACCCGCGGCGGCCTCGGAACGGTGTGCAACGAACTCGTCAAGGACTCGCCGTTCGCACTCGTCCTCGATGAGGCGAGCCTTCCGGTGGAGCCGCAGGTGCTCGGCGCCTGCGACATGCTCGGCATCGACCCGCTCTACGTCGCCAACGAGGGCAAATTCGTCGCGGTCGTCGCGCCCGAGGAAGCCGATGCGGCCGTCGCCGCGATGCAGACGCACCCGCAGGGTACTCGCGCAACGGTGGTGGGCGAGATCATGCCCGAGCCGAATGGCATTGTCGCACTGAGGACTTCGTTTGGCGGCAGCCGAATCGTAGACATGCTCGTTGGCGATCCCCTACCACGAATCTGTTGATACAGCTATTGAGAGGAGTTTGACGATGTGTCTGGGAATTCCCGGCCAGGTGGTCGATATCGTCGACGCCGAACAGTCCCTGGCCAAGGTCGACGTCAACGGCGTACGCAGGAACATCAGCGTGCGCCTGCTGGCCGACGACAACCTACAGGTCGGTGACTGGGTGTTGGTGCACGTCGGGTTCGCGATGGCGAAAATCGACGAGCACGAGGCAAAGCTGACGCTCGATCAGGTGCAGAAGATGGGCGCCGACTACGTCAACGAGATCGAAGCATTCAACTCGTCCGAGATCGCCTGAGCCAGAAGAGGAAGCACGCATGAAGTTCGTCGACGAATTCCGGGACCCTGCATCCGCGCGGGCCCTGGTCAAATCAATCACCGAGCTTGCGACCGGCGACCATTTCAAGTTCATGGAGGTGTGCGGCGGCCACACGCACACCATCTACCGGCACGGCATTGAGCATCTGCTGCCGGAGACGGTCGAGCTGGTGCACGGGCCCGGCTGCCCGGTCTGCGTGATCCCGATGGGGCGCGTGGACGACGCGATGTGGCTGGCCGAACAGCCCAACGTCATCTTCACCACCTTCGGCGACATGATGCGGGTGCCCGGCTCCAAAGGCAATCTCATCGAAGCCAAGGCGCGAGGCGCGGACGTGAGATTCGTCTACTCTCCGCTCGACGCGCTCAAGGTGGCCCTCGACAATCCCGACAAGCACGTGGTGTTCTTCGCGGTCGGCTTCGAAACAACCGCACCATCCACCGCGGTGACGCTGGTGCGGGCGCGCGCGCTCGGCGTCAAGAACTTCAGCATCTTCTGTAACCACGTCACCATCGTTCCGCCGATCAAGGCGATTTTGGAGTCACCCGACCTGCGGCTGTCGGGGTTCCTCGGGCCGGGCCACGTCTCCACCGTGGTGGGCACTCGGCCGTACCGGTTTGTCACCGAGGTCTACCAAAAGCCAATGGTAGTTGCGGGATTCGAGCCGCTGGACATCCTGGCATCGGTGCACATGCTGTTGCAGCAGATCAGAGAAGGACGCTGCGAAGTCGAAAACCAGTACACCCGCGTTGTGCGTGCCGAGGGCAACACCCAGGCGTTGAAGCTGATGAGTGAGACGTTCGAACTGCGCCCCCATTTCGAATGGCGTGGGCTCGGGTTCATTTCGCAGAGCGCGTTGAAGATTCATCACGACTATGCGGAGTTCGACGCGGAGTTGAAGTTCGACATGCCCGGTGTGCGGGTCGCCGACCCCAAGGCATGCCAGTGCGGAGAGGTTCTGAAGGGCGTCATCAAGCCATGGGAGTGCAAGGTGTTCGGCACTGCATGCACACCCGAGACTCCGATCGGCACGTGCATGGTCTCCCCAGAAGGTGCCTGCGCCGCCTATTACAACTTCGGCAGGCTGCATCGGGAGACAGCTCTGCTGCTCGGTCAACGGGGGTAGTGCGCCAAAACCTTGAAGTGTTAGACGGCGCCTCGCTCGGTTTTGGCCGCCGACCGGGGGTGCCTTGGCTCTAGGTCGCCGCGACCGCGCGGCGGCTGTGAAGGAGTAGTGATGAGCAAACCAGAAGACCCGCAAGAACGCTTCGCTGGAGAACCGGCCCCTGGATCACGAGACACCGGATCGGACGTACCTTCAGGTGGAGAGGACCGGCCGTCGGGCACCTATGAGGGTGACGAGTCGGTGCCGGCCCACGGCGGCGGGGAACCGCAGTTCAATACGAAGTTCACGAACGAGCCGCCGCGTGATGTCGAGTCGGCCGTTCCGCCGTATGAGGGGCGCCAAACGACCGCCAAGCCCGCCGACGGTGGCGACGAAGGTGGCGCACGGACAGCCGGGGCAGTCAAACCCGTCGCAGACGCCGACTACAAGTC
>NZ_JAVHWR010000170.1:0-6292 GCF_032159565.1 Mycobacterium sp.
CCCGAAACCATCGAGGAAACCGCCGCACTCGTCGACGAGCTAGGTGGCGAGGGCGTCGCCATCGCTGTCGACCATCTTGAAGCAGGCGAGGTACGCGCGCTGGCCCATCGGATCCGCGGTGACTACGGCCGCATCGACATCCTGGTCAACGACATCTGGGGCGCCGAGGTGCTCAAGGGACCGCCGCCGACGTGGAACAGGCCAATCTGGGAACACGATCTGGACGACGGACTGCGGATCCTCAGGCTGGGCGTCGACACCCACCTCATCACCTCGCACTGCCTGCATCCGCTGCTGATCGAGCGGCCGGGCGGGTTGCTCGTCGAGGTCACCGACGGCACCCGCCGGTACAACGACGAGAACTTCCGGCTCTCGGTGTTCTACGACCTCGCCAAGAGCTCCGTCAACCGGCTGGCGTTCGCGCACGGTCACGAACTGGCGCGGTACGGCGGCACCGCTGTCGCCGTGACACCCGGGTGGCTGCGCTCGGAGATGATGCTGGACAACTGGAGTGTCAGCGAGGCCAACTGGCATGAGGCGCTGAACCCGAACCGCGGCGGTGGGCTGCCGACCGCGCCGCCGGGCTTCGCCGAGTCGGAATCGCCGCGGTTCGTCGGCAGGGGTATCGCCGCGATCGCCGCCGATGAGAACCGCGCTCGGTGGAACCAGGGGTCGATGACATCGGCAGACCTTGCGCGCGAATACGGCTTCACCGACATCGACGGGCGCCAACCCGACGGCTGGGCGTAGCCGGGTGATCTCATTGACAGCCGAATGTCGTGGACTGTTCTATGTCTGGGTGGCCGTTGAGGAGACCGTGCTCGGTTTGTGGAAGGCGTTGTCGGATCGCGACTGGGATTCAGTGAAGAGCTTCCTGTCCGAGGACTGTCTGTACGTCGACATGCCGATGCCTGCCGCGTCGGCGCGCGGCCGCGAGAACGTCATCACGCGACTGAAGATCGGGCTGGAGTCGCTGTCGTCGTACGTCAACCACGACGGGCTGCTGCTGAGCAACGGCGTCGACGTCATATACGAGCACTCCGAAACGTGGGCCTGGCACAGCGGGGAAACCGTTCGGCTGCCGTTCGTATCGGTGCACCGTGTCGAGGACGACGAAATCACCCTGTGGAAGGACTACTCGGACTTCAGCACGTTGTTGTCTGCGGCGCCGGCGTCATATCTGGAAACCCTGGCGTCGGTTGACACGTCATGGGTGTACGACGCCAGCGACCTGGTCTGAGAACGGTTTTCACACGCTCCAGGCCATGCGGAACCTGTCGGTAAGCTCTTCGTCGCTGAGGTGTCCGTAGGTCTCGTGCTCATAGCGGCGCACGGCCACCGTCGCGTCGACCGCCGGATCGCCGAGGATGCGCCGGATGAGGGCGGATTGGTCGAGCAGGTCGATGGCCTCGGCTTGACTGGTAAGCAGCAGGCCGACGCCGGCGTCGTCGCGCTGCTCGTCGGTCAGGGTGGACGGGTCGACGGCCGTCTCCGCCGGCAAGGTCAGCTTCCGTTCGATGCCGTCGAGTGCGAGCCCGAGGATAGTCGCCGTCGCGAGGTACGGGTTCGCCGATGGGTCGACGACCTTGACTTCGACGTTGGCTCCCAATGGGTTGCTGTTGCCGCCGACGAGGAATCGCACTGCGGCCTCGCGGTTTTCGGTGCCCCAGCAGACAAAGGCTCCAGACCAGTGTCCGGGCGACATTCTCAGTCCGGACAGGATCGAGCCGCACAGGATGCCCTCCGCTTCGGGCAGACCGGCCACCACTCCGGCTACCGCGGACTCCCCTTCCGGCGTCATTCCACATGCACCGGATCCGCCCGAGAAAAGCGGTGTATCGCCCTTCTTGAGTGAGAAGTGCTGATGCGCACCGGAACCCACGCCTCCGGCGAACGGCACCGGCGACAGGCTCACCCGCAGGCCGTACCGCCTGGCGACCCTGCCGACGATCATCCTGATCAGCAGCAGCTGATCGGCGGCGGCCGTCGGCGACTGCGGAGTCAGCGATACCTCGAACTGGTTCAGCCCATACTCGGGGTGGAGCTGCTCGATGGAAACACCAGAACTTGTGGCCGCGTTGGTGACGTCGCGAACGAAGCCCTCGTACTCGAGCACGCCTGCCAGGCCGTACTGCGCCCACAGGTGGGCGGGCAGCCGGCTGCCGTCCGGCCCGACGAGGACAAACTCAAACTCGTGCCCGACGAGCGCGTCGATCCCGGCGTCGGTGAGCCTGCGTTCGATGCGGGACAGCGCCCCGCGGCAGCAGTAGGGGTCCGGTCCGCCATCCTGGTCGTAGAAAGAGCCTGGCGCCCAAGCTAATCCGTCCCCGAGGATGCGCAGCGCGCCGAGATCGATCCTGATGCGCTGGTCGCCGACGACGCCGAGGGCGCCACTCGACGCGATACCTGTCTGGTCGATGGTGAACACATGCCACACCGGGCTGGCGCCCAATCCTGGATCGGCGAACGCGCCCATCTTCCTCAGCGGGACGGTTTTGGCGTGAGTGAGGCCGGCAGGGTTGACGACTGTCCCGATGAGGGTGGCGACCCCGTCGGATTCGAGTTGGGCGATTGCCGCTGCGGCGAGGGGTTTGGCTGCCATGACAGCCATTCTGCCTTCGTGGCGCGCAGAGCTATAGCGTGAGCTTGCAGCTTTGGCCGATGTCGAGAGTGCGCAGCATGCGGCCCATGCCCAACCACATCGCACACGACAACGCCAGATCGGCCATCAATTCGTCGCTGAACTGCTCGCGTGCCCGCTGCCAGAAATCCTCGTCGTCGCGCAGGCCAGTGTGATCGGCCGCGAAGCGTTCGGCGAACTCGGCGGCGATTCGTTCCTGGGCGCTGTAGCCCGGCCAGGTTCGCCATTCGGCGGCGTGGTCGTAGAGTTCCTCGTCGACGCCTGCCGCGATGCCCTCGGAGTCGCGGGTGTTCTGACACACCACGCATTCGTTGTCGAGCGCGATGACCATGCGCGCCAGCTCACGAACCCGCATCGGCAGCCGATTCTTGGTGTAAACCGCGCGCGTGAACTTGAGCATGCCTGCACCGATATCGGGCGACATCACCGCCCACGCGGCGGCGTCGTCGTCGGCGAACTCTCCAATGCGGCTCATGGCCGGAATGCTACGCCCGGGGACACAGAAAGTGGAACACGTTCTAGAAAAGGCATCGAACCCCCAGCTAAGTCAGCTGGCGGCAGCGACCGGGACGGCCCTGTCGTCGTCCCAATCCCGCTGCACGAGGACCCGGTGGCCGATCCGCTCCAACGCCGCCTCGACCTCTTCGCGATCGGGCCTGCCATCGAAGGCGGACGACGTCGCGAGCTTCTCGACGATCCGATTCGCGAGTGCGGCAGACGCACAGTTGACCTGCCGCACTCCTGCCTGGGTGAGCCAGAGTTGGTTCCCGGTGCGCAGCGCGTAGCCACGGTCGATCAGCCGGTCGAACGTCGGCTCGATAACCTCGCGCGGCACTCGAAGTCGCTCGGCGATGTCGGTCAGCCGCGCCGAGCCGAACACCTGGCTCTGGCGGTAGATCTGAAGCAGCCCCCACAGCACGGCGATGTCGGATTCACACCCCGCCTGCCCGGCGATGCAGCGCAGCCTGATCTCCGGTGAGTTGCGCATCAACCGGCCGATCGCCACCTCGAGAATCTTGTCGGGCGATTCGGTGCTCGGCATGCCGAAACCTTCCCCGAGGTCGGTGGCCGACACCGCCTCCATCTCGCGAAGCGGGATCTCTTTGAGGAAGAGTGAGACGACGAAGCCGACGATCGCGACCGGGACAGCACACAGGAACACCATGTCCAGCGAGTCCGCGTAGGCGTTCACTATCGGCGCTGCCATCTCCGGCGGCAGCGCGTGCAGCGCCTGCGGCGACTGCGCAGCGCGCGGCGGCGCGCCGCTTGCGGCCAGCGCAGGCCCGATCCGGCCCGCCAGGAAGTTGGCGAACAAGGACCCGAAGATGGCCGCGCCAAAGGAGCTTCCGATCGTGCGGAAGAATGTCACACCAGACGTCGCCACACCGAGATCGGCGAAGCTGGCGGTGTTCTGCACGACAAGCACGAGCACCTGCATGCACAGCCCGATTCCGGCGCCCAGCACGAACAGGAACACGGACTGCTGCCAGCTCGGCGTGGCGGCGTCCATTCTGGAGAGCAGCACGAACCCCACTGCCATGATCGCGGTGCCTGCGACGGGAAAGATCTTGTACCTGCCGGTGCGCCCGACGATGTTTCCGCTGCCGATCGACGTGATGAGCATGCCCGCCACCATCGGAAGGGTGCGCAGGCCCGAGGTGGTCGCTGAGACGCCATCGACGAACTGCATGAACGTCGGAAGGAAGGTCAACGCGCCGAGCATTGCAAATCCGACGATGAAGCCGAGGATGCAACACACGGTGAACACCGGGCTGGCGAACAGGCGGATCGGCAGAATCGGCTCCGCCGCACGGCTTTCCACCCAGACGAAGATGGCGAGGGAGGCGACGGAGGCGACGAACAAACCGATGATCACCGGGGAACCCCATGCGTACTCTCCACCCCCCCAACTCGTGGCCAGGGTGAGTCCCGATGCGCCGAGGCCGACGAACAGGATGCCTGCGTAATCGATGACCGGTTTTGTTGTCCGCGCCAGGGACGGGATGGCCGCGGCACCTACGAGCAGCACGACGACCGCGACGGGAATATTGATCCAGAACGCCCATCGCCAGGTGAGGTGGTCGGTGAAGAAGCCGCCGAGCAAGGGCCCGATCACCGTGGTGACGCCGAACACCGCACCGAGCGCACCCTGGTAGCGGCCCCGCTCGCGCATCGGGATGACCTCGCCGATGACGGCCATGGCCGTCACCATGATCGCGCCGCCGCCGATGCCCTGCAGCGCGCGGGACGCGACCAGCATCGTCATCGAACCGCTCAGGCCGCACAGCACCGACCCGGCCAGGAAGAACACCACCGACACCTGGAAGACGGTTTTGCGGCCGAACAGGTCGCCGAGCTTGCCGACGATCGCGGTGGCGATGGTCGACGCCAGCAGATAGCTTGTCACGACCCAGGATTGGTGCCCGGCTCCGCCGAGATCGGCTACCACCGTGGGCAGCGCGGTCGCCACGATCGTCTGGTCGAGCGCGGCGAGCAGCATGCCGAGCAGTACCGCAACAAAGATGAAGTTGCGGCGCTGAAGGCTGATGCCGGTGCTGCTCGACTCCGGATCGGAGAGGGCAGCCGTCGGTGCCTGACTCGTCATGCCTGCCTTTCGTCGATCACAACCGTTTTCCACAGCCATATCGTTAGATAGGCTACGGATGTTACGGCGACCCTCGGCAGGGTTACACGCTTGGGCGACCCGCGAAACGCGCGGTCCGCAACGCGTTACGGGGCAGCGGTACCGCCCGGCGGCCTGGAAACACACTGAGCCAGGTACAGCTCCTCGCCGAGCTTGCCCATCAGCTCGAGCTGCGTTTCCAGGTAGTCGATGTGATTCTCCTCGTCGGCGAGGATCTTCTCGAAGATGTTCGCGCTCGTCGCGTCTTGCTTCTCGCGGCACATGATGATCCCCGGCCTCAGCCTGGCCACCACCTCGTGCTCGACGGCGAGGTCCGCTTCGAATTGTTCTTTGACGGTCTGACCGACACGTAATGAAAAAAGCCGTTGGTAATTCGGCAGCCCGTCCAGCAGCAAGATCCGGTCGGTAATGGTCTCTGCGTGCCGCATTTCATCAAAGGATTCCGCACGAGTGTGAGAAGCCAATTCGGTGAATCCCCAATTCTCCTGCATTTTTGCGTGCAGGAAATACTGGTTGATGGCCGTCAACTCGCTCGTCAATTGCTCGTTGAGCAATTTGAGAACGTCGGGGTCCCCTTGCATGCTGGCTCCTTGCGCCGGTCGCGTCATCGGGTCGATGGGCTGTCTTGACGGCTCCAATCTAGTGCAATGTCATGACTGATCGGAACTACTCCTGCAGCGTGTACGGCGCGTTTCGCGCTTTCCGGCAACATCTTCGGAGCGCGGTGACAATGTGGGGACGGGGTCGGTGGACTGCCTGGCCTAACTAAGGTTAGACTGGGCTAACATGATTGCGAGCGCATCGGAACGAAGGATGACGATGAGTGAGTTCAATATGCACTCACTAATTCTCGCCTGCGATTTTCGTGTCGGCGACATCGACCGGATGTGGAATTGGCTCAAACGTCATCACGACAATTTGGCATCGATAGGGGCGCATCACGTCGTCCTCTACACGTCCATTTGGGAACCCGGCCGAGTGCTGGTGACGATCGGTATTCGGCACGC
>NZ_JAVHWR010000185.1:0-46988 GCF_032159565.1 Mycobacterium sp.
TGTTCTATCTCGGCATCAACCTCGGCGCGTTCGTCGGTCCGCTGGTCACCGGCCTGCTGCAGACGCGAATCGGCTTCCACTGGGGCTTCGGCGCCGCAGCCGTCGGGATGGCGCTCGGCCTGGCGCAGTATGTCGCCTTTCGCAAGAACCTCGGCGAGCACGGTCGTAGCGTGCCGAACCCGTTGCCGCGCAGTGGAATCAAATGGGCCGTCATTGCCGCCGTCGTGGTGGTCGTCGTGGTCGTGGTCGCCTTCGTCACGGGCCTTGTCAAACTGGCGAACCTGTCACAGGTCACTACGGGAGTCATCATCGTGGCGTCGATTGCGTACTTCGTCATCATGCTCACCAGCTCGAAAGTCGAAGCGGTCGAACGCACCAGGGTGCGGGCGTTCATTCCGCTGTTCATCGCCAACGCGGTGTTCTGGTCGCTGTTCCAGCAGATCTTCACGGTCCTCGCGGTGTACTCCGACGAGCGGATGAACTGGTCGATCTTCGGGTGGACGGCGCCGTCGAGCTGGATCGGCTCCATCGAGCCGGTGTGGATCATCCTGCTCTCGCCGCTGTTCGCGATCATGTGGACGAAGCTGGGAAACCGGGCGCCGACGACGCCGCGCAAGTTCGCGTACGGCGTGATCGGCATGGGCGCCGCCTTCCTGTTGTTCGTTCCGATGGCGGGCACCGAGGGCAAGGCGGTTCCCGCGCTGTATGTCGCGGCGGTGTTGGCGGTGTTCGCCGTTTCCGAGCTGTTGCTGTCACCGATCGGGCTATCGGTAACGACAAAGCTTGCGCCAGAGGCATTCCGGGCGCAAATGATGGCGTTGTACTTCTTCTCGGTCGGTCTCGGCACATCGATGTCCGGGGTGCTCGCCAAGTATTACGACGCCTCGCGTGAATTCGCCTACTTCGGGATCATCGGCATGGTCGCGATCGTCGCGGGTGTAGCGGTGTTCGCCCTCGCGCCGTGGATCAGCCGCGAGATGGAGGGCGTGCACTGAGGGACGGGTCCATGGCAGGATCGCACCCATGGGCGACTTCCTGCCATGCGGGAGTGCTCGTCCTTCGCCCGGGCCGCGCCGATCTACGGCGTGACGGCGTCCGGTGACTCCGGCAGCACCTGTCCGCCGTCCACCGCGATCGCCTGGCCGGTGATGTACCCGGCCTCGTCCGTCGCAAGGAACGCCGCGAGGTAGCCGATGTCAGCCGGCCTGCCCAGCGCGCCGGCAGGAATGGCCCGTGCCATGCCTGCGAGATAATCCTCGCCCATGTCGGCGAGGCCTTCGGTGAGGATGTTGCCCGGCATTATGGCGTTGACGGTGATCGCATGCGGCGCGAGCTCGATCGCGGCGGTGCGCATGAAACCGAGTTGCGCAGCTTTCGACGCGCCGTAGTGGGACCATCGGGGAAATCCTGTGATGGGACCCGTGATTGACGACGTCAGAATGACGCGGCCGCGGCCCGAGTCGATCAACGCGGGCAGGCACGCCTGTACCGCGAACACCGTGCCCTTGACATTGACGTCGAGCACCTCGGCCAGCTCCTCGGGAGTCATCGTGGCCAGCGGCGCCTCGGGAAAAATGCCGGCATTGGCGCACAGCACATCGATGCCGCCGAAGGCATCGACGACCGCGGCGGCCATCGCCGTACATGAGGCGGGTTCGCTGACGTCGGTCGTCACGCCGACCACCTTGCCGTCGCCGAGACCGTCCAGAGCCGCTACTGCCGCATCGAGGTCAGCCGCCGACCGTGCGGCCACCGCCACGTTCGCACCGGCTCCGGCGAACACCGAGGCGATACCTCGACCGATACCTTTACTGCCGCCGGTGACGACGACGGACTTTCCAGCAAGTGTGAACACAGCACTCAGTGTGGAGCAGCACCGGCCGCCGCGCAGTCGGAGTCGGAGACTGTTATCGCGCGGCCGGGTTGCCGGTCCGGTGGTGAGGCGCGAGGATTCCCAATCAATGGACTCCGCACAAGCCTTCGAACTGGCCGACACTGACGCCGTCGGGCAGGGGGCACTGGTCACTGCCGGTGAATTGTCCGCGGTTGAGCTGCTCGACGCGGCGATCACGCGGCTCGAGGCCGCGCGGGACCTCAACGCCGTCATCCACGACCTGTTCGACCGTGGGCGTGAGCAGGCCGCCGAGTTGGACGGCTCAGGTCGGGCGCGCGCGGCCGAATCGGGTCCGCTGGCCGGGGTGCCGTTCCTGCTGAAGGATCTCGGCGCGTCGCTCGCAGGGGCGCCGGAGGCGATGGGTTCGCGCGCTCTGCGCACTCACGTCGCGACCGAAACGGCTTGGATCGTTGACCGTTACCTGTCGGCGGGTCTGGTGGTGTTCGGTAAGACGAATACCCCTGAGTGGGGCAACCACTGCACCACCGAGCCGTCGCTCTTCGGCCCGACGGTCAATCCGTGGTCGCCGTCGATCACGCCGGGTGGGTCGAGCGGGGGATCGGCGTCGGCTGTAGCCGCAGGCGTTGTCCCCGCGGCGTCGGGTGGCGACGGCACCGGCTCGATCCGGGTGCCCGCGTCGTGCTGCGGACTCGTCGGCCTCAAACCGCGACGCGGCCGGAGCTCGTTCGCGCCGGACTCCGGCCACTCACTGGAGGGTTTGGTCAACGCACACGCGCTCACCCGTACCGTGCGGGACAGCGCCGCCCTGCTCGACGTCATCGCGGGCAGCGCCCCCGGCGACCCCTATACCGCCGCTCCGCCGGCCACCACGTACGTGGATGCCATCACCAAAGACCCCCCGCCACAACGCATTCTGCTGGCGACTGCCTCGCCTTTTCCAGGTCCGCCAACCGATCCCGCCGTCATTACCGCCGTCGAGAACACCGCACAGCTACTCGGCGAAATCGGTCACTTCGTCGAACCGGGCTTTCCCGCGATCGATTCCGATGCCGTCGCCGACGCGATCGCAATTCTGCACACCGTCAGCAACGCCGCGCTTCACGCGTTTGCGACGAATCATCTCGGCCGTGAACCTGCGGAAGACGAATTCGAGCCGAGCACGTGGGTGATGGTCCGTGAGGGCTTCACCACTACGGGCGCCGCATATGCCGGTGCCATCGACGCGGTGCATGCCCAGACGCGACGCTTCGCGGCCGGCATGGCGGGCCATGACGTGCTGCTCGTGCCGACATTGCTGACGCCCCCGCCGCCCTACGCGCTGCTGGACCAACCGCGCGGCACCACCCGTGCGTTCTTCGACGTCGAGTTCGCCACCACGGGGTGGACCTCGCTGGCGAACGTCACTGGGTGGGCCGCGATCTCACTTCCGTTGGGCAGCACTCGCGACGGCCTGCCGATCGGCGTGCAGCTCGTCGCACCGGACGAAACGGTCCTTCTGCAACTCGCTGCCCAACTCGAAAGTGCGGCCCCGTGGGCCGGGCCGCATCCACCCGCGTGGATAGCCTGATCTCGGTCGGACTACCCGTCCTGCGCCACGCTATCCGATTCGACTTCGACGACGAGGGGCCGTAGCGCCGCCCATGCGAGGAACACGGCCGCCACGGCGAGCAGAGCCAGGCCGACCCACCAATTGGCGTCGGTGCCGACATAGAGGTCGATCTTGTTGCCTGCTGCGGCCGCGTCGTCGTGTGAGGCGACCAGCCCGGGCGCCAGCCCGGCGATCGTGAGCAGGACGCCGTAGATCGCGAGCAGTGCACCGATGATGTTGCGAATGTCGAACAGTCGGGACACTGTTTTTCTCTGGGTCGTCATGTTCACTCCTGTTGCGATTCAACGAAAATGGGTCAGTGGAAGATAATGTTGAGCACGATGGCCAACGCCAGCACGACGCCGCCGAGCGGAACGGGCTTCATGTACCAGGCCTTGCCGTCGGACTCGGGGTCGGCGAACATCTGCACCGGAGTCTCCGAGTAGACGAAGCCGGCCAGCTCGGCGACAGGCTTGGGCGTGGTGACCAGGCTGACGACGACGCTGACGACGATGTCGACGATGAATGCGGCGGTGGCAGCCAAGAACGGCATGCCCTGACCAGGCAAGTTGATGACGCCGACTTCGGAAAGTACGAAAACCGTGATCGCAGAGAGTGTTCCGGCGACGAGCCCGGCCCAGCCCGCGGTGGCCGTCATGCGCTTCCAGAACATGCCGAGGATGAACGTCGCGAACAGCGGCGCGTTGAAGAAGCCGAACAGCGTCTGCAGGTAGTCCATCAAGTTCGAGTAGCCTGCCGCGATGAGCGCCGTGAACACCGCGAGCACCGTTGCGGCCACCGTCGCGATCCGCCCGACCGCGATGTAATAGCCGTCAGAACGGTCCTTGACGATGTACTGCTGCCAGATGTCATAGCTGAAGACGGTGTTGAAGGCCGAGATGTTGGCCGCCATACCCGCCATGAACGATGCGATCAGCCCCGCCACCGCGACGCCGATGAGTCCGTTCGGCAGGATGTCACGAATCATCAGCAGCATTGCATCGTTGTACGTGATGTCACCGGAGCCAGTCGATTTCAGGTGGATCATGTCGCCGATCGCGGCGGCGGCGATCATCCCGGGCACCACGACGACGAACGGAATGAACATCTTCGGGAACGACGCGATGATCGGTGCCCGACGACTAGCCGAAATCGAGTCGGACGCCATGGCGCGCTGCACCTCGACGAAGTTCGTCGTCCAGTAGCCGAACGACAGCACGAATCCGAGGCCGAAGACGATACCGATCACCGACCACACCGGGCTGTCGAACCCGCTCAGCGCCTGGCCCGGCCAGCTGGTCAACTGCTCGTGCACCGAGGCCGTCACCGTCCCGTCGTCCATGACGGCGTCGATCACCTTGTCGCGCAACCCACTCCACCCGCCGACCTTGATCAGGCCGAAGATGGTGAGGGGCACCAGCGCAGCCAGGATCACGAAGAACTGCAACACCTCGTTGTAGATTGCGGCCGACAGCCCGCCCAGCGCGGTGTAGGTCAGCACGATGACCGCCGCCACGATCAACGACAGCCACCGGTTCCAGCCAAGGAGCACGTTGATCACGGTGGCGAGCAGGAACAGGTTGACGCCGGCGATCAGCACCTGCGCGACCCCGAAGCTGATGGCATTGACCAGGTGTGCGCCCGGCCCGAACCGCTTGCGCATGAACTCCGGGACGCTGCGCACCTTGGAGCCGTAATAGAAGGGCATCATCACGATGCCGAGGAACACCATCGCGGGTATGGCGCCGATCCAGTAGTAGTGCATCGTCGACAGCCCGATCTGGGCTCCGTTTGCCGACATTCCCATGATCTCGACGGCGCCGAGGTTGGCGGACACGAATGCCAGCCCGGTGACCCAGGCGGGTAGGCGGCGGCCGGAGAGGAAGAAGTCGAGGCTGGTGGAGATCTGGCTGCGAGCCAGATAACCGATGCCGAGAACGAAGACGAAGTAAATCGCGATCAGCAGGTAATCCAGTGCGCCGACGTGCAGACGGAGCACGCTTTCGGCCGCCAGCGTGGTGGTCGTTGTCCCCACCTCCTTTTCGTTGAGATTCGGGCCAAACAAGCAGAAAGTAACAAGAAAGTGGCCTCACTTGCGATAGTTTTGGTGAGGAATTGTTTGTAATTGTTCGGTTTCTGTCCCCGTCCCAGGAAGGATCTCGGTCGCATGCTCGCCGCCGAACGCCGCCGCGCGATCCTCACCGCGCTGCAGTCGGGCGGCGCGGTGCGGGTCTCCGACCTGGCTGCCGAGTTGTCGGTGTCGGAGATGACCGTTCGCCGTGACCTCGACGTTCTGGACTCCCAGGACTTCCTTCGCAAGGTGCATGGCGGTGCGGTGACCCGGCATCACCGAGGCGAGGAGCCGACGTCGACGGAGAAGGCCCGGCATATGCGCGCCGAGAAGATCGCGATCGCCGAGGCCGCGGCGGGCCTCGTCGGCGACGGGATGACGATCGCCATCGGCGCGGGCACCACGACCACCGAGCTGGCACGGGTATTACGGGCCCGTCCGTCGATCGCCGTCATCACCAACTCGATCACCGTGTTCGACGTGCTGACCGCCAGTGCCGGAGGTGCCGCTGAAGACGGTCCCGCCGCCTACCTCTCGGGGGGCGTGCGTACCCCGTCCGACGCGCTGGTCGGTCCGATCGCGGACACCGCCCTCGCCTCGTTTCGCGTGGACGCCACCTTTCTCGGCGTGCACGGATTCGACGTGCATGCCGGACTGACATCGCCGAATATCGCAGAGGCACAGACGAATCGCACGCTGATCGAGATCGCGCCCAGGCTCGTGGTGCTCACCGATCACACCAAGTACGGGGAGGTTGGCACCAACGTGTTCGCCCGACTGGACCAGGTGCACACACTGGTCGTCGACGACGGGCTGGATCCCGCCGAGTGGCCGACGCTGGAGGGGCGCGTCGGCGCGCTGATGATCGTGGCGGCCGGACAAGCACAATGACGAACCCGATTCCGTGGACACTCGCCGACGGACGCCAGGAGTGGTTCTTCGCCCTGCCGGGACATGAACCCGCCCCCGTACCTGATCGTCGTCCGCTGCCGGCCCGCTCAAGTCAGCGGTCCGAGTTGAGGTTCGACAGCCAGACCGGCCACTGGGTGATCATCGCGGCGCTGCGCCAGGACCGCACCTACAAGCCACCGCCCGACCAGTGTCCACTGTGCCCAGGTCCGTCGGGGTCGACCAGTGAGATACCGGCCGCCGACTACGACGTCGTGGTGTTCGAGAACAGGTTCCCCAGCCTGTCGGGTGCCGGAGTAGAGCCCTTCGCGCTACCGGATCCGTATGTCGACGGGTTCACCGCGGCGCCGGGCCATGGCCGGTGCGAAGTCATCTGCTTCTCCAGCGACCACACCGCCTCGTTCGCCAGCCTGCCGCCCGAGCAGGCGCGTCTTGTGGTCACGGCATGGCGGCACCGCACCGCCGACATGATGAACCGGTCCGGAATCGCGCAAGTCTTCTGCTTCGAGAACCGGGGGGAGGAGATCGGCGTCACGCTCACCCATCCGCACGGGCAGATCTACGGCTACCCCTATGTGACACCGCGGTCGGCGATCATGCTCCGCGAGGCGCGCGAGTACCGTAATCGCCACGGCGGCAATCTGTTCAGCTCTATCCTCGAACGCGAAGTCGCCGCCGGTGCCCGCGTCATCGCGCGCACCGATCTGTTCACAGCTTTTGTTCCGTTCGCCGCGAGATGGCCGGTCGAAGTGCACATCTACCCCAACCGCTTCGTGCGTAATCTGCTCGACCTCGACGACGCCGAGGTCGACGCGTTCTCGAGGGTCTACCTTGACGTACTTGGCCGTTTCGACCGCTTGTATCAGTCTGCGCTGCCGTATATCTCGGCATTGCATCAGTTCCGGAACGACGACGAGCAGGGCGAGGGTTATTTCCACGTCGAACTGATGTCGGTGCGGCGCAGCGCGACCAAGCTGAAGTTCCTCGCCGGCTCGGAATCCGCCATGGACGCGTTCATCAGCGATGTCACGCCCGAGAGTGTCGCCGAACGCCTGCGGGAGGTGGCCACGTGACCGCAACCGTCGCTTACGCCGCACCGGGACGCATCAACCTCATCGGCGAGCACACCGACTACAACCTCGGCTTCGCACTACCCATCGCTCTGCCCGAACGCACTGTGGTGACCCTGCATCCGGACGACGGCGACACGTTGCGCGTCAAAAGCGCCGACGAGCCGGGCGAAATCGTCATCCCATTGGACACGAACCCCGGATCGGTCACCGGATGGGGCGCCTACGTCGCGGGCGTGATCTGGGCGTTGCGGGAAACCGGCCAGGCCGTGGTCGGAGGCCGGATGTCGGTCACCAGCGACGTCGCGATGGGCTCCGGCCTGGCATCGTCGGCCGCTCTCGAGTGCGCCGTGCTGGGCGCGGTGACCGCCGCCACCGGAGGGCGGCTGGACCGCACCGAACGGGCCCGCATCGCACAGCGGGCCGAGAACGAATACGTCGGCGCACCAACGGGACTGATGGATCAGCTGGCGTCGCTGTGCGGCGCACCGCGGCGCGCCCTGCTGATGGACTTCCAGAGCATCGACGTCACCGAGGTGCCGTTCGACCCCGACGCCTGCGGTGTCGCCCTGCTGCTGATCGACTCACGCGCGCCGCATCGGCACGCCGGTGGTGAGTATGCGGCGCGGAGGCGTTCGTGCGAACGGGCCGCGGCCGCCATGGGCGTGGGCTCACTGCGCGATGCGCAGGACTGGGGGATGGCGGCGTTGGACAGTGTGAAAGATCAAGTCGATGCGCGACGGGCCCGCCACATTTTCACCGAGAATGCCCGAGTGCTCGATTTCGTCGTCGCGCTGGAGGAAGGGGAGTGGAACCGGGCGGGATCGATCCTGACCGCGTCGCACACGTCGATGCGTCAAGACTTCGAGATCACCACCCCCCAGATCGACCTCATCGCCGACACCGCCGTCGGCGCAGGCGCATTGGGCGCGCGGATGACCGGCGGCGGATTCGGCGGTTGTGTCATCGCGCTCGTACCCGAAGACGCTCTGGACGCCATCATGACCGCGATCCCCGGTGCCTGTCGGGAGGCCGGCTTCAACAAACCGACGCTGGTGCGGGCAACGGCTGCTTCAGGTGCCGGTGACGTTCCACCCGAGTCGTGATCGACGGTCAGCCACGCTGACGCCCGACCCAGTCCGCAAGGCCGGCTGCGGTTGTGATGTGGTCCAGCGCCATCGCGACGCCACCGTGCAGCGGTCCGTCCTCGCCATGCTCGGCGTCGCGCACCGGTGGCGGAGACCCCTTACGGAAGGACATCAAGCCGTCCCTGAGTGCATCGTCGAAGACGGTCGGTGCGGCAGCCCGCAGCTGCGCCGCGACGCCGCCCAGCGTGACGACCTCGGGGTCATGAAGGTTCACCAGAGCGCTGACACCGCGGCCAAGCGACGCCGCCACGGCTTCGAACGCCCTCCGTGTTGCGGCGTCGCGCTTGGGGCGGCCGATCAGGTCGTGGACATAGCCGACCGGATCGTCGGGGGGCGCCTCGCCGAGATGCCGGGCCAACGCGCGACCGTCGACCGTGAGATCCCAGCAGCCGCGTGCGCCGCACGGGCATAACAGCTTCGGGTCGCCGAAGGGGATGTGACCGTACTCGCCCGCTGCGCCGTATGCGCCGGTGAGGGGCTCCCCATTCACTACCAGCACGCCGCCGATCCCTTGGGCGACAATCAGATACAAGGCAGTGGCGGCTGAGCGGGCGGCGCCGGACCGCGCCTCGGCCAGCCCGGCCAACGTGGCGTCGTTACCGAGTAGGAGCGAAACGCCCGCCCGGTCCGGGATCTTCGCGGCCAGCACCGACAGGTCGACGTCATGCCAACCGCGGGAGGTGAACTGAACGAGCTTGGCGCCGCTGACGGTTCCCGCGACCGACACCGCGATTGCCCTCAGGCGCCCAGACTTTCGTCGATAGACCTTTCCGATCTCCTCCGCGAGCTGATTGAGCGCGGGATCCAGCTGTCCACCCGCATACCGGGCCTGGGCCACAACCTCGGGCACGCCGTCGATTCCCGCCAGTGCGAGGCGCCAATCCGTTGCGCGCAAGTCGGCGGCGAGCACCAGCGGGCCCTGCGCGTGTGCACCTAACACGGTCGTCGGCCTGCCTCGGCCCTGAGCGGGGGCCGGTGTCTCGTCGAGCAGTCGGGCTTGCCGCATCCGCGCAACCAACTCGGTGGCGCCGCCGCTGCCGATACCGAGGCGCTGCGCAGCGGCGACCCGGGTGACGCCCGGATCCGATCGCACGAGATCGACCAGCTGAGCGGCGCCCAACCAGCGCACCTGTGCGGCTTGCCGTTGATCCTGTGCCATCGCCGGTAGTATCCCACTTGAATAAACTCGGTCCACGAGTATATTCGACGGACATGACGTTGACGGCTGAGCAGACATCTGCACGAGGCCTGCGGGAGAGCCTGCCGGGACTGCTGTCGCTGGCGCTCGCATCGTGCGTAGCCGTAACGACCGAGATGTTGCCTGTCGGCTTGCTACCGGAGATCGGCACGACGTTCACGGTGGCCGACTCGGTCACCGGACTGTTGGTCAGCCTCTATGCGGCCATGGTCGCAACGCTTGCGGTTCCGTTGACCGTTGCGACGTCCCGGTTCGCCAGAAAGCCTCTGCTGCTGACGACCTTGGCCTGCTACGCGTTGAGTAGCGCGCTGGTCGCCGCCGCCCCCTCATTCGCCGTCGTCGCTGTGGGACGGACTCTCGGTGGAGTGACGCACGCCTTGTTCTTCTCGCTGGTGATCGGCTACTCGCCGCGATTGGTGTCGGGCGCGCACGTCGGCCGCGCACTCGCACTCGCCGGCAGCGGTGCATCTGCCGGCCTGGTTCTCGGCGTGCCGTTGTTGACATCGTTCGGTGCGGCAGCGGGATGGCGGGCGTCGTTCGCGGCCCTGGCTGTGCTGTCGGTTCTGACCTTCATTCTCGTGACCAGATTGCTTCCGCGCGTCGACCACGAGCCGATGTCGACCCGACACTTTTCCGGTGGCCGCCGTCAAGTCGCGGCGGTGGCGACCTCGAATACGTTGGTGTTTCTGGGGCAGTTCACCGTCTACACGTTCATCAGCGTGCTGCTGCTTGCCAGCGGAGCCACCCCGGCGTTCGTCGGACCGATCCTGCTCGCGTCCGGCGCCTGTGGACTATTGGGCCTGTGGTACGCCGGCCGCGGCCTCGACCGGAATCCGAGAAGAACCGCAGTAGTCGTGGTTGCGGGGACAGTGGGCGCAGTCCTCCTTCTCGGTGTCACATGGCCGACGTTGGTTACGGTGGTTGTCGCGACCGCGATTTGGAGTGCAGCGTTCGGCGGCGTGCCGTCGATCTACCAGGCGTGCGCGGTGCGCGCACAGGCGATGCCGCCCGAATTGGCCGGAGCGTGGATCAACTCCACCGCCAACATCGGAATCGCCGGTGGGGCCGCCATTGGCGCCGGCCTGCTACACACGGTGGGTCTGTCGTGGTTACCGTGGCCGGGCGCCCTGCTGATGGCGTGCGGGCTCGGCGTGATCCTGCTCTGCCGCAGAGCGTTTCCGCGACAGCCCTGAGGTCGACTCAGCCGCAGAAACTCACCCGGAACATGGCGACGCCATGCGCGGGAATCTGCACTGGACCCACACTTCCGGTGCTCTCGCTTTCGCTATGTGCCCACAGGTTCCGCACGCGGTAACAGTCGCTGTCCGGTAGACCGATCGCAGCGGCCGTCGAACCGACGTCCCCTGCAGCAGCACCGGCGTTCGTCAACGCCACGGCGACCGAGCCGTCCGCGAGCGGTTTGATCCACACGCGTGGATCATTGTCCAACGGATGTCCCTGTGCGACAAGCGGATCCTGGTCGACGGCAATGACGTCACGGTTGGTGAGGATCGCCAAGGTCTGCGGGCTCATCGACCGGATGTCGTTGCCGGCCAGCAGCGGCGCCGCCAGCATCGCCCAGAGCGAGAAATGCGTCCGCTCCTCGGTGTCGCTGAGATTGGGCTGTGTCGGCCCGAGAGTCATCGTCGGGTGCGTACGCACGAAGTCGTTCCACCCGATACCGATCACCATCATGTCGGGGTCGTTGATGTGCGCGGGACTGCTTCTGCCGGCCAGCGGGATTGACGCACCCGCGCCCTGTACGACACCGGCAAGCCCCCTTGACCACAGGTCGTCGTCGCCCCAGGCGGGCACGAGATCGACCGAGTTGCGGTTCATGTCGGCGATCTTCGACCAGTCGTATCTAACGCCGGCGCCCCCGTCGGCCGAACTGTTCGGGTTGACACTGTAGAAGATGCGACGGCCGCTGGCGCGCAGCGCATCTCGCATCGCCGAGAAGTAGCGCACCTGCAACTGATGAGACGCATCGGCGCGACACCAGTCGTATTTGAGGTAGTCGACACCCCAGTCGGCGAACGTCTTCGCGTCGACGCGTTCGTGGCCGGCCCCACCGATGCGCGGGTCCTGGCCGCAGCCTTCGTTGAACGGGCTGTGGTAGATACCCAGATACATGTTCCGGTCATGGGCGTAGCGGGCAAGCGCGGCGATGCCGTGCGGGAAGCGATCGGGATCCGCCCGCAACTCGCCGTTGTGGTCACGGGTCGGCGCGGCCCAGCCGGCGTCGAGGTTGACATAGCGGTAGCCGGCATCGCGCAGACCCGACGACACCATCGCATCGATGGTTTGGCGGACCGTCTGCTCGGTCAGCGGGATCCCCGAGTTCCAGGAATTCCAGCCCATCGGCGGAAGCATGGGCGCCCGACTGGGAGGGGCTCCGCAGCCGGCGGCGATGACACCAGCGCAGACGGCCAGGATCAGGAGCCGACGCACATCGTCATCGTGACATCACTTCCTGGCAATGACGTTTGAGCGCCTGTGCCGAGCGAAGCCGGCGGTCCGGCTTCGGCGGACCCACACACATTTGCTGGCTGACCCGTGGCGTCGCCGCAAGGTCGGGAAACGGCTCGCTGCAGCAGGTGCGTCCCGTGGCGACGACGCCCGAAGGACAAGCGTCGCCTCAGCTGGCAGCAGACGCTCGACGGCGGCTGGTCTGCCCTGGTCGCCTGAGTCGAATTCGGTGCGTGGATGCGCCCGAACGGAATTCGAAAGCGAGCCGTGGGCAAACCAATTGTTAACTCGACATTACACGCGTGTCGGGAGTACCTTCATACCGTGCAGGACAGAGCCGTCTTCGCCGTAATCGCCGACCTGGGACGCGAACCCCACCGACGACACATCTCTGCCGCCGCCTTGGAAGTTCACGTCCGGACCGTCGCGCGAAGCGTCCATACCGAGTGTCCCGCCTTCATCGGCTACACCGAGCTCGACGCGATTGCACCTGGTCCGACCACCACGATGGCCGCACTCGAACTGTGCCTTGCGAATCTATGGATAGACGCCAGGGACGGCTATGTCATCGCCGACAGCGAGCTGATCGAGCAGCTAGCGGCCGGCCCTTCCCACTTATGGTTTCGGCGCACGGCGTCGCAGCTGACGCGTGCCACCCTCAGCGCGTTGCGGAAGGTATGGAAAGCGCTCAACGAGGAGCGGTTCATTCCGTTCTAGCCCGTTGTCCGGGCCGACAAGCCCAACGGCAGTGACGGGTTGTGCGTCGTCGGCCAGTAACCCGAAGCCGGTCAATTGCGCAGCAGGAAGCCCGCGTCGAGTGGCCACGAGGTGCCCGTGACGAATTTGGCCGCGTCGGAGACCAGCCACGCCACCGCTCCCGCGACGTCTTCCGGCTGCAGAAGGGGAATGGGCAAAGCGTTCTGTTGGGCGACGATCCAGGGGTCGTTGGCTGCGACGAGCGCCATCGTCGCGTCGTTGAGGATCATGTCGGTCGCGACGCCACTCGGGTGAATGGTGTTGACGCGGATCGAGTGCCGTGCGAGGTCGGTCGCCCACCCTTGCATGAGGGCCACCAGGGCCCGCTTTGACGCCGCATACGCCTGCGGTCCCGTGCGGTCGGTGCCCAACGCCTTGATTCCCTGTGTCGAACTGGTCAGGACGATGGAGCCGCCCCGTCCGCCGTCGATCAGCGCGGGGATCGCCGCGTCCACGGTGTTCCACGCGCCGATGAGGTTCACGTCCACGATGTCGCGGAACGTCTGCTCACGGTCTTCGCTGTCGGTGACCCGGATGATGCCGGCATTCGCGACCACGATGTCGAGGCGACCGAACTCACGCAGTCCCTACGCGACCACAGCCCGCATGGCTTCGCCATCGCGAACATCGACCCGTCCCACCAGGATTCGTCGGCCATGGCTCTCGACCAGTCGTCCGGTTTCCGCCAGGTCGTCGGCGGTCGAGCCGGGGTAGTCGGTGGACGGGAAGTCCGCACAGATGTCGACGGCGATGACATCGGCGCCCTCGCCGGCCAGCTTCACGGCGTGCGCGCGGCCCATTCCGCGTGCTGCCCCGGTGATCAAGGCGACGCGGCCGTCGGGACTATTCACTCGTCAGTCACGCCTTCGGTTCTCGTCGCGTCCGCAGCCTTGAAGTTGACCGATGATGCTCTCGTCGGTGATCTCGGGGTGCCTACGTATCCATTCCTCGGCACGCAACCGCATCCGCAGGCTGTGGATCAGACTCGAACGCAGGATGTGCACGCCGATGTCGTTCAGGTCGGCGGCGGAGTAGCTGTCTGCCAGCACTGCCAACGGCTCGAACGGCAACGGGCCCCAGTCGTCGAGGCTCTCCTTGCATTGCGCAGCGCTCATCAGCCCGCCGGCGTCGAAGGCGTGTGTCACGGTGGTGAGAACTTCAGGTGTTGGCTGGTGTCGCCAACCTGATCGACGTACATGATGCGGGTGTCGAACCACCACGTGCCGTCGATGCGGTGGAAGGTGTCGCGGTATCGGCCGGTCACGATCACTTGCAACGGCAGTTCAGGCGTCGCCTGGGTGACGCAGTAGTACGCGCTGCCGTGCGCGGTTCCGGCGTCCTCGTCGACGTGCAGCGCCACATTGGTGGTGAGGTGTTTGGTCTTCGGCGTGCCGTCCTCGTAGAGGCGGGTCGCCATCTCATACATCTGACGCACCCTGGCGACGCCGGCGAAAACCGTCTCCGGGGGACCGTCCTCCATGCCACAGATGCGGCCGTGAGCGAACAACGCGGCCACCCCGTCCAGGTCTCCGGCGTCGAGACGTTCCGCGTAGGTGTACACCAGGGTTTCTATCTCGCGGGCGTCGTCTCTCATCGGCGGTAGACAACCAGCCGGAATGTGTCATGTCAACGTATGCGTTCACGCGTCCGGATAGGCGCAGCACCCTGGCTCATTGCGGGGTGCAATTGTTGCCGCCCGTTCACTCGTCGCATCCCGCGATGGACCGGCCCAGGTCGATGGTGTCTACGATTTCCGACCGGGCTCCCCGATAAGGTCATCCGAGGTTTCTCAGAGCAGTCGTTGGAAGCAGCCGTCGCCAAAGCAGGCACTAGCATCGCGGTAATTGCGGTGGACAGGCCCGCGACTGCTGCAACGAGGCGTAATTTCATCCGCACCAATCGTTCCCTGTCCTCATTGCCTGACCGATGCTGTGTCGCCGTTGCACGGCGTGCCCCATAATCCGCGACGGGCAGTTCGCGCTTGCTGTTCGGCCCCCGCGATAGCGTCATAACGGCTGACCGGGACTCCGCCGTAGACATACGATCTCGCGGCACCGGCGCGAGCGGCTTCGACCGAATAGTCCCAGCCGTCCTGCCGCACGAGATACGCCAGTGTGCGGCCGTAGCGGTCAGTCTTGTCCTGCGTAGGGTCGGCCACGAGAGCCACCCGCTGGCCGAGCATGGTGGATTCCGCGAACTTCGTTGCTTCGGGTCCCCAGCAGCCGACGGTATAGCCGGGTTTCTTAGTCTCCGGTGTGTCAATCCCCAAGAGCCGCACGCGAAGCCGGCCCCGCACATCGTCGCGAATGTCGATGGTGTCTCCGTCAACGATTTTCAGCACCGTCGCCGTCACGGTGACGGGATCGGCGGTGGCGTTCGGCGGCGAGATCAGGATCGTCGCCACCATTAATGCGATAGCGATCGCGATCGCGCAGGTGCGGACATTCGCCGTCATGGTGCTAGCCGTTGGGGCACCTTTCCGCCGTGGCATGCGACCGATGGTTCACGGTGCATGCTCGTGCCGGTACGCCAGCGTGCGACCCGCCTGCGTCTGGTAGACGACCCCTGACGCGGCGAGGTCGGCGAACCGCTGCGCTTCATCCCGAACCTGCTGTGCTCGCTTCTCTCCGGTCAATACGAACCAGGCGATTAGACCGGCGATGTAGAGGATTTGGAAGAACCGACCGAGCACCGTGCGGGTGGATGACGGATCACCCGCGCCGAGTTGGACGGCGATGTAGGTACCCGATAGGTACGGCCACGCGACAAGCAAGATCACAGACATGGCGACGATCAGCCAGGCGAAGAACCCGCTGCCTCCCGAACCCCCCGCCGCCAGGACGTGCCCGCAGAAAACGGGCCGACACCGACGCCCAGCCCTCTAGTGGAGATGCCTCCACGGATGCCGAAAGCGCCGCCGCCAACCCCCAATCGCATCGTGGTCAGGACTCGCAGGCGATGCCGTCGCCGTCACGATCCCCGCCCGACCAGTAGTCCGGGTCGCCCTGCGGGATGTCGTATCGCCCATCCTTATGCGCCTGTGTGCAGTTCGCATACTGTCCGCTTGCGGCGGCAACCGGAGCGATACCGATGGCCGCTGCGGCTATGGCGGCGGCGAGAAATACCGTTCGAATCATTTGCTCCCCTTGATGTGATGCCGGTCACTTGATCTCCCCGGGCAGCAAAAGATTAATTGGTAATTGACGGGATAACAAATTAGCTGTTGAAGGACGTTTTACGGTTGCAGAAGCCGACGACAAAATTCAAGATCGCAAATAAAGCGCGCCTGCCGTCTGCGGCGTGTGGGGGAGCTTCTCGGCGCGTTATTAGGTTGCTGAGACCTCAGCCGATTCGGTGATCTTCGTGCGGTCCCCGATGCATTAGACAGTACGAACCGGCCGATGTATCCCTAATTGGGTTCATCCGAGGCCAATCCGGGCTTAACACCTGCCGGGGCAAGCGTGCAGGCCGTCTCAGCCGGCTGGCGCCGGATTGGTCGGCGGCGACGTCGAGGTTGTCACCGAGGTCGAAGGCGTCGTGGTGGTCGCGCTGGTCGACGACGACGTTGACGACGTGGTCGGACTCGAAGTGGCCGGCACCGGAACGCCGCTCGTCTCCGTGACGGTCGACGTGCTAGTGGAGACCGACGTGGTGGCGGCAGCGGTCGCGGTCGCGAGGACGGCACACGCCACCCGCCCACCGGCATCGCCGGTAGCCAGTGTCTCCGCGTCTGGGCCCGGCACGCCGTCGTGGGTGTAGCGCTGCGGGATGTTGGCGAAGTTGTCAGGGCGCTCGTGAATGATCAGGGCGCTTCCTTCGGGGCCTTTCAGGTCGTCCACGGTGAACGCGTCGCTGGTTGCGACGACTTTTCCGGAACCGTCCGAGCGGACATTCAGTGGTGTCAGGTCGCCGCTTGCCGGATGCTCGGTGCGACCTCCGACCTGCAAATGACCTCCGGCGGAAAGGAAGTTGCCCGACGCACCGCCGGTCGGAGCGACGGAGTTGGCCTCGCACTTGCCCACGGAGTGAATGTGCATGCCATGGCTGCCCGGGGACAGAACCCCGGCCTTCACGGTTTCCACCGTCACCGTTGCATAGCCGCTCGTGAAGTCGATCGTCGCATCAGCGACCGGTGTGCCATCGGCAGATTTCAACTCGGCCTTGATGGTCTGGTCGCCTGATGCGGCCGACTTCGAGGACGAGGAGCTGGTCTGCTCATTGGTCGTTTGGTTGGAGCAGCCAGCTATCACGGCTACCGGTGCTGCTAGCAGGGCGAAGGCTGCGGTTGCGCGGTTCAACATCACAGTCGAATACCCAGATTGAGCGGATCCATATCGGCACGTCGCTGTCGTGCCCGCAGTTGGACGCTAACCGACACTGGGCGGATTACTCAGACGCTAGTGGCAACAAACTCAAGGATTCGGCGTCTACGTCGGAACGGTGAACGTCAACCCGGGTACCAGACGTCGCCATCCGTAAAGCTGCCGGGCTCGGTCCGCCGCTGTCACGACAGGGGTGACCCAGCCTTTCCTGCCCCAAGTCGGACTCCGAGCCCCAAACGAAAAGTCTGACGCGCCGAAAATACTAGGAAAGGCGTAGTAGGAAAGAGTCCGCCGATTCGCCATACGAATGGGCCCGCCAGCGTAGCGTCAGATCAACGCCTCCTATACGGGAACTGCACGCCGGAACTTTCGGAGGGGCCATGGACACTGTGCTTGGTGTGTCGGTGACGACCACCACCGTGCGAATGGTGCTCATCGAGGGTGAAAAAGCTGATGGCGTCATCATCGAATGCGCCACGTTCGACACCTCCGGCGGCGACATCAAAGCCAGTCCGCACGAACAGATCAGCGCCGCAATCAGAGCAACCCAGCAGAGCGCCTTGTCAATGGGCCACCACTTGGTCGTGAGCGGCGTTGCGTGGGACGATGACCCGACGCCGGGGTCCTTCCGCGACGGCATCTCCGCGCGCGATCTTCAGAACGTGATGCTGGTGGCGGAGCGGCACGCCACAGGCGCGTTGGCCCAGAACATCGGGCGTGCACTCGGTTTCGACACCACAGCAGTGATGGTGATAGGACCGCAGACCGCGACGTTGTCGGTCGTCGACAGCAACGACGGGTCGCTTGTGGAAGCGCGAATGTGCACCGTGAACGGTGACCATGTGAGCGACGTCCTGCCGGCGATGGCGGCCACCTTGGAGTCCACAAATCCCAAGCCCGGCAGTGTGTTTGTGGTGGGTCCACGGCCGGTGGTCACGTCGGTGAAGTCGAGCCTCGAACGGCTGATATCGCAGCCGGTCATCGTCCCGGAGGAGCCGGAATTCGCTCTCGCCCGTGGCGCGGCATTGGCCGCGGCGAGTGTCCCCGGCTCGGAGGCGTCCACGTGCGGTCTGGCCTATTCGCAGGATCCAGAGGAAGTTGCCGTACTCGGTCGAGCCCCGGTCAAACTGGCCGACGCGGAAACACAGGTGGCCCTGTTCGACTCCATCAGAAATGACGATGTCGGCCCCTCACCGCAGCGCGAAGCGAATTCCAAGGCGCGAATCCCCATCGGGAGCATCGCGGCCGCGATCCTGGTGGTCGGTGCGGTGACGCTGGCGATGTCGGTTGCCGGCAACGTCCGCACCGCCATCGACCGGGACTCCGTTCCAGCCGGAGCGGCTGAGGTGAGCGGTCCTGCGCCCGAGCTACCCGTCGCGCAAGCCGCAGTTCCAGCCCCTGCCGATCCGCAAAGCGTGCCGGTTGCGACACCAGTGGCGCTCCCTCCACCTGCCCCGCCATTACCGGCGCCTGCAGTCCCGGCGCCTGCAGTACCGGCGCCGGAACCCGTCGTCCAGGTTCGTCGACCTGCTCCGCAGCGTGTCATCGCTCAACCAGCCCCGGTCGTGGTTGAAAAAGCACTGCCGGCACCCGCGCCTGTTGTTGTCGAGCCTGAAGCACCCGAAGCGCTTCCTGAGCCGGTTGCGGTCGTAGCGCCGCCCCCGGCCGTGTCGCTGCCACCATTACCACCAGCCTCGCTGCCGTCGCCGGTCATCAACGCACCGGCTATCAACCCCGCCGCACCGGGCCCGCCTTCCTCGTCATCGCCGTGGACCCCACCGTGGCTGCGGATTGGGACACCACCATCCCAACAGCAAGCCGCTCAACCGCTTCCGGGTCGTCAATGGCTGCCGAATCCCTCAGGGCCCCAGCAAGAGGTCGGGCAATGGCCGCAACAGGCGTCGCCCGGTCTGCAGATTGTTCTTTGGCCTCGACAGCAGTCAGCGCCGCAGTGGACGCCCCAAGTCCCGCAGTGGACACCCCAAATCCCGCAGCCGGCAGCGCAAGTCCCGCAGTGGACGCCAGCGCTGACCCCGCGGCCGGCAGCGCAGGTCCCGCAGTGGACGCCAGCGCTGACCCCGCAATGGACTCCCGCGCCACTGGCACCACAGTGGATACCTGCCCCGTCGGTGCAGGCTCCCCAAAGTCCGGCGACAACGCGTTCGCCCTATACGTATCCGAACCCGAACCTGATACTGCCTGGACTATTGAACCCGGCCGGCGCCGATAACGCCGTGCCCCAATACTGATCGCGGATGTTTGATCAAGGCCAAGCTGCGGGCTGGTGAAATCGCCTACGCTGACGCAACCCCAGCCGGTGCGCAACGTGCAGACGTACCGATAGCTCGGCAGCGGCGGTGACGAAAAGCGCGTTCGGCGCACCTGGCGTATACGGCTAAAAAATCATTGGCGCGTGCTCGGTTCGGCCACCGCTTTGGTCGGCGACTTGTCGCGTTGGCGATCACGTTGGGCCGCAGCCTAATTCGGCGCGGTGACCACGGAGATGCTGCCCGTGGGGCTGGCGCGGTGCTCGTCGCGGCCTTCGCGTTTCCCTTTACCGTTGCGACGTCCCGTTTCGGCCGCAAGCCACTTCTGCTGGCGACCCTTCCTTGCTACTCGTTGAGCAATGCGCTGGTGGCCGCCGCTTCGCTGTTCGGCGTTGTTGCGCTCGGACGGACCCTCGGCGGCACGCACGCCTGGGCGAGCGAAATGCGCCAGCCATCGAATCGCACAGTGTGAGCCGTGCCTGCCTTCGGGTTGATGCATGTGCCACTACCCGCCTTGCTCGGCTGGGTCGGTCCGGGCCTGGCGAAACTGTCTGACGCCCCTTCCGCCGATACGCGGGATGCCCCCGCTCTCCGCCCAACGATCTTCACGTTGGCGCACTCGCCTCCGCGCGGCGGGCCAAATGTCGTTGCGATAGCAAGGAATTGGGACATTCCGGATTTTCAACCCGTGTCGGGTCGACACGCGAAGGAGTATTCTCGGCCCCAGCGGCCGACGGGCATGGATGTCAATCGCTTGGCCGCCTGGGGTCTGGCTATAAACGAGGTGCCACCCATGAATCTGAAGAAAACAGCTGTCGAGGCGGCCTTTGTCACGGCGCTCGGCGTCACGGTGTTCGGCCTAGGCAGCGGTGTGGGACATGCGACTCCGCTGTCGCACGATCCGCCGGCGACTACCTGGGCGCAACGCGGACATGGCGGTTGGTACTGGGGACCAGGAGGGAACGACGGAGGTGGCGGCTGGGGCGCCCCAGGGTATTGGGCACCTCCACCGCCTCCCCCGGCGTGGGGTTATCCGGGATATTACGGGGGCTGGGGCAACGGCGGCTGGGGCACCGGCGGCTGGGGGTGTTGACGGCCGTCACTCCCTGTAGTCGAAACGCGCTTCGCAGACCGTGATGAACCGTCGTCCAACAACGCGCGCGCCATCCGGGTGGCCCGAGCGACCAGGTTCGGTGTTCAACGGGATGGCCACTGCATTGAGCATGCCCTCGTAAAGCAGCGCGATGTCTCGCGCCGGCCCTCAGGCAGTTTCTCCTGATCGCGTCGGAAGCAATGCGTGCAGCAGTACTTGATGACTTTGACCCGTCGGCCAGCGTCACGCATGGGGCGTAATGGTCGTTCGTGTGCGGCGGATAGTCGCAGAGACGCCTAGGCCCCCTTGCCTTCCGGTGGCAGCGGCACCCCGGCAACGCGGACAATCCGGGTCGCTAAATGCAAGTTCAGTCGGTCCTCGACGTCCTGCAGGTCACGCCCCGAGATGTCGCGAATACGTCCAAGCCGATAGCGCAAAGTGCTTCTGTGGATAGTGAGCGACTGCGCCGTCGCGTCGTAGTTCCCGCCGCAATCCAGATACTGCGTGAGTGTCATGACCAAATCGGCCTTCTTCTCGCGGTCGTAGCTCAGCAGTGGACCCAACCATTCCAGCACGAAGTCGTGAACCTCTGGCCTATCGCCAGTGCGATCAAGGATGCGGTACAGGCCGAGGTCCTCGAAGCGCCGGCCACCGTGCGGTGACATCGATGCCCTTTGGACCTGCAGCGCCCGTTGCGCCTCAGCGAGCGACCGTGGCAGCTCGGACGGAGTGGCGGCCGCCGAGCCGATGCCGATCGCGCCCTGTTCGGAAGCGACATCGGCTGCTATCGCGCGGTAAAGAGAGGACGGCTCGGGCATACCGTCGGTGAGCAAGACTGTCATTGTTGGTCTTCGCACCGCGAGGGAATGCATCCGCGCGTTAGCGGCCCACCGTCGCGCGGCTGTGGCGATCACATCACCGGGGACTCCTTGCCGCCAATGCAGAACCGTGACGGTGTGTGGGACGCGAAGATTGTGACCGAGTGCCTCGGCGCGCAGGAATGCGCTCTCATCGTCCGTGCCAGCCAGCAAGTCCTCAACTAGGTCGCGGCGCAGCCGCAGCTCCGTTTCGGCTAGGACGCGTTGATGGGCAAACTCGAGTGCCAACACAGTCGCAGCATGCTCCAGCGCGACGATGTCCAGACGATCGGCGTGGCTGTCCGGATCGTGCAGGAGCACCACTCCCAGGATGTTCGCCTTCTGCCGGATAAGCCAGAAGATCCGATTGCCGTCACGCTGGGGTGTGCCATGCGCGGCCGCGCGCCGGAGTATTTCTTCGCGGTTGTCACCGCCGATTGGCCGGTGCGGTTCTGGCTCCACTCCGCCAGACCACGCCCGCGGATTGCCGAACACGTCCTCGACAGTGACGTTCAAAGACGTAAGCTCCCGAAGCGCATCAGCGATTCCTTGCACGCCCGAGCCCGAGCCGGATACGGCCGTCAGGGTCGCGTGGATCTGGCCCTGCCGCTTGAGCTCGGAAACGGTGTCGGACAACCGGTGTATGGCACGCTGACGTTCCTCAATGAATGCGCGCTCCTTATCCAGCAGGTCGGCACTCGTCATCGCCGCTGCCGTTTGTTGGGCCAATGCCCGGAGCAGGAACAGCTCGTAGTCGGAGAGGGCGACTTCGGCCCGGATCACTAGCGCACCCTTGCTACCTTCCACCGCCTGTAGGGCGATCGCATATCGCCACTGACCGTCGGGCAGCTTGATGGGAACATCCGTCCCTAAGTTGGTTGTGACCAGGGAGTCAATGCGGCGATCAAGCTTCCTGTCGGGATCACGACCGTCTACCAGCTTCCCGTTCATGATTCGGTACGTCGCGTCGGTGTGAAACGCGCCGAGAGACGACACCGCGTTGGCCGCTAACTCGAGTATCGAATCGGCGTCGCGACCGTCGAACATCAACGCCGACAGGACAAGGACGCCATACAGGTTCGACAGCTGAGCGCGGGCGTCCTCCGATGAGCGCAGCGCAATCCGCCTGGAGGAGAAGAAGTCAAGGGGCTCACGCGCCGCAGTCAATTATCCCGCCTCCAAGCCCGTATCAACCAGTGATTGCCTCCACATCGTCACACAACCAGAACCCGCCCTCTTCGACCTCGCAGGACAGTTTCGGGCCAGACGTATTGCAACCACAGCATGATTAGCCAACATTGTGACGGCACGCTCGACAGCCGGGAAACGGCAGCTAGTGCGCGCAATCAACACGTCGAAGCGCCGTGGCTAGTTCAGTCGGGGACGCCGACGTTAACCCAGCAGCCCTTCTGCCCAATGTGATACCGCAGGTCTAAGTTGCCGTCGCCGAGTGACTGCGACGTCCCAGCGCGCCGTCATAGTCCTCCTGTGACCAGCGACTTGGTTTCTCCCAACGACCGACTCGAAGGGGCTATTGCGCATGACCGTTTACTTCGGAATTCGGGTTTCCACATGAGCCGCAACGCTCTCATTGTCTTCACTGCGATGGTCGGAGATGTCTTGTCTTGGCGCGCAGCGTCTTCTGAGACGGTCAGGCTGTGCCGTTGGTGGCGCAGCGTGACGAGTCGTGTTGCGCGGTCGATGAGCCAGGGCGGGCTGCGAGCGTCAACCGCCAGGCCTTCGCGCCGATCATCCCGCCCAAACGGCGGCCAAAGTTCGTCACGCGGTGACGGTTCTTTATTCCGCAGGAGTATCTAAAGTGGTCTCTTCGAGCAACTTCAGCCGATCGGGGGGCGCTGTGTCCGATGCCCTCGATTTGGGCGTCACGGGCATCGAAGCGGCGCTGGGCGATCACATCTGTGGCCTGTACTCCAACCAACTCCAGCGCGACCAGATCCTGCTCCCCTTCCTCGAGGCAGGTCTTGCGGCCGGCGACAAGTGCATCTGCGTCGTCGACGGGACCGATCCGAAAGAGGTGATCGCGGCCCTCGACACCCGCGTCGACGCCGCGAAGTTCGCGGCGAACAAGCAGCTCGACGTCATCCGTGCACCCGACATGTATATGCGGTCCGGCGGCTTTTCTGCGGATGAGGTGATCAGCTCGTGGAAGGCCGCGATGTCCGACGTCATGTATGACGGCCGGTTCGACGTGGTGCGGGCGGTGGAGACGTGGTCACGCCGTGACGTCGTTCCCGACATGGACGAACTCATGATGCTCGAGTCCGAGATGAATCAATTCCTGCCGCTGTTCCCGCAGGTCGTCGTGTGCCTTTACGACATCGATCGCTTCGGCAGCGGCATCATCGTCAACCTACTGAAGACGCATCCACGGATGCTGATTGGCGGGATGCTCGTCGAGAACCCCTATTACACGTCACCCGACGAACTCCTTCACCGGGCGGAGCGCGGAGATCCAGAGACCGCGGATGCCGAGATCAATGAGGCGGCCAAATGGTACTTCGACGAGACGACTGGCTCGAACTAGCCCGCAAGGTCAACTGGACACCCCGCTATGTCGACGAGCGGGAGATGTTTCCTGAAGAACTCAGCGGCCACCCCTGGTTGGCACACGATGCTTGGCGCGACTGGAACGAGGCTTACCGCACCACCTACCGCGAATACGTCGCAAATCAGCGCGAGAAAGACGCCGCAGTGCTGGGCGTGCGGTCGGCGTTGGACAAACCGCATTTGTTCGACGGCCTCGATCCCGGTTGGGTGCAGCTGGTCAAGTTCCACAACGGTGCGGTTGCTCTCGTGGAATACGCCGGCGCGATCGCGGAGTTGCGGATGGCGCGCTTCGGCCGCGACAGCGCCTGGCGGATGATGTCGAGCCTGGGCGCGCTCGACGAGATCCGGCACACCCAGATCCCGTTGCTGATCGGCCACGACATGCTGGCCTACGACGGCAACTTCGACTGGACACACAAGGCCTTCCATACCAACGAGTGGGTGATTCTCGCCGCCCGTCACCTGTTCGACGACATGTTTCTCGCCGCCGATGCAATCGACAGCGCGATCCAGCTCAACTTCGTGTTCGAGACGGGCTTCTCCAACCTGCAGTTCATGGCGATGGCGGCGATGGCCGACCGCGCCCACCATCACCTGTTCGAGAAGACGCTGGCGAGCATTCAGACCGATGAGGCCCGCCACGCCCAGATCGGCCACCCGGTCATGCGGACGTTGCTCGAGAACGGTTCTCGGGAGCGGGCACAGTACCTCGTCGACAAGATGTGGTGGCGGTGCTGGCGGCTGTTCCTGGCGTTGACGGGAACCGCCATGGAGTACCTCACCCCGCTCGACGCGCGGACCCGCTCGTTCAAGGAGTTCATGAAAGAGTGGGTGACGGAACAGTTCATGAAGAATCTCGCCGAGTTCGACCTCGAAAAGCCTTGGTTCTGGGACCTTTTCGTCGAAGAGCTCGACTACGCACACCATAGCTTCCAGCTGGGGTTGTATACCTACCGCACCACGCTGTGGTTCGACGTCGCAATGCCTGACGACGCCGAGCGCGAGTGGTTGAACGCGAAGTACCCGGACTGGGAGGCGACCTACGGACCGCTGTGGGATCGGCTCGAGCGAAGCTGGAAGGCGGGCGGCGAGAGCAACACGCTGTCCTACGGGCTGCCCGCTCTGTGCAACCTCTGTCAGCTTCCGGCGCTGTTCGTCAGACCCGGACGGAACACCGCGTGCACCCTGGAGATGCACGGCAGACGCTATTTGTTCTGCTCCGAGCCGTGCCGCTGGATCTTCCAGCAAGAAAGTGCCCGGTTCGCGGACCACAAGAGCGTGGTCGATCGCATCGTCGTCGGGGAGGCGCCGGGAAAGCTCACGGATCTACACAAGTGGATGGGACTCGAGGCGCCCGTCGAGACCGGCAAGGATCTGCGGCGCGGACTGAATCCATGGCGCCTCGATCCCATCCCGACGGCGTAGGGGTGCGGCCGTGCGGATCTATCTGTTCGGCTACGCGAGCGACGACTTCTTGGCGAGGGTAATAGTGACACCCAACGAACGCACCGTGGCGCAACTGGCTGATCAGCTGGTCGCCTGGGGACTGGAGCCCGAGCGGGGCGGGTCGCTGAGCGTGCGCAACGAGATAGGTGACCTGCTCGATCCCAATTCGACGATCGCTGCGGCAGGACTGGGCAATGGTGACATCTTCACCGTCGAGCGGGGGTGACGGCGCAGTGGGGGACTGGCTGGACGCCGGGACGCTCGAAGATGTCTGGGAGGGCGAGATGTGCGCAGTGAGCCTGGGTGCCGTGGACGTCCTGCTGTGCAACATTGACGGCCAGGTGCACGCCTATCAGGACCGGTGCCCTCATCTGGCCAACCCGTTGTCGGAGGGCGAACTCCGGGACAACATCCTCACCTGTGCTGCCCACGAGTGGGTGTTTGACGCACGGACCGGCGACGGAGTCAACCCCGAAGACGCGTGCCTACGCCGTTTTCCGGTGCGAGTGGACGGCGACCGCATCTTGGTGCAGCTGGGGCAGGTCGGATGAGAGCGGCCGAAAGCGTTGGCCCAGTCCTGCACTCAACGCCGTTCGCACGCACGGTCATCTCGGCCATCCGGGACGAGAACGAACAGGTGATCGTCCAGGACGAGGGCGCCTACCTACGCGTGCTGGTCCCTCGAATCTGCCGACTGTCGCGGGCAGCGCTCGAGGCAGTGACGGGGGTGACCGTCCGATTTCCCGGTGAGCTGGAGGTGGTGATGTCGTCGTTCACGGGCGTAATGCAGCTGACGGAGGATGACGTGGTCTGGCAGCTCGCGGGTGAGCCATCGTGACGCCGCCGGATCGGCCGCCGAGGCGCAAGACCTACACCCGACTGGCGACGGGCCGGCGCATCCCGACCGAGTACGAGCTGATGAGCACCGACCTCCACTACAACCACCCCCGGCGCTTCGAACTGCCGGCCGGCAACCCGGTTGTCGACTGGTATTACCGCAATCGCGAGGGCTCCGCCCTGCAAGAGTGCGACTGGGAGCAGTTCGCCGACCCGCGCCGCACCACCTACCAGATCTACACCGGGCTGCAGGACGGTCGCGAAGACGTCGTCGACGGCCTGCTGCGGGAGGTCGACGACACGGCGTACGACACCCAGCTAGACGACGAGTGGGTGAGGTTCCTCGACCGCTGGTACTCCCCGCTGCGCTTCCCCGTGCACGGGCTGCAGATGCTGGCCGCCTACGTCGCGCAGATGGCGCCCTCCTCAAGGATCACCAACTGCGCCTCCTTCCAGACAGGCGACGAGATGCGCCGGGTCCAGCGGATCGCCTACCGCACTGTGCAATTGGCCGGTCCGCCGTTCGATGACGAGTCCGCGGCGCGACAGCGGTCGGCGTGGGAGGAAGCTGCCGCGTTTCAGCCGCTGCGTGAACTCATCGAACGTGCACTGGTCGCCTATGACTGGGGCGAATCCTTCATCGTGACCAACGCAGTCATCAAGCCCCGGATCGACCGCCTCGTCAACCAGAACATCGCGGGCACGCTCGCGACCGCGAACGGCGACCCGATCCTGACGAGCATCCACTTCTCGCTCGACGAGGATGCTCGCTGGCATCGTGACTGGACTGCGGCGCTGTTGCGGCACATCGTCGACGACAACACCGCCAATGCCGAGGTGGTGTCGGGCTGGATCGAGAAGTGGAGTCCGCTGGCGTCCGAGGCGCTGGAAACCTTCGCCGGCGTCACCGCGGAGGCGCCGGTGCCGTCCGACCCCAGCGCGGTGGCCGCCCGCATCACCGACGAGGTGTCGCGTGAGTTGAGTGCGGCGCTGGAGCGCTGACGGGTCTCGCGCGAAACCGAGTGACCAATGTTCGACCTGCGGGGAGAAGCGATGGCCGCTCGAGGTGGGACATGCACCCATACAGCGACAGCAGATGCACCTCGACGTCTCGGTGAGTGAGTTGGACGACGCGGTGGCGCGTGCCGTCGCCCTGGGTGGGCGGCAGACCGGCCACCAACCACCACCATCGAGGTGGCGTTCTCCTCGACCCCGCCGGGCGTCCGTTCTGCCTCACCACCGTCACACCGGACTGACGTCAGCGCATTGCGGCCACGGCGTCCGCGACGTCGCCGTACACGTCGAAGAGGTCCAGCTCGCCGGCTGTGCGTAGCGCCTGCATCACGATGCCGTTGCTTGCGACCACGTACAGGCCGACGTCGACCTCTCCCGCCCGGCGCGCCGCCTCGACGAGGGCGGGGACGGCGTCGACACCCAGCACAGCCAACCCGGACAGGTCGAGCACGATTGCCCGCGCCCCGTTGCCGATCTCACGGTCGAGATGATCGAGCAGCGTGTCAGCCGTCGCCGGGATCAGCACGCCGGACGCTTGCAGGAGCGGCACCGCCGGCCGGATGACGTCCAGCTGGACGGTCAACGGCGGGATGTTTCCGTCAGCCGAATCGTCGCGGTCGTCTGGCCTGGTCACAACTCCAGTGAAATGCACGCGACGGCGGACAAACCGTACGGATTGCGCAGAACATTGTTCGATTGGCGCGCAATAGTGACCAGAAGGGTCAGCGCCCACGCAAGGTGTCCGACGGTGTTTCGCCGAACTTACGTTGATACGAGTTGGCGAAGCGTCCCTGATTCACGATGCCCCACCTGTAGACGATGGCGCCGACCGTCGTGTCCTCAGCGGCCGCCGACAACAGGTCCTCCCGTATCTTGCGCAGGCGGACCGCGCGGAGATAGCCCGTCGGCGTCGTGTCGAGGGAACGTCGGAAGCCCTCCTGCAGCGAACGGACACTGACGTGAACCTCCTTGGCCAACAACGGTACCGACCAGGCTCGCTCCGGTGAGGTCTCGAGGAGTTCGACGACGTCGCGCACAGCGCGTGGTGGGGCGGCGCTGGCGTCGCGCAGGAGCGCGTCGCTGTAGTTGTGCCGCTGGGCCAGCAGAAGTCCGTCCATCAAGGCGGCCTCGATGCTCTTCGCGGTGAGCGGATTCTCCAGAATCCCATGGGGACGACGTGCCTCGCGGTTGGCCAAACGCAGCAGCCGTAACCACCCGCGACCCTTCGGCGTGGTCAGATCCATCGCGGACTCGAAGGCGAGCGGCTTGCCAATCGGCACGTCGAGATGCTGCTCGAGTCTGGAGTTCAGCGCTGCCCCCGGGAAGTCCAGGCACAGCTGCGTACAGTCACCCCGCCAGTGAATCGCGAAGGACTCATCGACTGAGAAGATCGCCGCCTGCTCCTCGGTTGTAACAATCGGTTCGCGCAATCCCGCTTGTGATTCGGCGACCCCAGTCACGGGGACGGCAACATGATACGTGCGTGACTCGACAGTGCGAAATCCGATGCAGCGGCCGAACGTGACTGTGCTTGTGGTCATTTCGTCGACCCGCGCGGAGTCCAGGCGCATGTTCAAGCCTGCCAGCGGCTCCATCGGCCACATCGCCATCGGCAGAAACGTATGCTCCATGGCCCGGCGGGCGTCGTCGAAGTCTGTCGTGCGCACCACAACTCGCCGTGGCGGCATAGCCTTGACAGGCGGAGCGGTCATGTCTGCACAGCCTTCGCTGTTTCCGGCCCTATCGCTTAGGCCTGGCGGCGTGAATGCCGTCGATCGGCTTCGTCATCCCGGGACGACGAAATGACCGACGACGGCTGGCGCCGCGTATCCCTGGCCCAAGTGTCCGGACCGTCCACCGACGAGGTGCGCCAGCTGCGCGCACGCCTGGACGGTCTGACGATCCGCGACGCTGTGACTGGCCTGGCGAGCAACGGCGGCAAACCAATCGCTAGGGCATGCTTAGGGCACGATTACTCGCGCCGCAACCGAAAAATACAGTTGACCTGCGAAGATTCTGGTGCCCCCTGCAGGTTTTAACTCTGCCGGATTACCGAGTGTAGAGACCACGTGGCAATGCCCGCTGCGGTCGGTGCAGTCTTGCATGCCCAGCATTGCCCATATTGTTGATCCGAGCGGCACGGATGACAGCATCATCAAACGCCATGAGTTCGTCAGGTGGCGGGTCGGTCGCTCCGAACGGGTTCGGCTGGTCGGTCAGCGGCTCGGCTGGCTGCCAATGGCTCCGCCAAGCGTCGGTGCGGGCGGGCGATCCGCAGGGCGTGAACGTGTGGGCCGGTACCGGATTCCGCAACGCCAAGTCGGCCACTGTGGCCGACATCATGGCTGGGCTCACCTAGCGAATTCAGCCGCCAGTCAGTTTCGGGCTGCGATCATGACAGCCAGGATGCGTCTACTGGTGGTCGAAGACGAGCAGCGCCTGGCTGCCGGCCTGCGAAAGGGGCTCGAGGCCGAAGGCTTCGCCGTCGATGTCGTACACAACGGCACCGACGGCATCTGGATGGCGCGCGAAAACCCGTTCGACGCGATCATTCTCGACGTCATGCTGCCCGGCGCCAACGGCTATCAGGTGTGCCGGACGCTGCGCAGCGAGGGCAATTGGACGCCCATCCTGATGCTGACCGCGAAGGACGGCGTGTTGGATGAGGTCGAAGGCCTCGACACTGGCGCCGACGACTACCTAACCAAACCGTTCTCCTATGCGGTGCTGATCGCGCGGCTGAGGGCACTGCGTCGCCGAGGTGCGCGACCCCGGCCGACCATGCTGGAGGCCAGCGATATCCGGCTGGATCCGGCAACGCGGCGGGTGTGGCTTCGCGACGAGCCGATCGACTTGACTCGAAGAGAGTTCGCGATCCTGGAGTACTTCCTGCACCATCCCGAGGAGGTGCTGGCCAAGCGCGACATTCTTGACCACGTCTGGGATTTCGACTTCGACGGTGACCCGAACATCGTCGAGGTCTACGTGCGGCGACTGCGCATGAAGCTGCACCGGGCTGGGGATTCGCCGGTAATCGAAACGATTCGGGGAGCCGGATACCGGCTTGTCGCTCATGGTGATTGATCGCGTACTGGCGGCGGCTCGGCGTACTCGAGCTCGCATCGGCACGGTTCGGGCGGGCACCACTGCCGTAGCGATCGTAATCGTCGCCATTGCACTTGTTGCTGGCGCCATGGCGCTACTCACTGTGCTGCGCGGCACGCTGATAGACGAGGTGAAGGATGCTGCGGGTGCACAGGCGCTCGAGGTGGCGCGCCAACTCGATTCCGGCCAGCTGCCGATCTTGGAGGTTGCCCCCAGCGACGAGCAGTTGATTCAGGTGCTCGGCCCGGATGGCTCCGTGCTCGCGTCGAGCCGCAATGTCACTGGTGAAGCCGCAGTGGCACGATTGCGGCCGGGCGAGTCCGAGCAGGTCCTCACTCCGCTCGACAACGAAGAGTTCATGGCGGTCGCGGAGGGCGCGCAAACCTCCGCCGGGCCACGCACGGTGTTGGTGGCGAGGGCGTTGATCGGTGTCTTCGAGACCACAGCGGTGGTCACCAAGGTGCTGCTAATCGGATTGCCGTTGTTGTTGTTTGTGGTGGCGGTCACGACTTGGGTGATGGTCGGCCGAGCCCTCGCCCCGGTCGACGCGATGCGTCGCGAGGTGGACGAAATCTCGGCTGCACAGCTGCATCGCCGTGTGCCGCAGCCGGATGCCGACGACGAGATCGGCCGATTGGCCGCCACAATGAACCGGATGCTGGCCCGGCTCGAAGATGCCCGAAACAGTCAGCACCGCCTTGTTTCCGATGCCTCGCACGAGCTGCGCTCGCCGATCACCACGATCCGCCAACACGCCGAGGTCGCGCTAGCACATCCTGACGGAACCACCACCGAGGAGCTGGCCGAAGTGGTGCTGGCCGAGGAAATGCGGATACAACGTCTGGTTGAGGACATGCTGCTACTGGCCCGGGCCGACGAACACGTCCCACTGCCGCGCGCCCCGGTCGACCTCGACGATCTGGCTTTCGAGGAGGCGGGCCGCCTGCGATCAACGACGTCGTTGCGGGTGGACACGGCGGCCGTGGAGGCGGCCCGGGTACACGGGGACGCCGACGCCCTGGGGCGGCTGTTGCGCAACCTCGGCGAAAACGCCGCTCGGCATGCGTCGGGTCGGGTCGACATCACCCTCGCCGATCTCGGCGACGACGTGGTGCTGACCGTCGACGACGACGGGCCGGGCATCCCCGAATCAGAACGCCAGCGCGTCCTGCAACGCTTCGTCCGCCTAGACGAGGCCCGCTCACGCGATGACGGCGGCAGCGGCCTCGGCCTGTCGATCGTCGACGAGGTGGTCCGGGCGCACGGCGGCTCGATGTCGATCACGCGGTCCCCGCTCGGCGGCGCCCGTATCCAGGTGAGGCTGCCGGCCGACGAGTGGTGACCGCGTTCAGGCTGCTGTCAGGTGATTCGGGGCAACCTGTCGACCATGAAACTCAAGAGCATTGGAATCGTGACGGCTGTCGGTGCGGCGGCGGTCGCCATCGGGACCGGAATCGCGGCAGCACAACCCGACGACGGTGAGGGCACGCCCATCACCGATGACGCCCTGACCAAGGCCAGCCAGGCCGCGCTGGCATTCACCGGTGGGGGAACCATCACTGCCACCGAGGCCGGGGACGAGGAGAGCTTTTACCAGGTGGAGGTGACCAAGGCCGACGGGAGTGTGACCGACGTCAACCTCAACCAGGACTTCATGATCGTGGGCAGCAAGACGGAGCCGCCGGGGTCCGACAACGAGCCCGACGGCGACGGCAACTAGCCGACCATGAACGCCACCGGTCGCCGGCTCGTCACGCTAGCGATCTGCACGCCGATCGTCTCCGCACTCAGCGTCGCGTGCAGCGGCGGTCCGGCACCGGTGGCCGCGGACTGCATCAAGGTCGTCTCTGAATCCGGCGAGCGCACCGACGAGTGCCTGCCGGTCGCGCCGAACAGTCAACGCATCGATCTGGCCACCCCGACATTCAGCCACCCGACGCCGATCACGAACCCGCTGCATCCGACCAGTCGTGTCGAGCAGGTCATCTTCGGCGGCCACGTGGACAACAAGCCGTTCCGCACCGAGGTGACCCTGCTGCCGGAGATGAAGCCGACGCCCTATCGCGGCGCGACGATCGACACGGCGCTCATCCAGTACGTCGCGTACCTGGACGGCCGGATCCAAGAGGTGGCCATCGACCGGTACGCGCAGGCCGACGACGGGTCGGTGTGGTACTTCGGTGAGGACTATTCCGCTTTCGAGGACGGCAAGGTCACCGACACCGAAGGAACCTGGGTGGTCGATGACAAGACTCCGGCCGCGCTGATCATGCCGGCGCATCCGCGCGTGGGTGACGTGTACCGCCCGGAGAACGTACCGGAGGTGGTGTTCGAGGAGGTACGTGTCGACAAGGTCGACATGAACGTGCCCGGTCCAAGCGGAAACATCAGCGGCGCAATGGAAGTCAACGAGCTGCACATGGACGGCACGCGGGAGGGAAAGATCTTCGCTCCTGGCTACGGCGAGTTCTCCACCGGAGACCCGGGCGGTGACCTGGAGGCGGTGTCGCTCGCGTCGCCGACGGATCGGAGGCTGGATCCTGCTCCGGCCGAATTCGGCGCGCTCTCGGCCGCGGTTCGAGCGGTCTTCGAGGCCGCCGCCGATTCCGACGCCGAACGTGCAAAGCAACCAGCTACGACGCTGGATCAGGCGTGGGGTGCTGCGCTGACCAAGGGCATTCCGCCGCAGTCGCAGTCGCAGATGAAGAGGGACATGGGCGAGCTCGCCACCGCCGTAGACGTCAAGGATTGGAAGTCCGCGCAGTCGGCTGCGTTGCGGGTCGCCCAGAACGAGCTCGACCTGCGGCTGCTGTACCAGCGGGTGATCGATGTCGACCTGGCCCGGATGGCCATATGGGCAGATCAGCTTCCGATCGATGTGGCAGCCGATGACGCAGGCGCGGTGCGGGCCGATGTGGCTGCGCTGGAACGTGTTTGGGAGCGCACCCGCCACGGCGTCGATTCGGCCGGAGGGGTGGACACCGCGCTGCAGCAGTTGCGCAAGGTGGCCGATGCTGAAGACCTGTCCGCTGTCGACGGCGCCGCGGCCGCGCTCAAGCAGGCAATGGCGGGGCTGCACGTCCGCTAGAGCTCCCGCAGCACCGACGCCGGCCGCACCCGGGTGACGGCGGCCAGCGCTGCGGCCATGGCGGCCGTCGACGTCATCGCCATGAACACGATGAACACCGCGAGGGCACCCGTGGGGATGGTGAGCAGCGGCGGGGGAAGCGCGAAGAACAGCGAGAGCACCCGGACCTCGAGCAGCGCGAGCCCCAGCCCGACCGGAACGCCGATCAGCAAGCTTCCCAGCACTACGAGCACGCCTTCGGTAGCCGGTCCTGCGATGACCTGGGACGTGTCGGCGCCCACGGCCCGAAGGATCGCGAACTCGCGGCGGCGTTCGAGCACGAGGAATGCGCCGAGCACGGCGACTCCGACGGCGGCGATCAGCGCGGCTCCGAGCGCTTCGATGCGACCGAGCCCGGCGAGGTTCAATGCGGTGAGGCCCCGCTGGAACGGGTTTCCGACCGTCGTCACGCCGAATCGATCGGACAAGGCTCCGCGGAGTTCGGCGGCCACCGCATTGGTCGATCGCCCGGCCGAGACGCGGGCGAGGTAGAAGTCCGGGGGCGCCGGCACCGTCCGTGGTATCGCGGCCGTGGACATGACAAGCTCGGCCGGCTGGTCGGGTGGCGGGCTCGTCGGCGGAAACGAGCCGTAGACGCCGAGCACGTGGAGCTTCAGGTTGGTGCTCTTTTCGAAGTCGTCCGGATAGATCGTGATCGGCAGCGTGTCACCGGGTCCGACCTCGAAATCGATGGCGAGCTCCTTGAGCAGGAGGACCCCACGCGGGTCGCCGCCGAGCGCCTCGGGCCCCTGACCCTGCAGGATCCGCGGCGCCATCGTCGACACGTCGGGATAGGTGGACAGGTCGATCGCCATGATCGTCTTGCGGTCGCTTCCCGCCTGCGCGGGGACGAGGCGGAAGGGGCTCACGGCGGCGGTCCCCGGCCCAAGGGGCGGTAGCCTGTTCGTCGGATCGGCCGGTGTGAGGCGCATATCGGAGCCCAGAGCCGCCCGGGCGTCGGCCGCTTTCGCGGTCCGATACGTCGCCGCGAACCCCAACACCTGCGTGCCGAACGCCACCGCCAACGCGCCTAGCATGAGTGCGACGGCCATCCGCGCCGGACGGCGGCCCGTCCATCGGGTGGCCGCTGCGCGCCACGAAGGCAACGGCTTCGACCGCCCCCGCTCCGCCCGTCGACTCAAGATCGCCAGCACGACCCGGACCGTAAGGAAGGTGACCCCGAGCCACAGGAAGATGGGTGCCAGCAGCACATAGAACGACAGCGCCAGGGACGTGCCTTCGATCGGGGTCTGCGACAGCCCGCCGGTCAGGCGGTTGATGCCGAGGATGCCCAACCCGAGGGCGATGAAGATCAGATCGAGGTAGGCCCGCTTCCACATCGGCGCCCACCCCCGCTCGAGCAGACGGCGTTCCACGGCGACTTCTGACCGGCGTTCCGTGCTTCTGAGCCGGATGAGCCGGATGACCGTGGTCAGTGCTCCGACGGCGAGCGCCAGGATCGCCGTGGTGGCGAGCTCTCCCGGCGCGACCCCGCGCCACACGGGTCCACCGGTCACCAAACTGACGGTGGCGGCTGCGACGACAAGTCCCACCACCGACCCCGCGAGCCCGACGACCGCCGCGTCGGCCGCGGCAAGGCGGAGCACCTGCCCAGTCGTGGCGCCCCGCAGCCGGAGCAGTGCCTCCTCACGCCGGTTGGCCTCCGCGAGGGCGGAACCGGCGGCGAGACCGAGCGCACCCGCCGCGAGCACCCCGGGAATCCCGAGCAGGAGGAACAGGATCTTCGCGTTGGTGGCGTCGGACTGGGCAGTCACCAAGGTCTCGGCGGCGTTGTCGGCAACCAGGATCGAGCCCGCCGCCCGACGCTCCAGTAGCGATCGAAGCTGCCCCGACCATGCGGTCGCGCGGCTCGGGTTCGGCGGATATGTGGCGTGGTCCACGGTCACGTGGGATTCCATGCTTACCGGCGGCAGATCGGTGGAACCGGGATCGAACACCGGGGAGATACCACCGTGGGTGGCCCACTCCTGCAGCACGGGCAGGATGTCGCGCGCAAAGGTGTTGAAGTCGATGACGATTGAGCGGGGAACGGCGACCACATCGCCCTGCACGTCGCCATAAGGGATTGAGAACCACGTTGTGGCCTGGCGCAGATCGACCGTCCCGCTGGCCGGGAGCGTGAGTGAAAGCTTCGGGGCGTCGCCGGGCAACGCGATCGAAACCGTTGGGGCCGAGGCGAATCCGGGAGTGTTGCGAAGTGCTTCATCCAGCAGCGCGCCACCGCCCGGCTTGCCGCTGACGACACGGAGCCAGGGTCGATCGGCGAAGTAGGAAGGGTCGACGGCGATCAGGCGCGCGGTCCACTTCCCGGCGCCGGGGGCCTCCACCACCACGTTGGTCGCAGCGAAGGGCTCGGCACGTGCCACTGCGGGCACCGCACCCAGATCGTGGCTGACGGACGTCATGTCGACGTCGAGCGACCTGCCCATCGCTCGCATCTCGATCTGCACCGGTTCCAATGCCACCCGCGTCATGGCACGATCGGCGTCATCGAAAAGCAACGTCGCCGCCAGCATCGCGACCGGAAACGCGACCCCCAAAGTGCCGAGGACGAGGCGTCTCGGCGCACGCCGGATGGTGCGGGCCGTCAGCCAGCGGATCACTGGACCCGCCCCGAGTGCATGGCCACCACGCGATCGGCGTGAGCCGCGACGGTGGGATCATGCGTGACCATCACCACCGCGGCATCGCGCTCGCGTGCGGCGGCAACCAGCAGCGCGATGATGTCCTGGGCGGTCACCGAGTCCAGACTTCCGGTGGGCTCGTCGGCCAGAACGACCGCGGGTTCGGCCACCAGGGCTCTCGCGATCGCCACCCGTTGCTGCTGGCCGCCTGAGAGTTGGTCGGTCAGCTTCACCGAGTCCTGCGCGAGTCCTACTCGTTCGAGCGCGTCGGCCACCCGGGGACCCCGTGCCGTCGGCTCGATTCCGTCGAGAAGCAATGGCACTTCGACGTTTTCGGCCGCCGTCGCCTGCGGAAGAAGCGCCAGGCCTTGAACGATGAAACCGCACGTTCGCCGGCGAAATCGGGCACGGGCACGACCCCGTAGCATCGCCCAGTCAACGCCGGTCACGCGCACGTGTCCCTCGTCGGGGGTGTCGAGTCCGCCGAGAAGATAGAGAAGGGTGCTTTTCCCTGAGCCGCTCGGACCGGTAACCGCTACGACCTCGCCCCTGGCGGCGGCGAGCGACACCGAATCGACGCCGCGAACCTCCTGCCCGCCGCCTCGATACGTCCGGGTCAACGTGAGCGCCTCGATCGCGGGCGCTTCAGGCACCATCGAGGATCTCGCCGTCGCGCATGATGAGGCGCCGGTCGGCCCGCTCGGCGACCTGCGGGTTGTGCGTCACGGTGAGGATGCTCGCACCCTCCCGCGCCTTGAGATTCGCCAGAAGATCGAGAACGCCTGCGGCCGTTGACTCGTCGAGCTCACCGGTCGGCTCGTCGGCCAGCAGCACCTGCGGGTGCGGTGCCAGGGCGACGGCGATGGCTGCTCGTTGCCCCTCACCACCGGACAACTGCCCTGTCCGGTGGCGGCGCCGGTCGGCGAGCCGGACCTCGTCCAGAAGCTGGTCCACCCGCGCCCGGATCTGTGCGCGACCTCGACCCTCGAGGCGCAACGGCAGCTCGATGTTCTCGGCGACGTCGAGAAGCGGGTGCAGGTTGTCCCGTTGGAGCACCACGCCGACCCGCTGACGGCGCCACCGAGCACGCGCGGGCGGCGGTAGCCGGGTGAGGTCTTCACCGTCGACGACCACCGCTCCTCCGCTGGGCTCGACGAGCCCGGCCAACACGTAGACGAGAGTGCTCTTGCCGCTGCCCGACGGTCCCATGACGCTCGTCCAGGTGCCCGGTTCGACGGTCAACGCCACGCCTCGAAGCGCGATGGTTTCGACTTCGGCCTCGCGATAGATGTGGTACAGCCCGCAGGCTTCCATCGCGGGGCCGGTTCGGTCGGTCACTTCGGCGCCAGGATGGAGACCAGCCACACGTCTTCTCGGTGGCCGTTGACGAGCCCGCCGAGCTTGACGAGCCCAACGCCCGGGGCGAAGTACTTGTCTTCGTCCTTGTTCAGGTCCAGCAGATCTCGGTCGTTCGTCACCAGCACGTCGGAATAGCGACCCGCTGGGACCTCGGCCGAGGCGCCGAGCTGCTTGATGAGGGCCACGTCCTCTGCAACCGTCGGCCGGTACTCCTGTCGGTAGGCTTCGCCCTGCCGCGGGCTGGCCTGCATGATGATGCCGGGTAGCGCTCCGTCGACGCCCGCCTCCCACGAACCGGCGGTGCTGGATACAACCCCGTTCGTGTACTCCTTTGTGTCCTCGCCGAAGTACCAGACGTTGCCCGCGGCGTCCTGCGCGTACCAGTCCGACGTGCGCTCCTCAAGGGCTCCCGTGACGATGTCCCTGACGACGATCGTCTTTACTCCGAAAATGTCCTTCGTCTCGTTGGTCACCGTCAGCTCGATTCGCAACGGCACCCCGTCGCGCTTGCCTTCGTAGATCATCACGGTCCCCGGAACTAGCGGGAAGTACCTGTTGGTGATCGTGTCGGTGAACTGAGTCGGATCGACCTTGGGGGAGTAGGGGGTCTGCATCAACGGCACCGTCCAATCCGGCGGCGACGGTGCCGCAGTAGGGCTGCCGGTGTTGGTCGAGCCCGTCTGCCCGGTCGGGGCCGACGTCGAGCCCTTCGAACCGCAGCCGGCCAGCGCGACCGCGGTCACGAGAGCGATGATGAGCCTGCGCATCGTGGTCACCTCCATCAATGATTTCGCCGTAAGCATCTGCTGCCGTTCCTGAACGGCATCTGAACGCCAGCCGGGCCGGTGACCGATTCCTTTTCCCGCCCCGCCCGGTCTATAACCGCATGGACATAACGCTCAATGACGTCGCCCGCGAAGTGCTCGATGGGCCGCACATCGCGGCGATCGCCACGTCGAACGCCGACGGGCGCCCACAATCGTCGGTGATCTTCGTCAAACGCGACGGCGACTCCGTGGTGTTCAGCACCATCAAGGGCAGGCTGAAGTCCCGCAACATCGCGCGTGACCCGCGGGTCAGCCTGCTGGTGATCGACGAGAAGGGGCGCTACGTCGAGATCCGTGGCACGGGGGAGATCACCGAGGACCCCGAGAAGCGATTGCTCTATGAGATGTATGAGCGCTACATGGGCGGCATGGCGCCAACGCCCGAGCCCGACGCGGAGCGGCTGATCGTGCGGATCACGCCGCAGAAGGTCTACCAGTTCCCGCCGGCGGCGGCATGAGCGATTTCATCCGCGACACCGAGCCGTTTCGCCGCGAACTGCTCGCGCACTGTTACCGGATGCTCGGCTCGGCGCACGACGCCGAGGACGTCGTCCAGGAAACGTATCTGCGCGCGTGGCGCGGCTATCGGGAGTTCGAGAACCGCTCGTCGGTGCGCACGTGGTTGCACCGCATCGCGACCAACGCGTGCCTGACGACGCTTGCGCACGGCAGTCGGCGCATGCTGCCGTCGGGTCTGGGCGCGGCGGCCGATGACCCGCACACCGAGCCAGTGCCGGCGTCAGATGTTTTATGGCTACAGGCGATTCCCGATGCCTGGGTGACGGACGACCCGGCCGCGGTCGTTACCTCGCGCGAGAGCCTGCGGCTGGCGTTGGTCGCCAGCCTGCAGCACCTTCCGGCCCAGCAGCGCGCGGTGCTACTGCTGCGCGACGTGTTGGCATTCCCCGCCACGGATGTCGCCGCGATGCTCGACATCAGCGTCGCCGCCGTGAAGAGCGCGTTGCAACGGGCCCGGGCGCGGATGCGCGACGTCGCCCCGAGCGCCGACGAGGTCATCGAGCCCACGGAGCCGCGGGCTCGCGAGCTGCTCGATGGGTATATGGCCGCCTTCGAGGCCGCTGACACCGCCCTGCTGGAGGCGGTGCTGCGCCACGACGCCGCGCTGGAGATGGTCGGGTCGCGGACCTGGTTCGCCGGCCGCGCGACCTGCTTGCCCTATCTTGCCGGAGTGGTTGGGGTGCCAGGTGATTGGCGGATGGTGGCCATCGCAGCCAACGGGCAACCCGCCGCAGCGGCCTACCGTCGTGACGAGGACGGCGTGCTGCGCGCGTTCGGGATCGCGGCGCTCGAGGTGACCGCGGGTGGGATCGCCCGCATTGTCGTGTTCGGCGATCCCGGCCTGGTCACGTTGTTCGGTCTGCCACTGGTCGACGAGTCTGACGCCGCAATTTTGCACGCAGGGTCGTGACGCCGCGTTATCCACAAACCCGGATGCAATCTTCGGATCTCGCGGCTGAATTGTCGGCGCTTATCGCGCCATCGCGACATGGACGAGGTGTTCGTCGGCAGTGCAGCGCTGGCGGGTGGCGGGCTTACCCGCGGACGCCTGCGGTGGAACTATCGCGCGATCTTCCCCGACGTGTACGTGCCGAAGCTCATCGTGCCCTCGCTAGCGCAAAACACCATCGGCGCGTGGCTGTGGTCTGGTCGCAGTGGCGTGATCACGGGTCGCGCCGCCGCGGCAATGCATGGCGCACTCTGGGTCAGGGCGGCTGCGCCGATCGAAATGATCTGGCGATGTGGCCGACCGCCGCCCGGCATCGTCGTCCGCAATGAGCGCATTGATGCAGATGAGATCATGCAGGTAGACGGCCTGTCGGTGACGACACCCGATCGGACAGCATTTGACCTCGCCATGCACCTGCCACGCGATCTTGCTGTCCAGCACCTCGATTCGCTCGCTCGCGCCGTCGGTGGCAGACGCGAAGATCGTCGTTGCCGCAAAGGGTTTCGATTCGACCGGCAGCAAGCTCACTGACGCGTACCGGGAGATTGCCGACGTAGCCAATCATCGGTTCGCACATCAATACGTCTTCGCCATCGTTGACGGCATAGGTTGGCACTCTCGACTAGCGGACCTGCGCAGGATCCACGAACTCTGGGTCAACAAGAAGATCGACGGAATGTACACACTCACCAGCCTTGACCAGTTCCAGGCCGACCTGCAAGACGCTGCGCGGCGGCTCGGACTGCTCGACGCGTGATGCGTCGCACAGCACCTTGGTGAGGATCGGTAATCGCAAGCCGATGCCCATCGTTGCAGGGGGACTGTTCGTCGCCGTCCACGTGTTCGCCAAATCGAGAAACGCCGTCTTGCCGATGGTTCGGGCGATCCGCACTTCGTGCGCGATCATCACCGCCGTCGCAAAGCGAATCATGTTGCGCGCGAAAATCGCTGACGTGTGCTCGTCGTCCGGCCCTTCGGTGAACATTCGCGCTTCCTCGTAGTTGGCTTTGATCCGCAATCGGTAGAGGTAGTCCAGCCATCCGTAGGCGCGGACGTTCTGTTCGCACGCGGCTTTCTCGGCGGTCGACAACTGCGCCGTCTTCCAGACCGGCATCGTCTTCGGCGGCTTGCCTTTCGCCAGCCGCGCGTTTTCGGCGGTCTGCCATTCTTTGCGCTTCTGCCGGATTTTCTTCTGGCGCGCTTCGGTCAACTGCTTTTCGACGGCGTCCTGGCGGGTCGTCCGAAGCGCCAGCGCCGCGATGTCCCAGCAGCTTGTCGAATCACACGCGATCCAGGAATGGACGTTGTCGATGTCGCGGTCTGGCCCGTGCGCGTACGCCTGTGGATCTCGGTTCCAACTTGATCCCGGTTTGGCGGCAAACGAGAACGGCGGGACGCTCGCCGAACGGTTCGCCCAGAAGGTGATGGCCTGTTCCTGGGTCTTCGGGTGGCTGGCCGGTCGGGGTTGACCGTTGGCGACCACTAACGCCTGCACCGACGAGTAGCCGACGTATACAGCTGGATGCATCCCCATGATTCGAGACGCGCATCATTTCGTCTTCACCGGCGAAACGCGTACTCATGGCCAGCAGCAGTTCCGTTCCCCATGCCCGGTTGAGGCAGCCCGCCAGTTCGTCGGCGTTGAACTGGCGCGGGCCGTTCGACATCGGGAACGCCGCGATGATGTCGTTCGCGATCTGTTTCAGAATTTGGTGGCCCTTACCCGGCCAGTACGGAAAACCGGCCAATGCTCCGAACGCGCACAAATAGTTTCTGTGCGACCCCGGCCTTACCGGGAGCGGCCTGCCGGGGGTGCGCCCCGCAGTTCGACGAAGACGGCGACGAGGCCGCCGCGCTGGCGCTGTGCGGCCACTGTGGGGCCCTGCAGCCTTGCCGGGCATGGTTCGACGGCCTAGCTCCTCGGCACCGGCCGGAGGGCGTTGTGGCCGGTCTCGTTCACCGCCGGAATCCGAAAACCAACCGCAGCACCATCACTGCGGAGGAACACTCGAGAAAGGACGCCTCATGACCCTGGCCGACATCTACGAAGGCTGGCACGAGCCCAACCCCGACACTGTCACGATCACGCCCACCGGGCTCACCGTGCTGGCCCGATTGCCGGACGACGATAGCGACACGGTGACCTTGAGTCTGGAGATCGTCGACAACCGGCTGGGCACATTCGTGGTGACACTCAGCCGCACAAACCTCCACTTGCTGCACACGACCCTGGAGCATGTCCTCAAGGCCACCGATGCCGAGGTGGAAGCCCTGAAGGGAACGCTGAAGCATGGTAGGGACGATGACTGAAACCATTGGGCCCCAACGGGTCAACGATGCGCGCGGCTGGCTAGTTTTCGACGGCGTGCCCGACGATCTTCGGCGCGCCGAGGACGCCACCCTAGGTGGCGATCCCGAGCGCATCGCCGGTGAGCTATTCGGGGTGTCGTTCGCCCGGCCTGCCACCAACGCCGAACGACAGCTGCTGGGGCACTTGGGTTACACCGTGCCCGACATCTTGCTCACCCGGGTCACCTGGCTGAGTAACGGCCTGCGCAACCGACGCTGGCCCCGACTCGAAGGAACAGGCTTATGACACAGACACCCGATACCGGCCCTGAGATCGACGCTGAGGCACCAGAACCCGATGCCGTGGCCGATGACCAGCAACCCTAGGTGGGACACGATGTCCCACCTGACACGACCGCCGACCCCGACGAGGGGCACCCGTTCAGCGCGGCCGACTACGAAGCCGCCGCCGCCGAGCTGGCCGCCGAAGGTGAACCCGAACCCAGCCTGCTCGACGGCCTGACCCCAAGCTGGCCAACCACATCCAGAAGCTCCGCCGCGAGGCAGCCGACAAGCGGGTCGCGATGACCGAACTCGACGAACAACTGCAGGCCGCCGGTACCGAGATCGCGACGCTGCAGGACTGGAAACAGGAACGGATCACCCGCGACGTGGAGGCACTGGCCGCCGGGCACAAGTTGATCGACCCCGCCGAGATCTGGCACCACGCCACGATGGCCGAGGTGCTCGACGAGGACGGCGAGATCAGCGAGGACACGGTGGCCGAGATCGTCGAAACTCGGGTGCCCGCGCATTGGCGGGTGCAAACGAAGTACCCGGCTCGCAACGCGTTCGCCTCCGGTGCAACCGGCCTGGCCGAGCCTCGGCCCACGTCCTGGCAGGCGGCGCTGGCCCGCCCACAGGAGTAAAGTTACTGCCAGTCGCTCCAGGAGAGCGCACCGCACGACCGGTCAGGTATCGGCGCGGTTGTCCACCAAATCCGTTCTCCTGGAAAGCTACCCATGACACTCCTCACCTCCGGCGACGGTGCGAGCATCCTTCGGCCCGAAGAAGTCGAAGCGCTCATCGTCCAACCACTGGTGCGAGGCTCCATCGCCACCACCGTATCGACGGTCGTTCAAACCGAAAGCCACAGCGTGCGCTTTCCCGTCGTCCAGACCGACCCCACAACCGCCTGGACCCAGGAGGGGCAAGAGATCGCGGTTTCGGATGCGAACCTCGATGAGATTAACTGTGTCCCATCGGCGTTGAAGGGCCTCACCGTCGTGTCCTCCGAGCTGGCCGACGACTCCGATCCGGCGGCGCTCGACGTTGTCGGGCAAGGGCTGGTTCGCGATCTTCAAACTCGTCTGGACGCCGCATTCTTCGGCGACACCACGACCCACGGGCCCAGCGGCCTGGAGAGCCTGTCCGATGTGCAGCTCGTCAACGCCGGGTCCTCGATCGCCGACCTCGACGTGTTCGCCGAAGCCATCAGCAAGGCCGAGCAGGTCGGCGCGACACTGACGGCGTTCGTCATGCATCCCGACATGCTGCTCACCCTCTCGACGCTGAAGGTGGCCACTGACTGGAACCAGCCGCTCCTGGGCATCGACCCGTCAAGCCCGACAAAGAGATCGGCACAGGGCGTGCAGGTGCACTGGAGCCCGGCGGTACCCCAAGGCAGGATCTGGGGCATCCCGAAGGCCAAAGTCTTTGCGGTGCTGCGGCTTCCGGTCAGCGTGGTCACTGACAGATCGGCGTACTTCTCCAGCGATCGCCTGGGCGTGCGCTGTGTGACCAGGTTCGGCTTCGCCTACCCACACCAAGCAGCCATTATCAAGATCGGACTTGGTGGCTCTTAACAAGACTAAGTGGGCGGCGGCGAATGTTCTGGAAAGCAGTGAAACCAGGAAACCAACCAACCCAGGCCCTGGCGATAACGCCGTCGTCCCACTTTGCCTGTCGCGACTCGGTGATGCGCATGCGCCGGGCGTGGCGTGCACCTTAGAACGCAAATCACCCCGCACGGCGATATACAGCCGGACGGGGTGAGGCGGTGCGGAGTCACGCATCTAGGTCATGGAGATCACCCGTAGGTCGGGGCGCCGCATCGGTCAAGCGTCAGCGCCGCCAGGTGTCGAGCCACAGCGGGTGATCCCTGGGCGTCGCCTTGGTTGTTGAGGGTGTCGGGGTGGTGGTGGTGTGGGCCACGCCGCAGGGATGGGCGGTCGGGGTGCCGGGAGTGCCGCCGCCGCCGGTGGGGTCGCTGCCGCCGCCGCCGGGTGGGGCCGGTGCCGCCATCACAATCGGAGCCATGCCGACCAGGCCCGCCACCGCCAGCGCGCCGATCGCCGCTGCCATCGTTGATCTGTTCATCATCTCCACCTTTCTCCTCGTCTGGGAGATTGCTGCACGGTAACCCCGCGAACGCTGTGGTACGGCGATTTAGCAGCAAAACGCAGAGATACTTCAGATTTATGCTTAGGTCAGCTAATGCGATTCAGATTGCGGGACCGTCACGGTCACAGCTTGGACTTCGGGACCACCAGGGACTTGTCGAACGGGGCGCTACCGCCCCGCTGGCCCGGGGTAGATCGTGATCGTGAACAGCGTGTCGACCGCGGCCCGCTTCTCGTCGTCGCTTAGTTCGTCGTCCCAGCAGATGGCTAGATGCGGTGGGGAGGGTACCCAGCAAACTCCGGGCGGTCGCCCGTATCGCATAGCGTGCCAGCCACGATGCAGTACGACCGGAATTTCTGGGCGGGAGATCAAGTCCGGCAGTAGAACTAGATCTCCACCTTTACCAAGAAGATCTAGAACGCCCTGGGCCACGTCAGAGAGGACGATTAAACCATGACCGCAGGCGACCAACTCCGCGCCGACATGGCCCGCGCCTTAGAGCACGCCGCCCGCGAGGCGGGGCGCGTGCTGGAGTTCGACGAGCGCGAGGCCCAGACGATCACCGGCGGCGGCGGCCGCCGATCGCGGCGATCAGCTGCGGGCCCTGTGGGATGCCGAGCTGGCCGGACAGACCCGCGCGAGCGTGGCGGTCAAGCTGGCCGCCGAGATCCGGCTGTGCGAGAAGCACGTCGTCGACCTGCTCGCGCGGGTGAACCCCGAACCGGGACAGGCGAAGTCCGACCGGCATGTCCGGGCGGCCCGGTCGCGATGGGATCGCGACCCTGTGCACATCCGCCGCCGGGGGCGGCCTGATGGCCCGCGACGCCCGCCGACAACCGGCCAGCACGCCGGGGTCTACACCATGCTGTTGGCACGCGAGGAACAGGAATCCCGCCACAGCATGCCGCACCATTCGAACGCCGCGCGTCTGGCCGCGCTGCGCACCGGGCAACCGGTCGACGTGTGCGCCGGGGATCTCCCTGCTGGGGTTCGTCCCGCCGGGAAGGCCTACTCCCACTGGTGGCTACGGGCGACCGTGACGGCAGACGGGGCGGTGTCCTTCTACGACGACGACGGGTCAATTTGGTTGGCGGAGAACGGGATCTGATGCGACGGGACTGGTAGCACAGACGGCGCAGCTGGAGGCAGATTTGTCACATTCGTCGTGTATGTTGATCACGACCTGGTTTTGGGTTTCGCGCGGAGGTGTCGGATCGTCCACCACTTTCGACGCCACAGTCCATATCGTCACCAACAAATTGATGATGGCAGCGACGAGGTTGATGTATGCAATAACCTCGTCACGGGTCTTGAGTGACCGCACCTGTCCGGCGACCAGGGGCGCTGCGGTATGCCTAACGGCTACGGCGAAGTCCTCCGGCGAGCGGTAATTTTTAGCGTCTCTCAATAGGCCGCCCAGAGCCTCATTCGCCATCGTGCTAAAGGCCGACCCCGGGGGAATCAGGTCCTTACCGAAGGCGTCCAAGATCGATTTAAGCCCTACGCCCGGTCCTGCGAGGTCCTTGCCGAAGGCATCGAACATCGACGTCATCGGGGCACCCGACGGAAACAACTCGTGCATCTTCAGGCCGACGCCCGGTCCTGCGAGGTCCTTGCCGAAGGCATCGAACACCGACGTCATCGGCGCACCCGACGGAAACAACTCGTGCATCTTCAGGCCCACACTCGGCCCAATTAGGTCTTCGGGGAACTTGAGCCCCACGACACCCGGCCCTGCGAAATCCTTGCCGAAGGCATCCAACATCGACTTCATGGCCGCACCCGGCGGAAACAGACCCTTTGTGAAGCCGTCCAGGCCCGAGAAAATGCCGCTTTGATCCGCCGCGGCGAGAATCCCTTGGCGCACGGCCGACGCCGTGTCCGCATCGAGTTTGCGCACTTGGCCACCTCTGCAATCGACGTGGCATATCACGCTACCCAGTCGGTCTGACATGCCGACCCGACGACACGCGCCACATATATATGTATTCGCGCGTCTCGCGATCTCCGTGTTCGACAGCTTCCACGGATAGACAGGTCGAGTTAGCTGGTCCACGCCAAACCGCCGGGACTATCGCACGTTAATCGCACGGCCTTTGGCCGGAACCCGCAAAAACCAACGCTGAACTGGGTAAATGTGTGGTGCCCCCGGCAGGATTCGAACCTGCGGCCTTCTGCTCCGGAGGCAGACGCTCTATCCCCTGAGCTACGGGGGCGGGTACTGGGTTACCGCGCCAATGGGCGTGCACAGATTAGCGTATCGACGCCCGTATTTATCGATTCGGGCCCTGACCACC